>CAVOIK010000018.1:0-67726 GCA_963695895.1 uncultured delta proteobacterium
GAAGAAGCCGAGTGCGAGGAAAGCGGTGGGAAAACGCATGGATAGAAACGGGGCCCAACCGGACGGCCGGCCCCGGAACGGAGAAGTGAGTTACTGCGCCGGGGCGATGTCCACGTCGCGCAGGAAGCTGGTCCACTCCTCCATCCAGTCGTCGGTGGCGCCGAAGGCGCCGCAGAAATCCGACCACTGGTCGAAGAAACCGTCGTCGGGAGGGACGTGCCAGCGGGGACTCAGAGCCGGCGAACCCGGGATGGGACGGAAGTCCGGATCGCTGTACTCCAAAGGGCGGGTGAGCATGGGGTCCGCCGCCATGAAGTTGTTGGCCGGATCGGCCGCGTAGGTGGCGGCGGCTGTGCCCGCGGGGGTGCTTTGCGTCACTTGGCGGCCACGGTGTTCGGCATCGCGGGGGTCGGCGGTTGTTGTTCCACATCAGGATGCCGTTCAACGACAGGCGCCCGGCAGCCAGTTCCGCCTGCGTTTGGGCATCGCGGATCATCACGCCGGGGTATCCGAAGTTGGTGACAATCGCGTTGTTGACCGAACCACGGGTGGCGCGCCGAAGGTAGATTCCAGGGGAGCCGTCGCCCGGTGTCTTTCGTCCAGCGCGAAATCACCCGGGCCGACAAAGGTCATGTTCCAGACCTTGGGATCCGAGTACGGGCTCATCGGTGGCGGTGAATTCGCTGTTGTCCGCCTCGATACCCTTGTTGCCGAGACCCGTTCCGGGATGCTGGATGCCGACCAGGTACTGCACACGTCCGCGCCAGCCGAGCTGCCAGTCGAGGTAATCGTCCGCGCCGTAGCTGCTACGCGTATTAGATTCGCGCAACCATAAACCGTATGTAGTGGGGGGTAATGTCACAAAAGATTAGTTACACACGACTAAAGAGTCATGGATTGGGGGTTTAGCAAAGTTGTCAGTATAACCCAGTTACCCCTAAGGATAAAGAGTAAAGGGGGGTTGGTAATGGGAAAGAGTTGGGAAGACGATTGTGGTTTCCCTGCTGAAGGCGAATGGGTTTGAGGTTTACGATCTGGGCCGAGACATACCGACGGATACGTTTATTGAGAAGGCGGAGGAGGTAGGGGCGGATATTATTGGGACGAGTGCTCTTTTAACCACCACCATGGAGGGGCAGAGGAAGTTAGAGGCAGCCTTGAAGAACAAGGGCTGGAAAGGCAAGTACAAGACGATGGTGGGAGGAGCACCGGTGACGCAGCGGTGGGCGGACCGAATTGGAGCGGACGCCTATGCGGAGGATGCCGGAGAGGCAGTCAAAAAGGCGAAAAAGTTGCTCGGGATAAGTTAATTGGAGTGTCCGGCCTGGAGAGTACTCCGAATGATCGACCGTGTTTTTTTAGGGCCTCAATTGACATTTTGTTTATGATAAAAGGTGCCTTCAATCCTGAGAGGCAGTAAGAGCTTTCCCTTATTTTCAAGCTGGGTAAATTCCAAATGAACGTGATTGAAACGAGAGAAGTGACCAAGCGTTTTGGTGGATTGGTAGCCGTGAACCAAGTCTCCATGCACGTTGAAGAGGGAGAGATTGTTGGACTGATCGGCCCCAATGGAGCTGGCAAGACGACGCTTCTCAATGCCATTGCCGGACTCGATCCTCCCACGTCAGGATCGGTCCATTTTATGGGCAAAGAAACTACGGGGTTACCTCCTGAACAGATGTGCCATCTGGGGTTGTCGAGGACGTTTCAAATCCCGAGGCCCTTTCCCAAGATGACGGCTCTTGAAAATGTGATGACAGCAGCCATTTTCGGCAATCACTATGCTCCGATAAGCGACCCGGTGAAACATTCCAGGGCACAACTCGAATTCGTCGAATTCCCAATGCCTGAGGATACTCCCTGTGAAATGCTCAATACGCTCCAGTTGAAGCGGCTCGATTTGGCCCGGGCCCTGGCAAGCCAGCCCAAGTTCGTCTTGCTCGACGAGTTGGCGGCGGGTCTCACCTTTGGAGATCTGAGGGATCTCATGACCGTCATCCGGAAGATCCGTGACAAGGGAACAACCGTGCTTATGGTGGAACATATCGTCCAAGTCATCATGAATCTCTGTGACCGCCTAGTGGTCATTCAGTTTGGAAACAAGATCGCCGAAGGTCCGACCCAAGAGGTGGCTCGAAATCCAGACGTTGAAAAAGCCTATCTTGGTGCCGAGTTCTAAGCCTCAGCAAAGAGAGCAAACATTATGTGGTTATTTGAAGTAGGGAGGCACATTTGTTACTCGAACTGAAGAATCTCGATTCAGGATATGGATTTCTCCAGATATTATGGAACGTATCCCTCCAGGTTGAGAGGGGGGAATATGTATGTCTGATCGGGCCGAATGGCGCAGGGAAAAGCACCACGCTGAAGACCATTGCAGGTCTTTTGACACCCAAGAAGGGCGACATCCTATTCCAGGGAAAACCCATCGGCGGACTGCTCGCCAATCGCGTGTGTGAGACGGGTGTCGGCTTCATCTCAGAAGAGGCCAATCTTTTCACCGCGATGACGGTTCGTGAGAACCTTGCCATGGGAGCTTACACGGTCCGAGACAAAAAAGAAAATCAAGGAAAACCTGGAATTCGTTCTGAATCTTTTCCCTCGGCTTCGGGAAAGGCAGAAGCAACTGGCGGGGACCATGAGTGGCGGTGAGAGAAAGATGCTGGCCATTGCTCGTGGAATGATGGCTACCCCTGCCCTCCTTCTTGTGGATGAACCCTCTCTGGGACTGGCACCTCAACTCACCGTAGATGTTTTTAAGGCGTTGGATGTTTTAAAGAAGAACGGAATCACTCTCCTTCTTGTGGAGCAGAATGCAATCAAGACGCTTCAGGTCACAGACCGGGGGTACATTCTTGAAAAAGGGAAGATTATTCTTCAGGGCAAAAGCTCTGATCTTGCCAAGAACGAACATGTCAGGAAAGTTTTCTTAGGAGTTTAAGGAGGGAAAGTCAAACCCATGATGGATTCTTCTCTCGCAAGATCATCAGTGAACAGTATCGTCGCGGCTCTGCGATCGGCAGCGGGCTTGATGATCCTGGGTACAATTGCCTTGGCAGCCGTAGTCACGATTGATAAAGGCCCCTATATCATCGTCAACACGATTGTGACCGGAGGAATGTGGGCTTTGATGGCCATGGGCCTCGCCTTGGTCTTTGGCGTGATGAACATCGCCCATTTTGCCGTGGGTGAAATCTTCATGGCCGGTAGCTTGGTGGCTTACTATACCATAACCCCAATCATGAACTATCGACAAAGAACCCTAACCCCACGTTGGTAGCCCTGGCTCCTCTCGTTGCAATCTTCGCGGCAGCTTTGGGAGGGTGTCTGGTGGGTGTGGTGTCAGAACTCATCGTGTTTCGTCCATTGCGTCAGAGGAGTCGAGCGCAGTGGGTGATGAATACGTTTCTCCTTACCCTGGGGATCTCCGTCGTCATGATCAATGGCCATCAACTCGTCTTTGGGAACGAACTCAAGGGGATCGTCAGTTATTGGAATTACCCTGCTATCCCTGTCTTCGATACCTTTGTCTCCTTTGATCGTGCGTTCGTCTTTACCTTTGGCATCTTTATTATGCTCCTTTTCTGGGTCTTTATGAAATTCACAAGGACAGGTCAGGCCATTCGCGCGGTCGCACAGGACGAAAACGGGGCCCTCATGGTGGGTATTGACCTGAACAGAATTCAAACCTTGACTATGGCCCTAAGCTGTGGGCTGGCAGCTTTGGCGGGTGCCTGCCTTCTCTTCATGTTCCCCTCCTATGCGACGGTAGGGCTCTATCCTTTATACAACTCATGGTTTGTCGTCATTGTGGTGGGTCTCGGAAATGTGGCCGGCACCGTTGTTGGTGGATTCATTGTCGCCCTGTTCCAAATCGTGACCACCACCTATGTGGGGGAAGGCTATGGGTTCGTCGTTCCCTCTCTTCTTATTATTGCGATACTGATCTTTAAGCCTTCTGGCATCTTCGGAAGCCCTGTCAGAGGAGTTCTCGAGCGCTAAATCCCATGGAGGTCAGCAAAAGATTCAAACATGAATGACAGAAAAGGCGTCACCAGTCTTCAGAAGTTTCTCGATCAATTAGGGATAACGCCTTTGGGCGCTCTCTGCCTGGTGGTGTTAGCTGTAGTACCCTTCATCCCACCCTTTACCAAAGAATATCTGAGGCGCTGGTTGATCATGGGAATATTGCTGGGCTCCCAGTCCATGGCCTTTGACTTCACGGCGGGGTACATCGGTATTGTCAACTTCGGGTTCTGTGCCTTCATGGGTCTCGGAGCTTACACCTCCGCAATCCTTGCTTCCAAGGTCGGGGTCTCTCCATGGTTCGGAATGTTCATCGGCATTGCTCCAGCGGCCCTCTTAGGCTTTTTGACCGGTGTCCTGACTCTTCGACTGAGAGGCATCTTCGCTGCAGTGATGGCATGGTTTGTGGGGCTCGCCCTCATGGGAATCGCCACAAAATGGGTGCCATTGACCGAGGGCCCGTTGGGATTAAACACCCCTACTCTACTGAAAACGACGAGTAACCTTCCTTATTTTTACATCATCTTCGTGATGATGCTGGTTGTTTATATCGTATTAAAAAAAGTGGTCCGATCTCCTTTCGGCTTAGCTTTTCAGGGCGATCGGCCAGAACATGGAGGCTGCTCGTACTTCCGGGATCAACCCAACCCGATATCGGATCATCAATTTCACACTCTCCTGTGCCTTGGCCGGATGGCTGGGAGGGTTCTATGCCCATTATCTTGGCGTTCTGATGCCCGAAGTCATGTCCACCTCCAAGACGATTGAAGTCCTCGTCGTTGCCTATATCGGAGGAAGAGCAAGCATCTGGGGCGGCTTATTTGCTGCCATTCCTTTCCTCATCGCTATGGAACTCGTCAGGTCTTCTCTCTCGAATCTTCCCGGTTTAAATCTACTCCTCTATGGGTTATTTCTTATTGTTATCATGATCTACTATCCGGGTGGGGTCGCCAAGTTATATCAGATTCTCGTCTCCCGAGCCAAAAACCCCCTCATTCGAAAGTTAATAAACAAAGACGTCTGACCGTAACGTGGAGTCCAAGTCTCTATAGCGTTCACACCGATCATTCTGAAGGGCAAGACTTGAAAAAAAACCTTCACGCAGATGTTGCTTACCAGGCGATTTAGGAAATAGTGAGGAAATTAGGTATATTCCAAGGACACATCAACTTGAGACCGCTTCCTCCTGATGTTCTTTTTTTCCGGTCGATCGTGGAGAGTGCAAATGTTGAACTCTTTGTTCCAAAGAAAAGCTTCAGGAAAAAGGAAGAGCGAGTTTCTCAATTTTTACCCCCATGGAAAGGAGGTGGTCAGACAATTTGGAGACCGATGAAAGCTTCCGTCATATGGCAGGCGGATGGAGTGCTTTCACAAGGACGGACAAATGATGCATTGTCCACGCGACACCGAGACGTTATCTGAGGATCACAGGACGGGCTTTTGGGATTGCTTGCCAAACAATTCTTACAGATTAGGAGGTGATAGCCTTGAAACGAAACCTACATGCTGGTAAGAGAATGAGTGGAGGGTTCAGCCTCAATGTTTTCACCGACGATGAACTCTACGAGATCCATCTTGCCACTCTCGAAGTGCTTGAGAAAACCGGGCTCTTTGTTGAGGACGAAGAAGCCCTCGAGATCTTTGGAGGACACGGAGCGATCGATCGACCCGAAAGAGAAAGATTGCAAAGCTTCCTCCCTATCTCGTGGAGGATGCGCATTCGTTCAGCTCCTTCAAAATTGATCCTTTACGGCCGCAATCCCAAAGAATGATGTGGTATTGGAGAGTAATCGCGTTTACTTTACCAACTTCGGAGAAGGCATTTATGTAGACGACCTCTATACGGGAGAACACCGGATTAGCACCAAACAGGATGTGGCCGACTCAGCAGCTGCTGGCTGATTATCTCGACAATGTTGATGTCTCACGGAAGGGCCTTGGGAGCCGGGGATCAACCTCCTCAGACGCTTGAATATCCACAATGCCCACGCGATCTTGCCAACACGACCAAACACTGTTTTCGTCGGAGCGGGAGACCGGAAGCAATTTGCAGAAGATCGTTGAAATTGCTGCGGCGATTGCGGGAGGAAAAGAGAAGCTGAGGGAAAAACCTATCTTTACCTTCAAGCATCTGCCCGATCAGTCCGCTGCGGTTGACGCTGGAGTTTTGTCAAATCGTGATCGATTCAGCAAGGCTTGGCAGTCCCGCTCAATGTGATCTCCATGGCCATGTCCGGAGGGTCCACGCCCGTGAGTCTGGCAGGGACTCTGGTGGTCCACAATGCCGAGGTCCTCGGAGGCATTGCGCTGACCCAGCTTGTCCGAAAGGGGACTCCTGCCCTTTATGCCAGTTCCACCACAAGCATGGATTTGAGGATTGGAACCGCCTCGGTCGGATGCCCTGAACTAGGAATGATCAGTGCCGCAGTGGCAAAACTGGCCCAATTCTATCAGCTCCCAGCTTGGGTGGCGGGTGGATAGGGGGACAGCAAAGTTCCTGACGCCCAGGCGGGTCATGAGAAGACCCTGACTGCCCTGTTGCCGGCATTGGCAGGCGCCAATATCATTTACGGCTTGGGCATGCTCGACATGGGAATGACTCTCAACTGGGCTCAGTTAGTCATGGATAATGAATTTGCAGGGATGATTAAGCATGTGGTGAAGGGAATCCCGGTCAACGGACGAGACTCTGGCAGTGGATGTCATCCACGAGGTAGGACCCTTTGGAGACTTCATCAGCCACGAGCACACTCGGAAGCACATGAGAGCCCTTCAATCTCAGCCGAAGTTGATCGACCGGAGAAGACGCGACTTCTGGCAGCAGTTGGGGGGAACGGATTTGGCCCAACGGGCCAGAGAAGAAGCCAAGTACATTCTCAAGACACACAAACCCGATCCTCTACCTCCGGAGTTGCCTCTACCCTTCGACTCGATTGTTGAGGGAGCGGATAAAGAATTCTGCGTTCCCAAAGAGAGAAGGAGAAGAAGAAAAGGTTAACGATTTTGTTCCGGCCTCCATCGACCAAGGTGGAGGCCGACGTACCCTACCTCGTCTCCATCCTCGAGAGTTGTCACTTGCTTGACAAATCGAGAGCCACTCGATAAAGTAAACAAGATATTCCAGAAGGAGGAAGACTATGAGCATTCTTGAGGAGATTTCACAGGCCGTTGTAGCAGGAGACAAGAGCAAGGTGCTTGAACTGACACAAAAGACCATTGCCGAAAAGATGGATCCGATGGTGGTCATCAACCAGGGACTCGTGGCCGGGATGGATATCGTGGGACCGAGGTTCAAGAATTGTGAGATGTTTATTCCCGAGGTCCTCCAATCGGCAGCCTCCATGCACGCGGGCATGGATTTGCTCAAGCCCCATCTCAAGGGGAAGGTCATGGAGGCGAAGGGGGTTGTTGTGTTGGGGACGGTGGAGGGAGACCGTCACGACATTGGGAAGAATCTGGTCGGTATGATGCTTGAGGCAGGGGGTTTCAAGGTGGTGAATTTGGGAGTGGATATTCTGGCCGAAGATTTCGTGGATGCGGCGGTGGACAATAAGGCGCAGGTTATCGGATTGTCTGCTCTTTTGACGACCACGATGCCCGCAATGAAGGAAGTCATTGAAATCCTGAAGGAAGAAGGGAAGCGGGACAAGGTTAAGGTGATTGTGGGAGGGGCACCGGTGAGTCAGAAATTTAGCGATGACATTGGAGCCGATGGTTATGCTCCTGATGCCGCCTCTGCGGTGGATCTGTGCAGAAAACTCCTACCAAGTTAACGCCACCTTTCCAGAGTGCCTTTAGTGAAAGATCCTGTCAGGATCTAATGGAGAGTCCCGATGAAAAAGATTTTTAGCCGCATGGGAGATGGCTCCCCGATCGAAATGACAGAAAGTGAGCTTCGGCGCGACCTGGAGGAAGGAACCAGGGAGGCTGCCCTTCGAGGAAAAATTCCGGCTCTGACCGATGATGAATTGAAATACCTCGCTGAGATTTTCACTGCACCGTACCGCTTTTTGAGTGTTGAACGGGGAAACGAGGTTGTTCTCAGTTACGATGCAGGCACGCTTAAGATTCGACGCGTGGGCATCGCCGTCAACAGGATCCAGGCCCTCCAGATCTACGAGAAGCTTTTGGGCGCTGATACGATGGAACTGGCCCATGTGGACTACAGCTTTAAGCCTATCAAACCGATCATCGGATACGAGCAACCTGTCCTGGAGCAGGCCCTGCTGGTCACGCATATCCCTCTGTTTTACGGGGCTATGCCCAACCTGGGCCTCTATACCCAGCCGGACGGCCCTTTTCCCAACCCCTCGGAATTGCTTCCCCAGGGCAAAATTGCTGAAGCAAGGGAGTCCTACGAAAAGACCGTGGAGGCTGCGATTCGTGACATGGTCTACGCCTCCGACGCCATGATGGAATCCGGGGCTGATGGAATCAATTTCGATACCACCGGAGCAGCCGGGGATCCCGATTTTTTGGCCACCCTCAAAGCGGCGGAGATTTTGAAGAAAAAACATCCCGATATGTGCATTGAGGTGGGAATGGCCGGTGAGTTCGTTTTGGGAATGCACGGCGATCTTCGCTATGACGGCGTAAGAGTGGCCGGCCTATATCCTCACGACCAGGTGAAACTGGCTGAGAAGGCGGGCGTGACGATCTTCGGACCTGTGGTGAATACGAATACCAACCGATCTATCCCGTGGAATCTCTCGCGGGCAACCACTTTCATCAAGGCCTGCGTCGAAGTCTCCCACATCCCGATTCATGTGAACATGGGGATGGGCGTTGGTGCAGTGACAGTTACGGATCATCCTCCCATTGATATTGTATCCCGAGCCTCCAAAGCTATGGTGGAGATGACGCGTCTGGATGGTTTGTAGGTGGGCTTGGGAGATCCCTATGGCATGGCTATTACCCATGCCATTGCCTCGGGAATGGGCGGAATGCGGGGCGCCGGAGATCTGGTGGCTCGAATGCAAATGACCCGGGGTATGAGGATCAACGAAGCGAAGACGTATGTGGCGAATAAGCTGAAAATCGGCGTTATGGATCTAACGGATCCTGTGATCATGAATGAAGTAAGACAGGACTTGGGGTTGGGACTGATTACCCCTCTTCCAGGACGGGTGAAGGGAATCGAGGCAAAATTCAGAATGGCTGACGTCCTGGGCATTGAGATCAACTGTGTTAAACGCTTCAAGAATAATGTCTCTTTCTGACGAGTGGGGGGTGGATCGACATGATCGCAGAGACTCTAAATCTCTGCAGGCGGGTGAAACTCCCGCACTCCCCGCCAACAGTGTGAGCGCCCTATCCTATTCTCTTTTTCACCGGATCCTTGAAGAAAACCCCCGGTCCTCTCAAGACCTCTTTCCAGCAAGACAGACCCGCTCAAGATAGCTCTCTCTATGAGAACGCGGGGCAAGGGGAGCCAGATCAAAGGAGTCGACTTCTGATGACCTCCTGGACATCCACCCAACAGAGGCGCCTGAAAGAATTAGGAGCAACCGAAGAACAGCTCCGTCTTTCCTTCCAAACGTCTCACGAGCGCGACCGGACCTACCAGGAGTTAGAGAAGCTCTTGGTTGATTTGGGCAAACAGCGACTGGAGGAGCTCAGAACGACCCATCGGCGCCCTGCCCTTTGCCGACTGGAAACGAAGCTCATCGAAACCTTAACCGAGCAGGGGTTTGTCCAGGTGGTCACACCTATCATTCTTGCAAAGGGACTGCTGGCGAAAATGTCCATCACAGAGGATCACCCCCTTGCTTCGCAGATCTTCTGGTTAGGAGACAATAAGTGTTTGCGACCGATGCTCGCTCCCAACCTGTACTTCCTTTTGAAGGATTTGCTCCGGCTCTGGGAAAAACCGATCCGAATCTTCGAGATCGGTCCCTGTTTTCGGAAAGAATCCCGGGGAGCGCATCACCTCGACGAATTTACCATGCTCAATCTTGTTGAAATGGGACTGCCGGAAGAAGAGCGACAATCGCATTTAGAAGTCTTCGCCGACCTTGTCATGAAGGCAGCTACCATTCCGAATTATCAGCTCGAGACCACGTCCTCCGAGGTCTATGGGACGACCATAGATATTGTCATCAAGGGATTTGATTCGGAGATCGGCTCCGGCGCCATGGGACCCCATGTCTTGGATCGGCCCTGGGGGATCGTCGACCCGTGGGTTGGAATTGGATTTGGGTTGGAACGTCTGTTGATGGTAGCGGAGAATAAGAAGAACCTGAAGAGTGTAGGAAGAGGTCTCACTTATCTGGATGGGGTGCGTTTGAATATTGCGTAAGAGCCCAGACAGGAACGAAATCAGACGATCGAATCGTTCGGCCGGCAAGTGCCCCTTAATCCCGCCCTGAAGGGCGGGATTAAGGGGCACAATATAAAGGGAAATTACCTTCCCGGGAAGCGCCGCCCACTAGGGCGGGGAGCTTCACAAGGCTTTCCGGCGGAGATCAAGCCATGCAGGTCTGTATCATTGGCGGTAAGCTTCAAGGCGTAGAAGCTACCTATCTGGCTCACAAAGCAGGATGGGAAGTTCTCCTCGTGGATAAGAATCCCAGGTCCTCCTGCCAAAGGATTATGTGATCGTTTCTATCAAGTCGATGTGACCGATGAAAAGCAATTTCTTCCCATCTGCAGGGATGACTCAGCTCCTCGTCCCTGCCCTCGAAAATCAGAAAGCCTTAGACGCGCTTCACCATCTCGCTCAGAAACACGCCTTGCCTTTGGCTTATGATCCCCTCGCCTATGGGATCTCCTCTTCAAAGCTAAAATCAGACAAACTTTTCATGGACCTTGCTTTACCCGTTCCCCTCCCCTGGCCCAAGGGAAAATTCCCTCTCATCGTCAAACCCTCTGGCTCGAGCGGTAGTGAAGGCGTGCGGAGAATGAACTCGCCGGAAGAGCTTGAATCGTTTCGACTCTCCCAGGGGACTCTCGATGGATGGATCGCCCAGGAATTTCTCGAGGGGCCCTCCTTTTCGCTGGAAGTCCTGGGTTCTCCCGAAGGGCACCAGACGCTTCAAGTCACCGACCTTGAAATGGATGCTTCTTACGATTGCAAGAGGGTTTTGGCGCCCACGGCTCTGGGAGAAGGCGAGATCAAACAGTTTGAGGAAATAACGCTCACGATTTCGAAGGCACTGAACTTGCGAGGAATCATGGATGTAGAGGTTATCCTCCACGATGGCCAATTAAAGCTTCTCGAAATCGATGCGCGGCTTCCCAGTCAAACACCGACTGTAGTCTACCTTTCTACCGGGATCAACATCGTTGAACTCTTGGGCGGGTTGTACTCGAAACCTTCAGGGCCTAACGGTCTCATGGCCATCCGTCCCCTCGAGGAGTTGTTTACGAACATATCAAGGCTTCTCCTGGAAGACTGGAGGTGTCTGGAGAACATATCATGGCCAATGCAGGCCCACTCCAACTATGGGAGAACTTCTTCGGTGCCGACGAGGCCATCACAAACTATGAACCTCATCGTGCAGAGTGGGTGGCCACACTCATCGTCACGGCGGAGTCTCGGAAGAAAGCTTGGAAGAAAAGGTGTGGGGTGATCGAACAGATCCGGGCAAGCTGTTCACTGTCAACTTACCTAGACCCTTCCCCTGCGAATTCACCCCGTCACCCAAAATCATGATAGAATAGCAGGTACGGTGTCCAAGTGAAAAAGCGGTTTTATCGTAAACGGGTTGACTTCTTTAACCTACTCCAAAAGGTAAAACTCTGGCCATCCCGCACCGGCCTGTTGCACGGAATCAAATCGATTACGATCGTCGGACTTCAGGCAGAAATCATTACCCACTGCAACGAGAAATTCTGGGTAAGAAATTCCAAGAATAGCCGGTCGGCCCGATGGCTCCGAAACAAATGGCACGCCAGGGCCTGTCCGAGGTGCCAGGTCCCTGATTGGAAGCTTGAAAAATATGGAACGACCTTTTTTAAACGAGGCTGGGGTTCCACTCTTTCAAGGGGAAGAGGGTAAACCGAAGTCAGAAGATAAGCAGTGAAGTTCGAATGGAAGTGTGAGCTTGACAGTCTGCCTGAAAGTTGATTAGGATACAAAGAGCTTTTTCCTATTAAACCCCAAGACACTTCAATCAAAAGGAGAGAAGGCTTATGTCAAAGATCGTGACGAGGATGGGAGATGGTTTCACCGTTGAACGCACGGAAGCCGAACTCATGAAGGATATCGAGAACGGAACCCGGGAGGCTTCGGAAAGAGCAAAGGTCCCTCCCCTTTCGAGCGACGAAATGAAGCATCTCTTTGAAATCTGTAAGACGTCGCACAAAATCGTTGGGGTCGAAAAAGGGCACGAGATTGTTCTGTCCTATGACGGCGGGACGAACAAGGTGGGTCGCCTCGGGATCAACACCGGACGCGTTCAGGTGCTTCAGATGTATGAGCGTTGCTTCGGTGCGGACACGACCGAACTCTCTCAGGTGGACTACAGTTACAAGGCCGTCAAGCCCATCATTCACGAAGATACACCCATTATGGAGCAGGCCCAGCTTCTCATGGTCTGTCCTGTCTTTTATGGAGCCATGCCGAACCTCGGCCTCTACACCCAACCCGATGGGCCAGTGCCCAATCCGGCAGAACTTCTTCCCAAGGGGAAGATTAAGGAGGCACGGGAGGCTTATGAGCAGGCGATTGAACATGCGGTCCACGACATGGTTTACGTAGCGTCTGCCTTCTATGAGGCAGGAGCAGATGGGATCAACTTCGACACAGTGGGCGCATCCGGAGATCCTGATTTCAAAGCAACCCTCCTTGCCACTGAGATTCTCAAAAAAAAGTATCCCAACATCTGCATCGAGATGGGGATGGCTGGCGAATTCGTCCTCGGGATGCACGGTGAGCTGACCCACGACGGCGTTAGGCTTGCAGGCCTCTACCCTCACGATCAGGTTCAAGTCGCTCAAAAGGCTGGAGTCACCCTCTTTGGCCCTGCCATTACCACAGCGACGAACAAGTCCATCCCGTGGACGGTTGCCCGCGCAGCTACCTATACCAAGGCCTGCGTCGAAGTTGCCAAGATCCCGGTCCATGGAAATATGGGGATGGGTGTAGGGGGGTTGCCTGTGTGTGAGACTCCCCCTGTGGATGCGGTTTCCGTGGCCTCAACAGCCATGGTGGAACTCACTCGTTTGGATGGATTGTAGGTGGGTGACGGAGATCCGGCCGGTGTGGCGATCGTTCACGCGATGGCCTCAGGCATGGGCGGAATGCGGACTTCCGGAGATCTGGTCGCCCGCATGCAAATGACCCGGGGTATGAAAATCGCTGAAGCGAAGAAATACGTTGCCAATAAGTTGGGGGTTTCCTTGCCTGAATTGACTGACGATGCCGTCATGTGGGAACTCCGCCGGGATCTGAAACTCGGCGTCGTCTATTCGAAAAGAGGGTTACAGAAGGGAATCGAGGCAAAGCACCACATCGCCAAGATCCTCGACATTGACATCAACTCGGTCAATCTCTTCAAAGGCCGGTCGTCCTAATACGAATTAAAAAGGGTAAAGTGGGAAGATCCAGTAAAAGACATCTGCTTCGAAAGGGCGTTGCAGATATCAAGCCATATATCCCCGGAAAACCCGTCCAGGAAGTTAAACGAGAACTAGGTTTGGAGGATGTCATCAAGCTAGCCTCGAATGAAAACCCGTTAGGTCCTTCTCCTCTGGCCCTGGAAGCAATGAAGGCAGCACTGCAGGAGGTCCACCTTTATCCGGACGCAGAATGTTACGAGCTCAGGGAAGCAGTGGCTGCTTCTCTTCAAATTTCACCTCATCAGTTGATTTTCGGAAACGGCGGAGAAGAAATCATCACGCTCATCGGAAAGGCGTTCATCAACGAAGGAGATCCCTGCGTCCTTTCCAGAGATGTGTATGATGCTTATGAAAGCGTCGTAAGAATCATGGGAGGAAAGATCACCTATAGCGATCTTGTCGACTACCGCATTGATCTTGAGGATATGCTCCAAAAGACGAACAAAAAAACAAAAATCGTATTCATCTGTAACCCAATGAATCCTACAGGGACCATTGTCACCCGCCAAGAACTGGAGCCTTTTCTCGAGCGGATACCCCAAAGTACCCTGGTGGTTCTTGATGAGGCGTACTCCCATTTTGTATCTGACCGAGACTATCCGGATGGTATCGATTATGTGCAACAGGGAAAGAACGTCATCGTCCTGAGGACTTTCTCAAAAATCTACGGTTTAGGCGGCATTCGCATTGGATACGGAGTGGCACACCCTGAGCTCATTCAATATCTCCGGCAGGTAAAAGAACCTTTCAATGTCAATGCCCTGGCCCAGGTCGGAGCCCTGGCAGCTTTGAGGGATAACGACCATGTCAACAGGACCTTGAACCTCGTCCGAACCGAAAAGGCCTTCTTTTATAATGAATTTTCCGCGATGGGGATTCGGTTCGTCCCCTCGGAAGCAAACTTCATCTTCATCGATGTTGGGATGGATGCAAAATCCCTATTCCAGGAAATGCTGAAAAGGGGGATCATTATTCGACCGGGAGATATCTGGAATTTGCCAAATTTCATACGCCTAACCATTGGAACGCGGGAACAAAACATGAGGTTTATCAAAGCGTTGAAAGACATCCGTGACGACTCGTTTCGAACGACTGGCAGAAACAACAAGAACAAAGCCTTCTCCGATCCAATGTCGTGAGAGACAAGGGAAACAGCGCGCGACGTACTTAGATCATTCAATCGTTGATGATGGGGAGGTGGTTGACGTTGAAAAGAAATCTTCATGCAGGTAAACATCTCAGCGGTGGTTTTGGCCTGAACGTCTTCTCGGACGATGAGCTTCAAGAGATCCATCTGGCGACTCTGGAGGTCATGGAGAAGACAGGGCTCTATATTGAAGGTGAAGAAGCCCTTGAGATCTTCCATGGAGGCGGGGCCATCGTAGACCGAAAGAACAAGATCGTGAAGCTTCCTCCCTATCTGGTGGAAGATGCGATCCGTTCTGCTCCGCCCAAAATCTTGCTCGCGGGTCGAAACCCAAAGAATGATTTCGTCTTGGAAGGGAACCGAGTCGGATTCACTACGTTTGGCGAAGGCATCTACGTCCACGACATGGAAACAGGTCAACCTCGCATGGCCACCAAACAGGATGTTTCCGATTCCGCATTGCTGGCCGACTACCTGGAACACGTGGACGTCTATGAACGGGCAGTCGGTGCCCATGAGGTGCCGGGCGAAGTGAATCAGCTCCACAATGCTGAAGCGTTCATCCCTTACACTTCAAAACACTGCTTCATGGGTCCTGGAGGTGGCGCCGGCAAGATCCTCTGGAAGCTCATCGACATGTTTGCTGCTGTCGCGGGAGGAAAAGACAAGTTGAGGGAGCGCCCGCTCATCAGTTTCGTGACCTGCCCCACGAGCCCGCTCCGACTTATTAAGGAATCGTGCGAAATCATCGTGGAGGGAGCCCGGTCAGGTGTTTCTACTATGGTTCTCTCCATGGCCATGTCAGGCGCTTCAGCGCCCGTAACCTTGGCCGGAACCCTCGTCGTTCACAATGCCGAAGTGCTCGGCGGATTGGTCCTGAGTCAGCTTGCACGGAAGGGAGCTCCCTTCGTTTACGGAAGTTCAACGACCAGTATGGACTTGCGGCTGGCCACGGCCTCTGTCGGATGCCCTGAGTTGGCCATGATCAACGCCGCCGTGGCAAAACTTGCTCGCTTCTACTCCCTTCCGAGTTGGGTCGCGGGTGCGTAGGCAGACAGCAAAATCTCTGACGCCCAAGCGGGTCATGAGAAGACCCTGACAGCCCTCTTGGCCGCATTGGCAGGTGCCAATCTTATTTATGGCCTGGGCATGCTCGACATGGGAATGACTCTCGATTGGGCTCAGTTGGTGATGGATAACGAAATGGCGGGGATGATTAAACATGTGGTCCGGGGCATCCCGGTAACCGATGAGACTCTGGCCGTGGATGTCATCCACGAGATTGGACCGTTCGGCGACTTCATCAGTCACGACCATACCCGAAAGCATATGAAGGCCATTCAGTCCCAACCGAAGCTGATTGACCGCAGAAGACGGGATTTCTGGCTTCAGCTAGGGGGTACGGATTTGGCCCAGCGGGCCAAAGAAGAGGCAAAATACATTCTCAAGACACACAAACCCGATCCTTTGCCCTCTGGCGTAGCCTCGACACTCCGCTCCATTGTCCAAAGCGCAGAAGAGGAACTCTGTGTTCCGAAGGAGAAGAGGAGGCGAAGAAAAAGCTGAAACGCATGGAAAGAATAGGCCCCCTCTGGATTGGGGCTATTCCGAGCCGTAATTTCCATGTCGTTTTACAAAAGATTGTTGACACGTTGGTTCAAGTGTGCTAGCGTTCGCAAGAAAATTGGACGGGTAAAGTGCCTACGACTCCTCGTCGTACTGGATTTCGAAGCTCTCGGGAGGCAACTCTTTGAGTTTTTCATGCAAAGGAGTACAATGATCGCTTAGGATTGAAGCCCCGGGTGCGACCGTGGCTTTTTTAATGGGTGGTTGAAAAGGCAGTCGGCCCTGTCTGCAAAGGAGGTGATGTGAAGGGGGGAACGAAGATAAAGAAATTCTTTTGGAGTCTTGTTTAGGCAAATGATTGAGACTGAGGAAAGGAGAAAAAAATGAAGAAATCTTTTTTTGTTCTGTTGATTGTCGCTTCAATGCTGATGAGTGTGTGGGTGTTTCAGCCTGTCGCTTATGCTGTCGACGAAATTAAGATCGGAGCTATCTTTGCCCTTTCAGGGTCCGTAGCTCCGATTGGACAATCCGTCAAGCAAGCCCTTGACCTTGCCGTAAAAGAGGTGAACCGTGAGGGCGGCATCAAGTCATTGGGCGGAGCGAAAATAAAAGTGGTTTTTGCAGACAGCCGCGGAGATGCAAAGATCGGGCTTTCCGAAGCCGAAAGGCTCATTCTGCAGGATAAGGTCGTGGCGATTGTTGGTGCCCATCAGAGCAGCGTGACCATGACAAGTACACAAGTAGCTGAAAAGTACAAAGTTCCTTATCTCGCCACCATTGCCGTTTCTGACCAGATCACGGCGAGAGGGTTCAAATATGTCTTCCGCGCCAATGAGAATGCCACCATGGCAGCCAAAGAGCTGTTAGCCTTCTTAGATGGCATGGGAAAGAGCACCGGCAAGCCGATCAAGACCTTAGGGTTCCTCTATGAGAACACTGAATGGGGACAAAACAGCGCCAAGGCCTGGCACAATTACTCCAAACAATATGGCTTCAAAGTAGTTCTCGACGAGCCGTACCCTTCGACCACTACGGACATCAGCCCGGTCATCTTGAAGTTTAAGAAGGAAAATCCCGATGCCGTAGTGAACGCCTCTTACATTTCCGACATGATCTTGATTGTGAAGACGATGTCGGAACAGAAATGGATGCCAAAGGCTTTCATCTCTGGAGGTGGCGGCGAGTTGGAGCCCGACTTTATCAAGGCGGTTGGAAATCTGGCTGATGACAACTTTACGTACCTGCCTTTCCCGTCGGACATCCTTTTGTCCCAAAATATGCCTGGGCAAAACCGATGGCGGAGGAGTTCAAGAAGGATTAGGACGTGGAGATCTCCGGGAATAACGGCGAGGCCTATGGAATTTTCTGGATCCTTCTCGATGCTATCCAGAGAGCGGGTTCGACCGACAGGGAGAAGATTCGGGAGGCCTTGGCCAAAACGAATATTACCGAGGAGAGCGCCAAAACGCAACAAGATGCATCTAAGGGCTCTTCTCCTGCCGTATAAGCGGATCGCCTTTGGTCCCGATGGGCAGAACCCCTATGTCCGCATTCCGATCTGTCAGTTCCAGAACAAGGACATCCGGACCGTTTATCCAGCCGATCATCGTGGCGTCTGGAATTAAGCCTGTCTGGCCAGCACGTCCCTGGGATCAACGCAAGTAATTCCAAGATTTTGTTTGTGGCAGAGACCTGTTCAACGGGTCTCAGCCAAACCCTCTACGGGAAGGAGGAGATAAGGAGTCCGGCTCCTCCCGGGTGATGACGTATGGAAATGCTATTGCAAGCCATTATTAACGGAATTCTCATGGGTTCTGTCTACGGCCTGACTGCCCTTGGCTTGACGTTGATCTTCGGGGTGATGAAGGTCATCAACTTTGCACATGGTTCTTGTCTGATGGTGGGAATGTTCGCCTCCTACTGGTTTGTCACCTTGACGGGTATCGATCCTTATCTCGCATTGATCGTGGTGGTTCCTTTCTGTTTCGCGTTTGGGTATCTTATCCAGGACAGTCTTATTTCACCGGTCTTTAAGAGGGAAAAAGGAGTCCGGGAGCCTTTTGGTGTCCTTTTGCTGACGAGCGGTCTCTGGCTCGTCTTGGATAATCTGGCCCTTTTGTTGTTCGGTGCGAATTTTCGCTCCATCAAGACGCCCTATTCAAGCCTTTCATACCAGATCGGAGATATCCTCATTAATGGCCCCCGTTTATATGCTTTCATTGGGACCATCGCGGGAGCCTACCTTTTTCATCTTTTTCTCAAGAAGACTGTGATGGGGCAGGCGATTCGGGCCACGGGTCAGGACAGGGATGTGGCAGGGTTGATGGGGGTTAACGTCTATCGGATCTACAATGTTGCGTTCGGCATAGGGATCGCCATTACCGGGTTTGTCGGCGGTCTCTTGACTCCCTTCTACTATGTGCACCCCACCGTGGGTTATGTCTTCGATATCAAAGCCTTCGTCATCGTAGTCCTGGGGGGACTGGGGAGCATTCCGGGGGCTCTGCTTGGCGGCATCATCATCGGACTCATTGAATCTGTCGTCGCCCAGTTTCTAACAGCCACTTGGACCGCAGCCATCACCTATGCAATCTTTCTTGCTGTCCTCTTTCTGAAACCCGAAGGAATTCTTGGCTTGAAAGGAGAATGGTAAAGGCATGAACCGCTTTTCGTTGACTTCTCCAAGAGTTTATGTTCCGCTCGGCCTCGTCGTCATCCTTTTTGTTATTCCACTGGTGATGCGTAACCCGATTTTTCTCCACCTCATGATCCTCATCTTCTTCTATGCCTACCTGACCTTGAGCTGGAATATTGTGGGAGGATTTGCGGGCCAGGTTTCCCTTGGTCACACGGCCTTTACAGGCATTGGTGCCTATACCTCCACGCTTCTTTTCGTGCAACTGGGATTGACTCCCTGGATTGGAATGTTTGCAGGAGCCTTCCTGGCAGCCCTGATGGCCGTGATTATCGGTTACCCATGCTTCAAACTTCGAGGGGCCTATTTTGCCCTATCGACGATCGGCTTTCTCGAAGCCTTCCGAATTGTTGTAGAAAATACCAATGAAGTCTTCGGCATTCCGGTCAAAGGGGCCCAGGGGATGGAGGTCCCTTTGCGAGGAGACTCCCTGCTCTATTTCCAGTTCCTTAACAAGGAACCCTATTACTATATCATTTTGGTCATGATGTTCGTCGCGTTATACATCACGTATCGAATCTCTAAATCAAAGTTCGGGTATTACTTGCTGGCGATTAAGAATGATTTGGAAGCGGCAGAGTCCCTGGGTGTCAACATTGCCCAGAGCAAATTGAAGGCGGCTGCCATCAGCGGTTTTTTGACCGGTATTGGAGGGACCTTCTACGCTCAACTCATCCTTTTCATCGATCCCGCCAACATCATCGGCGCATACCTTGCCTTTGAGATCGTGTTTATTGCCGTCATTGGCGGCCGAGGGACGCTGCTCGGGCCGATTCTCGGTTCTTTTCTGTTGGTTCCTGTGTCTGAATTGACCCGCGTTTATCTGGGCGGGACTTACTTCGGTGTCCACCTCATCGTCTTTGGGGCCATGCTCATTGTCGTCATGTTGTTCTTGCCTAGGGGCATTAATGATTCTGTGTTGAAAATCTACCACTGGGTGATCGAGAAATTGGAGAGGAAAGGAAGCCACGCCCTAGAAGGCGTGGCTTCCCGGTAAGGTAGTTTCCTTTTATATTGTGCCCCTTCCTGCCTGCCGGTAGGCAGGGACCTCGCCCTCAAGGGCCGGACTCACAGGGCACTTGCCGGTCACCAACACTGGGAGTCTCATGATGGAATTGCTGGAGATTAAGAATCTTACCAAGAGTTTTGGAGGTCTGAGGGCAGTGATCGAGTTTGATCTGACGATCGACAAGGGAGAGATCGTTGGGTTGATTGGCCCCAATGGAGCAGGTAAAAGCACGGTCTTCAATCTGATTACTGGGGTTTATCCTCCGGACTCCGGTCACATCCTTTTCAATGGTGAGAATATTATCAACCGAAAGCCCTATGAGACCTGTTTGAAGGGGATCGGACGAGCCTTTCAGGTTGTCAAACCCTTTCCGGACATGACGGTCCTTGAGAACACCATGGTGGGCGCTTTTTCTAAAGTGGAGAAGGCAGGAGACGCCAAGATAAAGGCCATGGAGATTCTCGACTTCGTCAAGCTGGCCCCGAAGAGAAACCTTCTCGCGAAGAACCTCACGATTGCAGATAAGAAGCGCCTGGAACTTGCCAGGGCGATGGCCACGGATCCGAGTCTCCTTCTCCTCGATGAGGTCATGGCAGGTCTAAACCCTAAAGAGACGGAAGACACCATTGCCTTGATCCGAGAGATCCGAGAACGGGGAATGACTCTCTTCATCATCGAGCATGTCATGCGGGTTATCATGACCCTTTCGGACCGAGTCGCGATTATTCATCATGGAAGCAAGATTGCCGAGGGTGCCCCCAAGGAAGTGGCCCAAGACGAACGCGTCATCAAAGCTTATCTGGGAGAAGCGTATGTATTTACTCGAAATTAGCATAATGAATGTCTATCACGGGGAAGTCCACACGCTAAAGGACATCTCTCTTCACATCAACGAAGGAGAACTGGTCAGCATTGTTGGAAGCAATGGTTCTGGAAAATCGACGACCATCAATGCCATCTCCGGAATCATCGAGGTCCGCTCGGGCGAAATCAAATTCCTGGATCAGCGGATTGACCATCATGAACTCCACGAAATTTCTCGGATGGGAATTATTCAGATCCCGGAAGGAAGACGTCTCTTCCCGAGCATGACGGTCCTTGAGAACCTCGAAATGGGCGCCTATTCTCCCCGGGTCATTCAGATGAAAAAGCAGTCTCTCGAGGAAACGTTCAAGCTATTTCCCACCCTTGAAGAAAGAAGAAATCAATTGGCCAATACGCTAAGCGGCGGGGAACAGCAGATGCTTGCCATCGGTCGAGGATTGATGGCGAGGCCCAAACTCTTGATGCTCGACGAGCCCTCTTTGGGTTTGGCTCCCATTCTGGTGAAGGAGATTTTTGACGCCATCAGCCACATCAACAAGAACGGGACAACCATCCTACTCGTTGAGCAGGACGTCCAGATCTCGCTCAGCATGAGCCACCGAGGTTACGTCCTCGAGAACGGCCAAATCGTGATGGAGGGTAATGGGCCGGAACTCCTTCAGAATCCCCAGATCAAAGAAGCCTACCTGGGGATGTAAGACCCGAAGCCTATTTTACTACGCTGAATGGGCCTATCGAACTCCACCGATTTTCAAACAACTTCCCTCCTCGGTCTCGTTTTGTACTCCTAGCCCGACCATTTCCCTTTGCTAACACAAGCCCCAAAAAAAGACTTGACAATTATTTCCCATTCTAATACAAAGGGGTATTGTTATAGCCGTTGATGCAGGTAAAGGAGGTGGAGCACAGCCAGAGAATAAAGCATTTCGGAAGGGTTAGTCGGGGGGATTTCTTAAATCATTGGCATTTCACATCTTAGAGGGGAGGTAAGCTTATGAAGAAACTAAGTATGTTTACACTTATCGTTCTTGTCATTTTCATGGTGGGTTACGCACAGGCCCAGGAGAAAAGGGATTTCTTCAAGATCGGTGTTGTAACCTCTCTTTCGGGCGAGCTCGCCTTCGGTGGAACGGTGACGAAACGCGGCTACGACATGTGGGAAGATGCCGTCAATGCCGCCGGAGGCATTGACATTGCAGGGAAGAAGTACAAAGTCAAACTGGTCTATGCCGACGACCAGAGCACGCCTGCGACGGCAGCCGTGGGCGGTGAGCGTCTCATCACCCAGGAAAAGGTCGACTGTCATCCTGGGACCCTATGCCAGCGGGACAACCCTGGCTCTGGCGCCCATTTGCGAAAAATACAAGGTGCCTCACATTACAGGGTCGGCCGAATCTCCTCTTATCTGGCTCAAGAAATTCAAATATACTTTTGGGACCATTCCACCCGTCAATCTCGGCCCACGGTCTGCAATTCAGACCCTAACCCAGGATGTTACTCCCAAACCCCAATCCATCGCGATTCTGGGCATTGACGACGCCTTCTCCAAGTTCTCTGCTGAAGCCATGAAGGCCGCCGCCGAGAAAGCGGGAATCAAGGTTCTCAAGTATGAAATCGTCCCCGAGGGAAGCGACTATACGCCTTCCGTCACCGCGATCAAGTCTTTGAAACCAGATATCTTTGCCATGGGTAATCACGAGAAAGCAGCGATCGAGATGATTAAGATCGCCAAGGAATTGAAGTTCAACCCCAAGGCCTATGTTCAGCACTATGGAATGTCAACCCCGGACTTCCGGAAGGGCCTCGGAAAGGACATTGAGTATGTCTTCGGAATTTCCTACTGGACCGAGAACATGAAAATCCAGAGCACCGGACTCTTCAAGAACCCCAAGGAATATGCCGATGCGATCCGGAAGAAATTCAATGTCGATCCCGATTACACCGAGGCGGGTTGCACCGGGGCAGGGATTGCCTTCCAGGAAGCCCTCCGTGCGATCAAGGCCACTCCTCCTCTCACCGATGCTCAGAAGGACGCTCTCATCGGCGCTCTGGAGAAACTGAATATCGGAACGTTCTATGGCCAGATCAAATTTGCGACGGAAGGCGATGCTTACCACGCCAATGCAGGGCTTCAATCGGTCACCTTACAATATCAGGGTGGGAAGCTGACAGAAGTGGGGCCTCCGAAAACCCGGGTGGCTCCTCCGAAATACCCCGCGCCGCCATGGGATAAGAGATGATATTCTTTCTCACCTCCTCCTTCTTCCCCCATGAGGAGAAGGAGGAGGTCATCTGAGGATAGCCATCAGAGGTGAATTGTGGAACTCTTTCTTCAAACCATTGTTGACGGACTCCTCATTGGCGGACTCATCCTAATTATCGGCATCGGTTTTTCTCTCTGCTTCGGGGTGATGCATATCGTCGACTTTGCGGTGGGCGAGTGGGTGATGCTCGGTGCCTATGCCGGTTATCTCATGGTCCGCTACTTTGGACACGATCCCATGATCTACCTTCCGGTCATCTTTCTGATCTTTTTCGTCCTCGGTTGGCTGGTCTACCCGCTGATCTTCCGCGCCGTGAGCGGGAAGGGACACAATCCTGTCATCATGGGCCTCGTTTTCACGTTCGGCCTCTCCATCATCGCAAAAGGAGGAGCCCTCTCCGTCTGGGGCTACCACATCCAATCGATCACCACATGGTTATCGGGGAAGAGCCTCTCCATAGGACTGGTGACCGTGCCGGCCCTCCGTTTTTCGGGCTTCCTCTTTGGACTTGTCGTAACACTCCTCTTCATGGCCTTCCTTTATAAGACCAAATTCGGAATTATCATACGTGCTACGGCACAAGATAGGGATACGGCGAATCTTCTTGGGGCGGATGTGCGAAAGGTAGGCGCCTTCGTCTACAGCCTCTATGCAGGAGTCACGGGGATGTCGGGCGTCCTGATCGGAGCTCTCTTCTCCATCCATGCGGCCATGGGCGCGAAGTACTCTGTTCTGGCTTTCTTCGTGGTCGTCCTGGCCGGCATGGGGTATGTGCCCGGCGTGTTGGTCGCGGCCATCGTCCTCGGGCTTCTTCAGTCATTTGTTACCGTTTATATTGGCGGACGTTATACCCTGGCCGCCCTCTTTCTGGTCATGTACGGAGTGCTGTTGATCACTCCGAAAGGAATTTTGAGAAGAGGCATCTGATGGAAGTTCAAGCGGGCAAGATTGAAGCTCCTTCAGTTTCTTTCGTGTGGCGGTTCGTGCCATTGAGTCTTCTCGTTCTGATTGCCCTCATCTATCCTTGGCTGGCAGTTCCTCTCTGGATCCGATTCGCGACCGAAATCCTCATGTGGGCTGGCCTGGCCCAGAGCTGGAACATTATCGGGGGATACACCGGATATCTTGATTTCGGACATGGAGCTTTCTTTGGAGTGGGAGCTTACATCACCGGCATCGTGATGCTTCAGATTGGATGGCCGTTTTGGATCGGACTGCTCTTCTCGGGTGTCCTGGCCTCACTCCTCGCCATGATGATCGGATACCCCACCCTGCGTTTGCGTGGTGCCTACTTCGCCATTGCCACTTGGGCCTTCGGAGAGATGATGCGCCAGATTGCGACCATTCTCAAGGTCACAGGTGGAGCGGATGGCATGCAGCTTCCCTCGCTCCTAAACGATCTCTTCTTTTATTACATCATGCTCCTGGTAACCGCTTTGACTTATCTGACGACCTATCTCCTTCTGGAACGCGCCCGCTTCGGTTACAAACTGCTTGCCATCCGCGAGCACGAAGAAGCCGCCGAGATGGTCGGGGTCAATACGGCCTGGATCAAGACCCAGGCCTTCGGCTTGAGCGCCTTTTTCCCAGGAGTCTTTGGCGGCATCTTTGCTTACTGGATCACCTACATCCACCCCGATAGCGTCCTCGGCGGTCAGCTCACGGACTTCATGGTCGTCATGGCGTTCCTCGGAGGCATCGGATCCCTGTGGGGTCCTTTCCTGGGAGCGATCGTGGTACAGCTGGTTCAGCGCATCCTGTGGTTGGTCTGGGGAGAGGGAACGTTTTACCTGGTCATCATCGGTGCAGCCATCTGTGCCGTGGTCCTCTTCATTCCCAACGGGCTCGTCGGCCTTCTGGAAGGGACCGGGCTCTTTTCTCCCAGGGAATCCGTGAATCAGCTCAAGAAGAAGGTCAAATGGTAGTAATATGATCCTTCAGTCCCATGACCTCGTGAAATCCTTTGGCGGAGTGACCGCGATCAACCATCTTTCCCTGGAAGTGGAGAAGGGGTCGGTCTTCGGCATCATCGGCCCGAACGGCAGCGGAAAGACAACCTTCTTCAACCTGGTGACAGGGATGTATCCAGTCACCTCCGGAAAGGTCACCTTCAATGACAGGAACATCACCGGCCTGCGGCCCCATCAGATCGCTGAACTTGGAATCGGAAGGACCTTTCAGATCCCTGCTCCTTTTACCAAGATGACGGTCCTTGAAAATGTCATGGTCAGCACCTTCATCCGCACCTCGTCTCTAAGAGAATCGCGGAAGATGGCCTGGGAGATCCTCGAGCGGGTCAGGCTGGATGACAAGGGAAATACCCTGGTCGCCAATGTGACCCTGGAGGATCGGAAGCGTCTTGAGCTGGCTCGTTCCCTGGGAACCCGCCCTACCCTTCTCCTCCTTGACGAGGTGATGGCCGGGCTCACACCCTCTGAAGTCAAAGGGGCCATCGAACTGATTCGTTCCTTGCGGACGGGAGAGCTGACCATCATTGTGGTCGAACACATCATGGATGTCATCCTTTCTCTGTGCGATCGCATCGCCGTTCTGGACTACGGGGAAAAGATCGCCGAGGACGTGCCGGATAAGGTCGTGAACAACCCAGACGTCATCAAAGCCTATCTAGGGGAACGATACAGTGCTCGACATTAAGAACATCACCGTGAGTTATGGAATTGCGACGGCCTTGTGGGACGTTTCGATCTCCGTCCAAGACGGGAAGATTGTATCCATTGTCGGTTCAAATGGGGCGGGTAAAAGTACGACCTTAAAAACCATCTCTGGCGTCGTCCATCCAAAATCAGGAACCATTTCGCTCAATGGTGAAAGGATCGATCATCTGCCGCCCCACCAGATTGCCCAGAAAGGGGTCTCCCATGTCCCGGAGGGAAGAAAGATATTCCCTTTTCTCACGGTGCTGGAAAATCTGAAGATGGGCGCCCTTCCAGTGAAGGATCCAAAGCGAACAGACGAACTCCTGAAAAATGTCTTCGAACTCTTTCCCATTTTAGAAGAACGCAGAAATCAAGTTGGAGGAACCCTCTCCGGTGGACAACAGCAGATGTTGGCCATAGGCCGTGGCCTCATGTCTGACCCGAAGATTCTTCTCCTCGATGAACCTTCGTTAGGACTCGCCCCGATCATTGTCGATGCCGTCTTCGATGTCATCATCCAGCTGAACCGCCAGGGGCATACGCTTCTGCTGGTCGAACAGAACGCCTACCGTTCCCTCGAGGTTGCACATTATGCTTACGTCTTAGAGACCGGCAAAATGACCCTGGAGGGCGAGGCATCCACTCTCATCGACCATCCCCACGTGAAGAAAGCCTATCTGGGAAGATAACCCCCGTCATTCCATCCACAGTCGTAGCCTCTTGCCAAGAATGAAAATAAAAAGTTAATAAAAGGCTGAGAGAGGCGTCGAATTCTAAATACCATTACAGGAGGAGAAAGGCATGAAGACTTATTCGATTGCAGTGATTCCGGGTGACGGCATCGGCAAGGAAGTGACCAATGAAGCCCTTAAGATTCTAAAGGCTCTTGCCGATAAGCATGGGTTCAAGATAGAAACGCGGGAGTTCGAATGGAGTTGCGATTACTATCTCAAACACGGGAAGATGATGCCGGACGATATTCTCGATATCCTGAAAGGCTTCGACGCGATCTTTCTGGGCTGTATCGGTGATGTCAACAAGGTTCCGGATCACATCTCTCTGACCCTTCTTCTCAAGATTCGAAAAGGATTTGACCAGTACGTCAATCTTCGTCCCATCAGACTCTATCCGGGTGTCGAGACTCCCATCAAAACGGCGACGCCGGAGACGATCGATATGGTCGTCGTCCGGGAGAACACCGAGGGAGAATATGCAGCTGCAGGCGGCTTTTTCAAAATGGGAACTCCGGATGCCTTTGCACTCCAAACCGGCGTCTTCACTCAGAAGGGATGCGAACGGGTCATGCGCTATGCTTTTGACTTGGCCCGGAAACGGAAAAAACTCGGGGACCCAATCTCCTGTCGGCATGGTGACGAATTGCTCCAAATCGAACGCTCTCAATTATTCTATGGTCTTTTGGGATTCGGTGTTCAAGGAGGTTGCTCGAAACTATCCTGATATAAAAACAGAGACAGCCTTCATTGACGCCATCACCATGTGGCTTGTCAAGACGCCGGAATACTTTGATGTGATCGTGGCTTCAAACCTGTTTGGCGATATCATCACCGACCTCGGGTCTATGCTCCAGGGAGGGATGGGGTTTGCGGCTGGCGGGAATGTCAATCCGGAAAAGATCTTCCCTTCCATGTTCGAGCCTATTCATGGGTCAGCCCCGAAATACGAAGGCAAGGGAATCGTCAATCCTGTGGCTTCCATCGAGGCGGTCAGGATGATGTTGGAGCATTTGGGAGAAGAGAAGGCAGCCTCAGATATTGCGAAGGGATTAACGAAGATTCTCTCCGAGGGAAAATTCCGGACCCGTGACATGGGAGGGAAACATTCCACCTCAGAGATGGGAGACGCGATCAAGAAAACAATTTTAGACTTAAAGTGAAGCTCCCCGCCCTGTGCCTACCGCAGGCAGGCACAGGGCGGGGCTTCCAGGTATCTCAAATCTGATGACTCTGTCGGCTTTGTCTCCAGTGTTGAAGTCAGTTGCCGCACTCTCCGAGGGACATCCAGCCGACTTGTCCGCAATATGAGGCCTTGGATTCAGGTCGATCCTTGATCGCTCTGAATCCAATGTGGATCGCTACTCCTTTTGCGGATGACTAGCGCAACACCGTTTCTACGGGCACACAGGAAACTCCTACCGCTTCCCCTACGGGTTTGCACACGAGGTTTCCTGTGACGACGTTGAGCCCCTTCAAGAGACTCGAATCCCCTTGAGCAGCCTTCTTCCATCCCTGATCTGCGATCTTCAACGCATAAGGAAGAGTCGCATTGGTGAGGGCAAAGGTGGACGTTCTCGCCACGGCTCCCGGCATATTGGCCACGCCGTAATGGATCACCCCGTCCACTCTGTAAGTCGGATCATCGTGATAAGTGGCGTGAATCGTCTCGATGCAGCCCCCCTGATCCACGGCTACGTCCACAACGACTGTTCCTTCCTTCATCTTTGAGATCATCTGTCGGGTGACAAGCCTGGGGGCTCGTGCCCCGGGAATGAGCACCGCACCAATGACGAGGTCAGCGGATAGAACGTTTTGCTCAATACTGTCCACGTTAGAAAACAGAGTGATGGCTCTCCCTCCAAAAATATCGTCGAGGTATCTCAGTCGCTCCAAGTTCACATCCAGGATGGTCACTTTGGCTCCCATGCCCACAGCGATCTTTGCCGCATTGGTGCCCACGTTCCCTCCTCCGAGAATGGTCACGTAACCTGGATGAACGCCTGGGACGCCTCCCAAAAGCACGCCACGTCCGCCGTTCTCCTTCTGCAAGCAATGCGCACCCACTTGAACCGCCATCCGCCCCGCGATCTCACTCATGGGAGAAAGAAGCGGAAGCGAACCATTCTCCAACTGGATCGTTTCATATGCAATTCCGATGGTCTTTCTTCTGAGAAGTGCTTTGGTCAAGTCCGGCGCGGGCGCGAGATGGAGGTAGGTATAGAGGATTTGGTTCTCGCGAAGGAGATCATACTCCTCGGGGAGGGGTTCCTTGACTTTCATGATCATCTCCGCTTGATCATAGATCTCCTTTGCCGTCGGTCCAATGATTGCACCCGCGGCATGGTATTCCTCGTCAGAGATTCCGCTCCCTACCCCTGCTTCCTTTTGGACGAGCACTTTGTGGCTTCTTTTGACCAGCTCCTTGACCCCGCCTGGAGTAATACCCACGCGGTACTCGTGTTTCTTGATTTCCTTTGGAATGCCAACGATCATTATAAAGCCCCCCTTTCTTAGGATTTCAAACTCATGGCTTTTTCTTCTTCCGTGATGCACTCATCTAAAATCTTGATCGCTTCTTCAATCTCACTCTTCTGGATGATGAGAGGAGGCGCAAATTCAAGGGCTTGCCCCATCATCTTGACCACCAACCCTTTGCTGAAGGCGCGATTGACCATGCTCGAGAGTCTCTCAGCCGCGAACGGAGCCCGCTTCTTCTTATCCATAGTAAAATCAATGGCAGCCCACAGCCCTGTCCCTCTGGCCTCTCCCACCGTCGGATGGGATTCCAGAGACTTCAGCCCCTCGAGAAGGTGCTTCCCCATCTTAGCAGCGTTCTCGACCAGTTTTTCCTTATGCATGATCTCGATGTTCTTTAGGCCTGCCGCACAGGAAACAGGATGGTTTGAATAGGTATGAAGATGCTGAAAAATCTCGATGGGGTCAAAGACTTCGTTCGTGCATTCCAACCCCTCCAAGAGGCACATAACCGCTCGAGATTCCCTTGGCCATGGTAATGAGGTCGGGTTCAATGTCGAAATGCTGGACGCCGAACCATTTTCCTGTTCTTCCGAACCCGCAGATAACCTCATCGATGATGAGGAGAATGCCGTAGCGACTACAAATCTCTCTCACGATTTTCCAGTATTCCTTGGGAGGAGCGTAGGCTCCAAACCCCTGTTGAATCGGCTCACCAATGAAAGCCGAGATCTGTGTGGGATCTTCAAACTGAATGATTCGTTCAATGTCTCGTGCACAGGCCATGTCACAATCGGGATAAGTCAAGTGAATTGGACAGCGATAGCAATAAGGGGATTCGACAAAAACGGTTCCAGGAGCCATAGGTTCCATGATCTGACGCATGGGAAGCACTGTTCCGAGCACACTCAGTGCTCCACCCGTGACTCCGTGATAGGCTCCTCGTCGCGAGATGACCTTATAACGCCTTTTCTCTCCTTTGAAGAAGTGATAATGTCTGGCAAACTTGATGGCTGCCTCTACTGCCTCTGATCCATCGCAAACAAAAAGGAACTTCTTTATTTTTCCAGGAGCGATTTCTCCCAAAACATTCGCCAGATTCATGGCAGGTCGGTTGGTAAATTGGCTGGGGGTAAAGTAAGGAATCTCACAGATCTGGTCATACACCGCCTGGGCTATCTCCTTTCGTCCGTAGCCCACATGAACGGGTCGAGTTACACCCTGAGACAAAGTCAAGATAGCTCTTGCCCTGTTCATCAAAGACACGGACTCCGCTCCCCTTGACTATCACGGGGACTCCCTTTTCCACTTGCTCTTTAGACGTTCTGCACAAGATAAGATTGAATTGTCCCTTCATCTGCTCTTTCCTCCCTTCGAATTTCTTCTGGCTGGTTCTTCTTTTTGTCCCCCTTGGTGAAGAGTCAAACTGACTCTTACATCATGGTAGCATATCAAAAAACAAACTTGTGTATAATATCACAATTCAATTTATTATCAAGTATCTTTTTTTTTATCAAGGGTTCATGTTTGGGGGGGAATGGAGTTCTGGGGGAACTCTCAGACACTGAACGTTTTCGATTGGGGATCTGATCCTGCTTGTTTCAGTTCCTGTACTTGGGTCTCTTGTTTGATTCGAGAATCTTCTTGCGGATGCGCACCGAGAGTGGAGTCACTTCCACCAGTTCATCTTCCTTGATAAATTCGATCGCTTGTTCGAGACTGAGAAGCTTAGGTGGAACGAGCAGCAGGGCATCGTCCGACCCTGCTGCCCTCATGTTGGTCAGTTTCTTCTCCTTGGTGACATTGACATCCAGGTCATTCTCTCTCGAATTCTCGCCAATCACCATTCCTTCGTACGCGGGCGTGTTCTCTCTTACAAAGAGTGTTCCCCGGGGCTGGAGGTGGTAAAGCGCATAAGTGGTCGTCTTTCCCTGGCCGGTCTGCAACCAGGGCTCCGGTAGAACGTTTTGTCATCGGGCCATGCCACGGCTCATGTCCATCGAAAATGTGGTTGAAGAGCCCTGTCCCTCTTGTATCGGTGAGAAACTGGGAACGAAAGCCGATGAGTCCCCTGGAGGGGATCCTGAATTCGAGGCGAACCCTTCCGCGGCCATGGTTGTTCATCTTCTGCATCCTGCCTTTCCGAATCCCTACCTGCTGTGTTACGACCCCTATGAATTCCTCCGGGACATCGATTACCAGATGCTCCATCGGCTCATAAAGAATGTCGTTCACGTTTTTGGTGATGCTCTCCGGCATGGACACAGAAAGTTCATACCCTTCTCTCCGGATCATCTCGATCAAAATCGCAAGCTGCAGCTCCCCTCTTCCCATCACCTTGAAGGAGTCGGTGGAATCAAAGTCAACCTTGATCGAGACATTGTATAAAAGCTCTTTTTCAAGCCTCTCTCTCAGTTTTCTCGATGTGACATATTTTCCCTCTTGTCCCGAAAAAGGCGATGTGTTCACAGAAAAGACCATCGAGATGGTAGGCTCATCTATCGCTATTCTCGGAAGGGGCTCCGGATTTTCACTATCGCAAATGGTATCACCAATCCCAATCCCTTCAATCCCGGCCAGGGCCACGATATCCCCTGCCCGGGCTCCCTCGATCTCAACTCTTTCGAGCCCCTGGAACCCATAGAGCGATGTTACCTTTATCTTGGTGGGCTCCTCTTTGCCGTTGATCATCGAAACCCCATCCCCGACCTTGACTGAGCCTGAGAAGATCCTCCCAATCGCAAGCCTGCCCACGTAATCGTTGTAGTCGATGTTGGTGACCAGGAGTTGCAGGGGCCCTGCTTCATCCCCTTCTGGTGGTGGAACGGCGTGAAGAATGAGTTCAAACAGGCATTGAAGATCTTTCGCATCGTCATCCGGGTGCTGTTTCGCAATCCCGAGCTTTGCGTTGGTGTAGACGATCGGAAATTCAAGCTGTTTCTCTGTGGCATCGAGGTCAATGAATAGATCGTAGACCTCGTTGAGCACCTCTTGGATTCTTGCATCAGTCCGGTCTATCTTGTTGATCACAAGGATCGGAGGAAGATTGAATTCGAGGGCTTTTTTCAGAACGAATCTCGTCTGGGGCAAGGGGCCCTCCGAGGCATCCACGAGGAGCAGCACGCCATCGACCATCTTGAGCGTCCTTTCCACTTCGCCTCCGAAATCGGCATGGCCCGGAGTATCGACAATATTGATCTTGACTCCCCGATATTCGATCGCCGTGTTCTTTGCCATGATGGTAATGCCCCGCTCCCGCTCTAAGTCAATATTGTCCATCACCCTGTCCTGAACCTTCTCGTTCAAACGGAAGGTCCCTGACTGTCTGAGCAAACCATCGACGATCGTTGTTTTCCCATGATCCACATGGGCAATAAGAGCTATGTTTCTCAAATCTTCGCGTTTCATCAATAGAGTCCGTCAACGGATTAGATCGTTTCGATCTGAAATCTGCAATCCGCAATCACTACCTGTGACGATGGGTTCTCGGGCTAATCCTCCGAGTCACCCTTCTCATCCATCTCAGGGAGCCAGTTCTGGATAATTTCTGTGATTTGCTTCGCTTGGTGAGCAGAGGAAATATTGAACTTCGACTGAGGGATAAACTTTCCACCCCGTTTTTGATAGCGGGCCACCCTGATCTTCTTAGGCCCGAATTCGCCGGTCTTCTTGTTAAGATCCTGATACATAAACATAAGGGTGGACCAGGCTCCACGGGTGAGGACCTCCTTCTTCACCTGCTTGACCAGATGTTGTCCATTCTCATCTTTCCAGTCTATGCTTATTTCATCAACGGTCTCTGCCATTCGTCCCCCCCGCTGAAATGACTTCTCTGAACCGCTTGAGCCGCATGGGATGCTGGTTTCCTAGGGTACTTCTTGAAAGAGTGTTTGCCATTCCCCCCACCTTTGTGTCTCGAGACGTTTTGCAGGTTAGGGATGCTGCCATGCCACACAGGATCAATACGATTCACTTTAAACAGGGATTTCAAATCCTTCAATTCCTGATCGGTCACAAAGGTCATGGCAATGCCCGACCGACCCATTCTCCCGGTTCTTCCTGTTCTGTGCGTATAGGATTCCAGGCCACAAGGATAGTCATAATTGATCACATGACTGACATGGTTGAAATCGAGTCCACGACCGGCAACGTCCGTGGCAACCATGAAGGTAATCTCCTTTCGGCGAAAACGCTCGAAGATCGATGTTCGCTTCGATTGCTCCAGGCCCCCGTGGATATACCCTATCGAGCTGAATTTCCCTTCCAACTCCTTTGTCAGTTTCTCACCGTGATGCCGCGAATTGCAGAAGATGATCGCCTGGGAGATTTTTTCCTTGTTCAGGTATTCGATCAGGGTATTGAGCCGATCCCGTCGCGCCGTATATTGGAAATGATGGACCAGACTCTCCGGGGCGATCTGTTCCTTGTTTAATTCCACTCTCACTGGGTCTTTCAGATAGGTCCTGATCAATCGATCGATCTCTTGGGGCATCGTCGCTGCAAAAAACAACGTCTGGTGTTCGTGGATCAGACAGGAGAGGATAAAGTCTACATCTTCAATAAAGCCCATCTTCAGCATCTCGTCGGCTTCATCCAGCACCAGCGTGTGAACACAAGAGAGGTCAATGGACGTAGTATTGTACAGGAAATCGATCAGACGTCCAGGGGTCGCAACGAGGATATGGACCCTGTCCCTGAACTTGGCTTTTTGAATCTCCATCGAGAATCCCCCGAAGACCGCAAAGGGGACCACATCCGTAAACTTCGAAATTTTGTCGATCTCTTCCACATATTGGAGTGCCAGTTCACGGGTGGGGACCAGGATGAGTACCTGGATGGCATTGAGCGAAGGATCAATCCTCTGGATCAGCGGAATACCGCAGGCCGCTGTCTTACCCGAACCCGTCTCTGCCCGGGCCAAAAGGTCCCTGCCGCTCAGAATCGGAGAGAATGTCTTTTCCTGGATGGGTGTCAAATCCTCATACCCCATGCCCGTCAGGGCCTTTTGAATCTCTGGTTTCAAATCTAATTCACAAAACTTCATCGTTCATCCTTTGAATAACCCGTTCATATCGTACGGAGTTATCCCTTTCTTTCTCTACCTCACCATTGATTTCTACGATTTCACACGACTTGAAGGCAAGCGATAGTTGAATCACGCAGAAACGGGTTGGAAGACTCAGTATGGTTGGATCCTTTCTATCAGATCGTGAAAATGCTCCCTCTCTCCTTCAGAAATTCTCTATCAAGCTCTAATAAAAAACCCGTAAAGAAGTTGTCTAGAGTTCTTCACGGGTTATCGTCTCAAAAGCTCTATGCAACGATACTAATATACACTACTTTTCACATAAAAGCAATAGCAGGACCATGTCCGACGATCCAGGGAGGGAAGCGTCCCTACCGGCCTGGTTTATTTTTTGGATCGATTAAGTCGCCTATCTTGAATCGCAGAAGATCCAATACGTCTCGCAAAAGACCCTTCAGTCTCTTAGTATTCTTTTTTCTTGACATACCACCCCCTTTTTTCTATATTCGACTCACCCTAAAGCGACTTTTTGTCAATAACTTCTCAAAAGATTTTCTCATAGATAGATGGTTCTCGGAAAAGAGAACCACCTATTGACCTCAACGAGGGATGTGTTTATCGGCGCACTTAGCAGGGGCAGTTGCCAGGAGGACGCTTCAAAAGAACCCTAAACAGGACCACTGGCTTCAGGACAAAGCTATTTCACTCATGCGAAGGAAATCTAACTAAATGCCCTCGCGGCAGGCCTATCTTGCATCTTCCCTGATCTTCTTAACGGTCCTCATGCCCTGCTGTGCCGTAGCCTGGAGTGAGATGGAACCGGCGATTGTTCTTGAGAAAATGGAGCAGGCCTATGACAAGGTGAAGGATTACCAAGCGAACGTAGAGGTCAGAACCTCAAAGAATGATGGTTCGTTTGACACAGAAAAGTTTTTATATACCTTCAAGAAGCCGGAGATGATCCGTCTCGACTTTGAATCCCCTCATTCAGGGATGATCTTGGTTTATCCTGATCGGAATGGGAAGGTAGTAGTCCGCCCCTGGCCCTTCCTCCCGTTCTTCAAGCTTCACCTTGACCCAGGTGACCCGATGCTCGTATCCCACTCGGGGCAGCAAATAGACCAGACAGACTTCGGACTCCTTATCAGAAAGATGGGGCACAGTCTAGCGGACCAGCGCAGGGGTCCCGCTCAGGTCACAGAGAAAGATGGAACCGTCGAGATTCAGGTGCTGGCTGAGAATCATTTCCGCAATGGAATCCTTACGATCTACCGGTTCTCCATTGATGGGGAGCTATGGCTCCCTGTGAAGGTGGAAGAATCGGATTCGGCCGGCCGACTGGAGAGAACGATGACCTTCAGGAACCTGAGAACAAATATTGGCATTTCGGAGAGTTTGTTCCGACTGGCTGGCGATTAAGCTATGGAAATGAGCGGAATGGACGGGAATCCTGTCGGCAGACAGTCTGAATGGTTCGTGCCAAGATTTGGTCCTCCGAGATTCAGATCCCTGATGGGCCTTCTTTTCTTGCCTTACACAGGAATGGTTCTCTCTTTTTCAGTGATTGGCTCAGTGCTGGCCAATCCCATCCATTTCGAGAGACTTCTTGCCATCGTCGTTATCTATTTTCTCGGCCTGGGGATTGCTGCCCACGCCCTCGATGCTCTGGGAAGCAAGATTATAAGACCTTGGGGAAGCGTGTTTACCAGGCTTCAGCTTTGGCTCATGGCTACTCTTTCTCTCGTGCTCGCCTACTTTATCGCCATCTATTATATGGTTCGCTATGTTCCTTGGCTCGCAGCCGTGGCGGCCTGCGAAGGGTTCTTCGTCTTCGCTTACAACTTGGAGTGGTTTCACGGGAGGTTTCATACGGATCATTGGTTTGTCTTCTCATGGGGCTTCTTACCTGTCCTGGCGGGATATGTCATGCAAACCAACCGAATTTCATTAGGAGCATTCGTCGTCGCTGTATCGATGGCACTTATTAGTGTCGTCGAGATAAAAGCCTCCCGTCCTTACAGGTCCCTCCGAATGCGCTTTAATACACTAGGGGATGAGGAAAAGTCCTTGATGATGCGTTATGAGACCATCCTCAAAGGGATCAGCCTTGGAACGATTCTTCTCGGAGGAGGATTGTTGATCTGCCGGATGGTGAGTTAACCTGACCAGAAAGCTCTTTGGCATGAGCTAGCAGAAGGCTTTCGACGTGACTGGAGCAAACGGGATGCCAACAGGCTTTGAAGATTACCTGAGGATACTGAAACAGAGGATGGATGATGCCTTTGGAAAGACACTGTCCACCCTATTGGGAAATGTTCCTATGGAGAACACCGCCTCACTTATGGAAATTCTGCAAGCTGGGAAGAAGATCAGAGGTTGCCTCTCCTGCATGGTGAGTGAAGCCTTGGGGGGAACGCTCGAAGCCGCAATTCCCAGGGCGGTTGCCGTGGAACTGATCCAGGCAGCCACGTTGATACACGATGACTTTGTAGACCAAGATACCCTGAGAAGAAACAGGCCAGCCGCTTGGACGTTGGAAGGGGCGCGGCGAGCTGTATTGATTGGAGACGTCATTTTTGCGACGGCGATTAGAATGATGAACGATCTTAGCTTGGAGGATGGACTAGCTGTCTCCCATGCGATTGCCCAGGTGGCGAAGGGAGCCCTCCACGAACCGCTCCATCCCTTGGATGTGATCCGAGAGATAGAATCCCATAGCTTAGATGGCCAATGGTATGACAAAATCATCCATCTTAAAACGGGCATCCTCTTTGGAACCGCCTGTCGTCTCGGAGCTATCGCGGCAAATGCGGATGTAGGAACAAGAGAGATATTCTATCGGTACGGACTAAGAATCGGCGAGGCATACCAGATAGCCGATGACATGAAGGAGATGAACCATCACTTATTGACGCACTCAATTCGTCCGGAACAAATGACGCCTCTGGTCCCGGCCTTCCTTTATTTTGCCGATGGGATGGGGCCGCACATCCTGAAGATCTTGAAAGGAGATTCCCCAGACGTCAACGATCCCGTGTGGGAATTCTTTGGCCGTGCGGTGATGCTTCTGAAAAAGGCGATCGAGGATCGACTGAAATCCGCAGTCTCTGAGATTCAGGAAGATTTTGTAACTGGTCAATACAGGGAGCTGGTGCGAAAGGCTCCGTGGGACTTGATCAGGCTGTTCAACCAATCTTAAAGGAAGCTACATCTTCATGGCCGTAACAATGGCTGAGGTTCCAAGGGTGAGAGATTGCACCTGGATCTCTGAAAAGGCATTTTCCTCCAGACCCCGGGTCAACTGGGTGACCCATCCTGTCTGCCGAAGTAACTCAGGCAGACCCTCCAGGGCCGTTTTCCATTGCGGACAGGTCCTTCTACCGACAGCCTGCAAAAGCTTGAAATAGAGCTCCAAGAGATGTCCAAAGGTGTGATCCGAGGGATACGTAAAATCGTGCATCACCAGAGTTCCCCCTGGTCGAAGCATCTTTCGCACGTTTTGAACCAAGCTTCCCAATTCAGCATACTTGGCCAGATAGGATGATGTAATGCAATCGAAGCTCTCATCCAGCGAAACCTCCTCTGCCCTTCCCAAGACGAACTCGACATTTTCCAGTTTCAATCTCCGCGCTTTTTCTTTGGCGAGGGTTAGATATTCATCGAGTAAATCAACACCCACGACCCGGCAATGAGGAAACTGACGCGCGATTCTAAGGGTGAGGATTCCAGTTCCGCAAGCCTGATCCATAATTTTGTTCGATCCTTCCGGGATCTTTTCAAGTATCTTCCTTTTCCACCATCGATCGAAGCCAATCGTAGCGAAATGAGCTATCAAGTCGTAGGTCGACCCTGTACCAGAAAAGAAACGATAAACAAGCTCTGTTTTGGTATCCTGTCCCATAGAATCTACAACCTTTAAGGTCGAAACCATCTTTCTGGACCGATCACCCTAAACGCTCCAATAAGGCGCGGGCTTCCCTAAGACCCACCTTCATTGCCATCCTTCTCGAATTCTTTCTAAGCACCAACGCATCCTTCATCCCGAGACGCCTATTCGCCCGGAGCTTATCAACCACCTCCCGCTCAGGTTTCATCCAATCAAATTGCCTTAAGATGGCTTTTGGGTATCCATCGGGATTCTCCCAGTATTTCATCAATATCTGGGCGCTCCTCATTCCCGGAACAATCCCATCTCCAGCGAGCGGCGCTACACACCCGATGGCCTCTCCCACTCCCCATATCTCATTCTCCCCGTGATCGACCACAAAGGGTTGCGCGTATTGGGGGGCGGTGAGACGTATCCGGCCAGCGCATGCGCAGATGACATTCCCTCTCCCTCTAGAGGTGTGGTTCCGAACCCAGCCCAGTTCTTCCACGATCTGATGCGGGTCTGAAAGGAGGCTGCCGCACCCGATGTGGTACTCGTTGCCAGAAAGGGGAAAGCACCATGCAAAGCCTATGCCTCCCAGTCTGATCCGATTCTCAAGCCGTGCATCCGTCCGTATCCGCCACTGCACACATGGCAGGATGATATCATCCTTAATGGCAGGCAGGAATATCCGCGAGACCCCAGTGGCGTCGATGATCCTCTCATACCTTGTTCGATCAAGGGGGGAGTACTCTATGTTTGAACCTCGCCGCAAATCCTTAATCAGACGCGACTTGTCAAAAGTGGACAGATCTGCCTCAATCGTATATTCGTCCATCACCACATGATCGGAATGCTGCAGAACATACTTCTCCGGTTCAAGTCCTGAAGCCCTGACGCATTCAGTAAATCCTCTTGAGGTGCCCCACGCACAGGGGCTGAGGCCACATTTCGTTCCAGGTTTCTTATCAAACAGATCAACCTCGTGTCCCCGGTCACTCAAGAGCCTGTATAGAAAGGACCCTGTAACGCCAGCACCTGCAATCGCTATTTTCACTCTCTACGCCTCGTGGATAAATATAACGCTAACTCTTCATTCCTCATTGTTTAAGAATATACTCATAATAATTCTATATCAATCATTTTCTCTGGAGCTGGATAAAAAATGCTTGACTTATTCAAACCCCCCTTCTAAAATAAACGCATTATTGAGAACACTGTTCTGTATATAGAACTATTGATTTGCCACTCCAGGATCCACGGTAAACTCAATGGTGACAAGAAACAGGTCAACTCACATAGAGAAAAAGGGGAGGTCCAGCTACAAGCCTCTTGCCCCCGCGGTCGAACAAGCCTCTAAAGTCCTATTCTGCCTGGGAGAGAACCCAGAGCCCAAGATGGCACTCACGGATATCTGTCGACACGTTGGAATCTATAAAAGCAAAGGATATTCCATTCTCAAGACCTTGAGCCAATTCGGACTCGTGGAAAGAGATCCCCAGACGAAGACCTACTCTCTCGGACCGAGCCTCATTTTCCTCGCACGCAATGTCCTGGATAACCTGTATTATCCCGATATTGTGGCCCCGTTTCTACAAAGTCTTGCGACTGAAACAAGCGCGACTGCTCTTTTCGGTCTGATTCATGGCGAGCATGTATTTGTCGTGGGCAAGCACGAAGGGAATCAGAATGTGGGGTTTAGCGTGCGACTTGGACACAGATTCCACATCACTCTGGGAGCCCATGGGAAGGCCATCATCGCTTTCATGCCTGAAGCAGAGAGGGAGAGGATATTAGCCAGAAAGAAGGTCTACTTCTTTTGGGATACATCTCATGCAAACAAGGAGCAATTGAGAAGAGAGCTTGCAAGATGCCGAGAGTCGGGATTTGCGAAGGATATTGGTCAAATCACTGCAGGAGTCAACGTCGTTAGCACCCCTGTATTCGACCATCAAGGGAAGATGATCGGGTGCCTCATCCTCATAGGAACGTTTCCCGAAAGCGCAATCAAAGTCTACGGACCAAAGGTTGCCAGTACGGCGAGACAGGTCTCTTATAAGCTGGGTGCAATGGTAGAGACCAACCCTCTTCGCTTCCACGAAGTAGGAGGTCTTTGAAGATGAAATACTGGAATCCTTACCTAGAAACCCTTCCAAGAGAAACCATCTGTAAAATGGAGCTCTCGCACTTCAGAAATATTCTCTCCCATGCAAAGGCGCATTCTGTTCTCTACCAACAGAAATTGAAGGACTTCGAGCCGAACGACATCACAACATTCGACGACATCAAACATATCCCCCTGACTGACAAGGAGGAGTTGCGAAAATATCAGGAGATAGATCCTTTCCCTTACGGGGGCACTCTGGGGACCTCCATCGAGAATGTCACCACGTTCCGGCAGACGAGTGGAACTACAGGGAAACCAGTGTACGTGCCTGAGTCGTATGAAAGCTGGCAATGGAGGATTGAGGTGTGGTGTCACATTCTTTACATGGCAGGCTTTAGGCCCCACCACAGAGTCTTTCTCCCCTTTGGTTACAATGTCTATGTGGCCTTCTGGGAAGCTCATTACGCCTCTGAAAAACTCGGTTGTGAAGTCATCCCTGGAGGTGCTCTCGACACGAAGGGAAGAATCCACAAGATCATTGAAATCAAGGCGAACGCCATGATGAACACCCCAACCTATGGGCTTCACATCGCCGAAGAGGCAAGAAACATGGGTATCGATCCAGCGAGCCTCAATATTGAAAGGATGCTCTGCGCCGGAGAACCGATGCCCTCAGCGACCAGAAAGAGGTTGGAGGAACTCTATCATTGCCATGTGTTCGATCATATCGGTGGAACTGAGCCCTGTGCATGGGCGGGGATGTGTGAGGCAAAGGAGGGTCTGCATATCATTGAACCCTTCTTCTTGGTCGAAATCCTTGATCGAGAAACGCTTCAAAAAGAGGTGAAGGAAGGTGACATCGGAGTGGCCGTGGTGACCCCCCTCGGCCGAAGGTCTTTTCCCCTGATCCGTTTTAACACCAAGGATCTGGTCGTAAAAGGAAAGAGCTCTTGTTCTTGTGGAAGAACCTCCCAGAAGATCGGAGAGGTGTTAGGCAGAATCGACGATCTCCGAAAGATACGGGGAGTACTCTTCTCTCCCAAAACCGTGGAGGAGGTTATCCGGCAACAGTTCCAGGAGGTCGAGGAGTTCGAGATCGTTGTGGAAAGAAGAGGCCTTATGGATGTGATCTCGCTCAGGGCAGAGGTAGATCCACAGCTTCCGCTAGAATCTATCGAACAGACAAAAGTTAGACTGGGTGAGAGCCTCAAGATCGCAACGAACCTGTCATTTATTGTCATCATGGAGCCACCAGGGTCTCTCCCGAGGTACACGCTGAAGGCCAAGAGGTTCAAAGATCTGAGGGAGGAAACAAAGTGATGGAAGCGATCAGGAAAGAGATCGAAAAGATCGAGCAGAGCGCGGAAAGGATAAAGGTGCTGGGCCAGGACAATCCCAGCCTCCGGAGGAACGCAGAGATCTTGCTTAACTTTGTCTATATTCTAAAATTCATAACTCCCGATCTGAAAAGCCTCTCATAACGGAGGCTTGACCGATTATCGGTACCTATCTACTCAGCTACTACAAGAGCAACTTTATACGTTCGTGCGTCGCAGAAGCTGAGGTCAACTCGGAGACAATTATGAACGAATCTGGTAGTTTTAAGAGGATCTCGGAGATGCATTTCATGAAACCCCAAAAGAGCGATGGACGACAAAAATGGAGGCATATCCGAGTAAGCCCATTGAGAGGAGGGAGAATGAAAGGGTTAATTTGAAAGGGTATGTGTATGTTAAAGACCGGCATCAAATCTAATCACCAAGGAGGCATGATATGAGAAGAAGCATAGCGTTGATCCTTGTGTTGGTGGCTCTAGTTTTGGCTAACCCATCCATTGGCAGGGCAGCCGATGTCATCAAGCTGACGGGTGCCAATTACCTTCCGGTCACTCACCCTATGTCGCTCCTCAGTGGGTGGTTTTGCGACGAGGTGAAGAAGCGTACAAATGGTCAGGTGGAGATTACGTACCATCCCGGGGGCACGCTTCTCAACCCGGTCAAGATGTATGACGGCGTGCTCACTGGCATCACAGACCTTGGCCTTTCTCACATTCAATATACCCGGGGCCGCTTCCCTGTGATGGAAGTATTTGATCTGCCTCTTGGATTTCCGAGCGGCTGGGTAGACACACGGGTGGCCACTGATTTCTTTAACAAGTACACGCCAAAGGAATGGGACGATGTCCACGTTCTTTACGTATCTCCTTCTGGACCCATTATCCTTCAGACGGTCAGCAAACCTGTCAAGACACTGGAGGACGTAAAAGGGATCAAGATCAGGGCCGTGGGACAGATGGCCGACATCATCAAGGCGCTGGGTGGCGTTCCGGTCCCCCTTCAAATGCCGGATGTCTATGACTCCTTGTTAAGAGGTGTCATCGAAGGGGTCACGGTAGATCTTTCTACGCTTAAGTACTGGAAGTTCGCAGAGGTGACAAAGTATGTAACGGCAGATTGGCAGATCGGAACGGCGATCACCTTCTATTGGGTCATAAGCAAGAAGAAATGGGATACCCTTTCGCCAGAGATTCAGAAGGTATTCACCGAGGTAGCCTCCGAAGCCAGAGAGAAGCAAGCGGCCCTGTGGGATTCGATGGATATAGAGGGAAGGGACTTGTTCACAAGCAAGGGTGGACAGATGATCGATCTTTCCGATGCCGAGGCTGAGAGATGGAAAAAGGCTGTTGAACCGGTCATAGGAAGTTATAAGAAACAGATGGCGTCTAAAGGATATAGCGAAGCGGAGGTTGATGGCTGGATCAAATACATCAAAGAGCGCATCGCGTATTGGCACAAAGAGCAGAAGACGAGAGGAATACCGACTGCATTTTAGTCTAGAAGGCCCTTTAGAAAATTCCGGAAGAAACCGAGATTCGTCGTAGGGAACGGTATTAAACTGTTCCCTACGCATGTCACCTGGGTGCCCTGAAAAGGAGGAATGATGACTAACCCAGCCGATATCTTGCGATTCGTCAGCAAACTTCTTAACATCATCGCCGGTATAGCAGTCACCGTTATGATGCTCCTGACCGTTGCAGATGTGCTCTTAAGAGCAGGGGGTCATCCCATCATCGGGACTTTCGAAATCGTGGCCCTATTACTGGCGCTCGTGATCGGCTTCGGGATCCCACAGGTCTCTCTGGACAAAGGGCATGTGTACATGGACTTCCTGTTGGAGAAACTCTCCAAGAGAGGTAAGAACGTGATGAACACGTTCACACGCGTGCTGTGCCTGATTCTGTTTGCATTCTTAGGGTATAACCTGTTCAACGTGGGGGCGAGGTTTCACGCATCAGGGGAGGTTTCAGCTACCATCAAGATACCTTTCTACCCTGTCGCCTATGGCGTCGCAGTCTGCTGTCTGCTTGAGTGCTGCGTGTTCATCTTCGATATCGTGAGAATCTGGAGGGGTGAATATGAATGAGATTATGGTAGGCATTATAGGCCTCGCGGTTCTGCTGCTTCCTTTTCGCTACGGGTATTGAGTTGGGCTTTGCCATGGGGCTGGTCGGCTTTGTGGGGTTTGCCTACCTTAATGGTTTTCACTCCGCTATTAACCTCCTCGCAACAGATTTTTATGACGTCATAACAAACTACGGATATACGATCTTCCCGCTTTTTGTCCTCATGGGCCAAATTGGCTTCAATGCCGGCATAGCGGTGAGACTCTATGACGCTGCCAATAGATTCATCGGTCATGTCCCCGGCGGTCTCGCCATGGCCACGGTTATGGGGGCAACAGGTTTCAAAACCATCTGCGGCTCATCTGCAGCCACAGCAGCAACCTTTGCCAGTGTCGCCATCCCACAGATGGAACGATACGGCTACGACAAGAAACTCTCTACGGGAATTGTCGCGACCGTTGGAAGCCTTGGTTGTATCATACCGCCGAGCGTTGTTCTCATCCTCTTAGGGATTCTCACAGAACAGTCCATCGGCCAGCTCTTTCTCGCCGGCATCATCCCGGGACTGATCATTGCCCTGTTCTTCATGGGTATCATTTATGGATGGGCCAAGATCAATCCAGCCATTGCGCCCAGGTCCGAACGATCCACCTGGGGAGCAAGGATACGCTCTCTCCCAGAGGTGTTCTGGATCCTCGTTGTCTTTATCCTGGTCGTCGGCGGGATCATGCGGGGTTTTTTTACCCCCACGGAGGCAGGAGCAGTCGGCACGTTTGCCGTGCTTCTTCTGGCAATCGTAAAGCGTGATATGACCTTTAAGATATACGTCAAGTCAGTGAAGGAGGGCCTTCGCACTGCCATCATGATTCTCATGCTCATTGCAGGTTCCACAGTCCTTGGCCATTTTATCGCCGTGACCAACATCCCGCAAGAAACAGCAGACTGGGTCGTGAGCTCTTCCCATCAACCGCTACTTGATTATGATTCTTATCTGTATTGTTTACGAAATTGGGGGCTCCTTCATTGATGACCTGACCTTTATGATTCTTGCCACCCCTATCTTTTATCCTGTAGCCCTCAAACTCGGCTTCCCTCCCCTGTGGTTCGGGATCGTGATCGCCGTTGTCGAAATGATCGGCGTTGTCATCCCCCCGGTGGCCATCTGCGTCTTCGTGGTGAAGAATATAACTAAGGTTCCAATAGGCATTATCTACAAGGGTGCCGCGCCGTTCTTGATCTCCCTCATTCTCGTCTGGGGCCTGCTGTTTTTCTTTCCTCAGTTGGCTCTCTGGCTTCCTTCGGTATTCTACAAATGAAAGGGAAAAACTGATGAATTCTCGAGAAAGGGTTCTCACCACCATCGCTCATAAAGAACCGGATAGAGTTCCCCTCTTTTTCAATGCCATCGAGGCCAAGTTTGTTCGCGCCATCAGCCAGGGTGACATGATAAGAACCTGGAATCAACTTGGGTGTGGATGTGTTCGTCATCGCACGCCGGTCATGGTGCGAAGGTAAGCCAACAGGCCTCGGATATTCTCCCGATCCACCTCCTCCAGAAGACTCCCTCGGAGGCGCTATTTACGCCGGGTGGAATGGGATTGATGAGTTTGGCAGAAGATGGGAACATGGCAGATATGTCGGAGGGGCAGTCGCCACCCGGGATGACCTCCGAAAATATTCACCTGAGCTGAAACTGAATGAACGGTACAGCCGTCCGTTGATGGAGGATTGGAAGAAGAACTATTCCGATCATGCCTTTGCCCTCTTCTCTCACAGTGGCCCTCTCGGTTTGACCATCGAAGCCTTCGGACTCATTGATTTCTGTTACGCCCTGTTTGACAAAAGGGCTTTGATTCAGGAAAGTGCGGAATTAAAGACGGAGTGGTTTATCGAAACATCAAAGTATGCCGTAGAGTTGGGAGTGGACTTCGTCATCATGGGCGATGACATGGGTTTCAAGGGACATGGATATGTCTCTCCTTCCGATTTCAAAGAACTTGCCTTCCCTTATTATCGTCGTATTGTCGATTCTATCTCCGTTCCCGTATTCTGGCATTCAGAAGGATATATCCGGGATTATATCCCCATGGCTGTCGAAGCAGGGATTAAAGGGCTTCATGGCATGGAACCAGGGGCGGGGATGGATATGGGGGAGATCAAAAGAGAGTTCGGTAAGGACCTCGTTCTCCTGGGAAATGCGGATGGGAATCAGATCCTATGTCAATCCGATTTAGAATTGGTTCGCAAGGAAGTGGATCGTTGCCTAAAAGAAGGAATGAAGGGCGGCGGATATATGTTCTCTATTGCAGGATCAGCCCATGAGGGCATTCAATTAGAGGCCTTGATTGAAATGTGCCGCTACGCCCAGAAAGCCGGCATTTATTACTGAGCTTCAGGAAGCTCAGACAGATCTCCAAGAAAATAGCATTCGTTTTTTATTTCCATATTGCTGAAAGCATTCTTTTTTGATCTCAGGGTTTTCTCTAAAAACAGATCCGTTTGCCCTAACTTTCTGCTCTTTCCTACAACTCCTTGACGCGCCCTTAAACGGTGAGACCTCTGTAAGACCCCTGTCAAAGACCATCGTCACAAACCGGAAGCTTTCTTTCATTCAATATCTCCAAAAACCTTTTATCCACCTCTCTCATGGCCTCGCTGATCCGCCTCAGATTCTTAATCGTTTTATCGATCGAAGAATCCACAATCCCCTCCCCTGCTGGAATCGTGATTCCTTCCATGGCTAGAAGGGCTGCTCGGATCGCCGACTCGGCAGCAGTCGTTAGCTTCAAGGAACATCCAAGCTTCGCTCCGTCGCAGATGACCCCCGTGATATCTCCGATGACATTTCGGATGGCCCGTTCCACTTCGGGGAAAGAGCCTCCTAAGAGTCTCACCACACCAGCGCTCGCTCCAATCCCTGCTGCAATGGTACAGCCACAGATGGCAGACAGCCTTCCAGTGAAAGATTTGACATGGGATGTCAGCAGATGACTTAAGGCCAAGGCCTGAGCAACTCTGTCTCTTCGAGCGCTATGCTTTCGCGCCACTGCCGCAAGCGTAAGGGTGATAAAAATCCCCTGGTTGCCGCTGCCTGCCGTCGCCATCACCGGCATGTCAATGCCTCCCATCCGAGCATCAGCGGCACCTGCAATGAGCATCTTGGCTTCACTAATTGCGTCATCTGCCATCATCTTTTTCGAAACCTGTCCCTGGAGAAAGGTTCCCACGCCCAGGCCCAGTTTCTTCGAGATTCCTTCCCGGGCGATGGCCATGTTGACGTCGAGCCCTCTCAGAAGAAAATCTTGATCTTTCTTCCTAAGAGATTTGACGAGATCAAATATTTCAGCAATTTTAAGGTGTGCCAGCTCTTCCCTTGCACCCTTAAGGGATTTGAATGGCTTCCCTTGATAAGTCACTTTCCCGTTGGATTTGATTCGGAGGACATAAGAGTGGTACCCTGCGATGATCGCCTCACCCCTTCCCCGCTGGGTAATAACCTTCGACTGGATCCAGAGGCCTTGTTTCTTCTTTGCCAGTCTCGCTTTGACCCTACCCTCTTCAATCAGAGATTGAGCCTTCTTTACATCTGAGGATTTGACATTTCTCAAGACCTGAAGTTTGAGTCTAGGATCTCCTTTCAATGCTCCGAGGGCAGCGGCGATCTCTGGACCCACATGGTTCTTTACTCTTGGAATTGGGACGGCAGAGGCATTCTTGAATGTGTTAGGGTCGAGAATGACCTCAACAGAACGAACGCACCCTCTGGCTGCCTTGGCTGCCAGAGCAGCAGAAAGGGCGATAGCTGCCGGCTCTGTACAACCCAGTGCCAGCGTAACTTCTTCCTCAAGGATTTGGTGAATCAGCCTTTGATCCATTCTTGTTTTTCTTGAAAGACGAGTCATTGCCATCGCAGCAGGCACCTTTCATCCTTTTTACTGGTCATTCTCCTATAAAGGATCTAACGCTGTCAAGAAGATCTGAAAAATGGATTTTGCATTGTGGTCTTAGAAAAATAGGGACCTGCAGAAAAGGAATCATGTTCACAAAAGCTTGAGTGTGATATGATGCTGACAAGGAATTAATCGAAAGATCGAGGCAAAGCATGGAAAAGATTTTTTTGGGAATTGATGTTGGCACGGGAAGCGTCCGCGTGGGTGCGTTCAACCGACTGGGAAAAATGAGAGGGAAAGGAGAGCATCCGATCCAGGTCTGGAAGCCCAGACCCGAATTTGTTGAACAATCCTCTGAGGACATTTGGAAAGCTACGACCAGGGCTACCCGAGCATGCCTCCGGTTAGGCAAGATTGATCCAATATCGGTTAGCGGAATTTCTTTCGATGCGACATGCTCGCTTGTGGCCTTAGGAGATGGCTTTACGCCAGTGACGGTTTCACCGACCCGGAAGGCAAATCAAAACATCATTGTTTGGATGGACCATCGCGCCGTTGAACAGGCCGATCGCATTAATCGAACTGGCCATGAAGTACTCAGATACGTGGGAGGAAAGGTTTCTCCTGAAATGGAGCCTCCCAAACTTTTGTGGATCAAAGAACATTTAAAGGAAACCTGGAAGAAAACAAAGAAGTTTCTCGACCTGGCAGACTACATGGTCTATCGGGCTTCGGGAAATGATATGCGGAGTCTCTGTACCACGGTGTGCAAGTGGACCTATCTCGGCCACGAGGAAGCCTCTGGAGGATATCGGCTCGATTTCTTCAAGCAGATTGGCATCCCAGATCTCTTTGACAGGGAGCGAGTTCCTTCCCGGTCTTATCCTATGGGAATGAATGCCGGCGGCTTAGCAAAGAAAGCTGCCAAGGAACTTGGGTTGGTGGAAGGAATCCCTGTAGGAGTAGGGATGATTGATGCCCACGCGGGTGGGATTGGCTCTCTTGGTTCAGTCCTAAAGGAGGGTCGTCCCCAGGAAAATCCTTTCGAGCACAGCATAGCCCTCATAGGAGGAACGTCCTCCTGTCACATGGCCGTTTCTCGAGAACCACGATTCATCAGCGGTGTCTGGGGTCCTTACTATGGTGCCATGATCCCCGACATGTGGCTCAATGAAGGTGGACAGTCTGCCACGGGCTCGCTCATTGATCTCGTGATTCGAAATAATGGGTCTTATTTGGACATCTCCAAGGCGGCCCGCAGCGAAGGGACGGACGTTTACACCTTTCTCAACCAAAGGATCGAGCGGATGAAGAAGCAAAGAGGGCTGGAACCCGTCCGTCATCTTCATGTGCTTCCCTACTTTCACGGGAATCGCTCTCCAAGGGCAGACCCTTACGCGAAGGGCATGGTGAGTGGATTGACCTTGAGTGCTACGCCTGAGGATGTAGCCCTTCTCTACCATGCGACCGTTCAAGGCATTGCTTATGGGACACGCCACATCATCGAGGCAATGAACGAGTCGGGCTATGCGATTCGAAAGATTCATCTGACAGGGGGACACATTAAGAACCGACTATTCATTCAGGAACATGCAGACATCACGGGTTGCGAGATCGTACTTCCCAAGGAACCTGAAGCGGTCCTACTGGGGACAGCCATTCTCGGAGCCGTCGCCTCCGGCGAATTCTCGGATATCTTCCAGGGGATGACATCCATGTGCCAGACAGCCAAGAGCATCTCCCCTAATCCCTCAACGGCTGCGTTTCATCAGGCCAAGTACGACATCTTCAAAGAGATGTATGAATTCCAGAGAAAGATGCACGATAAGATGAACACCGTGAAGAACTGAACCTCTCGACTCCCCCGGTTTCATGACCCGAGGACTTGTCTTCGACGAGACTTCGGCGAGTCTTTCGACCCTGAGTCGCTCAAGACCGAAGGGCCCCGTCGAGCCGCTCAGGCCGAGGGGCTCGAGGTTCACCCTGAGCCTGCCCACGCGCCTTGAAAGGCGGGGCGTCGCACGGTCGAACGGTGAAGAAAGGAAAGATCCATGAAGAATGAGAAAAAATCTATCTGATTTCGAACGGCGATTTCCGAGATTCGGCAGGACAGGTCTGCTGGCCAATGCAGGAGAAGACGTTGAGGGCAGTGAAAGCTGCCTTCAGGAAAGCAGGTTACCAGACAGAGGTATTCCCTTCCTACGATCCTAAGACGAAAGCACGGTTTTCTGACAAAGCAGTTCGAAGGGACTCGAGTATTTTCTACCATTCCTCGTGAGGCACCTGTCGTTGTGGTGCTGAGCTGCTGGGCTTATTCTCATCATGTGGCTGGTCCACTCCAGACCCATAAAGGCCCAATCCTCCTTCTGGCCAATTTCGATGGAACCTGGCCTGGACTCGTCTCTCTCCTCAACCATTCGGGTACACTTGATCGACTGGGAATCCATCATTCCCGTCTCTGGACCGAACGCTTCGAGCATGATCCTACCTTTCATGAAGCGTTTGCAGACATGGTGCGAGACCGGAGAGATCGAGTACGATCTGTCTCACCTGGTGGATGCCGAGGATCTAACCCTCCCGCCTCAAGCCCTTAAATTCGGAGAGACACTCGCAAAGAAGATCATTCGCGAGAAGCGCATCATGGGCCAGCTCGATCCGGGGTGTATGGGGATGCTCAATGCCGTCATGAACCCTGCCAAATTGGCCGGTATCGGCATGCCTCTCGAACTTCTCAGCCAGTCCGATCTCGTGGCAGAGATGTCGCTTGTCAGCGACAAGGAAGCCCAGAGCCATCTGAACTGGCTCATACGAAGGGGAGCCTGGTTCGACTGGGGAACGGATCCCTCTGAGCATTTGGTCCACCACCAAGTCCTCTTACAGATGAAGATGTACTCAGCTGCGGCCCGGATGGTTCAGCGCTTTGGGCTCAGTGCGATCGGTATCCCTTATCAGATCGGTCTTGTCCGTTCTGTGCCTGCCTCCGATCTGGTGGAAGGAATGCTAAACAACTCCGATCGGCCGGAGGTAACCGACCCGGACACAGATAAAGTCATTCGAAAGGGAAAGGTCATTGTCCATTTCAATGAAGGGCGACATCGGCTCGGGCATTCCCCAGGTGTTGATGCGGGACATCTATGAGCAGAAGGGCATGCCGGCCGAGACCACGCTCCACGATGTCCGATGGGGTCGTTCCTATCAAGGAAAATTCATTTGGGTCTTTGAGATTTCGGGTGGAGCACCCCCTGCCCACTTCGGAGGTTGGAAGAACACGAAGATCTATCGGCAGCCGAAAATGTATTTCCCCCTCGGCGGTGGAACCTGCTCAGGGGTTTCAAAGCCCGGAGTGATCACCTGGGCACGCTTCTATGAGACCTTCGGAGAAATTGGAATGGATTGCGGCACAGGGAAAGTTGTTCAGATGCCGACGGCGGAAGTCAATGACCGTTTAAGGAGGACCACAGCGGAATGGCCAATCGCCAACGTCCACATCCCGGGGTATGACCGAGATCAGCTGATGGCGTCTCACATGTCGAACCACATCACCATCGGATACGGAAACATTTTGCAGGAGCTGGTAGCGACGTGTCTCCACCTCGGAATCCCGACCCGGGTCACAGGCAAATCGGTCTCCTCCTTCTGTTAGGCTCAGGAATATCCATTTGATTGTGTTGAAACATGATTGACAAAACCCATTTTTTTCGTTAAAGCTGTCTACATAGCTAGTAAGGGTCTAAAAAAGAGCAACAACAAAAGGAACCATAGAGAAAGGAGGACTTCGGGTGGACAAGAAAGACATCTTTCAAAAGATCAATCAAGCCATCATGGAGGGCGATGCGGTGGAAACCTCCCAACTTGCCAAGACCGCTGTTGAAAAGATCGACCCTCTCGAAATGGTCAACGAGGGCATGACGCCTGCCATGAAGGCCGTGGGAGAAAAGTTCGGTTGCGGCGAGATCTATCTTCCTGAAATGCTCCAGGCGACGGAGGCCTGGAATGAGGCCATGAAGATTCTGAAACCCAAGATCTTGGAGAAAGGGAAAAAGCTTGAGAAGGTCGGGACCGTTGTGATCGGAACCGTTCAGACCGACATTCACGAGATCGGAAAGAACATCGTGGCCAGTCTCATGACCGCTTCCGGCTTTGAAGTTTATGATGTGGGAGTGGATGTGCCTGCGGCAAAGTTTGCTGAAAGAGCCGAGGAGGTTCAGGCAGACATCATTGCGGCTTCGGCCATCATGACGACGACGATGCCTTATCAAAAGGACCTCATCGATTACCTGAAAGCCAATGGACTTCGGAAGAAATACATCGTCCTGGTGGGAGGAGGTGTCGTCAATCAGGAGTGGGCGAACCGGATCGGAGCGGATGGCTATGGCGAATTGGCCTCGGACGCAGTCAATGTCGCCAGGAAGCTTATTGGCGGAAAGGAGGAAAAAGTAAGATGATTTCTTTTTTGGACGTACTGGATAGAGCGACCAACGGACCCATCGTGTCTGTGAAAGACTATGACATGAAGCGTTTCATCCCGAAGGTCCAGGAGATGGTCAAGAAATACAAGATCAAATGCGATCCGAAGACCCCCTGCCCATGGGATGACGATCTGGCGGACCGGATTTATCAGGCGGCCATGGACCTCTATATCGACGTGGGAACCTATTGTACCGATACCGGAAGAGCTCATTCAGTTTACACGGGACGAAGTGGAACAGGCCGCTTACGAATGCCCGAAAGAAGCTTATTTCGGAGAGGGACCGGACCGGGTCGTTTTCAGGGGAAGAAAACCCGACAGCCCGGAGATCCCTCATTGCCACGTAGGATCAGGAACCGATACCACAGAGGAAGTGGCATTGAAAATGGTAGAGGCCTACGGAAGAATTACCAAGGCAAAAACGGTGAGCATCCCCTCGGTCACGTGGGTCGGTCCTCTCAAGAACTTCCAATGGGATCCCCACTGGAAACCCTTGCAGGGATCTACGCGATGCGTGTCGGCCGTGAAGGGTTGAGAAGGGCTGGACGACCCGGCATGGGCATCATCAATCATATGTCCTCCTGCGCAGCAGGGGTCTCTACGATTGCTGCAAGCCATCCAGAATTCGGAGCTCGACCTTCTGATGGTTGGCTCGTGGCGCCTCATGCGGAACTGAAGATTGATTACAGTTCCTTGAACCAGGTGGCTTTTCTCACGAGTTGGGGAGCCAACATCGGTCAGGAGGCTGGCCCAATTCTTGGAGGTTACGCGGGTGGTCCTGAAGGAACAGCGGTCGTCACAACGGCCTATGCCTTTCATGGAATCCTTGTGGTCAGGGCAACCTATCACCTGACCTACCCCATTCAGATGATTCCTGTCTGCTCCACCACGCCGAACATGCTCTGGGTGATGTCGACGAGCAGTCAGGCCATCAACCGGAATCTCAGGGTGCCGTATTATGCCCTGGGTTATGCTTCAGCAGGATCAGCCACGAAGCAGTACTTCTATGAGGCAGCAGCATATCTCTGCGCCATCCAGTCTTCAGGGATGGGGATCGAAGATGTCCACCCCAACAAAGCCGTGTTGACCAATGGTGCCCTTCCGATCGACAGCGAGTTCACCTGCGCCTTCGGCCACGGAATGGCAGGAATCACCCGGAAGGAAGCGAATGCCATCATTCTGAAACTGTTGGACAAATACGTGAGATAAGATCAAGGATGCTCCCAAGGGGAAAACGGTCGAGCAAATGTACGATCTTACCACCATGAAACCCAAAGAAGAACTGGTGAGCCCTTTATAATGAGGCGGTAAAAGAACTGAAGGACGTTGGTATCAAGCTCAAATAATTCTCTGTTGGCCCATCAACCGAACCTTCAGAATGGTTAGAACCCCTTAGCCAACCGGGCTAAGGGGTTTTTTATTGTAGCAACAATATGTTATGGAGCGAGAAAGGATCCCACTACAATCCTTGCATCACAGGAAGGAATTAGATATAAAGTGACTCTACATCTACAAGGGAGATTTGGAACATGGCTAAGCTCAGGGTGCTTTTGTATGAAGACATGGCTGAAGAAGGAAAAGCGATCTTAAGGGAAAAGACAGAGATCGTTTTCGCAGAGAAACTCGATGAGTCCTACATCGCCGAAAGAGCGAGAGACGTAGATGGAATCGTCATTCGTGCAAATGGGAAGGTAACCCGGAAGATCATGGAATCCGCTCCCCGGCTCAAAGTCGTAGGAAGGCACGGAATCGGGGTGGAGAACATTGATCTCCAAGCCGCCACAGACCTCGGGAATCTGGGTTGTCAACACGCCTGATGCCAATGATCAGTCGGTGGCAGAACATTTTTTCGGGTTGGCCCTAATGCTTTCGAAGATGCTGAAGAAGGGAGACATTGCCGTGCGGGAGGGCCGTTGGGAAGCCCGCTACGTGCACATCGGCAGAGAGCTCAGAGGCAAGACGCTGGGCATTCTCGGGTTTGGTCGCATCGGCAAGGCCATTGGCCAGATTGCTCACAAAGGCTTTGGGATGAATGTTCTTTACTATGATTCGTTCCGGTTCGAGGCGATGGAGCAGGAGATCAAGGCGGTGAAAGTGAGCCTGGATGACATCCTGTCGAGATCCGACTTCATCTCCATCAATCTTCCGATGCTCCCCGAGACGAAGAACCTCATCGGAGCCAGGGAACTCGGCCTAATGAAGCCAACGGCTTACATCTTGAATCTAGCCCGCGGCCCCATTTGGGATGAAAAAGCGCTTGAATCAGTCCTGAAAGATGGTAAAATAGCAGGGGCTGCTTCGGACGTCTTTGCGGTGGAGCCGGCTACGAAGGATCATCCTTTGTTGAAGCTGGACAATTTCATTGCCACCCCCCACATGGCCGCTCATACGCAAGAGGCCTTGGGAAGGATGAGCCGGGTGGCTGAGGACATTGTTCGAGTATTGGAAGGAAAAGAGCCTCTTCATCCTGTCAATCGCCCTGCAAAAAAATAGCGTTGGAGGTTAGAGGCTTAAGGTTAAATGCGAAGGGTCCTAATCTTTTGACGCAGTCTTCATGAAAGAGGGCGTTGCAAAGCTATGATGAAACGCTATTCTATCCCTTGCGGAAAAAGGAAAATTGAGCTCGAGGTTTCGGATCGAATTCCCCTCCAATATGTGGAATCCAGTAAAATGGCCACTGTTCCCGATGTGAAAAAGGCGGTAGAGGAAGCCCTCAACCATCCCGTCGGGACGCCACGGCTTCGGGAAATGGTGCAACCTGGCCAAAAGGTGGCCCTTGTTGTCACCGACATTTCCCGCAAGCTCCCCGAAGAGATCATCTTGCCTCTCCTCCTTCAAGAACTCCTGGCCGGTGGAATCAAGAAAAGTGATATCACAGCCGTTGTGGCCACCGGCACCCATCGACCCAACACCCCGCAGGAGCTCCGGGAAAAATTCGGGGATGTGGTGAACGAGATCCCCTTCATCAATCATGATGCTTACAACCCCGATGGTCTGGTCGATCTCGGCCGTTCCCCGGGAGGCATCCCTCTCATATTTAACAGGACCGTTGCACAGGCGGATGTTCGAATCTCAACGGGAGTGATTGAAACCCACCTTCTTGCGGGATACAGTGGTGGCGTCAAGAGCATTGCCGTGGGCGTGGCTGGAGAGAAAACCATTGGAGCAACCCACAACTACGAAATGCTCCAGCAGACCCGGCTCGGGATCACCGAGGGAAACAAATTCAGACAGTTTCTTACGGAAGCTACGCAGGCCCTTGGACTCCATTTCGTTGTGAATGTCGTTCAGACCGGGAACAAAGAGTTGGTCAAGGTCGTGACGGGAGATCCCGTCCAGGCCTTTCACGAGGGCGTCAAAACAGCCCGGAAGCTTTATGAAGTGGAAATCCACCAACCCGGAGACATCGTGGTGACCGGTGTGAGCTATCCAAAGAGCCGCGATCTTTATCAGGCGACCCGGTCAGCCAACGGGACGATCTTCGGTCCACAGCCGGTGGTGAGGCAAGGAGGCGTTATCCTCATTCCAGCACCTTGCGAGGACGGATGCGGTCATCCGGGCTACTGCGAAATTATGCGGCGTGCCGAAGACGTGGATGACATTATCGCCATCTCCCGCGAGGAAGGTTTTGCCGCAGGAGAGCAGAAAGCTCTCATCCTTGCCCGGATTCTAAAGCATGCAAGAATCGTCGTCACGGATTGCAGCCTTCCCGCGGAAACGCTCAAAGAGCTTTACCTCGAATCCGTTCCGACTCTCCAGGAAGCGTTGGATCAGGAGCTCAAGAGGAAACCTGACGCTCGAGTGGTCCTTATCCCGGATGGACTCTTGACGCTGCCGATCCTCAAAAAGTAGTCTCTCGAACACGTGGAGGTGAAACATGGCTTTTCAGCCCAAAGGGATTGTCCCAGCGATGGTGACACCCATCACTGCCGATGGGAAGATTAACACTGAAACTCTTCGCAAGCTGACAAACTACCTCATCGAGGGCGGTGTGCATGGCCTTTTTCCTGTCGGAAGCCAGGGAGAATTCTATGCTCTAACCTTCGAAGAGAAAAAGAAAGTACTTGAGGTGGTCGTAGAGGAGACGCAGGGCCGAGTTCCCGTTTATGCGGGAACAGGTGCCATTACGACGCGCGAAGCCGTTGCCTTGACCAAAATGGCTGAGTCTGTCGGGGCGAGCGCAGTTTCTGTAATCACTCCCTTCTTCGTTCATCCGAGCGATGCGGAGCTTCTCGAGTATTACACGGCTGTCGCGAAATCGACGAGACTCCCTGTCCTCCTGTACAACAACCCTGGCCGGACAGGGGTGAACATCTCGGCGGATTTTGTCGTCAAGGCCTCCGAGGTTGATAATATTGTCGCCATTAAGGACTCCTCCGGGGATTTGACACTCACAGCCGAGTACATACGAAGAACTGGAGAAACGTTTTCCGTCCTTGCAGGCCGAGATACTCTCATTTATGGGACTCTCTGTTACGGAGGCAAAGGGGCCATCGCTGCAACGGCCAATGTGGTTCCCAAAATTATCGTCGAAATCTACGAAGCCTTTATGGCTGGCGACATGAAGCGTGCCCTTAGCGCCCAGTTCCGCCTGGCTCCCCTTCGGCTCGCTTTTGACCTAGGAACGTTCCCCGTCGTGATCAAGGAGGCGCTCACTCTGATCGGTATCGAAGCGGGCGTAGGAATTCCACCTGTGGGCGGGATGAAACCCGAAGCCAAAGCAGAGCTCAAAGAAATCCTTAAGAATATGGGACTCCTGAGATGACCGAAAAATCCGAAGTACGAAATCCAAAATTCGAATTTTCTGTTTACCCCGCTTGGCGGGGCGTGAGGAGGTAAAATATGGCTTGGGCAGGATTAAGAAAGAAGAGTTCTGGCAGGAGAGTATGTTTACGGAATGATGATTCGTCAGGGCCGAGATCCGGGAACGCCTGCCATCTTTGCTGCGGCAGGATACGACTTCTGCTTCTTTGATATGGAGCACGGAAACTACAGCATGGAGACAGTGGCTGATCTCATCCGCGGTTGCAAGTCGGTGGGAATTGCGCTCCGTCATCCGGGTTCCCCATCTTGAGACCCATTTCATCTCGAGGGTGCTCGACGCAGGAGCAGAGGGCATCATGGTGCCCATGACTTCAAGAAGAGAGCAGGCAGAGAGGATCGTTCGTTACAGCAAATTCACGCCCCTTGGCATGCGAGGCTTTGGCAACCAGACAGGTCAGACGGACTACAAGGTGTTGAAGACCGTCGAATTCATGAAAGAAGCGAATGAACACACCCTCATCATCGCGCAGATTGAAACGAAGGAGGCCATCGACAACATCGAAGAGATCCTCGATGTGAAAGGCATCGATGTCGGTTTGATTGGCCCGAACGACCTGTCCATCTCCCTCGGGGTTCCCGATCAGATGGAATCAGACATCATGAACCAGGCGATTGGACGGGTGGTGGAGGTCGCCAAGAAGAAAAAGAAGGCTTCCGGTATCCACGTCGGGAACCTTTCGATGGTCAGAAATTGGCGGTCGAAAGGGATGAATGTCCTGGCTTATTCGACGGACATAGCTTTCATGTACAGTGCTTCAAAATCGGCGTTGGATCAATTGAAGGCTCCTTGATAGAGATTCCGAAGGAGAGGAACAGGGTTCACTCAAATCTGTGGACAAAGACGCGAAAGGAGAAACAAGCGTGGCTGACCAAGAAAAATTCTATAACGCCCTTTCACAGGGCAACGTGAACGAGGTAAAGCAACTGACTCAGGAAGCTCTTAATGGCGGTGAGTCAGCAGAAAAGGTCCTCAAAGAGGGACTCATTCAAGCCATGGATCGAATCGGAGTGAGATTCAAGAACTGCGAAATCTACATCCCCGAGGTTCTCATTGCTGCCCGCGCTATGCACGCGGGCTTAGCCATCCTCAAACCCATCCTTGCCAAATCGACAAGTGTTTTGTTGGGAAAGGTGGTCATCGGAACGGTCAAAGGAGACCTGCATGATATCGGAAAGAATCTCGTGGCGATGATGATGGAGGGTGGAGGATACGAGGTGATCGACCTGGGCACCGATATCCCTGCGGATAAGTTTCTGCAAGCCATCAAAGAACATCAGCCACAGGTGGTAGGGATGTCAGCCCTTTTGACCACCACGATGAGAGAGATGAAGACGATTCTCGATATCATCCAGGAGGCAGGTCTTAGAAAGCAGGTGAAGGCCATCATTGGAGGCGCCCCGGTGACAGAACGATTTGCCAAGGAGATTGGGGCAGACGGCTATGCTCCCGACGCAGCTTCCGCTGTGAGCCTTGTGAAGTCCCTAATGGGAAGATAGACAACTGAGTTCGATTAGACTGAGCCTTTCTTATGAGGGGGAGAAGCTTTAGCGATCTCTTCCACATCTACTTCTCCCCCAAAGACTTCACTCAATGCTCTTTGAAGGTTCTGCAGGTCTTCAGTCTTCTCGAACTCAATCACGAGGTCTTTGTCATCGAGTACTTTTAACCTTCCGAACCGGTCAACAACCTCAATTGCTTTTAAAGGATCAGCGGTCACCCAGCCTTTCATTCTCCTGACCAACTCCTCGCCAGTAAAGGCCCGCTCGATTGTTAAATCCACTCTTCTCTTCTTCGCCTCCCATCCAATGACAGCCGGTCGAACCATCACAGGAGTGACAGGATCGTGCATCGCAGCGCATCGGAACCAGAGCTTTGCCCGGATCATTCGTACGAACCTCCTCTCGTTTTCTTCGCATCTGAAAAATAACGGCGTCTCGTCCCGATGTCAAGTTCAATGCCAATCCTTGTCCGCCCCCAACTCTAATGAACCATCGAGAACGTTAGAGATACCGCCATCTATGCTAATACAAACGCAAGAAATTTTCTTACATTGTGAACCGTTGTCCTGGAGCGAAACTGGCCGGGAGCAGTGGGGTCACCCATTCAGGTGAGCAGGAAGGGGAAAGCCAGCCCTTTAGAGGCTGGAAGGGGAAAGGAATTCCCCGCCTGCGAACCTGAAAAGGGTCACTGCGGAGGCTGTGAAGCGATGGGACGATGGTTCACAAGAGTCTAACATTGTCAATTTATTTAATGCGCTTGTATTAGACTTAGACAACACCTGGGGAAGCAATTCTATTGCCTTGACGACACCCGCAAACATACGTTATGGTGCGGGTATCTATCTAGGCTTTCTGGAGGAATAAGCGATGGATTTGATTGATGTGATCAAAGGCAGAAAATGTTGCAGAGCCTTTAGCTCCGATCCAGTGTCAAAGGAATTGATCGAAGAGATGTTGAGCTTAGCCACTCAGGCTCCTTCTGTCATCAATCTCCAGCCGTGGGAGTTCACCGTTGTTGCTGGAGAAGAGAGAGAAAGGCTGAGCCGCAGACTCATCAAGGCTTATCGTGAAAAGCAGATCTCCTGCGGTCCGGGAAATGTCAAACCCCTGTCTAAAACCGTTGGGAAGCGTGGAGCAAAAACCCTCTCCATGATGAAACCCTTTTTTGAAGAGATGAAGGTTGATTCCAATCAATACATCAATGAGGGGAGCTGCAATTTTTATGGAGCGCCTGTGGCGATTTTAGTTTGTTTCGATGATTCCTTCTCGAAGGCAGCTTTTGTCGATGTCGGGGTCGTGTTAGCCTACCTGGTCCTCATCGCCCATCATTTCGGACTCGCAACCTGCCCCATCGGATTAATCACAGCTTACGCAGACGAACTAAAAGACGAACTGAACATTCCCGAGAACAAGATCCTCGTGGTCGGATTAGCCATAGGACATCCGGACACGAAAAGTCCGATCAATCGATTCAAATCTCCGAGAGATTCCTTGGACAAGTTCGTTCGCTGGATCGAGTAACCCGGGCTATAGAGCCGCCGAATCATCCGACTGTATGCGGATAAGAGTTACCCCGCCCCAAGTAATCGTGCCGAATCCTCATCTAGGAACAGAAGGGCATCGCTGTGAATGCGCAAGATCGATGCCGGGCAACCCGTTGAGAGCGGTCCCTGTATCGCCCTCCTCACCGCTTCGGCCTTCGTTGGGCCAGGCACCATGCAGTAGATAAAGGCAGCGGACAGGATTGCCGGAATCGTAAGCGTGATCGCCTTCTCTGGGACATCCTTGAGACTTTGGAAGCATCCGTCATGCACCTGTTGTTTACGGGAAATGGCGTCGAGTTCCACAACCTTTACGAGTAATGGATCATGGAAGTCCGCAAACGGGGGATCGTTGAACGCCAAGTGTCCGTTTTCTCCGATTCCGATGCAATCGATATCCAAAGGATGCTGCTTTAGAAGAGTTGCATATCGTCGGCACTCCGCTTCAAGGTCTTCGGCCATCCCGTTCAGATAGAAAACTCTTCCAGGGTGAACTTTTTCGAAGAGCTTCTCGCGCAGAAAATGGGAAAAACTCTGCGGAGCTTCGCTCGAGAGACCGACATACTCGTCTAAGTGAAGAGCGGTTACTTCGCTCCAATCAATCCCTAAACTTTGCCCCAACGCTTCCAGGAATTCGTTTTGCGAGGGCGCGGATGCGAAGACCATGGAAAGGGGTCTCTTCGTCTTTAGGATTTCTCTCATCTTTTCCGCCACAGCCCAGCCCGCGGCCTCTCCCATCTCTTTTCGATCTCGAAAGATCTTGACCTTCAATTGATCCACTACGAACTCTCGAAGCATACCCTTCATACTAGAGCTTCTCCTCTTTCATGTTCGAGATAGTAGGACAGCCGTCTCCGGGGCCTTCCTCTCTGGATTCTTACCACACAGACCCATCCCCGTCAAACAAGGTTGTACGTGGCTGCAACTTTGTGCCTCATGGAAAATAACAGTGTAATAACTCCACTGAAGATTCTCTTGACTCGATTTTTTCATGCGATTAGAATGGATTCTAGGGCCACTTGTGTGACATCCTAAGTCTATCGACAAAAACCAATTTTCTCAATAAAGGATCTGTCGATGGAACGGATCATCCGGCGGTGGTGGCCACGCGTTGACTCCGATGACTTGGGTCAGAACTCAGAAGAACAAGAATCGGGAAGGAGGTGAGATGACCGGGTAATCGCCTGGGATTGTCTTCTAACACTCTGATTGAAAATACACTGGGAAAGGAGAAAGGTATGAAAAAACTATGGTTTCTCTTGATTTGTTTTGCCCTGATATTAGGTTTTGCCCTTACTGCTGGAGCCCAAGAAAAGATGTCGATCCGGCTGGGTCACATCCGCGATACCAACCATCCGACCCATATGGCGGCTCTAAAATTTAAAGATATGGTGAATCAAAGGTCAGGTGGAAGGATTGAAATCAAAGTTTTCCCGAATAGCCAACTTGGCGGACCGAAGGAGATGTTCGCCCAGATGCAGACCGGCGACTTGGAGATGGTCTATGGCGGAATTAACACTTTTGCCTGGATCAAAGGTGGCGAAGCCTATGAAATTACCGCGGTTCCATTCCTTTTCCGCGATTATGCCCATATGAGCAAGGCCCTTCTCAGCGATTTCTTCAAGCCCATTCAAGAAAAAGCGGAAAAAGATACGGGGATCAAGATCATAACGATCAACGGCGATACGGCTCCCAGAGGCCTGAGCACAAGGGATAAACCCGTTTACAAAGCCGATGATTTCAAAGGGATGAAGATCAGGACGGCCGCAAGCCCCACGGTTTTGGCGGCCATGAAGACATTGGGTGCTCTGCCGCAACAGATTGCATTTTCGGAACTCTACATGGCTCTCAAAACAGGAATCGTGGATGCTCAGGAGAATGGTGCCATCGTTGTGCAATCAGCGAGCCTTTTCGAAGTCCAGAAATACTATATGAAGACCGACTACATTCGGGATATCGAAACCTTCTACATGGCCACGCCCTTCTGGAACAAACTCTCCAAGAAAGATCAAGAGATGATCTTCGATGCGGCCGAGAAGTCGGGCAATTATGAGACAGAGCTCACCGTCAAACAATTGGCAACCGTTTATGATGCTCTCAAGGGCAAGATAACCTTGGTTACCCCTCCGCAATTGGATTTGGAATCAATCCGGAAAAAGCTCGATGGAGCCTTTGACAGTTTTGAAGGAACCAAGTGGCCGGTTGGATTGATAAAGAAAGTCAGCGACCTTAAGTAAATCTGATTGGGTTGGGGGGAGTCATTCCCCCCAACCCTTTTTTGAGCCACACATGATACTCATCTTGTTTATATTGCTCTTCCTTTTGATTAGCCTCGGTTTCAGTATCTGGACGTCTATGGGGATCAGCGGAATGATCTACATTCTGATCCGCGGGCAGGTCTCCTTGAAGATTCTCGCCTCAACCATGGTCAGCGGAGTGGATATTTCCACCTTGGTAGCCATTCCTTTCTTCATGCTTGCGGGAGAATTGATGAACACTTCGGGGATCACCCGTAAACTGGCGGATTTTGCTGATTTCTTTGTAGGCCGCTTCAGAGGTGGCCTCGCCTATGTGGCCATTGTGGTGAACGTCATTATGGCCGGTGTTTCAGGATCGGCTGTCGCGGATGCCAGTGCGGTCTCCTCTGTGCTTCTCCCCGCCATGAAGGAGAAGGGCTACGATCGGCCCTTTGCTGCCTCCATCAATGCTGCGGCCGCGGTCATCGGTCCCATTATCCCTCCGAGCATTCCTATGATCTTTATCGGAGTCATTAGCGGACTGTCGATCGGTCGGCTTTTCCTCGGTGGAGTCATTCCCGGCTTAATGATGGGACTGTTCCTGGCTGCTGCGGTTGCTGTCTTCACCCGGAAGAAGAACTATCCGGTGAACAAGACTCCACTGGATCTGAGAGTTTTTTTGCACCTGCTGAGAGACACGATATTCGCCCTTTCAGCACCCCTCATCATTATTCTGGGGGTGGTTTTTGGAATCGTCACCCTTGTAGAGGTTGCGGTTCTTGCCAATTTCTACATCCTGATTATTTCGCTTTTCATTTACCGGTCCATCCGGTTCAAAGATATCCCCAGAATTTTTTCCAAGGCAGCCGTCTTCTCCACGGCCATCATGATCATTTTTGCAGTGGTGGGTCTCTATCAGTATATCGTTGCTTCAGAGCAGTTGGGAGACAAACTGGGGTTGCTGGTCGCTGACATGAATCTGAATCAATTCACCTTCCTGCTTCTGGCCAACATCTTCTTCCTCTTCATGGGCTGCATTCTGGATGCGGTACCGGTCATGCTCATCTTCTTTCCGGTCCTCCTGCCTGCAGCGACCGGGCTTGGAGTGGATCCAACGCATTTCGGGGTCATTGTGGTGATCAACTTGATGATAGGACTCTTAACGCCGCCCATTGGGGCGCTTCTGTTTTTAGAGGCCAAAATTGCGGATCTTGAGTTCGACGTGCTGGTCAGGCACATCTGGCCGTATACCCTTGCCCTGATCATCGTCCTTCTTCTCTGCACCTACATCCCCCAATTGGTGCTTTACATCCCGAACCTGATTTTGTAGGGAGGTCTTGATGAAGTCTTGGATCGTGCGAGCAACAGGAAGCCTGGAATGGTTTGCGGGCGCTCTCTTTCTGATTCTCTTCCTTTTGAATATGCTGCGCATCCTCTTAAGGTATTTCCTTGGGGTCGCCTGGCTGTGGGAGCCTGACTTTTCCCGTCTCTTATTTATCTGGATCGTCTTCATCGGCGCCACGGTGCTTTATGTTGGGAAAGGCCACCTCATGGTGGATTACTTCCTAAACCGAATGGGGTCAAACGCCCGGGAACGCATGCACTTTATCATCGATGGGGTCACAGCCATCTTCTTAGCCATACTCGTTATCAAAGGCATTGAAGTGACAAGAGTACGCATGGGGATTCCTTTCGATACCTGGGATCTTCCGACTGGGTATGCCTACGTGGCTGTGCCTATATGCAGTGCACTCATGATGACCGTAACCCTGTTTAGGATGGCTGAATATCTATCGGGGAGGAGGGGCCGATGAACGCTCAAGCGATCTTTTATCGAAATACCATTGTGGACATCATGGACAAAATTCTTGGAGGGATCGAAACGATCGAGAAAGCCTCCCGTGAGGTTGCCGGATCCATCGCCAGGGAGGAACCCGTCCATGTGATCGGACCGGGTGGGCATTCCAATATGGCCGCTGAAGAAGTTCTTTGGCGTGCAGGGGGATTGGCTCCAATCAATGCGATCTTGGACCCTGGAACGAATCTCATCCACGGGGCTAAGCGCTCCAATCTCATCGAACGCACGCCAGGTTATGCCGTGAAGGTCTTAGAGGCCTATCGGGTAGGACGAAAACCTGGAGAAGTGATCATCATCGTTAATGCCTATGGCGTCAACTCCATGTGTATCGACACGGTCCTAGAGGCAAAAAAGCGAAAGATGATCACGATCGGCATCACGTCCTGCTCTTTTGCAGACCGTCTTCCCAAGGACCACCCGTCACGCCATCCAAATGGAAAGAATCTTTACCAAGAGGTGGACTATTTCCTGAATTGTCATCTTCCCTATGGAGATGCAGTGGTTGAAATTAAGGAGTGTTCCCAGAAGACCGGACCCACCTCCACTTTTTGCAATGTGTTCACAATTAATTTGCTTATGATTGAAACGGTTAAAAGATTGATGGAGATGGGAGTCCAACCTCCACTGTGGATGAGTGCCAATCTGCCAGGCGGTGACGAAGCCAATCGTTCGTTAGAGGAAAAATACATTCCGAGGGTCAAGCATCTGGGGTGATCCCTTCTCGTTCTCGCCTGTCCTCAATTCGCACATCTCTTCGGGGTCTCTTCTAAAGAAGGCCGGCCTTTTGGAGAATCCCTTCGATTTCTTTTTTCTGCCCACCCTCAAGGGGCAGTAACGGCAGGCGGACAGGTCCTCCGTACATCCCCATCAAGTCCATTGCCCCTTTGAGGCCAGCGATTCCAAATTGTTTTGTTACTGCAGTATTGACTGGAAGGAGTCGTATCTGAATCTCTCGCGCCTTGACCAAGTCGCCTCTTTCGTAACTCCCTACCATTTCTGCTAACGCATGGCTTGCGACTGCCGCCAAAGCCATGACACCTCCAACAGCGCCCATCACCAGAGCTGGGAGCAAAAAGCTTCCCGAACCTGCCAGGACTTGGAATTCTTTTGGAGCTGCGCCAATCACCTGTCCTATCTTGACCACATTTCCTGAACTGTCCTTCACACCAATCACGTTAGGGTGACTGGCTAGAGCGATGATCGTCTCCGCACCCATATCGATTCCGGTGAAGTCAGGTACATTGTAAAGAATAATGGGGATAGAGGACTTGCTTGCCACCGTGGTGTAATGATTCACGAGGGCACGGTGATCCATTTTGCCCTTATAGTAATGAGGGGTAACCACCAAAGCGGCGTCAGCTCCGATCTTAGCCGCCTTCTCTGTAAGTTCCAGAGTCTCATCTGTTGATTCACATCCAGTGCCCGCAATAAAGAGCCGATCTTTATGAATAGCTGAGCGAGCGGTTCGCCAGGTTTCAAGTTTCTCTTCCTCTTTGAGAGAAACAACCTCGCCATTGGAACCCAAAACCACAAACCCAGCCAGAGGTGTTTTCTGCCACTTTTCCAGGTTAAGAGCCAACTGCTTCATGATCAACCCTGCTCCGGCTGTCAAAAGGTGTAGGAATCGGTGGGAAACATCCTTTCAAAGAGATCTTCTTAGATCATGTTCTTTCCTCCTATCTTATTTGAAATATGGTATCCCATCTCATCCTGACTTGCAATGATTCATGCACCACCATGCTGTTGATTGGTATTAGAATTGCAGAATCCGTCAGCAGGAAGAGCTCTGCTGACAAAAATCTCGTGCTGGACAAACAAAATTGGCCATTTCGGTAAGAAACTGTTCACCCGTTCGACCGTGTGAAGCCCTGTTTTTAAAGGCGGGATAGGGAAAGCACGGCTCACGGTGAACCTCGAGCAAGCCCCGGCCTTTGTTTAGACAAGCTCACCACCCCGAACTGAGTCGAGGGGTAGGCTCGGGAGTCGAGAGGTTCACCTGGAGTTGAATTTGACTGGCACCCTGCTTGATCTCTTAGCTTTTGGTCTCACGGCCTTCATGGCTTTCAAGTTTGAGTGGAGGGCCAATGAACTGTGCTGGGGACTCTGGATTTCAAGCCTTCTTACGGGTTGGCTTATCATCCTATCCTCAGTGCTTCGATCGTTGCTTCATCTTGCAGGCATCGTCCGCCTCCGTGAAGAGGATCTGGCAGAGGCAGACGATCCGCTCTCAGCTTACTTTCGTAGCAAGGCGTTCAGCACCAAAAACGTCTCCGACAGCAGGCAGTTCAATTCCTGGATTCCTGTGCTCGTGGCAGCGGGGATCTTGGTGATAGGAGGCTTTACATGGTTTCACTTCACGTTCTTTCACACGGTCCATGGACTGTTGATGTCCGTATTTGTTTCCATGGAACCCGAGGAACTTTTCGGACCTAACGGGTTCATCAATGCCGACTCGAATAAGATACTTGCCTATCTCGTCGACAATTACTGGGCCATGATCCTGGCAACTTTTGTGGCAAGGCGATGCTATATTTATCGTGGAAATCCTGGAGCTACCCTGAAGATCATCTATCAGAGCGTCGTTCGGATTCACGTCTTCATCCTTTTGAGCGCTTTTCTGTTCTTCCTGATTTATTTCGGCATCGAAACCTATGAACGAGTGTTGCTCATCATCCTCCTTTTCCTCTTCTTCTTCCCCTTCCACCTATTGCGACGAAAAGAGCCGGCATGACCGCTCGCGACCAGGCCTTAACACATGGGCGGCCAAATCTTTTGTGCTTACGGGTGATTAGAAAAAGGATGTGTTATCAATAATCCATGATTGTTACTCCTCGGAAGGCGACAACGGTTGTTCTTGTCAGAGAAGAAACCTCGAAAGGGTTTGAGGTTTTTCTCGTAAGACGCCACGATGACAGTGCTTTCATGGGTGGGAATTATGTCTACCCGGGTGGCCGGGTCGATCCGGCAGATCAGTCGACCTGACGTTCTTTCCTTCTGTCGAGGCCTCTCTCCGGAAAAAGCGTCCGAAATCTTGGGAAATTCACTCCCAGATGAAAGCATGGGTTACTGGATCGCAGGAATCCGGGAGCTTTTTGAAGAAGCCGGGATCCTTCTTGCCTATGGAGCCCCGCGTGAAAACCAGTGGTCCCATTCAACGGCCCCTGTGGGGCGACATCTCCCGTCTAGAGTCGGGACAGGCCGTCAAAAGATGGCACACTCCTCCTGTTGCCGGGATGGACCCCGGAGGGGAAATACTCTCGTGGGTGAACCGGATTGGACAGGAAAAGCTTCTTCACTACCGAGAATCGCTTCATCGGAAAGATCTCAGTCTTTCTCATTTGGCTCAACAAGAGAAGATTTTCTTGGCCCTCGACCAACTTCACTATTACGCCCACTGGATCACTCCTGAAGCCAGATCCATTCGGTTCGATACGCGTTTCTTTGTGGCCCTCCATCCTTCAGGACAGGAAGCGAGCCATGACCAGAGGGAAACAACACACGGCCTGTGGATCACGCCCCGTCGAGCCCTTGAAGGAAATTCAGAAAAGAAAACTCATCCTCAGTCCGCCAACCCTGATAACCCTGGAGGACCTGTCCCGTTTTAGTTCCGTCGCCGATCTAATGAAGTCATTGCATGAAAGGAAAACATCCCCTATCCTTCCCATCTTGATCAAAGGGCCACCGCAAACTTTCATCGTCTTCCCTTGGGACCCTGACTATGCAGCCTTTGAGAGAAAAGAGATTCACGGGGTCATAGACCACGGAAATCCTTCTAAGCCAGGGGATAACACAACGCGGGTCATTCTACAGGAAGGGTGTTGGTGTCCTTACTGCCGCACCTGACGTAACCGTCTCCACGGCAGACTACGAACCTACGAGTCTTTGTTTCCGGCTGTCACGAGACAATTCCCATATCACACACTGGGTTCTGAACTTGCAGTAGAGTCTCGGATCCGTGCACTCACAGCAGTGATCGATGTTCAGACACTCGCAGCATTCCCGACAGAACCCTGTTTCATGTTTCTGACAGACCGCAAGCGCTTCC
>CAVOIK010000019.1:0-40785 GCA_963695895.1 uncultured delta proteobacterium
TGCATGTACTTGTTAATATAGATGGTCGTCTTTTTAGTCGTATCCAACATCACTGGTGCCTGGGTGACTTCTTAACCATCGCTTCCTCCCTGACAATTCTAGATGCATCGTTATCGCCTGCACTTGTTTCACCGACCAATTCTCCCCTAAGGTATTGGCGATTTACGAGTATCTATTCTCATAGATCTTTTCCTCTTCATGAAGATAGCTCATGATACCCCATGGATGATTCAATTCATTTGTAGGACAAAATATTCTCTAAGTCAGTAAGGTCTCGCTCTTTTGCCCCGCTTATATCTACGACCTTCGGGGCCGTTCTTGCGGACACTAGAGCCTAGGGCGAATCACTCCGAACTGGCACAACACTGGATCATTTTTTGTATTAGTATCATCTGAAAAGGATCTGATACAAAACAGAAGATATTCTTTCCAAGCTTGAATCTTGAAAGCATTTCTACTCCATGATCAGTCACGAGGAATACGGGCTCGAGTCTAACACCACATGTGCCATCTGATCCTGTGTATGCTGCGGGTTCAAGACAAAATATCATGAAGGGCTCTATTGTCTCGTCTTCATAGTTCACAATTCTCGGAGGGTCATTCGGGGACGTGCCAATCTGGTGGCCTAAATAGGTCATTGCTTTGAACCCATGCTTTTCCAAAGCCTCCCGCATTGCGCGCTCAACTTCGCACCCTTTTATTCCCGGGCGAAGCATTTCAACCCCACTCTCTAAAGAGTCCCTTGCAGCCTCGTAACAGCGCCTAAACTCAGGCGTTCTTCGCCTACACAAAAAGAATTAGTGGTGTCGCTCCAATACCCCTGATATTAAATAGTCAATCCAAGATTATGGTGTCCCTCTTCACCATGCGGCGATTTGTTGGACCCGCTGGAAAATTAATCACACCCGTTCGTGGCCCAGAAACGAGTTCCATGATGGTATGTACACGATGCCCCAGCGTGGTCATCAGGCCGGTCTCCACCTGCGACCACAGTTCGATCTCCGTCATGCCTTCGGTTGCATGATCCACTGCGGATTCCTGAGCCATATCTGACAAAGCAACAGCTTCTTTTATCAGCTTGATCTCGCGTCTTGTCTTTGTTCTCTTTGCCCTCATCAATGCAGGTGACGCAGCGAATTGGATCTTCGGGTACTTCTGCTTTATGGCTTCCGCCACAAAAAAGGGTAAGCACTGAAATTGAATACAGAGTTCAGTTGCACCTATTCCTGACCTCCGCCCGCTCAAACATCGTAAACAACGCGTCCAAATAATTTCTCCTGGCATCATCAGCTTTAAAACGCTCGAATCTAACATACTCAACTGTATTGGCGAGCCTATGGAAACGCCTTTGTGCTCCACATCACCCTTTGTCGGTGTACTTTGGGGCCACATAAGCCAACCCCCAGGGGCTTCTTTTCCGATTAGGGCAAGGTTAGGCCCTGGGAGGAGTGTGCTCGGCCCGTTCTGATAGGCAGGCGAAAACCCACTGACATAACAAACGTCTCTCTCATCCGATAAGAGCGCAAAATCAAAGTTGTCTTCTGATAGCGAAGCTACAGCTTTCTCAAGCTCCTCGTTTACCCTTGGCTCTCCCATGACCCTCTCCAAATCAAGAATGAAACCGATGACGATTGTTCTGAGAACAGGGATTCACCCATTCTATGCCTTCTTCTGTAGCTCCGAAGAGAAAAGGCAACCATGATCCCCCTGAGGAGGTCCAGCCTCCATCGAGAACAAAGACACTCCCTGTTGCGTAACCGGCCTTTTCAGACGCCAGGAAGGCCACTGCGTAAGCGACTGCTTCCGGGCCAGCCATTCTTCCGATTGGAATTCCCCTTAAGAGCATCTCCTTATCTAACTTTCCGCTTTCAAAAAGATTTCTCAGGCTTTGAGTGATAATATAACCTGGAGCAATACAATTAACTCGGATGCCCTTCGAACCCAACTCCGCGGCCAGGACACGAGTTAGATTGCAGACGCCTGCTTTTGCGGATGCGAAAGCCTCACGCTCGGCCCAACCCAGGATCCCGCACATTGAAGCGATGTTTATGATACAACCTTGACCTTGGCTTATCATTTGAGGGGCAACCGCCTGGGAGCATAGGAACGTGCCAGTCAAGTTGGTATCCACAACTAAATTCCAGTCTTCCTTCATGTCCACCAAGGGTGCCAGCCGGGTAAGACCCGCATTGTTAACCAAGATATCAATCCTACCGAAATCTCTCACTGTCGTCTCCACCATCCGTTTTGCATCGTTCTTTCTCCTGACGTCAGCCAATATCGCAATGGCGTTCTGTCCCATGCTCTTTATCTCGCTTATAACGGATTCGAAGGTTTGTCCGTTGATGTCGGCAACGGCAATTTCAGCTCCTTCCCTTGCCATCTCTATCGCGATAGACCGCCCAATCCCTTGTGCCCCACCGGTGATCAGGACTACCTTACCTTTCAATCCCAGGTCCATGTCAATCCCCCTTTGTCGCCTTTTTGTTTAAGCGGCATCTCCTGCCTATTCTATGGACGGAAGATGCCGCTTTTCGACATAAATCATCATGAAAGTGACCAGAGCGCGCAGAACCGTACTCTCTTGCCGTCGATGCGCTTTCTCTTTGCCGGCCACGTACAACTTATTCCTCCTCGGAGAAACCTGCTCTCACTTTCTACTTAACACCCACTCCCAGTCTCTAGTGGGCAAGATCGGGGCCGCCCCCTCCCAGAACATGGGCTCACCCTTCGGAATGACATCGGAGGGTCCTTTCCCCGCTTGGACGTCCTCCCATGTCAGAAGCCCAGTGCCCATATGAATGAATTTTGTTTGTGGTTCTTTCCCGTTGAGGTGTGCAATCATGGTCTTCGCAGCCATTTCTCCGAGCAGCTTTGGATAAAGACATGCGGTCGCTCTAAAAGCCTTTCCCTCTTTCATTGCTCTCACCGCCTGATTGGACCCATCGACAGAGTAGATGCCTACTTGCCCCTGGTCGAGCCCGGCATCCTTGAGCGCCGGTATCATTGCCAGTCCGACATCGTCCCAGCCGCATATTGCCGCTTTTACTGTGGGTTCTTTTCAGGCGCTCGGGCGCTGTGGCCTTGCCCTCCGGTGCCCCCGTGGCGATGTCTTATGATACAACGATTTCAATTTCTGGATATGGAGCGATGGCTTTGAAGAATCCCTCTGCGCGACCGTAAAGACCTAGACTGGCCGGGACCCAGAGTAGAATGACCTTTCCTTTCCCTTTCATGTCTTCTACCATCTTTTTGCCTGCCAAATAACCCTGCAGGATGTAATCAGGCTGCACAATAGCAAGATGATCAGCTGGATTCGGCCCCTGCAAACCCGCTATAAATGGAATGCCAGCCTTCTTAAGCGCCTGCTGTGAAGGGAGAATCGCTTTTGCATCAATTGGATTGTAAATGAGTCTTGGATTTTTGCTCCGATGAGTCTTTCTATTCCCTCTGCTTGTTTTACCGGATCCCCCATCGATCAGCATCCAAAACCTCTCCTCCGTGGGCTTTGACAATTTCACGGATTGTTTCACCTACTTGAGGACCACATCCAATTATTGAATTGAAACGGACAGAATCCAATCCTGCCAACCTTCATGCCGGTTGTATCTGGAATGTTGATCGGCACTTTCGTTTGGGCTGAAACACTCGCGACCAATAGACAGAAGATGACTAGAACGAACGCTACAAACATCGATACTTTCTTACGCATCGTCTTATCCTCCTTATGGATGGTTTTCCCGGCGGGTTAATCCTCGGCTGAAATTTCTGATCAGGTAAAGCGTAACATTGACTCGACCAGCGACCCAACAATTTTTCACCTCCTTCGGTACGAATTTAGCTTCCGCTCAGCAAACGAATGGGACCAAAATAAACAGACAGACCCAAAGAAGTGAGCGCTAGAAGAATTATTTCACGGAAAGCTTCCTAAAGCTTGTTCCCCACGCTCTCTTTCGTCCGTCATAAACCGAGTTCGCGCCCTCCTTCAAGGGAAGAGGCATGATCGTGAGTATCTCTAAGTCCGTATTCCCAGTATTCTGAAGCCTATGATATTCCTCGCAAGGTATATAAGCGATTGTATCCGGCCCAATCTCCCATGTTTCGGTACCGATGGTGAGCAAACCCTTGCCCCTCAAGATGTGATATACCTCTTCATACGGGCATGGATGGCTACCACCCTTTGTACTGGTTCCAGGCTTCAGGGTTCCATTGTTAACATTTATGCTATTCGCGCCCACACTTTCTGAATCAATCAGCATCCTTGAGACGTAGTCAGACTTCGGAAGTGAGAATTCAGCTACTTCACTGATCTTGAATACCCTCTCTTTTTAGAATTGTCCATCTTTTTCCTCCGTAGATCCAAATTTCGCACTTCGCTTTGCAGAGCACGCACACTCTTCAGGGCAGGATTACTATGTCTTTCTTCATCACGGATTGGACTTCTTATGGATCGCCATCTTCTGCCAATCCAGGGCTGCTTCCACGATCATCTCGGAAAGGGTCGGATGGCCCTTCACCACCTCTCCCAGATCTTCAATCGAGGCCTCCACATTCATCGCCAGAAGACATTCGCCGATCAGATCCGTAGCATGTTCGCCCAGGATATGAACACCCAAGAATCTGCCCAAGCTCCTTTTCCGCAATGATCTTCACAAACCCTTCTGGTTCTCCCATGGCCAAGGCCTTTCCGTTGTTGAGATAGGGAAATTTCCCAACCTGGACCTCATAACCTTTCTGTTTGGCCTCTGCTTCTTTCAAACCGACCGAGGCGACTTCCGGAAAGGTATAAATGCAGCTGGGAATCTTCTGATAATCGATCTCCCGAGCTTTGCCCATGATATTCTCGATGGCCACGATACCTTCGGCAGAGGCAGCATGGGCCAAGCATCATCTTTCCGATCACATCCCCAATCGCATAAATCCCATCGACATTCGTCTCCATTCTGGAGTTGACATGAATGAACCCTCCATCCATCTGAATCCCGATCTTGTCGAGATCGAGCCCTTCCGTACAAGGGCTTCTTCCAACCGCCATGAGGACCTTCTCTCCAGAAATCTTTTCCTGCTTTCCTTCTCTGTCGATTGTTACTTGAACCCTCTCCTTGCGGGAGAGGCATCCATGACTCTGGCTTGGGTGAAAATGTGATTCCCTGTTTTCTCGAGCAGCAGATGCAATCCCCGGATCACTTCTTCATCTTCTGTCGAGATGATCTTGGGAAGCATCTCAAGGATCGTCACCTTCGATCCCAGGCCATTGAAGATCGTGGCGAATTCAACACCCACCACTCCACCTCCGATGATCAGAATATCTCTCGGAATCTCCTTGAGGTTCATCACTTCGTCACTTGAGAGGATATGCTCTCCATCGACCTTAACGGCTGGGATAGAGGCAACTCGAGACCCGGTGGCAATGACGATATGCTCTGCCTTGAAGGTCTCTGGTCTTCCCATCCGAAGAGACTTCGATCGTCTTCGGGTCCAGAAACTTCCCGTGCCTCTTACCACATCGACGTTCTGACCTTGAAGGAGAAGGGAAATACCTCGCTTCATCGTCTCTACAACCCTATTTTTCCTAGAGATCATCCTTTTAAGGTCAATCGAAACATCTGATCCATGGATGAAGACATCTGAAGACCTCACTTTTTGCAGGGTCTTGATATCCGAAAGGAAGGATTTGGTTGGAATGCAGCCCCAGTTGAGGCAGGTCCCGCCGAGTTCTGACTTTCTCAACCAGAAGCACCCGTCCGCCCATCTGGGCTGCCCGAATTGCAGCCACGTATCCCCCGGGTCCGGCGCCCAGAATGGCAACATCATAGACACCCGCCGAAGCCCATGTCGTGACCCCTGAAGAAGCGGGAGTGCTCGGAACATGATGCGCACCGAGGTAGAGCGGTCTCAGAGCCCAACTGCCCGTATTTCTCAGGAATCTCTTCATCCTTCTCTGCTATGATGCCCACCAAGGAGAGCACGGGAACTTCCATGTTTTCGGGGACGAGAATCTTTCTCAGAATCCCTGTACCCGGAGACTCAACCTCTGTTACGACTTTGTCCGTTTCAACCTCGAAGATAGGCTCCCCTTTCTTGACATAGTCCCCTTCGGACTTAATCCACTTGAGGATCTTCCCTCTTTCAATCGGTAATCCCGAGCATGGGAATGACGACTTCAATAATCATTTAACGTCTCCTAAAGATGGATAGAGATCAGTGCCGGATTCTCAAGCTTCCTCTTCAGAGATTGAAGAAAGGCCGCCGCAACGGCACCGTCGATGATGCGGTGATCCACTGAAAGTCCATAACGGGCAATCTTCTTCGTCAGAAGTTGACCGTTTTTCAGGGCCAGTTGATCACAGGTCTTCCCAACTGTTAAGATGCCAGTCTGAGGGGGGTTGAGAATTGCGGTAAGAAAGACAATGTCAAACTGAGCCAAGCTTGAGATGGTAAAGGTTCCCCTTTCGATCTCTTCGAGTTTCAACTTTCCGGCCCTTGCGCGATCCACGAGATCCGCCCTCATCTCGGCAATTCTCCCCAACTCCAATTGGTCCGCTCTGGCAATGGCTGGAACGATGAGTCCCTCTTCCATGGCCACGGCCAAACCTATATTAATGTCGGGATGAATCGTGATCTCTTCACCTTTGACCATGGCATTCAGCAGAGGGAATTCCAGGAGGGTTAGTGCCACGGCTTTGATCAGGAAATCATTGATAGAGACCCGAACCTCGAACTCTTTTTCGAACTCCTCGACGATTTCCTCTCGCAACTCCAGGAGTGGGTCCATTCCGACGTCGGTGAAGAAGTGGATGTGGGGTGCTGTAAAGGCGCTCTGAGCCATCCGTTTGGCAATGATCTTCCTAATCTGGGACATGCGGATCGTCTTCCCAAATAGGTCACTCTCTCTGCCCCCTGTCTCCGACCTTGGAGCAACCTTCTCGAAAGATCGTTCCACGTCAACCATCATGATTCTCCCCCGCGTTCCTGTCCCTTCAATCGCATCAAGGGAGACTCCCTCTCGTTCAGCTAATTTACGCGCAAGCGTCGAGACTCGAAGCTTCTCGTCTTTCAGGCTTGCCTCGACACGCTTCTCGGTTACCCTGAATTGTTCAATGTCCTTCGGCAGGATCACGCCTCCGGGGCCTGATCCTTTCACGAGGGACAGGTCAATTCCCTCTCTTTTCGCCTTCCAACTTGCTGCCGGAACCGCCCTGGGTATATCTCCCTGCCCTGATCCTGAGGTCATCAACCCTCCTTCTCAATTCTCAGATCCCCAAGTTTCTTAGTTATTCGAATTTTGGAATTAACCACTATTGCTATTTAGTACTGAAGTATTGATTATTTTCATTACATATATTGTTTCATCCGATTGACGGCTTCCCGCACGTCATCCTCGTCAGGAATGAAAATCTTCTCCAGCGCAGGGCTGAAGGGGACGGGGGTGTCTGGAGATCCAACCCGAGATCACGGCGCTTGAAGATATTCCACGGCCTCTTCTGCAATGATGGCCGAGATCTCCGCGCCCACGCCGCAGGTCACATGCCCTTCATCGGCCACGATGAGCTTCCCGTCTTCTTTACGGACTCCAGGATCGGCCTCTTGTCCAGCGGCTTGAGGGTCCGGGGATCGACAATCTCGATCTCGACTCCCTCCTTCGCAAACTCCTCTGCCACACGAAGGGAGCGATTGACCATCGCATGGGTGGCCACGATCGTTACATCTTTTCCCTCTCTCTTGATATCTGCCTTTCCGAAGGGAAGAGTGTAGTACTCTTCAGGAACATCTCCTTTGGTCGCGTAGAGCTTCTTGTGCTCGACGAAGATCACAGGATTCTCATCCAGGATGGCCGTATTCATCAGACCCTTCGCATCATAGGGAGTGGACGGAGTAACGACGATCAGCCCAGGAATATGGACGAAGAAGGCATGGAAACTTTGGGAGTGTTGGGCTGCCGCTCCCCGGCCTGCACCGATATTGATCCTCAACACCATGGGAACCTTTCCTCGACCACCAAACATGTAATGGATCTTGGCCATCTGGTTGACGATCATGTCCATGGCGCAGGTCGTAAAATCGATAAACATGATTTCGACCACCGGTCTCATGCCGGTCATCGCGGCTCCCACGGCGGCTCCGACGAAGGCTGATTCCGAAATGGGCGTATCGATCACCCTGTCCGGGGCCGAACCTGTCGAGAAGGCCGGCGGTTACCTGGAAAATGCCACCGTACTTGCCGATATCTTCCCCCATAAGAAAGACCCTTTCGTCCTTCTCAAGATTCTACGCCAACGCTTCATTGATGGCCTGAGCATAGGTTATTTCTCTCATTGGGAGTCTCCTTTTCATGCATAGACGTCTTCGTAGATATCTTGAGGACTCGGGAAGGAGCTCTCATTGGCAAAAGCGACCGCTTCCTCGATCTCTTTTTCAACCTCTTCCCAGATCTTTTTCGCCTTCATTTTCGTAAGTACCTTCTCCGAAACTAGTTTCTCTTCGAACCGTCGGATCGGACATTTCTCCATCCATTCTTTGACCTCTTCCATGGTGCGGTACCGTTTCCCTTGATTCGGGTCTCCTTCGTGGTGTCCCCGCCATCGATAGGTCTTGCACTCGACAAGGGTCGGACCTTCTCCCGCCCTTGCCCGTTGGATGGCTTTGCATGACGTTTCGTAGACAGCCAGCACGTCGTTGCCGTCAATCGTGATCCCTGGCATATTGTAGGCCACGGCCCGAATGGAGATGTCCTGAATCGCCTGGTGCTGTTTTTGTGAGACAGAGATCCCGTAGCGGTTGTTTTCACAGATGAAGACCACGGGCAGACGGTGGACAGAGGCGAAGTTCAGGCCTTCGTGAAAGGTCCCGTTGTTGCTCGAACCGTCTCCGAAAAAACAAGCCGTAACCTGATCCGTTTTTCTCATCTTCGGAGAAAGACCAGCCCCTACCGCAATGGGAATACCTCCCCCTGCAATTCCATTGGCACCTAGGATGCCGATGTCCACGTCGGCAATGTGCATCGAGCCACCCTTTCCCTTGCAGTAGCCGGTCTTCTTTCCGAAGAGTTCGGCCATCATATACTTGAGATCAGCCCCCTTGGCGATGACGTGTCCGTGGCCCCGGTGGGTGCTCGTGATGTAGTCATTCTTGAGGAGATTCGCACAAACCCCCGTCGCAATGGCTTCTTCGCCAACATAAAGATGGGCCAGACCTGGGACGAGACCGCGGGCATAGAGGTCTATGATCTTTTCCTCAAAGAGTCGAATCGTCACCATCTTCCTTAAGAGTTCAACTAACTGGCCATTGGAAAGGTTCATCGCTCTCCTCCGTTTTTTTGAAAATGGTTGCAAAAGAGGTGCCATTTTTTTTGATCAATAGAAATATTTTAAGATATCAGTATGTTATGTTATTTATTTGATGAAAAAGGAGTGAGTTTCATGGAGCTGACATGTGTCAAAGTGACACAACAGTATCAATTTGACACATGCATTCAGTTATGAAATTGGTACGGGGACAACTTGTGGATCTTCATTAGGCGATGCAACGTGCTCCTGGAGATTTGAAGTTTCCTGGCCGACTCTGAGACATTCCCACGGCACTTTTTGAGGGCCTCGATGATCAGCTGCTCTTCCTCTTCTTTTGAGAGTTTCAATGCTTGAGCCACATTCCCTGCAGGCTTGGCGCAATTCAGCAGTCGGCTTGTTAGGTTTTCAGGCTTGATGACCCTGCCGTCACAAGCAATGGACGCCCTCTCCAGGTAATTCTCAAGTTCCCTCACATTCCCTGGCCAAGGATAAGCATCCAAGACTTTGATGGCATCAACTGAAATTGTAAGGTCATCCTTCCCAAGTTGCTTCGAGATCCGTCTCAAAATGTGCTCAATGAGGCGAGGCAAATCGTCTCCTCTTTCTCGTAAGGGAGGAATCACAATCTCTACCACGTTGAGGCGAAAGTAGAGGTCTTCGCGGAAATGTTTGTGCAGAACCTCCTCCATGAGATCCTTGTTTGTTGCAGCGATCACCCGGACATTCACTTTCCGAGATTTTGTATCTCCCAACCTGCATATTTCATTCTCTTGGAGGACCCTCAAAATCTTCGCCTGCATTTCGAAAGGCATGGAGCTAATCTCATCGAGAAAGAGTGTTCCCCCATCGGCAAGTTCGAATTTTCCGACCTGTCCCCCTTTCCTAGAGCCGGTAAAAGCTCCCTCTTGATAGCCAAACAATTCCGATTCAATCAATTCTCTGGGGACAGCGGCACAGCTCACGGCCACGAATGGGCCATTCTTCTGCTTGCTCTCGTTATGGATGGCCTGAGCAAAAAGTTCTTTCCCCGTCCCGCTCTCCCCGACCAACAGGATTCGTGAATCGGTTTGGGCAGCAATTCTCGCCAATTCTATCTGGCGGATAAGCTGCGGGCACTCCCCGACAATGTCATCAAAGGTGAATCTTGCATGGCTCCCTGCAAAACGGTGAATTAGCTCGTACACCCTACGTTTCTCCGTGAGGATCAAGATCTTTCCCAGCGTTTCACCATTCACGTCGATCGGACGAGTTGACAGAATGAAGGATTTGGGTCTTCCTGAGACGGTCGTCATCATTTCTTGATCGGAAAGCTGATTGTTGTCCAAAACCTCTCGCCACAGTCTGCTGTCTATCTCAAATACAGACTTGAGAGATTTCTCAAGCATCTTTTCTTTTGATATCTGGAGCATCCTCTCAGCAATGCGGTTGATATGAGTTACTGTCCCATCCAACTGAATGGCCAGGATCCCCTCGGAGACGGAATCCAAGAGGGAATCAAGGTAGGAACCCAACCGGCCCTTTTCACGGGAGAGTTCTTCTTCTCTGATTTTGTTCTCAACCGCCCTAGCTGCGGAAATCACCATCCCTAAGGTGTGCTGGTGGATTCCGAGAGATTTCCCGGACAGGGTCAGGGCGCCTAAGACATCTCCTTTAGGAGAAAAGACGGGGGAAGAGGAACACGTCCAGAGATGATGGTGCACATTAAAATGTTCACATCCCGTGAGCTGGACAGCTTTCTTTTCATGGAGGGCAAGTCCAATGGCATTCGTTCCGACTTCGTCCTCCGAGCGCCGGCATCCGGGACGATAATTATTGGCCGCAGCCATTTCCAAAATCTCTTCATCCCCAAGGACTTCTAAAACATAGCCCTCCTCGTCAGAAACGGTGATGATGAATCCGGAACCATGCACCGCTGCCCCCAACACTTGAAGGAAGGGGCGAGCAGATTCCAGGAACACCGATTTCTTTTGGCAGCGTTCGGCAATCTCTTCGGGCGATAGACGAATGGGTCGTTTTTCCGCATGGGGATCGAGCCGGTATTCAAAGAGACATCTCTTCCAGGATTCGGCGATCTCCTTCCGAACGGAGCCTGAATTGATGGTCCCTGTTTCGACAAAGGCTCTCCACTCCTTATAGATCTGCTTCGTGTCTGACGTTTTCACACTGTATTTCTTATACCAACAAGCTGGTGATGTCAACACTAAAGTCCCTTGCCCTACGCCCCGAAAACCGGTCCAGGGGATGAGTTAGAATAGGACTGAGAATAAGTATGGGGAGGTAAGGATGAAGAAGAAGGGGTTTAGTGCAGAGCAAATCATCGGGAAGCTGAGAGAAGCAGAGGTTCTTCTAGAGCCAGGGGAGCACGGTGGGTGAAGTGAGCCGCAAGCTCGGGGTTACGGAGCAGACCTACTACCGATGGAGGCGGGAGTATGGAGGGATGCGGCTAGATCAGGCCCGAAGGCTCAAGGAGCTGGAGAAGGAGAACGGGAGGCTCAAGAGGCTGGTGGCCGATCTGACTTTGGACAATGCGATTCTCAAGGAGGTGCACCCGGGGTGCAAAAGCACCCCAGGATTTCACCCATTCTGACACATTCTGATAAGCTAAGTTCTCTAAATCATTGAAATCACTACTCCCCGTATGAGTTTCCCAAGCCGAGGGTCGCGGGTTCGATCCCCGTTGCCCGCTCCAGTTTTCCCCGTGGGACCTTGTCTCTCAGTTTCTCTTAATGAAATCTATAGCCAGATCTCTTTGCTTCGGCCAACCTTGTTTCGATTTCATGGGGACCATTTAACACCTGCAACTTCCGCCTTGTTCAGTTCAAATATGGCCAGACTTCCAGTTTCTCTCCTCACGACCTCAGTGATCACCTCCTCGTTCAATTCTTTGGGATTGACCCGAACGATGACGATCTTCTCATCTTCAAGAAATGTCGATGACTTTCGGGGGCCACCTGGCAGATAAATGGCGCCCGTGGTGAAATCGACCGCAAAAGCAATCACCCCTGGGATGATGAAAAATAACAAACCGAGCCCATCCAGAACCGCTATTCCTGGATCGATTCGACCATCCTTCTGACCCTTTCGCTCAGGGTATAAAATCGTCCCGCACCCGGCAAGCTCGATGATGAACACAGCGGAAACGATGACACAAAGAGCTGTCACAATGCCTCTTTTCCATTGCATATGCGTCCCCTCCTGTTATTTTTGAACTCTGATTCACTAGACAACAATTTAAACACATCAGGACAAGAATGTGAAGTCCTTCTCGGAATCACAACGATTGACCCGTTCGGCCGCGCCAAACCCCGCCTTTGAAGACGCGGGAAGGAGCGCGGCTCAGGGTCAACCCTGAGCCCCTCGGCCTGAAGCCGGGTCGAAGGCAAGCCCTCCGGCCATGAAACCGGAGGGAGTGAAGCTCCACACCCTAAAGGGCGTGGCTTCCCGGTAAGGTACTTTTCTTTTATATTGTGCCCCTTCCTGCCTGCCGGTAGGCAGGGACCCCGCCCTCAAGGGCGGAGCTTACGGGGCACTTGCCGGTCGAAGGGTTGACTTTATCGATCTTGAATCTTAATTAAGTAGTAATGAGAGTGAATCTAATTGTTGATGAGGAGAAGGTTCCCATGAAGACGTGGATCAATGTATTTTTGACACTGGTCTTGCTTTCGTTTTTCATTGTGGGATGTTCAGAGGGAATGAAAGAGACCAAGCTTAAGTGCGTGAAGTGTGGCGCCTATTTCACGACCAAGGAGGGAGCAGAAGAATTTAACAAGATGTTGTACCCTCCCCGTTAAGAATCTCCCTGTCGGGTCTACCACCTCTGCTGCTTATCCAGGGGTCATCTCCCACCGGTCTGCTCTGTTCCGTGACATAATCTTTGCGTTTATTTGGCTAAACAGTTACAAGAATTCTCATTCAGGAATTCTCAAGACCCCTGCCCCTTGAATTTTCCCTTCCTTGAGCATGATCAGGGCCCGATTGGCTTCCCTCAAATCGAACTCTTGAACTTCAGGAATGATTGGAATCTGAGCAGCAAGGCTAAGGAATTCCTGAATGTCTTTCTTCGTGACATTGGCCACACTTTTCATTTCTTTTTCATCCCAAAGGAGCTCAGCATAGTCCAGAGGAGGGATGAGATTCCTCTTCCGGATGACTGCCACAACCAGCCTTCCACCCTTGTCCAAAGTCCTTAAGGCCAAGGGGACGGTTTCGCCGACAGGAGTGAAATCAATCGCACAATGCAGTTTTTTCGGAGGCTTCTCCTCAGGCCCCCCCACCCAGGCAGCTCCGAGTTTCTTGGCAAGGGTTCGATGCTCCTCACTCCTTGTAAAAACGAATACGTCACAACCCCAATACCTCGAAACCTGGATGACAATATGGGCGGAGGCTCCAAAGCCAAAGAGCCCGATACGCTGACCCTCCTTCACACCGGAGAGCCTCAAATCTCTGTAACCGATGGCGCCCGCGCACAGGAGGGGCGCTGCCTCGGCATCAGAAAACCGCTCAGGGATGGGAGACGCGAAATCTTCCAGAACGACTACGTACTGAGCATAGCCTCCATTCGCATGGCACCCCGTCCCTCTGAATTCGTGGCAGAGATTCTCATTCCCCTCTCGACAAAACTCACACTTTCCGCAAGCCGAGTTGATCCACCCAATCCCTACACGATCACCCAGCTTGAATTTGCTGACTTTTGAACCTAATCGATTCACTCTTCCCACAATCTGATGGCCGGGGACAATGGGAAGGATCGGTGCAATCCGACCCTCAATCTCATCCAGTTCCGTGTGGCAAATTCCACAGACCGAAACCTTGACGACGATTTCCCTGGGACCTGGAAGCGGATGGGGCCAATCGACTATTTGGAGTGGTTCCGTTTCCATCGGACCGAAGCTGCTCAGAACTGCGGCTTTCATTTGACCGGTCTCCTTTCCGTTAAGCTACTGTATGAAGTTTACTAAAGTTGCCTGGATCGGGTCAACAACAATTCAATGTTGCCCATCCGCAGTTTTTTGTAATCCCACAGAAGGTGTAAAAGATTGGTCTCCATTGTCCTTGGCCCTTTCAGGATGGCTCTCTTTCCGGAACTTTGGAACGCCGGGCGTCACAGGTTGGATTGCCATTCGTGGGAGTAACCACTCGAATTTACTGCCATTGGGTCACCGGAGCGTGGCTGTGAAAGGTTCGGCTCCAAAGTTCTCCAAGAGAACAATCCTTGCGGGCCTGGACTTGTTTTTGTGGGGACTTTGATTCTTTCACCTTCTGAGGTGTTGCAATTTTTTTTACTTTTTTGTTGATCGTGCCTCAAATTTTAGAGTATAATGATTTTGCAGGCTGCTGAAAAAATCATCTTTCGCAGGTTGCTCAAAAAGGACCCTGCCTTCGCCGAAGCGGCTTCGCGCAGGCAGGCAGATGCAAGTTGAGTTTTGCGAAATCCCGTTTACGGGAGCCTCCGAAATCCTGAGAGTGGCGTCGCGACGAGTAAGGAGCGACTACTTGCCACGCCGGCGAGTTGGTGAGCCGGCCAGAGGCGTACTTCAGGGGAAACGCCGCAGATGGTCGTTTTTCAGCAAGCTGCCAGAAGGCATAGAAAGGAGGAATGAATAACATGGAGAGAATGAAGCGGATCTTGGTTCCCTTAGACGGTTCGGAGTGTGCAGAGAATGTTCTTCCTGCAGTGGAAAAGCTGGGCAAAGATCTAAAGGCGAGCATCGCTCTCTTGCGCGTGGCCCTCGCCCATACGTTCCCAGGGGTTGATCCCACCGAAGCCGAGGTGAAGGTGGTTCGGGAAGCAGAGGATTATCTCGCCAAAATAGAGAAACGCCTCAAAGCCAAGGGGTTGACTGTCGATACGCATGTCCGCTATGGCAATGACGCAGAGGAGATACTGGACCACGCAGCCATGAAGGACATCGATATTGTCGCCATGTCCACCCACGGTCGAAGCGGAGTCGGGCGTTGGCTTATTGGCAGCGTGGCAGAAAAAGTCCTCCGCCACTCACCCAAACCCATTTTTCTCGTTCGTTGTTCCTAACCTAAGAGCGTGGTTGTACCGCTTCCAAGAACAAAGGGTTGAGGTGTTTCCTCAACCCTTTGTTCTTAGGTCTCCAGGTGCAAAGGGAACTCTCTCACGTCACGAAGGCCCACCGGAGAGAAAGCTCCAATTCGCCCCGATACACCTCAGAAGGAATAACGATCGTCCGACGCTCTGCCTAAATAAAGTCCGTAAAAAAGATTCCAGGGAAACAACCAGCCCCCTGTTCTCGATCTCTTCCTTAGCGCCAGAGAAGGCGGACAAAGGTGTCCACGCCACGGGTCACCGCACTCAGGAGCGTTGCCATTTCCATCAACGGCTCCTCGATTCGCTGGACCATATCCTCTTCGAACTCTCGCAGCCGCTCAGCCCCATCACGGACCGTGGTCACGCCGTCTTCGATCTTGTCCACCTGCCGATGCATGGACCGGATAATCCCGTTCACCTCCTGAGAGATGATGGTCACGTCATGACTCACAGGAACAATCTGCATCCGCACGGTCTCCAGCGTTTTCTCGACTTGCTGGGCCGTCCGTCGAATCTGAGAGAGAACTGGAATGAGACATAGAACGCCGACCACCATAATGGCGGCAATCACTGCGACACTGATCGTCATGGTCAGTTCCATGAATGGCAATCTCCCTTCCGCTTAAGATTTCTCCCTTTTCGAGAATTCATGGCGAGCCGCATCAACTCCGGCCTCCATGGCCCCCTTCACTTTCTTCGCCTCAGACTTTACCTCTTCGACGAGCCCACCGGCCTTTTCTTCCGCTCCCTTTAGAATTTCCTTCGCCTTGAGGCGCGCCTCTGAAATCTGCCGGTTCGCTTCGTGCCTCAGTTCCTCTGCCCGATGCGAAGCATCCTCCAGAATGGCTCTCGATTTCTCTCGAGCTTCACCGTAGAAGTGTTTTGCTTCTCCAAAGGCCTGATCCCCTTTCTCTCTCAGTTCTTCTCTCAGTTCCTTTCCGGACTTGGGAGCAAACAGCACCCCCGCCAGAGCACCCATTAACGTCCCGACCAAAAATCCCCTAAAGAACCCTCCATGCTCTTCTGTTGCCATAACAACACCTCCTTTCAGTCATTCAAAAACGCGAGGGGATCAGATCCTCCCCCTCATAGGTTCTCGACTATTCGTAAGCAAAAAACATGCCCTTTTACCATCTTTTTCTAAACCCTATTGAATTATCCCTATATTCTTAACAATATACGGCCGAGGGCCAGGTGTCAAGGTGAAGCATAACCCTCCCCCTCAAGCTTAACCCCATTATACCACTTTTTCGTTCGTCCGGTAGACTTTGATGAGCAGATAGGTTGTTTCAATCTAAACGAGAGCACTTTTTTTGAGAATCGATTTATTGCCACAACCGCGCTAGAGACATGAGCGACCTTACCCCGTTTTCAACCGGAACAAAGCCGCATTAATATAGGATACAAAGAGAATGCTCCTTGAAGAGACACATGACCAGTCTATGACTGTTTTACCCTCTTCACTTGTTCAAAAATCTCGTTTGCCTCCTTTACACTCGCCTTTTCATGGATGATCGCCCGCAGGGCCTTGATCATCGCAACGGGATGATCATTCTGCCAGATATTCCTTCCCAGATTGACACCGATCGCTCCCTTTTCCATTCCATCGTGGACAAATTCGAAGACCTCGCGTTCTGTTTCCGTCTTGGGTCCCCCGGCCATCACCACTGGAACGGGACATCCGTGGACCACCTTATCAAAGTTTTCACACCAATAGGTCTTCACAATCCGAGCTCCCAGCTCTGCGCCAATCCGGCAGCTCAGCCCCAAGTATCGGGCGTCCCGTTTCTCCAGCTCCTTCCCAACAGCAGTTACAGCCATCACAGGAATGCCATACTTCTCTCCCTCGTCTACAAGCTTAGAGAGGTTTAAAAGCGAGTCCCTCTCGAATTCGCTTCCCACAAAAATCGAGATGCCGACAGCAGCCACGTTCAATCGGATCGCTTCTTCCATGGAGGTTGTAATTCCTTCGTTCGAGAGGTCTTTCCCAATAATACTCGTTCCGCCAGAAACTCTTAAGATGATGGGTTTCGTCTTTTCGGGTTCAATCGCAGAACGGAGCACTCCCCGAGTCACGAAAAGGGCGTCACAGTAAGGGAGCAAAGGACGGATGGTCTCTCCTGGTTTCTCGAGTTTCCGAGTCGGCCCTTGAAAATACCCATGATCAATAGGTAGAAAGAGGCAGTGATCATCCTCCTTAATCACTTGCGCCAGACGGTTCTTCATGCCCCAATCCATTTGTTCTCCTCCTCCGTCGGTTCGAAGCCTGGGCTGATCTTTTTTGATACTCCGATCTTCGAACTCCGAACTCACAACTTTATTTCATTCATTTCCCCAGGAGATATTTGACCACCAAATCGCCGACTTGAGACGTCGAATAGCCCATCTTCCCGGCACTCAGGTTTCTCACATCACGAGAAACGACTTTCATCACGGCGTCTTCAATGCCCTGTGCAGCTTTCTCTTCCCCAACATGATCGAGCATCATCTGGCTCGCAGCAATCGCTGCCAGGGGGCTCACGACCCCTTTTCCCGTATACTTGGGAGCAGATCCACCGATCGGCTCGAACATGGAAACTCCTTCAGGGTTGATGTTTCCCCCTGCGGCAATCCCCATCCCTCCCTGAATCATGGCCCCGAGATCGGTAATGATGTCGCCAAACATGTTGTCTGTCACGATCACGTCAAACCACTCTGGATTTTTCACCATCCACATACACGTGGCATCCACATGGGCGTAGTCCGTCCCGATTCCCGAATACTCTTTCGCCACCAGATAGAACGTCCTCTCCCACAGGTCAAAGGCGTAGGTGAGAACATTCGTTTTCCCACAGAGGGTCACTTTGTTCTTCTTGTTTCTTTTCTTGCAGTAATCAAAGGCAAAGCGGATACACCGCTCCGCGCCTTTTCTCGTGTGGATGGCTTCCTGAATGGCAACCTCGTCGAGTGTCCCCCTCTTGAGAAAACCCCCTGCCCCCGTGTAGGCTCCTTCCGTGTTTTCTCTGACGACGACGAAATCAATATCCTCGGGTCGCTTATCTTTAAGAGGCGTTTCCACTCCAGGGTAAAGTTTGATCGGTCTGAGATTGATATACTGATCCAACTCAAACCGGATCCGCAACAGGATTGCCTTCTCGAGAATTCCAGGTTTCACCTCTGGATGGCCAATCGCGCCGAGATAGATTGCGTCCATTCGCCTCAACTCTTCCAAGACAGAGTCAGGAAGGGTTTCTTTTGTTTTCAAATACCGCTCCCCTCCCAGATCATAATGGATCAAGTCGTACTTGAACCCATATTTCTCTGACGCTGCCTTCAGCACCTTCAGGCCTTCAGCCACCACCTCGGGACCTGTCCCATCCCCTGGAACCACTCCAATCTTGTACATCCTTCGTTCTCTCCCTCGTCGTATTTTTGAATGTTAAACCCTCTAACCTCCAACCTCAAGCCTTCTTACTTAGAGCCTTCTGGCCAATATCGTTCCGGTAATGAACTCCTTCCCACGAAATCTTTCTGACCGCTTGATAGGTTTTCTCGATCGCCTTAGGAATATCCTCCCCCAAGCCCGTTACCCCCAAAACGCGACCTCCATTCGTGACGATTCTGTTCTGATCCATGGCTGTCGCAGCCTGAAAAACATAAACGTCCTTCATTCGAGAAACGTCCTCCAGGCCCTGGATCGCCTTTCCTTTCTCATAGTCTCCTGGGTACCCCCCTGAAGCCATCACGACGCAAACCGAGGCTCTTTTGTCCCACTCAATGCTCTGCTCCGCGAGTTTGCCATGGCAGCAGGCTTCCAGGACTGGAACAATATCACTCTTCATCCGCATGAGCACGGGTTGGGTTTCTGGATCTCCAAAGCGAGCATTGAATTCCAGTGCTTTCGGTTGCCCCTCTGATACCATGACACCTGCATAAAGGGCACCTTTGTAAGGTCTTCCTTCTTTTGCCATCCCGTCAATCATCGGTCTCAAGATCTCGTTCATGGTTTTTTCGTGAACCTTTGGTGTCACCACAGGAGCCGGAGAATAAGCCCCCATGCCGCCCGTGTTGGGTCCTTCGTCTCCATCGAAAACAGCCTTGTGGTCTTGAGAAGACGCAGTGGGGATTATCGTCTTTCCATCGGTAAAGGCGATGAAGGAGGCCTCTTCACCTACAAGACATTCCTCAATGATCACTTGGTTACCCGCATCTCCAAATACCTTCTCCACCATGATTTGATCAACCGCACGGACGGCCTCCTCCAAGGTCTTGCAGACGATGACGCCCTTCCCTGCCGCGAGACCATCGGCTTTCACCACGATCGGGAGTTTCTGGCTTTGAACGTGGGTCACCGCCTCCGCCCGCCCTTTGAATGTTTTGAACGATGCCGTTGGGATTCCGTACTTCTTCATCATCTCCTTAGCAAAGGCCTTGCTCCCTTCAATCTCTGCAGCCTTTCGGTTGGGTCCAAAAATGCGAAGCCCCTTAGATTCAAAGAGATCGACAATCCCTCGGGTGAGGGGATCCTCCGGTCCAACCACGGTAAGGTCAACCTTCTCTTTGAGGGCGAAGCTGAGAAGCCCTTCGAGATCATTGACCTTGATAGGGACCAGCGTGGCTAGCTGGGAAATCCCTGCATTTCCGGGAGCACAAAAAACTTTCGATACCTTCGGGCTCTGGGCAATCTTCCACACCAGCGCATGTTCCCTGCCCCCACCCCCAACGACCAGTACTTTCATGTAAACCTCACAAGTGAAGCTCCCGCGCACAGCGCGGAGCTTCCGGGAAATGTATACATTATTAATTAGAAGGTCGGCCTTCCTCCCCGCCCCTGCCTAACAGGCAGGCAGGCGGGGCATCCGGCCAACTTGCCCGTGAAAAGTCGTAAGGTGTCAATTTCCCCAAGGCGTCTTTGTTTCTTAATCCCTATTTACACCTCGCCCCTTACGCCTCACGGAATTAATGTCTGAAATGCCTCATGCCCGTGAAGACCATGGCGATGTTGTGCTCGTCCGCAGCAGCAATGACCTCATCGTCTCGAATGGAGCCACCCGGTTGAATGACAGCAACAGCTCCTGCTTCTGCGCCTGCATCTACACCATCTCTGAAGGGAAACATGGCATCCGAAGCAAGTACGGTTCCCTTCGTCGGGGACTGAGCCTTCATTACCGCAATCCGAGTTGAATCGACGCGGCTCATCTGTCCTGCCCCAATCCCAATCGTTCGATCTTCCCTCACGAGAATGATGGCATTCGATTTGACATGCTTCGCCACGAGCCAGCCGAAGGCCATGCCCTTCTTCTCCTGTTCAGTCGGTTTTCTCTTTGTAACCACCTTCCACTGATCCATGGGTACCCGGCCGAGATCCCTCGTCTGGAGCAGCAGCCCACCCACCACTTTTCTCAGCTCCAGCCCTTCTGCAAGATAAGCCGTCGAAAGGGGTGGCGCCTGAAGGATACGAAGATCCTTTTTCGCCTTCAAAATCTCCAGGGCCTTCTTATCATACCCCGGGGCAATGATCACTTCGAGGAAAATCTGGGCCATCTCTTTCGCGGTTTCCTCATCCACGGTCCGATTGAAACCGACTACTCCTCCGAAGGCGGAGACGGGATCACACTCCTTTGCCTTCCTGTAAGCATCTGCCAGAGCGGTATTCGAGATCGCCGCGCCACAGGGGTTGTTGTGTTTGATGATGACTACTGCCGGTTCTTTGAACTCCTTGACGGTTTCGAAGGCAGAATCCGTATCCAAGATATTGTTGTAAGACAGTTCCTTTCCCTGAAGCTGGACAGCGTTTGAAACAGAAGGCTCTGAACTTAGGTACTCTCGATAAAAGGCCGCTTTCTGGTGGGGGTTTTCCCCGTATCGCAGTTCCTGGGCCTTTTTCACCTGAAAAGTGAAGGTCTCTGGAAATTTGTCCGTCTTTTTCCCTCCCTCGATCTGACCGAGGTAATTCGAGATGGCAGCATCGTATCGCGCAGTATGTTGATAGACCTTCTTGGCCAACCGGAAGTTGGTTTCAGCAGAGACTTCCCCTTTCTGTTTGAGTTCGGAAAGAACAACCGCGTAGTCCTCGGGGTCCACGATCACGGTCACATCCGGATAATTCTTCGCGGCTGCACGGATCATCGTAGGGCCGCCAATATCGATGTTTTCTATAGCATCTTCCAGGGTGCACTCTTCCTTCGCGATAGTCGCCTCAAAAGGGTAAAGGTTCACGGCCACGAGGTCGATGGGGTGAATTCCATGCTCCTCCATCTTCTTCACATGCTCTGGCTTCGATCGTTGGCCCAGGATTCCTCCATGCACTTTGGGGTGCAAGGTCTTAACCCGTCCGTCCAGCATCTCAGGAAATCCGGTGTATTCTGAAATGTCGAGAACAGAAACGCCCTGTTCTCTCAATGCCTTGGCGGTACCACCCGTTGAGAGTATCTCGACCCCCATGTTGGCCAATTCTTTTGCAAATGACACTACTCCTGATTTGTTTGAAACACTAATGACCGCTCTTCTGATCTTTCCCATAGTTCCTCCTTTTTCATGGATCTAAACCGTTCGGCGCAAAGCGCATGGCGGTTGGCGTCAAATTTCCTGATAAGAATGCTATGCCCTATGCCTGCCTGCCGGCAGGCAGGCGCTACGCTTCTTCTAATATCCCAGTTCCTCTCCCAGCAAGATGACGAGAATGTCTGACAACATGGGCCTTCGTTCAAGGATCACTATCACCCGGCAAGCCCGATCCGGAGAGTGACAATCAGTACAAACCCCCACTTTTCCGCAGGGGACATCCATGTTTAAGCGTTTAGAATTAGCCGGACTAGCAACATTCCTGACTCGTTTGATGGCATCTTCCACATTCTCAACGAGTTTATTGTAACTTGCTACAATAATCACTTTCTTGGGACCAAAACTGATTGCGTTGACTCTGTTGCCCACGCCGTCGATATTCACCAACTCACCGTGCATCGTGATGGCGTTGCTGCTGCTCAGAAAAAGGTCCGACGTCATCTGAGACTTACGAATTTCGATCGACTGCTCATTAGAAAGTCCGGGAATCCAATGATCAAGAACGGTGTTTCCTTGCGCCCTCAATGGTTCCAGAATTCCTAATTGTCGGATCGTCACTGACCCGCCCACTCCCACCTGGGTGGCAGGGGTGACGTATTTCAGGATTTCTCTTACCGCCTCTTCTTTGGTCCGAACGTAGATCGCATCAAACTCGTGTGATTTCAGCCTCTCGGCCGCCTTCTCACACCGCTTCTCAATCCACCATTGTTTATTCTGATCCATCGCTCGCCTCTTCAACCGATGACGAGTTTACCCATCGCCAGAGGGTCATCACAGAATCGGCAGTATCTGTGTTTCTTCGACTCTTCAGGGGTCATAAGGAATTCGGACGCGGTATCTCGGAGACATCTGCACGTCAGACAAAACCGATTGGATTTTCTAAACAATTTTAACATGTAGCATAATCCCCTGTTTCGGTCAACCCCGATCCGATTCCCGATTCAAGGCTTGCCCATCTTCGTCATTGACAACCTTTCATCCTTCATGTAAATTAACTGCCACAGATGGTTAAAGAGAGCTCTTCATCCCTGTATAAGAAGGTCCCTTACAAGAGACTGATTGCGGCACTGTCAGAGATCAGCCAAGCGATCTCTTCGGATCAGTATCTCGATGACATTCTTCGGTTGATCGTCACGGTCACCGCCAACGTGATGGGTTCGAAGATCTGTTCCCTCTGGATCCTTGATGAAAGGGAAAGGGCCTTGAAGATCCGAGCCACCCAGACCATGAGTGAGGAGTATTTGAAGGAAAGAAGTTTGAAACTCGGAGAAGGCGTCGTAGGATTTGTCGCTCAGCAAAAGAAACCGCTTGCCATTCTGAATGTCCTCGAGGAGCCCCGCTTTAAGGAAAAGGAATTGGCCCGGAAAGAGGGGCTCGTGTCCATGCTCAGCGTCCCCCTGACCGTTAAAGACAAAGTCATCGGAGTCATCAATTGCTACACGTCCTATCTGCATGAATTCACAGAGACAGAACGAGCCGTTCTCACTGCCGTCGCCAACCAGGCTGCCATCTGCATCGAAAACACCGAACTGATGGTCAAGACAAAAGTTATCCAAGAAGAGCTGGAGTCACGGAAGCTGGTGGAAAAGGCCAAAGGGGTCCTGATGAAGCGCCAGGGGCTCAGCGAGGACGAAGCCTTCAAGCGAATTCGGAAAGCAAGCATGGACAGCCGTAAGACGATGCGTGAGATCGCCGAAGCCATCCTCGTGACGGAAAAGATGGTAGGATAACGGAGGTCTGGAAACGATAGGTTTTCATTTATGATAGGAAACCAAGAGAGGGAGACTTTAGCGAGGGGGAAGACATGCGGACGTTGAGGATTGGGCTCTGCCAGATCAACACCACGGTGGGTGACATTGAGGGCAACACAAGAAAAATCCTTGAGTCTATTGAGAAGGGGAAACGGATGGCTGCAGACCTCCTGGTCTTCCCGGAGATGGCTGTCACAGGATATCCACCGGAAGATCTCCTTCTCATGCCCAAGTTTATCGAGGCGAACCTTAAGGCCACAAGAAAGATCGCTCGGGCCACCTCCTCACTCACTGCCGTTGTTGGATTTGTGGAAAAGAGAAAGGATCTCTTCAACGCAGCAGCGCTCCTGCACAATGGGAAACTGGTGGACGTCTATTGCAAGTCCTTTCTCCCCAACTACGGCGTTTTTGATGAGGATCGGTACTTTCAACCCGGAAAAGAAAACTTCATCTTCACTCTTCGATCTACCCCCATTGGCATTAGCATCTGTGAAGACCTCTGGTACCCTGGAGACCCTGTTCGAACCCAGGCCCTTCAGGGAGGTGCGGAACTCATCATCAATATCTCGGCCTCGCCTTACCATGCGGGAAAAGCCGCCTTACGGGAGAAGATGATTGCCACCCGGGCTTCAGATAATGCAGCCATCGTCGCCTTCTGCAATCTTGTGGGAGGACAGGATGAACTCGTCTTCGATGGCGGGAGTCTCCTCTTCGATCAAAGCGGAGAATTGATCATTCGAGGAAAACAGTTTGAAGAGGACCTGGTCCTCGCAGATCTCGACATGGAGGCCGTCTTCCGCATGAGACTCCACGACCCTCGAATCAGAAGAGAAAGAGGAAACCACGAGGAGGAAACACTTAAGAGAATCGACCTCCCCGAACCTGTGTCTCAGCAGCCTAAAAAACCTCCACTCTCACGGAGGGAGAACAAGCCACTGGATCGGCTTCCTGAGATCTATTCCGCCTTGGTCCTCGCCACAAGGGACTACATCCGAAAGAACGGCTTCAAAAAGGTCCTTCTTGGATTGAGTGGAGGCATCGATTCAGCCTTGACCGCTGTCGTTGCCGTTGACGCCTTGGGAGAAGAAGGGGTTGTCGGCGTGGCCATGCCTTCCCAGTATTCGTCGAAAGAATCCCTTGAGGATGCTCAGCAGTTAGCAAAACATCTCGGCATTCGCTTCCTCGTCATTCCCATTACGGAGGTCTTTCAGTCCTATCTGAAGACCCTCTCTCCCCATTTCAAAAGGATGAAGCCTGACGTGACAGAGGAGAATGTTCAGGCCCGGATTCGTGGCAACATCTTAATGGCCCTCTCCAATAAATTCGGATGGCTCGTTCTCACGACCGGCAACAAAAGCGAGATGAGTGTGGGGTATTGCACGCTGTACGGAGATATGGCTGGAGGGTTTGCAGTTTTGAAGGATGTTCCAAAAACCCTCGTTTACCAACTGGCCGAGTACAGAAACAAACGCGACCGGAAACCGGTCATTCCGCTCAACAGTTTCAAGAGAGCTCCCTCTGCCGAGTTGAGACCTAATCAAAAGGATGAAGATTCGCTTCCCCCCTACCCCACCCTCGATCCGATTCTCCAGGCCTATGTGGAGGAAGATAAAGGGGTTGAAGAAATTGCGAAGATGGGTTTCAAGGAGAAAATGATCAGAGAGATTATCCAGAGGGTTGACCGGAACGAATATAAGCGGCGCCAGAGTCCGCCCGGAGTCAAGATTACTCACCGCGCCCTGGGCAAGGACCGAAGGCTACCCGTAACGAACAGGTATCGAAATCTACTGATATTCTGGAATGGGATACTTGCGAAAGAGAAGGTCATTCCTTTAAGGGTAAGTTTTGGGGGAGATAAAAACAAGCGGAAGGTTTGTCAAAAGGGAAGGATCCCATCCTACCCCCCTTGAGGGGATTCAGATTTCTTCTTCCTCCAAGTCTTCGTAGAGATTGACCTCTGGCTGACCGGAAAATTCCACGGTTTCATCTTCTCGGAGAGGACTTCCTTTTGATGTCGCACTCACCCATTCTTCAAAAGTCATAGACGCCTCGGTTCAGAAAGAAGTTGTTAGATCTTGAGAATTACACCCATTTTAGCAAGTTCCTTGCCAATCCCCTTCGGTTCCGTATGGCGACTGATAACCTATTAAAATTAATCAGATAATTCTTCCCAGAAAATTTACTTTCCCAAAACGTAAACCCCTGAAAAAACAATAATTGTCACTTCATCTGCAATCATTGCAGTGTTTACGACCCCTCTGCACGGCCTATAAATAAATGTTAGGAGGCCTTCCCGTCCCAGGCATTCTGAACGAGACTTTTCAGTTCACGGGCAAGTCGGCTGGATGCCCCGCCTTCCTGCCGGTAGGCAGGGGCGGAGAGGAAAGCCGACCTTGTAATCCTATCTACAATACCCGGAAGCCTCGCCCCATGCCTGCCTGCGGTAGGCAGGGCGGAGAGCTTCTATCTGGTTGTTTCCCTGGACTTGGAATTTGGAGACGATTTGTTTTAAAATTCAGCTTAATTTTTTGATCTATAGCGTGCCGTTCTCTGGGAACCATGGAAGAAAAAAGGACATCATACGATCGCAGGCAAAAACCGACCCCTCTAGTCAGTCGTTACACTTTTCTGGGGAAAAGGAAAACCATCCGGAGAAAGACAGACCAAAAACAAGGGGGCTACGTGGACCGGTACAGTTCGGCTCTGCTCATCCTTCTGGTTCTCGTTGTGGGTCTCAATATTCTCGACTCTCTCTTCACCATGATGATTCTGGATTCGAAAGGAGTCGAGGTGAACCCTGTCGTTCGCGCGGTGATTGACCTTCATGGCGAGAAGTTCTGGATCTGGAAATTTGGCGTCGTCTCCTTTTGCCTCGTGCTTCTGTGTCTCCACAGCACATTCAAATGGACCAGAGGCGCCATCATTGTTCTTAGCTCCATCTATCTGGCCGTTGTGATCTATCAACTTTTTCTTTTGCTCCATCAATGATCGCTTTGGGGGCGATATCTATCCTTCCTCTCATTCTTCTCCAAACTACATTTTCACCCCTAAGGCGCAAAGAAATCGGGTTTTCTCCTACCGTCCCATCATTCCAGGCAAAACAAGGGCGAGTTGGGGAAACACCGTAATGAGAAAAGTCACAAAGAGAATTGCGATAAGAAACGGCAATGCCCCCTGAAAGACCTCCTCAAGGGATGCGTCTTTAGCGATACCAGCGACCGTGAAGACACAAAGACCCATGGGTGGCGTAATCAATCCCGCTCCCATCATGAGCACGCAGACGACCCCAAACCAAATCGGATCAAAGCCCAGCTTCACGACCACCGGAAAGATGACCGGGAGCGTAAGAATCATCATGGAGATGGCGTCAAGAAAACACCCCAGCACAAGATAAATGGAAACAATAATCGCTAGGATGACATATTTCGAGACCGGGAGGACCCCGATCCACACGGACATTTTCATTGGGATCGTGGAGAGGGCCAAGAAATAACTGAACACATTCGCACCGGCCACCAAAAAGAGAACCATCACGGAAACACGGATCGATTCATAAAGAGAAGCAAGCAGGACCTTCGTTGTGAGTTTCTTCTTCGCAGCGGTGATGATGAAAAGCAACGTTGCCCCAACGCCTGCTGCCTCCGTGGGCGTGAGGACTCCCGTATAAATCCCACCGATCACGAGCAAGAAGATCACAAGAGTCTCCCAGATTCCCCTGAGGGCAGCGACCTTCACCTTCCATGAAACCTCTTCGGGACTGCTCAGCGCCGAATTGGGATTGAACTTCACCCAAACATACAGAATCACCATAAAGGCCCCGGCAAGAATGAGGCCAGGAATGATCCCTGAGACCAGGAGTTTTCCGATCGACTGTTCTGTGAGCATGCCGAAGATCACGAACCCAAGACTCGGCGGGATGAGAAAGTCAATGGTGGCCCCTGCGGCCACTGTCCCGGCAGCCAGCCTTCGGGAGTAGTTGAATCGTCTCATCTCAGGATAAGCCACTTTCCCGAAGGCCGCCGCGGATGCCACCGACGAACCTGAAATGGCAGAAAACCCGGCGATGGACGCAATTGTCGCCATTCCGAGGCCTCCCGGGAATCGTCGCAACCATTTATCAAATGTGTCATAAAGATCACTACTGATTCCTGAAATCTCTGCATAGGCGCCCATGACAATGAAGAGAGGAATAATGGTATACGGATAATGGGAGGCAGTTTCATAGACAGTCCTCGCAACCATGGGAAGAGCTGCGTCGATCGAGGCAAGGCAGGCCGCTCCCAGAAACCCCACCAGCATGAGCGAGAAGGCAATGGGAATTCCCATGAGCAGGAACACAAAAAGCAGCAAGGAACCGAGAATGCCAACCGTGACAGGATCCATTAGGACTCCGTTCGCCCAAGCTTTTGAATGGAACTTCCCAGATCAACGAGCAGTTCTAGAAACGTGAGAAATGCAGCCACGGCAACGAGGAGTCTGAATGGATATTGGGGAACCCTCAGCATGTCTGAGACTGTCTTTTCCTCAAGGCCGACGACCAGACCCTGCCAGGCCAATAGGACAAAAAGGAAGAGCCCCAGCAAAGTCCCGAAGAGACTCACCATGAGCTGCGCCCTGGCAGAAAGTCGCGAGATGAGCATTGAGACTCCCACATGTCCTTTTGTTTGCTGGGTGTAGGCAAGTCCGAGGAGAATGGAGACGGCCAGCAGATACTGCGACAATTCGATGGCCCCAGGGATGGGATGGTTGAAGACATCTCTCCCAACGACATCAGCAGACGTGATGAGCATTAACGGGATCAAAAAACAGGCTCCCACTCCAGCAACCCAGCGATTAATCTTCTGTAGCTTTTCTCTCAAGGCGTCCAACCGTGCCATCTTTTTCATCCTTCCCGGTTGCTTTATTTCCACTCCGGTGGGAAGGCAACGCACCGGGCCCCCCTCTTCTCACACTCTTCGTTGTAAGCCTTCACAACCTCTTTCCCCGGGAGCCCTTTTGCCTCAAGGTCAGCTACCCACTTGCGAGTAACCTCTCTGAACTGATCAAACCAACGCTCCGCTTCATCCGAAGGCGGCGTGTGCAACTTCACTCCTTTCTCAACAATCTCTTTCATCATCACCTTATAGTCTTCTCGTGTGAGGCCTCCTGTGGTTTGGAACGGATTTCGACCCACGGCTTCGATAATGCGTTTTTGATCTTCCGGCAACTTCTCCCATGTCTTCTCATACATCACCACGCCTTCAGTCACGCATCCAAAAGTGCTGACCACCCCGTATTTGGCTACCTCGTAAAGTTTGTAAGCGAGGACCAACGGGGGACAGGTCACTAAGCCATCCACCGTGCCTGTCTCGATGGCCATATACACATCGCCAAGGGGTATAAACACTGGCTCCGCGCCCAAGGCCTTAATGTAATGGGTCTGGTGTCCCCCCGGACTCCGAATCTTGAGGCCTTTGATATCCGCAAGAGAGTGAACCGGTTTTTTTGTCCAGAGAAATGACTGAATGCAGCCATTCAACTCAATCACCTTAACCCCTTTAAATTCCCGGTGGAGGACTCTCTCATACATTGCATTGCCGATGTCCGTACCCACATCCTTCCCATCCACCCACACGGCAAGGGAAAGGACATCCGAAAGGGGAAACCGACCGGGTGTCCAGGTGGCTGTGAAGTAGCCCATATCTGAAAGGCCCTTGGCCGCGATATCGTAGTGCTCCGGTCCCTTTCCCAACGCTCCCCCGGCGTACAAGGTGCTGGTGATCTTTCCCTGGCTTCGCTTTTTCATTTCCTCGAGCATCGGTTCCCAAACCGTTTTCACCTCTCTGCTCAGAGGCGGGTGCCAGGTACTAAACTTTAAGTTGGTCTGGACCGCCCGAGTGCACCCGAGCCCTATCCCTAAAGCTACCCCTCCGATGACCGAATCTCTCATGAATTTTCGCCGACTCATTCCTTCACACATTTCTTAGTCCCTCCACACGGATTCTTCATTATCTATTTTAACAAATATCTTCGACAAAGGAAGCTCTCACCTATCCCGTTAAGACGGGACAGGCAAGGCGGGGCATCCAGCCGACTTGCCCGTGAATCAAGAGGATTGACGGGGCGGTTTCCCCCACCTCGACCATGTGTAATCCACCCTGACATTGGAAAGCGATCGGAAGATGTTTCCTTTGATCCGAGGGTTTGTTTTTTCGAGGTTCTGGATCAAATCCTTCACTTCTCTTCGTTTTGTCTTTCCGGAACTCGGACAGCCACTGGGCGAAACGGGTAACCCTTTTTCCTGAGCGAATCTTTCGATCTGCTTTTCCTCAAGGAGCACCATCGGTCGGATAATTGTCATCTTCCCCTTGAAAAGAGTCTGAACAGGGAGCATGGTGCTGATTTCTGCGCTATACAAGATGTTCAGAAGGAAAGTTTCGATGACGTCATCCTTGTGGTGTCCGAGGGCGATCTTCTGACAGTGGAAGCGATGGGCAAGGTGGAAGATGCGTTTTCTTCTCTCCCAGGCGCAGAGGAAGCAAGGATTTTCCCGATTCTCAGGACTGTGGGCCAACTGTCCGATTTCTGTTTCTTCGATATGGTAGGTTAGGGATTTTTGTTCAAAGAAGTCCCTTAACACCTCCAATCGACTCGAATGAAAACCAAGGTCAATGTGAACAGGGATCAATTCGTAGCGAATCGGGACTCGCTTAGCCCGCTCGTGAAGGAGAGTGAGCATGGTCAAGCTGTCCTTACCCCCAGACACCGCGACAAGGATACGGTCCCCCTCCTGGATCAAATCATAACGGTGGATCGCTTTCCCCATCAGACTGCGAATTTCTCTTTCCCGGTAAGCCATCTTTTCTCGCTAGGAGTTAGGAGTAAGTAGCAAGGGGTTATATTTTACACCTTACACCTTGCACCTTGCTCCTTACGCCTCCCTTTCTTACGCCTTACGCCTTTCAAAGGACATATATCACATTGGGGTATCTTTTTGCACGCGCTTTTCGCGACGTGGACGAGGAGGGCATGGTATTCGTTGAACAGCTTTTCATCCGGGGGGAGATGTCTCATGAAGAGCTTTTGGACCTCTTCATAGGAAGCTCTGTCTGAGATCATTCCATGCCTCGAAAGAACACGTCGGGTGTATGCATCCACGACAAACATCGGCTTTTGCAGTGCGTAGAGAAGGATACTGTCGGCGGTCTCTTGTCCGATCCCCTTCACTTCCAGGAGTCTCTTTCTCAATCCTTCAAAGGGTTCTTTCTTCATTCTCTCGATCTTGCCTTCGAATTCTTCAAACAGAAAGTCCACGAAGGACTTCAATCGATCAGCTTTGATCCGGTAGAACCCCGAAGATCGAACCAGCGAAGCGAGATCCGATGTTTTGAGCCGATGAATTCCGTCAGGCGTCAAGACCTTCCTTGCTTTGAGCTTCTCGATCGCTTTCTCCACATTCTTCCAAGAGGTGTTCTGAGTGAGAATGGCTCCCACCATCACCTCAAAAGGCGTATCCCCGGGCCACCAGTGCCGCGGCCCAAACGCCTTCAGGAGTTTATCGAAGATTTCCATGAACAGGCTTGTCATCTGTACCTTGAATCCCTTCCCTTGTCTCTGGAACCCTTGGACCCTCTATTTCAATCTCTTCCTGAATCGGAGGGAACTCAAGAAGATCATCACTCCGCCCAGCCCAGCAAGGGCGGCCATCTGGGGCCAGAGAATCTCTAACCCAATCCCCTTTAGAAAGACTCCGCGAATGATGACGAGGAAATACCGGAGCGGAATGGTGTAGGTCAAGGGCTGAATCCACTCCGGCATAGTGTCGATGGGGAAGGCAAACCCCGAAAGGATGAAGGCTGGCATGGCGAAGAAGAACGTCGCAATCTGCGCTTGCTGTTGTGTGGACGAAATCGTCGAGATGAAGAGACCAATGGCCACCGAACTGAGAAGAAAAAGGACCGCCCCGCAGAGAAGGACAAGGGGATTTCCCCTGAGAGGGACTTCAAACCAGAAGACGCCGATGAGAGCAATCATGACGACGTCCAAGAGGCCGATCAAGGCAAACGGAAGGGTTTTCCCCACCATAAGCTCCCAGGACCGGATGGGAGTCACCATGATCTGTTCGAGTGTCCCGATTTCCTTCTCTCGGACGATGGCCTGAGCCGTTAAAATCACGGGGATGAGAAAGGCAATGGACCCAATAACTCCCGGAACGTAAAAAAGTCGGCTCTCGAGGTTGGGATTAAACCATATCCGGTGTTCCAGTTCTACTCCTGCCTCCTCAAACCCGATCCTTCCCTCTCGATTCAGGCGATGAATCATGACCGAGGTCGAATGATCACCCAAGATCTTACTCACGTATCCCAGGGCAATCATCGCAGTGTTTGACTCCGTTCCATCGACAAGAATCTGAACCGTTGCCGTATCTCCTTTTTTCAGTTTTCTTGAAAAATCGGGCGGAATCTCCAGACTCAGGACGACGTCTCCATTCAGGATAAGACGCTCAGTGTCCTGCTGACGTTGTGGATAGAAAAGGATATCGAAATACTTCGATTGACGAAACCGGCTGATCAAGTCTCTCGAATCGACGCTCTGATCGAGATCACGAACCGCCGTTCGGATGTGCTTCACATCGAGGTTGGCCGCATATCCAAAGATGATCAGCTGGAAGATAGGAGGGACAATTAAGGTTACTCTCATCCGCTTATCCCGGAGAGCCTGGATGAATTCCTTCACGAAGACACGACGGATTCGGCTAAGGATCATCTATCTCAATTCCTTTCTGAAAAGCCGGGTAGCGATGCCAATGCCCGCCAGCGCCATTCCAATGAGTACCAGCGTTTCCTGCCAAACAAAAGAGACATCGACTCCTTTAAGGAAAAGATCTTTAAGGATTGTGACATAGTAGCGCGGTGCAATCCCATACGTGATGACCTGGAGCCAGGTCGGCATATTGGGGATCGCGAATGTGAATCCAGACAGGAGAAAGGACGGAAGAAATCCGACAATCATGGCCAACTGATTGGCCAGAAGCTGGGTTCTGGCCACAGTGGAAATCGTTAACCCAAGAGCCAAGGCAGCGACCAGATAGATCGAAGAAAGGAGAAAGAGGAGAACGAGACTTCCTCGGAAAGGGACCTGGAAAACCCACCTCGCCATGAGAACGGCGAGACTCAGGTCAAGAAGCCCAAGGAAAAAGTAAGGGAACAATTTTCCGATCATCACCTCGCTCTTACGGACCGGTGTGGAGATGAGGAGTTCCATGGTTCCCCTCTCCCATTCCCGCACGATCACTTGACCCGTAAGGAGAATCCCGACGATCGACATAATCACGGCAATCAGTCCGGGGATGAAGTAGTTCTTGGACTCAAGATCCTCGTTGAACCAAACCCTCGGTCTTCCTTCGATGGGAGGATCAGGGCGACGCTGTCCCATCTGTTCCACTTTCAGGAACGTCTTCTCCTGCGTGTACTGACGGGCAATGAACTGGACATAGCCCAGGACGATGTTGGCTGTATTCGAATCCGTTCCATCGAGGATGATCTGAACAGAGGCTTTCTTCCCTCCCCTCACCCGATCTGAGAAATCCCAGGGAAGGACAAGCCCCATCTTGATCTTACCCTCATCGATGAGCCTCCTCATCTGCGACTCATTCTCAACGAAGACGTGAAGAGAGAAATAAGGCGAAGCACTGAACCGATGGACGAAAGAGGAACTCTCCTGGCTTCGGTCACGGTCGAGCACAGCCATGGGAACCTTCTTGACATCGAGGGTGACCGCATACCCAAAGAGGATCATGAGGATCGCGGGCATCAGGATCACCAAAGCGAGACTCCTCGGATCGCGAAAGATATGGAGGAATTCTTTCTGGACGATGGCACGGGTGCGGGAGAAATTCAACGTTCTTCTTCCCTCTCGATGAGTGAAACGAACACGTCTTCCAAGGAAGGCCTTATCCGTCCCATTCTCTTCAGATGAATTCCGTGTTTCTGAAAAAGAACCGCAACCTCCCGTTCGGTGTCCGTACCCTCTCGTCCGATGACATGGAGAGAGTCTCCGAAGATGGCTGATTCCGAGATCCAGGTCTCTTTCTTTAGGAGATCCAGGCTCAACATCAATGGCTCACACTCAACTTCCAGGACGCCTTGGCTGAGAGTCGCCGTCTTCAGTTCCGAAGGCGTCCCCATGGCAATGATCCTGCCCCGGTAGATCAGAGCCAGTCGGTCGCAGTATTCGGCCTCATCCATGTAGTGGGTCGTCACGAAAGCCGTAACACCTTTCTCCCCCATGTGACGGATCAGGCTCCAGAAATTCCTCCGGGAAACGGGGTCTACACCAGAGGTGGGCTCATCCAAGAACAGGATCGAGGGTTCGTGGAGAATGGAACACCCTAAGGCCAGAGCGTTGCTTCAAACCCACCGCCAGCGTGTGGGTAAGTCGCTCCCTGAGGTCTCTGAGTCCAGCGATCTCAAGAACTTCTTCTTCTCTCTCTGTCTGACGGGGCCCAGAAAGACCGTAAATGCCTCCAAAAAAGCGTAGGTTCTCCGTCACCGTCAGGTCTTCGTAAAGAGAAAACTTCTGAGACATGTAGCCAATGATCTGTTTGATTTTTTCGGGTTCTCTCATGAGATCGAACTCTGCCACCTTCCCTTTGCCAGAGGTGGGCATCAAGAGGCCACAGAGCATGCGAATGGTTGTCGATTTTCCTGCACCATTGGGTCCCAGAAATCCAAAAATCTCCCCGCGCGCAACCCGGAATTGGATGTGATCGACAGCCACAAAGGTTCCGAATTTCTTCACCAGGTCTTCTACTTCAACTGCATAAGAGTTCACGCCACTCTCTTTCGGCGCGGAATTTTCCTTGTCCACGATCATTGTCGGTTGACCCAGGTGCCCTCGTCATTGGTCATTCGAAGTCATTGAGTCATTAGTAAGTCAACGCTCTCAAGTGACCGTGTGGCATCCACAGTAAGGTCACCTTCAGTCAGGATGGGAAGCAGCCCTTGACACGCTGAAGGGTTCGCTGCGACTTGAAAGGGTCACTGCGGACTTGAGCGATGGACGTGACTCTCATTTTTCATTGCCCATTGACGACCGCTGCTTTCTTTTTTCCTCAACCGTGGCAATAAACGCATCTTCCAAAGTGGGCTTTACGGTCATCAGATCAAGGACCTCAATCCCGTGAGATGTGAGTCCCCTCCGAATCATTCTTTCACTTTCCTGGGCGTCGTCTGCAAGCACATGGATTCGATCACCCGAGAGGACGAGGCTTCTGAAAGATCCCATCTCCTCCAGGATCTTGATTCCTCTCTGATTGCTGTTTGTTCGGAGCTCAAGAACGATCCCTTTCACGCGGGCTTTCACCGCAGCGGGCGTCTCAGAGATCAGAAGCTCACCTTGATCCATGAGGCCAATACGGCTGCAGCGCTCTGCCTCGTCCAGGTAAGAAGTCGAAAACAAGATGGTGACTCCCTCTTTGAGGAGGTCATAGAGGATCATCCAGAAATCCCTTCTCGAGACAGGATCTACTCCCGTGGTTGGCTCGTCCAGGAGAAGAAGCGCAGGTGTGTGGATCAGGGCGCAGATGAGCCCCAGTTTCTGCTTCATTCCACCTGACAGGTCCTGAGCCCGTCGTTTCACAAAGGGTTCAAGATTCGCAAATTGGAGGAGACGTTCAATTCGCTCCCCCCTGCCCTTTCGCGGGACGAGGTAGAGGTCCGCGTAGAAATGGATATTTTCGAGGACGCTTAAATCCCCATACAATCCGAACCGTTGAGGAAGGTAGCCCACCTTCTCTTTGATTCTCTCAGTCTCTCTATGAATATCGTACCCCGCCACTACCGCTTCCCCTTCGTCTGGAGGGAGAATGCCACACAGCATCCGAAGGGTGGTGGTCTTGCCAGAGCCATCCGGCCCCACCAGGCCGAAGATCTCGCCGGACGTAACTTCCAGATTCAACCGACGGACGGCCTGAAGCAATCCAAAAGATTTGGTCAGATGGGTTGTTTGAATGGATAACATTTTTCTGGGATTTAAGGATTCCAGGGATCTACCGTTCTACGGAGGGAATAGGACTTTAATGTTCAGGGAACTGGGGATAAGAGTTCTTCGTTCATCGGGTACCTTCCAAGAGATCTAAGGTTTCTTGGCTTGACCCTTTGATCCCTCGAATCCCTTAGCTTTTCCCAAGGTAATCCTCCCGTCAGCCGGCATCCCGGGTTTCAATTCTCGATCAGGGTTTGAGAGGTTGATCTTAATCCGGTAGACGAGCGTCACCCTCTCTTTCTCGGTCTGAATGCTCTTCGGAGTGAACTCTGCTTGAGAAGAGATAAAAGAAATCTTTCCCATATATTCCTTGGGAGGGTTAAGATCTGTGGTCACAATGACCTCCTGGCCCCATGTGATTTTGCCGAGGTCAGTTTCCTCGACATAGGCTTTCAACCAAACGTGATCAATGTCAGCCAGAGTCAGGATGGGAGTCCCGGGATTCACGACCTCCCCGATCTCGCCCGACTTGACGAGAACAACTCCTGAGATTGGGGAATAAAGAACGGTGTAGCCGAGCTGGGTCTCAGTCAGCTTCGCGGAAGCACGCGCCTGCTCAACCTGGGCTTTCGCGTCCTCGATATCTTCCTTTCTGGGGCCTTGTTTGACCAGCTCGTAATTTTCTTTGGCCCTCTGCAGAGACGCGGTAGCGATCTTGAATCCCGCCTCGGCGTTGTCGAAGAGTTCCTTTGGAATCACACGTCTCTCATAGAGGGCCTTCATTCGCTCGAAGGCATTCTGTTTATTTTCTAGGTCATACTGAGCTTGCTGGACGACCGCCTCTGCTTCTCTTATCTCTTCAGGCCGTGAGCCACCCAGCAACTTGTTCAATCTGGCCTGTGCTGACTGTAGGGTGGCCTGGGCGACGCTGAGACGGTTACGGAGATCTTCGTCATCTAATCTGGCGAGAACCTTTCCGCTCTCCACCCAGTCCCCTTCTTGGATTCCAAGGTCCATGATCCTTCCGGCAATCTTGAACCCAACATCAACTTCCGTAGCCTCTATGTTTCCAGAAACTTTGAGATACAGGTTGTTGACGTCTTCGTCCAACGTGAAGTGATAATAAACGTACCCGCCAATCGCCAAAAGAATAGGAATAATGATGAGGAGTTTCTTCATGGCAAAGCTTTTCTCACATGTTCAATATCCTGCATTCGATTTTTCTACTGCTTCACGAAAGGCGAAATGAACCACGGTAGGGTTAACAGGTTTGCCCTTTCCCCCGGTGAAGATTAATTCTCCCTTTCTCTCTATTCCTTGCAGGGTGCTTTTTGCGGTCTCATCCATCGGGATGTCTCTTCCTTCGTGGTTCTTTGTGTCAAAGATGGAGATGATCCCCTGTTCAAAATCCACTCAATCCCACTTAAGACCTAATACTTCGCCCTTCCTCATGCCAGTATGGACCGCCACCGTGACAATGGGTTTCAGAAAGTCCTCGCAATTTGCAAGAAGAGTCTGAACTTCCGGCGGCATCAAATATCTAACCCGTTTAGTTACGCCCTTCAAGAGTTTGACCTTCTTCGTCGGATTCTCTTTGACCTTTCCCCATTCAACGGCCTTTGTGAATGTGTGCTTGAGCAACGCAAGCTCCCGATTGACCGAACCGGGTTTCAATGATTCCTTCCTTCGGGATTTGAATTTCTCAATCTGCCAGGTTTTGATTTCTTGGATGGTCTTGGATTCAAATTCTTTATCCAACAATCTCATTGTGTAAACATCCCGTTCGTAGGAGGACCGCTTCTTGTTTGTCTTGACCCATTGAAGATACTCTTTAGCGAAGTCGTGAAAGTTTACGGGGTCTGGTTCCTTCCGAATGTCAAGATATTTGTTCTCCACGATCTCGGTCTTCTTCTTCGCCATGACCTTTTCTGCGTCTTTCCTTGACGGTCCAATCGACTCCCGAATTCTCTGATCTTTGAATGTGAAATCGACATACCAATTATCTCCTCGCTTGTAAACTGCCATTCTGTTTCACCTCCTTTCTTTTCTGAATTTTCCAATCACTTATGCTTACTAATTTTCCTTGGCATTGATAATTATCATATACACTTTGCTAAACGCCTGAATCCATTTCTCGTCACCCGACATAAGATAAGTGTATACGAGCTCATTAACCTGCTCAACACATTCTCTAACGTTATCTAGCTTGCTGCCCGCCCCAATTATCCCTTTATATTCTTCAAATCCATCAGAAACAAGTTTGGTTTTTACATCAATATTATATAATTGAACAATTGCCAGGGCAGTTATCTCTATAATGTCATTGGTTGGGATTGTAATTCCTTCTTCTTCAAGATACAAACTTAATGGGTTAGCAATAAAACATAAGAGTATTATGCCTATTATTGCATCGGAGGGCTTACGTAGTTTAGGAATTGGCTGATGGTTAGCGTCATTCATCGCATCGATTACTATGTGACTTACTATAAATATGGTTGAGGCTTCGATATCATCATAATTGGGTTGAAAACCGAGTTCGTTCCGCAGTTTATTTGCGAGACTGACCAACCGTCCCTTAGAGCTTGCTGTCATAACGCCATACCATGCTTATTTGTTCAATGACCCGCAAATGGCTTTATGTAGCGGTTCGAGTGCGCTCACAGATGATATGTAACCCCAATTCATCCGACTGTCTTCTTCTACGCGTCCGTTCTTATAACGCCTTGTTATTCGGAGGTGCCGCGCTATTCTCATAGGACAGTTGATTTCTATTAGATTTGTATAAGTAGGGTGATCTGCGGGAGGTTCTCTTGTAATCTTCTCATCGTATATCTTGACCCAAACCCTTGTATAACCTTCTTTCGTCTTAAGAATACTTTGGGCATCATAATATGATTTTGACATCCATCCTTCGGGAATCTCCGTTTCGGAGTACAATTTCCAATCCGGAGACAGTGGTTCTTTGTAAGTATCATCAACTGATGGGAGCAAGGACTTCTGTCCGGCGCCGCATCCCACAATTAACATCCAAATGCCGGCAATCACGAAAATACAACTTTTCTTCATGACCATTCCGTCCTTTCAAACCCTATTGACCCAGAATATAAGTCATTTGCCCTTCTTGACGTCATACTTTTCAAGCCATTCATCTAATGCTTTACGAATTAACTCAGAAGACCTAACCCCCTTCTGTTTAGCAATCGCCTTAAAACGCCTTTGTTGAATCTCTGTGATATAAATGTTCGTCCTCTTCATGGTGTATCAACTCCCTCTCAAACGTAATTAACGTCTGCATCACTTATACACCATTACGGGGTACTTGTCAAACATTATCTGTTTCCCTTAGAGCTCAAACTTTTTTCTCTTCTTCTCCCGTTCCTTCTTAAGAATCCAACCCATCACGGCCCCTTCTCTAAGGCGAACCGTCCCGGCGATCTTCACATGGGGGATGTCAACGCCCCTGGAGATCCACGAATAGACGGTTCCGGGTCTAACCTTAAGGATTTCTGCCAGTTCTTGAGGATTAAGTAACTTCTCCATCATTTTTCTTTCCAAAGTCCTTCACAGGACGGCTCAGGACGAGAGATCTAGACAGACCGCGATAAGTATTTTGTTCATTTTAATTGCCCCCTCCTTCCCGCGCAAACGAATCTATTCGATGCCATCTTCCAAAAATTCCCAGTCCAGCCCCAGTTGATGGATGATCTTCTGAAACAGCCTTCGGCAACGGATTTCTTCCTTCAAAAGAGGATGAGGATGCGAGAGTCCGCTCCGTTTAGAAACGATCCAAACACCCTCACGAGTGATCACTTCTTGGCAACTATCGGCCCGATCTAGCAGCTCTAAACCATTCCGGAGGGATTCGGACCGGTCCGCAGATTTAACGCGAGAACCAACCCGTCTGGCCCACAATCGCTTGGATTTCGTTGATAAATGCTCTGGAATGTCATATTCCGAGTTCATGCTGCCCCTTGCCACTTTCGACATTTTTTATACCCTGGGACTCCCAAACTGCGAAAATTTCCCTGACCCTGCGCGCCGATACTGAATCTTGATGCCCCTAGAGATTTGACCCGCCCCTCCCACCGCAGCCTTGCCTGGCACATCCTTAAGCCTTCTTGGGTGACCTGAATTTCTTTCATGGAAAGCCTTAAAACCGCCGAACCACGGTGCTTACAAAAAACGCTTGGAGGGTGCAAAAAATATCGGTCGGTCATTCTTTTCAAGTTCATTGTTATCAATACAAATTAAATCATGTGAAATATGTATTGGCACAGCACATGCATCTAACAGTTTAAGGGAAAAACCTAAGTTTCCCTCCTTCTCTGCGGGGGAGGGATAGAGATCTACCCTCCTCCGTTTTTCATCTAGGGTAAGTCCCATGGAAGTTCTTGCGCATGCTTGCCATGACGACGTAGGAGGTTCGGACAGAATGAAGGAGATAAACTCGACTGCAGGGAATATTTCACAGTCGACACGGGTAACTAGAGACAGTGATATCCATTCGCGTAATTTGGCGATGGATATACTGCTTGCCTCTCTGATTGGTTTGATTCTATGGCTAGCTCTGGCAGCCGTGATCATGACACTTTGATTTGGGACTAAAGAGTCCAAGTTCGTGCACTTCACGCTTTCCCCTGTTCGGAAATTGTATGACTTGATGTACCCGCTCATTCGTTAATCACCTCTCCTCATGTGCTCCAATCCGATCTCCATCGGGTCCTGCTTAACCTTGAATCCCAAGAACCTAATGATTAGAATTAGGTCAAGGGGGTGATCTGAATGGATAAAATGAAATTCCTTTTGTGGATAATCCTTTTGTTTTTTGGACTCCAGTTGGCCAGTTGCGGGACGCTTGGGACTGGATACTCTTCCACTAGGCCATCTCCCTTTGAGTGGAATACACTGGATGATCAGAATAGAAGGTAGTTTTTTATTAGGTCGAGCCATGCGACCTCCAGCTATGGCCATAAACAAGATTCATTGCGTATGGCCCCTCTGTGGAATAGTGCAGCTCATAACTGACCGGATCCTCACGTTTGGGCATATACCCCGGATCTCTCATTGAGCTTCGATCAAAACTCACGAGCATTTTTTCATCTGCGTCAAGAAGAACCCCCTTCCCCGTTCCGAGATAGTACCATTTCATAAAACCGGGCCCCCAAGAATCCTCAGGGAATAA
>CAVOIK010000020.1:0-32831 GCA_963695895.1 uncultured delta proteobacterium
CCCTCGAGACCCAATTCTTTTCGAAACTCTTCCCGTTCCTCCTCCTGAAGGTCAGAAAGTTCCGATTCCAAATCACCACAGATAACGATTAGTTTGCTTCCGTCTTCTTTTAGCCCATTCATCCATCGCCTTGAGACAAGACCCCTCCCCTTTCAATTCGTCTTGATCCACATTCAGCACGTAGAAGAAAGGTTTGCTCGTTAAGAGATGAAGATCCATCAGGATTGCCTCTCGTTCACCGCTCAGACGAAGGGCACGGGCTTGCTGCCCATCATTCAAAATTTTGTGAGTTTCTTTATAGACCTCCAGCTCAAGGGCAGCCTCTTTTGAACCCACGCGATGAAGCTTCTCAGCCTTGGCCATCCGTTTCTCCACGGTCTGGAGATCCGAAAGAATGAGTTCCGTGTTCACCACTTCGATGTCGCGGATCGGATCGATCGACCCGAAGTCATGAGAAACATCTTCGTTTTGGAAGCAACGAACGGTATGCGCAATGGCGTCCACGGTCCGGATGTGATCCAGGAATTGGTTCCCCAACCCTTCACCTTTACTGGCTCCACGGACGAGACCCGCAATATCAAAGAACTCAAGCGTTGTGGGGGTGACTTTCTTGGGATGAATCAGCTGGGACAACTGTTCCAACCGTTCATCAGGCACAGGCACAATGCCAATGTTCGGATCAATCGTGCAGAACCGATAGTTCGCCACCTCCGCCCCGGCCGCCGTAAGGGCATTGAAGATCGTCGATTTTCCAACGTTGGGAAGACCTACGATTCCGCAGCGAAAGCCCATAGCCCCTCCGGAGAAAACGAACAACAAATCCCCAAATCAGAATTTTTCTTTTTTTGTGGATTTTTGGCATTATATTTGTATAATAAAAACAAGATAAAATAAAGTAAATCTCTCGACTCCCCGGCCTGAAGGTCGGGGCCTGCTCGAGGTTCACCCTGAGCCGTGCTTTCCTGCCCTGCCTTGAAAGGTGGGGCTACGCACGGTCGAACGGGTGAAGTCCTGATCCAGGAGGAAACGCGTGAAACAGCAGAATCGGATGATGATTGAGGCAGCCTGCAGCATCAGCAAGAGGAGTCAAGCCAAGGGGGTTCTACTTTATGGTGACATGATCGACGACTACGAGGCCCTCGCCAAGATTGGCCAAGAGAAGAAAGTCGAACTGATCCTGGCTATCCAAAATAGCGCCTCCTTCCAGGAGGCAAGTCTGGTCTTTAAGAAGGTCCTCAGGATTCCAGATGTTCCCGTGGGCCGAATCAATCAGATCAAAATGGCGATCCTTCAGGGACTGGCGAAAGGTTTGTTCAAGGAAGGAGACAAGTGGGTATGCCTCTCAGGAATCTCTCAATCAAAGGTCCTTGACAACCTTCTCATTCTGGAACTTGGGGTCAAGTTTGAGATCATCACCTCGTCAGACCTCCCGGTTCTTTCGGAAATTGTGCTTCCCGAAGTCTTCAACACGATCTTAACCCTTGCCCTTGAGTTGTCCACCGAAGGAAAAGAAGGAAGAAAGCCGGTGGGAACAATCTTCGTTCTTGGGCGGCACGAGGAGGTCCTCAAGTTTTCCCATCCGATGGTCATCAATCCTTTTCAAGGATACCCTGAGGAGGATCGAAACATTCTTGACCCGCGACTCAAAGAGACGCTGAAGGAGTTTTCCTCCATTGACGGAGCGTTCATTGTTCGTGAGGACGGCGTGATTCTGGCTGCAGGGCGCCATCTCGACGCCGCGGCCGAGAACATTGAGATTCCGTTGGGTCTTGGGAGCCGACACCGGGCCGCTGCCGGCATTACCAGTTTGACAGGCGCTCTGGCAATTGTTGTCTCTGAGGGAACAGGAGGGGTGAGGATCTTTCACCATGGAAAGATCTTCATGGAGATTGAGAAGGGGGAATAGGCTTTCGCTGAAAACGGCTCATCGCCGCTTCAATGCCCTCCAGTAGCAATACGGTCAGAGAATCAGCGGCTCTCGAAAAAATGGCGTTGAACTGGGCCCGCTCAGGCTCCTCCAAGGGGGTGAGGACATAGTCCGCAGGATCCATTCCTTGAGGTGGCCTTCCAATTCCGATCTTGAGTCTAAGGAAGCCATTCCCACCCATTGCTTCAATGATCGAACGAATCCCCTGGTGACCGCCATCGCCTCCTTTTTGCCTGAAACGAAGCTTGCCAGATGAGAGATCGAGGTCATCGTGAACAACGATGAGATCTTCGAGGGGGATGCGGAAGGCTCGTGCGGCTTTCTTAACCGCCTCTCCGCTCAGATTCATATACGTGAGAGGTTTGAGAAGAACAATCTCTTCATCATCGAGCGATCCCTTCCCGTAGATCGCCCTGAATCGTCTGGTCGAAATGGGGATTTCTTTTGAAAGGGCGAATCGATCGACTACCTGAAAACCCACATTGTGCCGGGTCCACCGATAACGGACCCCGGGATTCCCCAATCCAACGATCAGTTTCACGCCTGCTTATTTCTCCTTTTTTCCCCTTTCCTCCTTCTTCTCTTTCTTGTCCTTGTCCTTCTCTTCCTTCTTGTCCTTCTCTTCCTTCTTCTCCGTCTCTCCGCCTTCTTCCGCCTTGGCCTCGACCTTCTCGGCACCCTCGGCCACAGCCTCTTCGACGACCTTCTTCTCCTCCTCCGCGGCAGGTGGGACCACCGTGGCGACGGTTATGCCAGGATCGGCCAGAATCTTAAGTTTTTCCGCTTGGATGTCCTTGACGTGAATCGAGTCGCCAATCTTCAAGGCGCTGACGTCCACATCGATGCCCTTTGGAATCTCCCCAGGAAGGCATTGAATCTGGATCGTTCTCCGAACCTGCTCAAGAATGCCTCCAATCTTCACTCCCTCTGCCTTTCCGATGAGGTGGATGGGAATCTCCACGGTCACCATCGCGTCCATGGTCACCTCGTAGAAATCGGCATGAAGGATCTGTCTCTTCAACGGATCGATCTGAATATCCTTAATCATGACGACCTTACGATCCGGTTGCCCTCCGTCTCCGATCTCAAGATCAATCAGGACATTCTCTCCGGCTTCTGTGCGAAGTGCTTGAGAAAGTTCCCGCGGATCCACAACGAGCGAAATGGTCTTGGCCCGGGGGCTGTAAAAGACGGCGGGGATTCTGCCACGGGCCCTCAGTTTTCTCGCTGCCCCTTTCTTCATCATCTCTCGGATCTCTGCTTTCAATAATGGTCGTTCCATTCACAACTCCTTCTCTAATTTGGACTTTGATTGGCAAGTGCCCCGTAAGCCTCATCCGTCACCTAGACGAACAAAGAGCTCACTGAATCATCATTGTAAATCCTCCGGATAGCGTCTGCAAGGAGACCTGAAACGGAGAGAACTTTGATCTTAGATAATTCTCTCGCTCTTGCACTCAATGGGATGGTATCCGTAACGATTACCTCTTCGATGGGTGCTTCAGAGAGGATCTCGATCGCCCGCCCTGACAAGACAGGATGGGTGCAGCAGGCATAGACCTTTTTGGCTCCTTTCTCCATCAGAGCGTAGGCAGCACGGGCCAAGGTTCCTCCTGTGTCGATGATATCGTCCAGAATGACAGCCACCAATCCCTTGACGTCGCCGATGATATTCATCACCTGCGACACATTCGGGGCATCCCTTCTCTTATCGATAATGGCAAGAGAGGTATCCAGACGCTTGGCAAAGGCTCGGGCCCTCTCCACCCCTCCGGCATCCGGTGACACCATGACCATGTCGTTCTGGAGGCTTTTGAGATACTCGAGGAGCACCGGGGCCGCAAACAGATGGTCGACCGGAATGTTAAAGAAACCCTGGATCTGACCGGCGTGAAGGTCCATGGTCAGCATCCGAGACGTTCCTGCCACTGTTATCAGATCGGCGACGAGTTTGGCCGTAATGGGTGCCCGCGGTGACACCTTTCGATCCTGTCGCGCATACCCATAGTAGGGGAGAACCGCTGTAATCCTTTCTGCCGAGGCCCTTTTGAGAGCATCGATCATGATGAGCAGTTCCATGAGATTGTTATTGACAGGAGAGCAGATCGATTGAATAGCGAATACGTCCATCCCGCGAACGCTTTCATCGATCTCGACATTGACCTCCCCATCACTGAACGTCTTGACCACCGCTTTTCCCATAGGAGTCCTGAGGTGTCCCGCAATCTTGCAGACGAGGTCGGTGTTCGAATTCCCAGAAAACAACCTCAAGCGACTCAAGTCATGTGTCTCTTGCATCACTCCAAGTCTCCTCGGCATAGCCCATATTCCCTTCTCTTCTAAGCGAAATGAGAGTCGATGATATTTGGCTGGGGTGGGAGGATTCGAACCTCCGAATGCAGGTTCCAAAGACCTGTGTCTTACCGCTTGACGACACCCCAATCCCTATCAGTGGCCGGCAAGTGCCCCGCAAGCCCCGCCCCTTAGGGTGGCCGCGGGGGGCACAATATAAAAGTAAAATTGCCTTTCCGGGAAGCGCCGCCTTTGGAGGGCGGAAAGCTTCACTCCTGAAATCTGCAGGAAATTGATAACTCCGTTTTTAAGAACAGGAGAGAGCAGAAGGCTTCATTGTTTTGTCTTTTGCATTTCCCTGCGGTATTCCTCCAAGACCCGCGCCTCAATCATATGTCGAGTCTCATTATTGAGAGGATGGGCCATGTCTCGATACGTCCCGTCCTTCCTTTTCTTGCTTGGCATGGCCACAAATAATCATTTGTTTCCATCAATGATTTTCAGATCTCGAACCACAAAACAGTTGTCAAAGGTGATGGTCACATAGGCTTTGAGCCTGTCTTCTTCCACAGCGAAAACCCTCACTTCTGTCACATCCATAGTCCCCCCTATGTGCCTCATGGGTCCTCTCCGAGATGGAAGTGGTAGGCAGAACGTCTATTTTCTGCGCAGACTATCCGCCACCCCCTCCCTGTTCAGTGCACATAAACGGGACTCAAAGGAGGATACAGGGCAAGGTCAGGTATCGACGCTCTGCGCTTTCAAAACTCGCCACCCTTTCCCTCTGACCATCTTTGTGATTGTTCTGTAGGCCTTTGATGCACCTCCCTCCTCTGGAAAAACGCCATAGACTGTTGGACCACTCCCGCTCATGAGAGTGGCCGAAGCCCCTGCGACCTTGAGACATTCCTTCATTTCGTTGATTTCGGGATGTTGCCTTGAGACAACGTTCTCCAAATCATTGTGAAGAAGATGGAAAATTTCTTTTGGAGTTCTAAAAAACTTTTGAATTCTATAATGAAATCGCATTTTTGTCAATATCACTTTCCGGTAAACCGAAGCCGTAGAAACCTCGAAATTCGGGTTAATGAGCACATACCACAGTTCTGGGAGCTGAATCTCTTGAAGTCGCTCCCCGATCCCAGAGCCCAGAGCTGAACCCTTCATAAGAAAGAAAGGGACATCTGCCCCAAGCTTAAGCCCCATGTTCATCAGTTCTTTTCTGGTTAAATCCAAACGCAGGAGCTGGTTCAATGCTTTGAGTGTCGTTGCCGCGTTACTGCTTCCGCCACCGAGACCCGCGGCAATCGGAATCTTCTTCCTGATCCTTACCGAAATTCCACCCTTGTAGTCGGACCTGTTGAGAACCAACAGGGCAGCTCGATGCACGAGATTGCCTTCACCTGTAGGAAGGTTGAGATCGTTCGTCGAAATGGACACCCCCCCTGTTCTTTTCAAAGCAAACCAAAGCGTGTCGTGAAGACTGATCTTCTGAAAGATCGTTTTTATGTCGTGGTAGCCGTCTTCCCGTCTTCTTAACACTCGGAGCATCAGGTTGACTTTTGCGGGGGATTCCAGTTGCAGGGTCTTTTTCATGAAGGTTTGGACATCACTCATGGATCATTTCTCATTCACCATTAATCATGGCTGATGGATTCTCAACAGACTTGCCTTGTTCCGCATGCGAAGACATGAGCTCGTGAAAGGTTTTAGACAGTCCATCGATCGAGAGGGGTTCCTGTAAAGATGCTCAGCTTCGGCGATGTCGCGCGCAACCCGCCAAAACATTTCGTCTGGAGTCTCAATCACAACACCCTGAGTGTCTTTCCTGAGATATCGCTTCTCCAGAACGGTTATCGCGAGAGGAGTGAGGCGGGGCGAATCCATCTGAGACTCCAAAACGGGGGCCACAGGCTGTGGCCCCCGTCCTTGTGATCAAGCAGTCTCCACACTCTTCACTTCGGGGACCTGCTGTTTGAGCATCCTCTCGACCCCCATTTTCAGGGTCATCTGAGACATGGGACACCCTCCGCATGCCCCTGTCAATCGAACCTTCACAACGCCATCCGTTACATCAACCAACTGGATGTCACCTCCGTCAGCTTGTAAAGAAGGTCGAATCTTCTCCAGGGCCTTTTCAACTTTTTCCCTCATAACCTATCACCTCCTCCCCCTTCTCTCGTTCCGAATATCCTGTCTGGCCAGATCCTCAATCGTTGTCCTGTCCAAGACTTCAAGGAACTTCTCCTGGGCCTCTTCAAAAACCTCGTGAAGCGGACAACTTTCTTCTTCGTCACATTCCCCCTGTCTCAGCAGGCATCGGTTCAGGACGATGGGGCCTTCCAGGGCTTCGATCACCTGTTTCATCGTAATCTCCTTCGCAGGTTTCCCGAGGTTAAACCCTCCATTGAGTCCCCGCGTTGATTTCAGCAGCCCTGTCTTCGAAAGGCGCTGGAAAATCTTGGCGAGGTATGTCTCGGGAATCCTCTGCGCCTTTGAAACCTCACTCACCAGAAATAGACGATCGGTAGGCTGCTTCGTTAAAAAAAGCAACCCGCGCAAACCGTATTCCCCTGCTCGTGTTATCGACTGCATAAAAAGATAAATAAGACCCCTTTAGTCTCAAATTAACACTCCAACCGACGGTAGTCAACTTTCCACCGGCAAGTGCCCCTTGACCCTGCCCTTGAGGGCGGGGTCAAGGGGCACAATATAAAAAGGAAAGTACCTTACCGGGAAGCCACGCCCTTTAGGGCGTGGAACTTCACTTTCTCAGTGTGGGAGCCGAACTCTTGCGGTGGTTACCCAAGGTGCTAAAAAAAAGGGCTTGCCCAAAAGGCAAGCCTTCCATTTTGCGACATGTTTCCAAACACCGTGATGATTTCTAAGAAAGTCTGCTACACGTGGGCGCTTCTACGTCTCTCCCACTTCTTCTTTTGATCGATCAAGTATCTTCGGAGAGAGTCTGCTCTTTCGCAAAAATGAACCTCTCCCCCGCAAATCGTTCGGTCAAAGTCCAGGTCACAATACCCAAAACCACAGTCCATGCCTACGGCATCTGTGTCACGGAAAAATAAGCATTTAATTTCGCCCGTCATCTCAAGACCTCCTTCTTCACGTTTAAGCAAAAGAGCCCGTGTCTAAGTAGACCACGGGCCCGCATCTCATGCACTCTGCTTCGGCAACCCAGCCGTCCCGCAATTGGGACCCGTGGCTTTCCCCACTGTTACTCAGAACAGTGGGCCTCTCACCCTTGCGAGTGAGCAGGCGTCCTCCGATTACTCGGAGTTTGGCTTTATCGACAGTATGTTTTTAAGTAATCACCCTAGGTTGAGCAATTTCAATGCCAAAGGGAGTCTAAGATCATAAGTTATTGAATATTAAGGATTTGTATATAGACAAGCTGGCCAAGAGGCGAGAAAAGTGACCTTTTTTGTCTCTAGAGAGAGATAAAGATTATTGATCAATAGGATGGCAGACTAGTAAGAAACCCACTTAGGGATCAGGAAGAAGTCGTCAGGACCGTATTTGTGGGTGAATTTCCCAGAACCGTTTGGGTCCAGGATGAGGTAGTCAATCGGAGGTTCTTCGTTGCGATCTACAGCGTAGGCATAAACCCGACCGTTTCCGCTGATCCTCGCCACGTGCCTCCCGGTGGTTGTGGAAAACTTCTCCACCATTTTCTCAACGCCGTCACTTGATTTGATTGTTATGGAGTACGGAATAAGGCCCTCTAAATCAGGGATGTGCCAACCTTCCTCATTGATCTCTTGTCCCATCAACAGAACGGGGTAAGAAATGAATAGGAACAAAACAGGAAGTAACAAAAGATGTTTAAGCTGTATCGCCATTGATTGAGCACATCAGGCAAGCCATGAAGAGATCGTTTTCCCCTTAGTTCTGTACATCTGACCTCTCAGTATTATTTTCTGTCTTCAAGATATTTTTCAGCTGCAAAGCCAGCGGTTGCTCCATCTCCCACTGCGGTTGCAACCTGTCGCAAGAGCTTTTTTCTGCAATCTCCAGCAGCAAAAATACCCTTCACAGATGTTTCGCAATTCTCGTTGGTGAGGATATATCCTCCCTCGTCCATCTTGACGATGCCCTTCATGGATTCCGTCCTCGGTGTGAGTCCCACAAAGAGGAAGACGCCTTCTGTGTCAAATTCCTTCAGTTCACCTGTCTTGACGTTCTTGACTACCACGGAACGAACCGTATCGCCCCCTTTAATCTCTTGGACGACTGAATCCCATAAGAACTTGATCTTCGGGTTGGCCAAGGCTCTTTCCTGGTAGATTCTCGTGGCTCGAAGGGCATCTCTTCGATGGATGATCGTCAGTTCCTTGACGAATTTCGTGAGAAAGAGCGCCTCCGTTAACGCCGAATCCCCTCCCCCCACGACAACGATTCGATTGTCCTTGAAAAAGGCTCCGTCACACGTAGCACAATAGGACACTCCCTTTCCTCTCAATTCCATCTCTCCGGGAATTCCTAATTTTCGATACTCCGTACCCGTGGTCACGATCAAAGCCTCAGAGCGGTAGGTTCCTCCGTAGGTCTTTACCTGCTTCCAATCCCCCTCAAGCGTTACCTCGAGGACTTCATCACTCACGGTCTCCATCCCAAACCGTTTTGCTTGTTCCTCCATGAGGGCGCTCAGCTCGGTTCCTGTGATCCCCTGGGGGAAGCCAGGATAGTTTTCGATCAGCTCAGTGGTGGTCATCTGACCTCCGAAGAGACCGATTTCGATCAAGAGCGTCCGCAATCTTGCTCTCGCTGTGTAGAGTCCTGCAGTCAATCCCGCAGGGCCTCCTCCGATGATGATCACCTCATAGGTTTTTGCGTCTTCCCCGCTCATCCGCTTCTCCTTCATCTCACAACAATTGTCTATAACATTACGTTCGTTTGTCCCTTTTGTCAACGTAAGCTCCATCGTCAACCTTTCAAAGATATCTTATAATGTAGGTGTCCAAACACCATGGAACGATGGGTTATTGGAATAATGGGGTTAATACCACACGCTTAAAGCCATTGATCCGTTATTCCATCGTTCCATCATTCCAATATTCTATCTTTGCTACGACTATGCTTTCACCCTCCACTAAGATCGATCTCAAGGATTTTAGCCCTGCTGAGCTTCGAGAGTTTGTCGCTTCCTATGGGAAAGAGAAGTACCGCACCCCACAACTCCTGAAATGGCTTTATCAGAAGCGGGTCTCCTCTTTCGACGAGATGACCAACCTACCGAAGAAACTCAGAGAGGAATGGAAACAATTCTGCTCCATCTCAACCCTGACACCCATTCGCCTTCAAACAGCGAAAGACGGTACAAAGAAATTCCTTTTCCAGCTCGAAGATGGAAACCGAATTGAAAGTGTCCTGATTCCTGAAAGGGATCGGCTCACCCTCTGCGTCTCTACTCAGGTCGGGTGCGGCCTGGGCTGTCAATTCTGTCTCACCGGGAAGAAAGGCTTCAGGAGAAACCTAAAGCCATCGGAAATCGTCAATCAAATCCTTGCGGCAAAGAAATCTCTCGAAGAGGACCAACCCATCACGAACATCGTCCTCATGGGCATGGGAGAGCCCCTCGCCAATTATGAAAACACCCTGAAAGCCGTTCAGTTGATGACCCACTCAGATGCTTTCAAGTTCTCCTCACGGCGGGTGACTCTATCAACTGTGGGACTTCTTCCTGAACTTGAACGCTTGTCCTTAGGACGAGTCCCCTTCCGTCTTGCTGTTTCCCTTAACGCGACAGATGATGAAACCCGGAGTCGACTCATGCCGATCAATCGGCAGTACCCACTGAAGAAATTGCTGGATCTCTGTCGCCGATTTCCTCTTCGACCGAGAGAACGAATCACATTTGAATATGTCCTGTTGAGGGGAATCAACGACTCGATCCAGGATGCCAAAAGAATGGTTAAATTATTGACGGGGATTCCCTCGAAAATCAACCTCATTCCCTTAAACGAAGCCCCGGGAATTCCTTACAGAAAGCCCTCTGACGCACAGGTACGAGAGTTTCAGGAAATCCTCATGGCAGGGGGTCTCACCGCGATTGTTCGTTCAAGTAAAGGGCGAGACATCTCCGCGGCTTGTGGTCAGCTTCAGGCCGAAGGCTGAGAATGCAGTAATTTCGGTTGTTTGACAGGGGTCAGGAAATCGATTAACATCTTTTCTCAAAAAGACGGGAGAGTGCGAATGCCTGAACGAGTTGTGGGTGTGATTGGGGGATCGGGGCTCTATGAACTGGAGGGGCTCGAGGATGTTCAAACCGTGTCTCTAAAGACACCCTTTGGTGATCCCTCAGACTCATATGTTGTGGGACACCTCGAAGGGGTTAAGATGGCCTTCCTGCCGCGACATGGGAGAGGCCACCGTATCCCGCCCTCTTCACTCAATTTTCGGGCCAACATCTATGGGATGAAGTTACTGGGTGTCCAGTGGATCATCGGTGTCAGCGCCGTGGGATCGATGAAAGAATCGATTCATCCGGGTAACATGGTCATTCCGGACCAGTTCATTGACCGAACCGTCGGCCGCCCGAGTACATTTTTCAGTAACGGAATCGTGGGCCACATCAGCTTTGCCGACCCGGTGTGCCCACATTTAAGCGATATTTTGTTCCAGGCAGGAAAAGAAATTGGAACTACGGTTCAAAAAGATGGAACTTACCTCTGCATCGAGGGCCCCCAGTTCTCCACTCGAGCCGAGTCGAAACTCTACCGATCCTGGGGCGTGGACGTCATCGGGATGACGAACATCCCCGAAGCGAAGCTCGCCCGAGAAGCTGAAATTTGCTATGCGACCATTGCCTTTGCCACGGATTACGACTGTTGGCATCAAACAGCAGGAGATGTCTCCATCGGTGACGTGTTGCGGATACTTGCCCAAAGCACAAAGACAGTTCAGAATGTTATCCGGAAGGCCGTGAAGCATCTTCCCGATGAGCGGAATTGCCCTTGTGCTACGGCCCTGCAGTATGCATTGATTACTGATAAGGAAAAGATTCCTGAAAAAACCAAAAAAGACCTGGCACCTATCATCGGAAAATATATGTAATGATTGAAGACCCGTTCACCGCAAAGACGGGGGAGAGCTCAGAGACAGTCCACTTTTTTATCCTCGGTTTCCTTTGCTTTCTTTGCACTTCTGCGGTGAAGAACTCATCATTATGAGGTTCCTGGTTGATCGGATGCTTGGTAAATTGGCGAAGGCTCTGCGACTGCTGGGCTATGATGCGATCTATTATCAGGGTGAAGACCTCACTCAGCTCATCCGCCTTGCCCGTGAACAAGATCGTGTCATTCTCACCCGGAACACGAAGCTTTCCGCAAGAAAACCCGAGGACCGTGTGATCCGAATCACCCAAGACCATCCCGAGCTGCAGCTACGGGAACTCTACGAAAAGGGCCACATCGCTTTTAGTGAAGAGAAATCCTTTTCAAGGTGCCTGGTCTGTAATATTCTCCTGGATGAAATGAGAAAAGAAGAGGTCGAAGGGAAAGTCCCAGATTTTATCTTCCATAATTACCAGGAGTTCTATCGCTGTTCTCAGTGCGGAAGAATCTACTGGCCAGGAACGCATCAGCAAAATATGCAGAAAAGAATGAACCAACTATTAAAATGTTAGGTTAAGGTTGAGGTTAAGGTTAAGGCAATCAAGAGTCATCCGTTTTCTGCTCAATCTCAACCTTAGCCTTAACCTTTTTGAGCTAGCTTACAAAGATGCGTATCATCAGTGGAACCTCTAAGGGTAAGAAGCTTCGACCATTGCGGGGACAAGGCATTCGACCAACCTCTGACCGGGTCAAGGAGTCGATTTTCAACATCCTCGGTGAAGAGGTTGACGGCAAACACGTCCTTGATCTGTTTGCAGGGACCGGGAACCTCGGGATCGAAGCACTGAGTCGCGGAGCGACAAGAACGGTCTTTGTGGAGAAAGAGAAGTTAGCCATCGACCTTATCAAAAAGAATCTTTCTCACTGTGGCTTCGATGACCGGGTCTCATATTATGACAGGCGAGGTTGAACGGGCCATTCGTCACCTTCACCGAAAAGGAGAGGTTTTCGATTTCATTTTCATGGATCCCCCTTATCGGAGAGGACTCGTTCAAAAGACACTGGGAATCCTGCAAGCCCAACCCCTCCACCACGAGGACTCCATCCTCGTCATTGAACATGACCGACGCGAGACTCTTTCAGAGTCCATGGAGGGATGGGTATTGGCTTCGGAAACGGCAGTTTGGAGACACTGTTGTGTCTTTCATCGCGCCTTCAGGAAAGCGATTTTTCAAAGACACGGAGCCGTAACGCCTTTCTCGCTTTGCTGTATCACCCCAAAGTCATCAGGGTAAGGAGGTGGCCTGTGAATCAAAAAACTAAAGGAGATAAAGAAACCATCGGAAGAGTGGCTGTCTATCCTGGTTCTTTCGACCCCCTCACCTATGGCCATATCGATATTGTCGAACGGGCCCTTGAAATCTTCGACAAGGTCATCTTGGCGATTGCCCATGAGACCTCCGATGCGTCCAAACGTTCCCTCTTCACGGTCGAGGAAAGGATCGAGATGGCAAAGGAAGTGTTCGAACATCTGCCCAACGTCATCGTCGATAGTTTCAAGGGACTCCTGGTGGACTACGTGGGCCAGACCAATGCAAAGGTGATTCTGAGAGGCCTCAGGGCTACGTCTGATTTCGAGTACGAATTCCATATGGCTTCTATGAACCGAAGCCTCAATATCCATCTCGATACAATGTTCATGATGACGAGTAAAGACTATTTCTTCGTCTCTTCGCGATCGATCAAGGAGGTCGCCGCTCTGGGAGGAGCAGTCGAGGGACTGGTGCCTAACCTCATCGCCCGCCGGTTGAAGGAAAAGTTCAAGCTCCCTCTAACCAAAGAAAAGAACATCGGTTGGGAATACTAAAAAGGCAAAGGGTTCAAGGGTTATAGGGGCCTAGGGTTCTAGAATCTTCTGAAGAGGAAGGTTTTGTATTCGAACTCTTGAATTCTTGAGCCCACCTTTGTTTTGATATGAAAACCTTAATACTTTGTGACTTCGACGGAACTGTTACAACCCAAGACATGGGTTACGTACTCCTCAACCGGTTTTCCTCGGGTGACTGGGAGTCTGTTGACCGCGAGTTTTGTGAAGGCAAGATCGGTTCGAAGGAGGCCTATTCCCGAATTGAAAACCTCTTTCAGGGAAGCGAGCGAGAGATCCTTGATTTCGTCCGGACCCATGCAGACATTGATCCGACGTTTCCCGAGTTCTACCGCACCTGCAAGAGATCCGGGATGGATGTCAAGATTGTCAGTGATGGGTTTGACTTCTACATCAGACCGATCTTAGACCTCCATGGTCTCTCCGAGATCCCCTTCTATTCCAATGTCACCACTTTTGGTCCGGGAAGACACAAGACCTTTTCCTATATCCATTGGAATGAAGAGTGTGGCCTCTGTGGGACGTGTAAGAAGAGACTGGTCCAAGCCCATCGACCGCACTATGGGTCGATCCTCTATGTTGGAAACGGACTCTCTGATCGCTGTGGGGCCAAAGAAGCCGATTTTGTGTTCGCTAAAGACTCTCTCTACGCTTATTGTATCGACGAGGACATTTCCTGCCACTTTTTCCATAGTTTTCAAGAGATCCTCAACGACCTTACGAAAAGAATTCGGGGGATTATCTTCGACCTGGATGGGACACTCGTTGAGGCCTACGAGGCGATCTATCTGGGATTAAGGGACGCCTTCCAACGATTCGGTAAAAAAATCTTCCCCTACCCTGATCTCCGACACCATCTGAACGGTGACTTAGAAACGACCTTAAGTCCATTTTTCAGTCCGGAAGAGGTTCAACAAGCTATTCCAGTTATGCGAAAAAAATATGAAGAGATCTACCTCGAAAAAACCCACCTTCTGAATGGTGCAGAACAGGTTATTAAGAATCTTTATTCGCAGCACATTTCCTTGGGTGTGGCCTCTAACAAGTTTGGCCGTTTTGCTCGTGGAACGTTGGACCATCTCGGTGTAGCACAATTCTTCCGGTCCATCGTTGGAGCAGGCGATGTTCTAAGAAACAAACCCTTCCCTGACATGATCCATGCCATACTGCGAGAGATGAATCTCAATATGCCCGATGTGGTTTTCGTTGGGGATACTCTGACTGACATCGAGACAGGCCGACAGGCAGGAGTGGATGTCTACGCCCTCCCAACTGGATTTCATTCGAAGAAGGAATTATCCGTAGCCCGACCCAAACGCATTCTGAAGAGTCTCGGTGATCTTGTGACACTGATTGATTGCGTTACGTGCAAGGGTTCGTAGAGGAATGATGATCCGAACCGCATTCACGAATCTTCCCTGACCTTAGATCAGCACTTCGTACTCCGAGGGATCGACGACGGCTTCAATGATTAAGGGCTCATTTCCTTCGAGGCCCTCTTGGAAAGCCTCCCGAAAGGCTTCCTCATGATGGACGGGAATGACTTTCGCGCCAAAGAAGTTGTCCGACGAACGATAGTGGGAATCGAACAATTGGATACCGTGGGGGGGCAAATCCTTCCGCATCTGCCTGACCTTGATCAAGCTGAGAAAATTGTCGCGAAGCACAACAAAGACAACGGGTAGACGCAAACGAACTGCTGTGCTAATCTCGCCCACCGTCATTAGAAAAGACCCATCTCCCACACAGGCCACCACAGGTCTATCGGGTTGTGCGAGTTTCGCTGCAATCGCACCGGGAATGGCGAAACCCATCGAGGACCAACCGTTCGAGACCAGGAAATTTCCTGGACCTTGGGTATTCCAGAGTTGACCAACGAGATGGGTATGGGCGCCTACATCATCCACCAAGAGTCCGTTCGGAGGAAGGAGGTCTCGCATCGCCAGAAGGACCTGGTGTGGAGCAAAATTCTTCTGCTTTGGTGTCAATGCCGTGAAGAGCTTATCACGGTGTTGCCTTAACCCGTGGAGATCCCAACGGTGGCTTAGCTTGGGAATTTGACCGAGAGCCTTCAGGATATCTCGGATGTTCCCAACCACTTGACATGCAACGTCATAATCAGCGTGATTGTCTGCGGGAACCGTATCGATATGGATCAGAGGAATATCCTTTCCGACCCACTCTTCGTAGTTGAATTCGACCGGATCATAACCAATTGCAATGATCAGGTCAGCGGGTTTGTAATACTCCGCGACGATATCTCTTCGCGCTCTTCCCACCACACCCACAAATTGAGATCCATCTTCAGCCACGTGCCCTTTCGCCATTAAGGTAGAGACGGCTGGGAGCTGGTGTTTGTCGACGAACGCCCTTAGCTCTGATGTGGCATGGCAGCGATTCATCGTCAGTCCTACGGCTACCAAAGGGTATTGGGCTTTCTGGATTAACTCAACCGCCTTTGCCAAGCCCTTCTCGTCAAAGGGCGCCGTCAACGGAGGAACAATCTCGAATGGCTCGGCGCCTTCTTGAGAAGACTCCTCCGCCACATCTTCGGGAAGATCGAGGTGGACAGGCCCCGGCTGCTCCTGAATCGCGATCTCGATCGCTCTCTTCATCGTGGCGTACTATCTTCCCCGTCTCAAGCAATGCACTCCACTTGGTGATTGGAGCATAAAGCTTCTGATGATCAATGTGCATCTGAACGGTGCGGCCCCTCCAGAATCGCCCCATCTGGGCTGTGAAGGCCAAGAGAGGAACGCGGTCCAAGAAGGCATTCCCAACCCCAGTGGCCAGGTTTGTAGCTCCAGGACCGAGTGTCGAAAGGCAGGCGCCTGGCTTTCCTGTCAGCCGGCCAACCACATCCGCCATGAAACCCGCACACCCCTCATGGGTCACCAGGACGAATTCGACCCCACTGCCACGCATGGCATCAACAAAATGGGCATTCTGTCCCGAAGGGATACCGAAGACATAACGGATTCCTGCTCGTTCGAGGGCATCCACAATCACTTCCGCATTATTCTTCATGAACCTCCCCTTCGGTCAACCGATTTCTAATCTTGCAGTTCTCAACACCATTCCTCAAGAGGTTTCTATTGAATCGGAACATGGGACAAGCGCAGCAGCAATACTCGGAAGGGAGCACAAGGCAGCTGAGGTTGCATCTTCACTTCTTCTCTTCGTCCTCCTGTCGTTTGAGGAATGCCTGAATATAGACCACCTTATCGTCTTTTTTTTGTTCTTCTGTCGTCTTTTTCACAAAAGAAGGGAACTTCTCCGCTTGTTGATAAAGTTCTTCCAGCTTCTTGACCACTTCATGAAGCTTCGGATCCTGTTCAACCAGTTGGCTGACTTGCTCATCAAACAAGTCACTCGCCCGTCGCATTTCTGTTAGATCGATCTCCATCCCTGTCAGATGAGCAAGACTCTTAAGGACGGAATAAGCCACCTTGACATTCTTCGTCTGAAGATACTGTGGAGCGTGCCCCCACAAACTGATCGCTTTGAAGCCTCGCTTTCTGGCTGCATCGAGTACAAAGGTGTGAATGCTGACAGGACCCGCGTACTCCGTCAGGGCCAGTCCGGCTTGGATCAGTTCTTCCTTGAGATCCTCCTGGCTGTATAGAGCACTTACGACCGGAGGAACCGTGTGGGGAATATAGTCGTACGTGCCGCCGATCATGAAAATCTGACGGACTCTGAACTGCTCGGCCAGGTCGAGGAGGAGATCGGCAAATGCACTCCATCGGAGGTGAGGTTCAATCCCGTAAAATAGGATGAGATCATTTGACGGAGAGTTCTTCAGATAGTAAAAATGGTTTCCGGGAAACTTTAACTCGATCAGTTTTCCCTCCTTGACCACACCCATCAGCCTTGAGGAGGAGATTTGATAAAAGGTCTCATACGGAATAGAAGCAAATTGCCTCGCCTTTGTGGACTCAATCAGGTGCGTCAAGGCAAAAGAAGAGATCTCTGCCGCATTCGGCCATCCTTCAAACCCCAAGATCAAATAGGGCTGATCAAGATTCGGTTTTTCAATGTAGATAATTTGGTCGTTACCCATTCTAAACAAAATGATACCTCTTGCTTTAACAATCTGTCAACTTCCTTCCACAACCTCGATCAAGGCTTTCTCGAAATGACAAATTGATTTTCATTGGACCCGGAGTTAAACTCCTAAAAAAATGAACTCTCAGGCGATTCATAAAGAGAGGGACACGTCATGCCAGAAAGCAGAGAAAAAACGGAATCATCTCGGTTTGAGATATTCAAGATATTGTCCACAGACGGCCGGTTTCTGTTCATCACACGGATTGTCCGTCTCTTCGCCTATGGGTTCCTCTCGGTTATTCTTGTACTCTATCTCGCCGAACTGGGTCTTAAGGAGACAGAGATCGGTCTTCTTCTCACGCTCATCCTGATCGGGGATACGCTCATCTCCCTGTGGATCACAACGAATGCTGATCGGATTGGCCGACGCAGGATGCTCATCATCGGGGCGGTTCTGATGATCTTTGCTGGGGTTCTTTTCGCCTTAACCCGGAATTTCATCGTTCTTCTCATTGCTGCAACGATCGGCGTCATCAGTCCCAGCGGATACGAAGTGGGTCCTTTTCTCTCCATTGAGCAAGCTGCTCTATCGCAGATCGTAGCGGATGACAGGCGAACACAGGTTTTCGCTTGGTACAACCTCTTTGGCTCATTTACCACGGCCATCGGCTCTCTCTGTGGAGGCGCCTTGGTCCAGGGGCTGGAGCAGGCAGGAGTCAGCCCCCTTGGAAGTTACCGTATGGTGGTTATAGGTTACGCTGCTATGGGATTGGTCCTTGCGTTCCTATTCTCCCGGCTGTCTTTGGTTGTAGAGCTCCCTCGAGTCAGTGATCCTGTCTCACCTCCATCAGACAGAAAAAAGTTTTTGGGTCTTCATAAATCACGCAGAGTGGTGTTCAAGCTCTCAGCACTTTTTTCTCTCGATGCCTTTGCGGGGGGCTTTGTTCTCCAGAGCATTCTGGCCTACTGGTTCTATGTCCGCTTCAATGTTCAACCGGCATTGCTTGGAAGTATCTTCTTCGGAGCCAATGTGCTTGCCGGACTCTCTGCACTGGCGGCGGCCAGAGTCGCGAAGAAAATTGGACTCGTTCACACGATGGTCTTCACCCATATTCCATCAAATATTCTTCTGATCCTCGTCCCCTTCATGCCCAACCTGCCCCTGGCCATCACAGTCCTGCTCATGCGATTCAGCATTTCCCAGATGGATGTTCCCACACGCCAATCGTACACCATGGCCGTGGTCAGTCCGGATGAGCGTTCAGCTGCAGCCGGAATTACGGGAATTGCTCGAACGACCGGGGCCTCTGTTGCCCCGGTTGTGACTGGACCCCTTCTGGCCAATTCAGCCCTCCTCAGCTTTCCCTTCGTCATTGCCGGTGGCCTCAAGATCGTCTACGACCTTCTCCTCTACCGGAGTTTTAAAGCCATCAAACCTCCGGAGGAAGAAAAGAAAGCATAGCTGCTCGCTCCATCTAGATACCGAAAGGGTTTCTTCCTGAAGGTGAGATTTGACAGAACTAGCTGAAGGATGTAGATTTGTATTGGAAATGGTTAGCTGATAGGGGAGGAAGAGAAGACATTTTGGGCTTATATGGTCCTGTCTTCAGAAGAAATACGTCACGAACATTTGGGCCCTTTGTGGCCGGATCACCCATAAATCTGGCTCTCAGTGATCAGCAGCGTTCGGTTTTCCTTACGGAAGGATGATGCGAGCGGTAGCTTGGATAGTGTCGTTGGTTGCCGTCTTGCTTCTCCGGCAAGAGTGGTTGGCGCTTCAGGGTGAACTCACGAGGGTATACCGAGCGCACATCGATGCCAACGGGAATAGCCCATCTAAGCTTGCACAGCAGTTGCTCATCTCAGGTGAGGACCACCGTTTTTTCGGTCATGGCGGTATTGATCTGATTGCGATTTGTCGCGCGATCTGGCGCGGTATTGTTCTCCGCCAACCCGAGGGTGCTAGTACGATTGAAATGCAAGTGGTTCGCGTCGCCAGCGGAAGGTTTGAGCGAACCTTACGGCGCAAACTCCGAGAGATGGCACTCGCTACGCTGGTTACACGCGCGATACCGAAAGAAGCGCTCCCTGCTGTCTATCTTCGGATTGGCTATTACGGATGGCGTATGAACGGATTCGAGAGTGCCTGTCGGCGCCTCGGTCTCATCCCCGAGGCGTTGACACCCGTCCAGACTGCGAGGCTGGTGGCTCGGCTCAAGTATCCGCAACCTCGTACCGCTCGCCCTGAACGGTGGGCTCAGATAAGTGCTCGAGCCCAACATCTGCTCCGACTACACTCCCAGCACGAGCGCGGACCAGACGTACGTTGGCCTCGTGGTTGAATCCAGATATGAAACCGTTTGAAGTATTCCCGGCTCTCGATGCCGCTTCGCGACGCTTATCCGTCGGCGGACACCATTCTCGAAGCAGCCCGAAGAGGGCGATAGAGATGCGCGATACGCAATCGCTCGCCTGTGGCTGTCGGAGGGAATCCCACATTGCTTCAGGGCTCGGCCCAGCCTCTACGAGGCCCTCCGCCGCTGGTTGGCACGTCGGCTCGAGGTGCAGGCGAAGGAAATAACGCTGGTCGGGAGCGGACGGCAGGGGTTCTGTTTGAGCCCGGGTCCAGACCTCGGCCGTCCGTTCGGCGAGCACTCCGATCTTGATTTCTCGGTCGTGTCCAAGGTGCTATTCCAGCGGCTTGAAGGGGCTTTCGCGCGATGGATTGACGGACTATACCGAAGGGACCGTGCATCCACGGAACGCGCGTGAGAAGGATTTTTGGGAGGCAAACAAGGGCTCAGTTCCGTCTGGACTTGCACGCGGCTTCATCGATCCCTACAAGATACCAACGTGGAACCGTTATCCCGAAGCCCAGATCGTCGGGCAGGCAAAGTACGAGGCTCATGAGAAGCTGAGGGTCACGCAGAACGCGCCGGCCGTGCGCAATATAAGCGTCCGCGTTTACCGAGATTGGGATTCTTTCATACGGCAACTGGCGATCAATCTCAAATCTGTTGCAGCAGTCGCGGCACGGGCTTGCAGAGCATGAATGGGGGCACCTAACTGCGCGCTTGAGTGATCCTCTGGCTCGCACGCGCCCTCCGACCGTTTGCTGCAAGTGGTTATACTTACTTTCAACTCGTAATCCTCCACGCCTCAGTATAGCTCCCAGCAATGACTTGTAAGTGAAGCCGTTAAGCGCCGACGTCTTTTTTTGCGAAATCCCGAAGGAGGACGATCTCGTTTAGTACTTCCTGTACTCCTCTTTTTCGAAAATCTCGCCTCCATACAACATTTCATCCCGCTATACGTAACATCTCCTGTTTTCTCTTATGATATTAGTTGGTTACGCCCTATTATCCGCTATCCTTATATTGTCTAATTCAAATTTATTCTCTCTTCTTGGCTGAGTCCTCTGCAATACTACCTCAATGGCCTTATAGTAATCCCTCTGTACCTTGAGATTCGACACTCTGCAGTAACACTGTGTTGTAGTAATCCTACTATGGCCCAAGAGATCCTGGATCGTGACGAGATCAGCATCTGCATTGAGGAGCTGGGTAGCCATCGTGTGTCTTAGGTGATGGCACGATACCTCTATGCCGCTCTTTTGGGCATAGTGTTCCATTCTTTTCTGGATGCCACGCACCGATATGGGCTTACCTTTCATAGGTCCTTTCTGTACCAGAAACATTCTCTTTACCTTTGGCGCTCCCCGTTTCTTGAGATACTCGGCAAGGGCGGCCCTGGTATCCTCACTGAGATAAACGACCCTGTCCTTGCTGCCTTTTCCGTTGAAGACGAAGAGATGTCTTCTTCGATAGTCTATCGCATCGATGCTCAGTCGTGCAACTTCTTCAACACGCAACCCGCATCTGAGCATCAGCATGAACATGGCCCGATCTCTCGCCTCTTTGATCTCTTTAAAGAGTAACGCGACCTGCTCGTCTTTGAGGTGTTTGGGGAGCGGTTTCGGAAGACGAAGCCGATAGGCCTTTTTAACCGGATTGATAAGGGGTAGCCCCTCTTCGTCGTGAAGATAGTCATAGAAGGCACGGATCGTTCCGAGGTGGCAGTTGATGGTCTTAGGTTTCTGCCTTTTTCTCAAGAGATGTTCCGTGTAGGCGCCTATCTCCTTGTGGGTGACCTCCTCGATGGGCATTTTAAGCCATAGGCTGAAGTGACCGAGGACGTTCAGATAATTCTTTACCGTATGGACCGAATAGTTCCTTCTCTTTAAGAACCTTCGATATCTCACCATCTGTTCAGCACTGTTCATGGATGCCTCCCTGTTCTATGACGGCCATGGCACGAAAGTACTCCTCCTCACGAGTTTTGTCGGTGAGCCTGGCATATCGACGAGTCATCTCTATGTTGTGGTGACCTAAAAGCTGCTGGAGGCATTCCAGGCGCATCCCGGCATTTAAGAGTTCACTGGCGAAAGTGTGACGGAGGCAATGGACCGTATAGCCTCTGTTTTCCAGTCCTGCTTTCTTCAGATACTTCACAAAAAGATGGCGGGCCGAACTGTAGCCTAATGGGTTATTTCCCCGACCGTAAAAGAGTGCCCCCTTTTTCTGATCCCTCTTTGAAAGCCACAATCTTAAAGCAAAGAGAGCATCATCGCTGAGATAGACCACTCGTCCCAAACTATTCTTCTCGCCCTCCAAGAGATGGATCTTCCTCTCCCTGAGATCGAGATCGTTGAGCTTCAACGCAAGAAGCTCACCAATCCTCATCCCCGTTCTAAGAAGAACGAGAATCAGGGCCCGATCCCGGATGGGGCCAATAACGAAGAGAAGCTGACGGACGTCGGAGGGGTTCATCGCCCGAGGGAGCAAATCAGGCAACTTTAGCCTGACCTTTCTCCTAAGAAGTGCCTCTGGAATAACATTGCCTTCCATCAGAAACCGCAGGAAGCCCAGAAGGTACATCAGTCTCGTCCTCGCTGATGTGATTTTTGTTCCCCGGTCCTGCTCGCTTTCGACAAAGGCCTCCAGATCCTCTCTAACAATTTCTTCCAGTCGGCTCTTGCCCAAGCTAGTATAATAAGCGAGGAAGAGTTCAATGGCTTTAAGGGAATTACGAAGGCTATTGGGCTTGTGGTTCAGACGCCACTTGTGGCGCATGTAGCCCTGGACGCGCTCTTGCTCTGGAAGATCCCACTTAGAGAGCTTCTGAAGAATTTGGTTGATGACACTCGATTTAGGTTGATCCTGTAGCCTTTCTGGTTCACTGATTGTTACCTGCTCTATGGTCGATGTCGTACGGGTCATTTCTCCCCCCTTTCCCTTGAGAAAAGCAGGTTAGATAATGACCCTTAGACACCCTAAGAATCAATCTATTTTGTTACGTATAGCAATCCGGTAATCAACGGAAATGATCCTGAGTTTTGGTCCGTTTTTCAAATCCGAATGTTCTTAGCAGTCTTTACGCAACAACCAGGAATCGCCAGATCTGGATAAATCTTATCCAGATCTGGATATCAAACAAGTGGTATGTGTGTATTCGCCATTCGAATAAGCTTTATCTTTCAACTAGTTACAATGCAAATATGTTTGACATGCTTCTTGGCACTTGATTTGCACAATTCACTAATGGAAGCAACCTTCAAAGGCCAGCTGCGCATATGCATGGAAAACAGAACAAAAAAACCATACTAACCCTTAGGTGGACGGCGATTATTGTTACTTCCTACCTGATCCTCTTTGGACAGGGAAAGGTTACAAGCGCCAATTTAGGCCACCTTTTGATCATGCTCTATATTCTATCCAATATTGTCCTTACCTTTGTAGCCACTCCATGGTTTTCGAAAGGCAGGTTCTACTATTCACTGATAGTTGTGGATACGTTGATTGTTTCAATCGGGATGTATCTTTCAGAGCAGGTAACAACGGATTTCTACATTGTCTTCTTTCTCATCCTCATTCTTGTTTCATTGAGCAGGAATTACAAGTTGCTTCTTGCCATTTCAGGGATCATCGCCTCCCTCTACGGCATCCTCCTCTATTCCTGGGGCTTTTTCAATACATCCTATGGAATCAGCTATTTTTTAAGGATTCCCTTTGTCTTAATTATGGCCGCATTTTACGGACACCTTCTGCAGACTTTCTCGAAGGAAACACAACAGGCACTTGCGCTCTCCGAGGACAAGTATCGAGGCCTTTTTGAGAATGCCTATGAAGGAATCATTATCTTGAAAGGTAACCAATTATCCATTGTGGATGTGAACAGAGAGGCTGAACGCCTAACCGGATACAAGAAAGAAGAGCTTCTCAAGAAAAACTGTGTGGATCTATTTCGACCAGACGATAAAGAAATGGTTGCGCAGCCTTTTGACGAAATTTTCAAGAAGGGTGAAGTCAGGACAGATGCGTATTCTCTAATCAGGAATGGCGATGGGCTATGCAATGTAGATCTATCCATCAAAAGGATCCCTCTGGGAGACGAAGACCTGCTTCAACTGATGTTCCGGGATCTTACCGAACAAAGGAAACTGGAAAGGAGGATAAGGCAAAGCAAGAGGGACCTTGAGGCGATCTTTGATGGGATTCAAGACCAGTTTTCCATCAGGGCTCCCGATTATCGGATTCTGCGCGTGAACAGAGCAGTGATAGAAAAATACAACACAACATTTCAGGGGATAATTGGCAAAAAATGCTATGAAGTTTATTATGATAGAAACGTCCCATGTGAAAAGTGCCCAGTGACAATAACCCTCAATACCAAACAACCGGCATCTGTAATCCAGAAGAATGCTGTAATAGATAGCACCCTTCATATCTTCTCTTACCCAATTTTAGACGAAAACGGGAACGTATCATCTGTGATCGAGTATTCCCGCGACATCACAGAAGAGCAACGACTCCAGGATCAACTCATCCAGTCAGAGAAATTAGCCGGAATAGGAATCCTGGCCTCAGGAGTAGCCCATGAGATCAATAACCCTCTGAGTGGAATCCTCGGCATGACAGAGCTGCTTTTGGAAGAAGAAAATTCCGAGGAAAAGAAGGCCTATTTGAATGACATGTTGGACTGCTCCAGAAGGATCGGGGAGATCGTGGGTGGGCTGAGGTCATACTCTCGAACAGCGAAGAAGGCAGAACTGAGTCTCGTGAACCTCAATGAGATTCTCGAGGATTCTGTAAAGATGGTGAAATTGGCTAGCAAGACGGCACCGGTGGAGATTGTCAGAAATTTCCAGTCGGTTCTGAAAGTAAAGGCAATTCCGGGCGAGATTCAGCAGGTATTTACAAACCTGATCACCAATGGTTTTCAAGCGATGAAGGGGAAAGAGGGGGCCCTGGGTCTCTCCACTAGGATGCTGAGAGATTCCGTGGAAGCCAGAGTAAGTGACACTGGCACAGGAATCCCTCAGAAGCACCTGAATAAGATATTTGACCCTTTCTTCACGACCAAGGGTCCCGAGTGGAGGGAACGGGATTAGGTTTGAACATTGTCTATCGCATCATAACCAAATACGAGGGGAAGATCGCTGTCGAAAGCAAAGAAGGCATAGGAACCACATTCATAATCAATTTCCCAATCGGAAAGGAGGATGGTGATGTCGAAGAAAATATTAATTGTTGATGATGAAGCCGTGATCCGGAAAGTTCTGAAAGCCTATTTGACCAGCAAAGGCTTTGAAATCAAGGAGGCCATAGATGGGGTGCAGGCTTTGGAGCAAGCGGCCAAAGAAAAGTTTCATCTCATCATCTGCGACGTTATGATGCCAAGAAAGGACGGTTGGCAAGTATTGAGCGAGCTGAAATCGAGTCCGGAGTTGAAAAATATACCGGTTATTCTTTTGACAGCTAAGAATGAAGACAAAGACATGTTCAAAGGCTACGAATTGCAGGCCGATTATTACATGACGAAACCTTTCACTAAAGGCCAACTGTTTTTCGGAATTAACCTGATGTTGGGTCAGGGAGGGTAACAAATGTTTTCTGGCGACTCAATCTTCGTTTCAATCAAGCCACTACATAGCGGCTTCTTGAAGGCAGTGGGGGAGAGATTGAGGCAGTTTCGGCCTCACTCGCGTTGGACATATTTTAAGTGACCCGTACAGTTCTTCCCTCAGGAAGATTTGTAGAAGGTGGGGATCGAATTGTTTCCCTTCGTTTCGCTTCATTTCAATCAAAGTTTCCTCTAGGCTCTTTGCTTCGCGATAGGGTCTTGCGCTAGTCATGGCGTCAAAGGCATCGGAAATAGCAATAATTCTTGATTCAAGAGGGATTTCCTCTCCAGCCAATCCGTCAGGGTAACCCTTCCCATCATAACGCTCATGATGATGCCGGATCATCGGAAGTTTCCCCTTGAAGAATTCAATATTATCGAGGATCTTAACTCCTATCAAAGAATGTTCCTGAATTTGCCGGTATTCCTCGGAACTGAGGGTAGTTTTCTTCTGAAGAATCCCGTCTTTTATCCCGATTTTCCCGATATCGTGCAAAAGTGCTCCGTATTCCAAGTCCTCCTGTTTTTGGGCCGTGAATCCCAACTTCTTCGCAATCTCCAGGCTGAGTATCCTCACCCTGTCAGAATGTCCACGGGTATAGGTGTCTTTGGCATCAATCGCTTCAATCAAAACCTTGACGGATTCTAGATTGGCCCTCTTTAGGCTGCGATGTGCCTCAAGAAGCTCTGCGGTCCTTTCGTCTACCAGTTTCTCCAAATTCTTGTGGTAGTTTTCAAGCTCCTCGCGCAATTTCCTATTTTCCAATGCCTTTCTTACCGTGAAAAGCAATAGACTTAGGACAACAGGTTTAACTATGAAGTCATACGCACCCAGCCGCATTGCTTCTACTGCCATTCCAACATCAGGATACGCAGTGGCGACAATAACCATGGTCTTCGGACTCACTGACTTCACGGTCCTTAGCAATTCCATTCCGTCCATTACCGGCATCTTGACATCAGAAATTACCAGCGAGAAGTCATCTCTGTAGAATTGGTGCAAAGCGTCTCTTCCGTTCTCTGCGGTCACACACGAGTAGCCTGCTTTATTCAGTTTGCGGGCGAAGGTATCGCAGATGGTTCTTTCGTCATCTACAATCAGAATTTTGTCGACCATGGTTTGCTCCTCTACTTTACCTTGCACGCAATATTCGTGCCGTTGGCTCACTCTAGAATACACACTTAGTTTTCGAGAGGTTGGGTAATCACCACGGCGAAAAAGTTGACATTTTTTGTCTCTGCTTTAGAATAATTTCAGAGATGAAGCAGCTCCCAAGGAAGGCTTAATATCTGCTATCTTCTGTTCTCGGACCATCCATAATGTTTCGATACGATTCTCATCTATTGAATCCGGATGCTTGATTTCCAACCGTAATCGGTGAACCTCAGAATCATCCCTGAGCAACATTTGTAGGTGACATCGCCACGGGAAATGGGGGTCCGTTGGGCTGCTTTCCAAACTTGACCTAATTGGCCCTCTTTCAGATTCTTCTTACGGGTCAGGTATCTACGATCATGTCTTCTTGCCTTCCATTTCTTTGATAGGGGTAAATCGTGGCCTGATCCTCCAGCGAGAGATAGCGCCTTTTTTGAGGGCGATTCTGTCGATTACGGTCCGAAGTCGAGATGCTGTTCCTAACGCAACCATTTGAGCAACGGACAGATCTGAAGAATGATCTCGCCTGTTATCGTTTGAACTCTTCGACCCTTGTGAAATGGTTCGTCAGTTTTCAGACCGGTTACCCCTCTTTCTGGCAGGCATCAGGGGGTGCCAGTCCGAGGATTACTTCCTGAACTCTTCGACCAGTCATTTTGGCCAAGCATGCTTGATTTGAATCGGTAATCTTTTAAAGATAATTTTCACAATCTCATTTGGGTATTGACAAAAGATTCGTTTCTTGTCCTACTAAAGGTGCGACCTTAGCGAAACTTTCCCCTCAAAGTGAGGGTGGTAAATAAGGAGGGGCGGACATGAAGAAGACATTTGTTCCATTTGTGCTTTCGATAGCTTTGACCCTCGCATTCGTTTCCATCTCTCATTCAGGCTCCGTTATTAGTAATATTTCAAACAGACCTTATCGGGACGAGAGCCCTCATCTAAACAATAATGGTGAAGTAGTGTGGTCTGGATATGACGGAACAGATTGGGAGATATTCCTCTATGACGGCACAAAAACCGTCCAACTCACGGATAATGCCTACGATGACCTTTACCCTCAGATAAGCGACAACGGCTACGTCGTGTGGGTGGGCCACGTCGTGTGGGAGGGTAAGGAAACAGACAATTCTGAAATATTTCTTTATAACGGTGCAGATGTCATCCAACTTACCAATACCCCTGGACGCGACTATGAGCCCCGCATAAATAACAAAGGGCATGTCGTTTGGTGGGGTGCTGACGGCTCAGGTTCCGAGATATACCTATACGACGGAACGACGACCATCCAACTCACGGACACTAGTTACTATAATGTTTCGCCCGAGATTAATGATAGTGATTATGTCGCCTGGTACGGATTTGTTGGGGGCTATCAAGTGTACCTCTATGATGGCTCAAGTATTATTCAGCTAGCAGACTACCCTTATCACATTCAGTACCCTAATAACCCACCGCAAATTAATGAAAGCGGGCAAGTGATGTGGCAGGGCTATGACCCCCAGGGTCAGGATTATGAGATATTCCTCTATGACGGCACCACGACCATCCAACTCACAAACAACTTTTATCATGACTCGAATCCTCAGTTGAATAACAAGGGCCAAGTGGTGTGGCATATGAGTGAAGGTGAAGAGTTGGGCTCTGAAATATACTTCTATGACGGGATCAACACCATTAAACTTACAGGCAACACTTATTCTGATTTTGACCCCCAGATCAACGACAGCGGCCATGTAGTCTGGTGCGGATTAGACGACACAGGCACTCATATATTCTTTTACGACGGGAGAAGTATTTCCCAACTTACAAATAACTCTTTTGACTCTGAGGAGTCCCCTCAGATAAACAATAATGATTACTTGGTCTGGGTGCAGTGGGCTAACTCGAATTATGAGATAATTCTTAGGTCAAATCCCGTAAAGGTTATAGCGCCCAATGGGGGTGAGGTCTTGATGCCAGGGGACACCTACACCGTCCAGTGGTGGGGCAGCAAGAAGGTGAGATCTTTCAAACTGGAGCATTCGGCTGACAGCGGAGCTACGTGGAACTTGCTTGCCAATAGATACACCGATACCAGTTTTAAATGGGAGGTTCCAAAACCACCTACGAATAGGACAAAATGTCTTATGCGGGTGGTTGGTTATGATGAAAATGGGATAAGGGTCAACTCTGACAGATCGGATTACTTCTTCAGCACAGAAGTCGTCAAGTTAATTTCGCCAAACACCTACGTGACCTATACCTCTGGCGATGCCATCACCATCACATGGGCAACCCACGCCACGAAGAAACCGGTGGCGAGAACCTTTCTATACTATACAAAGGATGGAGGTATAACCTGGAATCTGATAAGAAGTTTAAAAGGGGATCCTGATCCGAGAAGTTTTGAATGGATAGTGCCTTCGGTAAAAAAGGTAAAGCCCAGATTCCAAGATAAAGGTGGTGCTTAAGGATGCAAATGGGAATAATTTGGGTAGCGATGCCAGCGACTCATACTTCGTAATTAGCCCTCAGTAGTCACTCTTATAGAATGGGGTTGAAAAGAATCATCCGTCTCCTTCCTTTGGCCTAAATACTTATGGCTTCATGAAAATGAACAATGATATTTCACTCCCTGGGTTCTGCGTATTTCGAATAAGCGTCATTCTGTAGCGGAGTTGCAGAATGACGCTTATTCGAAATAAGGAGATTAAATGCTGTTTCTGAAGCTGGAATCTGAACATCCTGCATCTTCATCGAGGGACAACCAACATTCCATACAATATCTCTAAATTATATCTCAGCATGGAAAATTGTTGTCCCCTCGACATTATTCCGATATCATGTAATCACCAACAAAGAACTCAGATAAACAGGAGTTAGAATTCGTGCTCAGTCTTGCTGTACCTGCGAACTTCGCTTTCTGCAATTTGATTTTGTTTTGTGGGAATAAAACATGAAGTGTTTCCAGCATATCAGATCAATTCTTACTTTGAGAAAAGGAGTTTTGTTAATCGCTTTCCTTGGAATGACGACTGTAGCAATCTCTCTTCTAACAACCAAAGAATCCCAGAAATATGGTTTTAACAAGGCACGTTTGCCACCTCTTCAAACAGATCGAGAAGCAGTCTATGATTATTATAAGCTTAGATTCCTTCCGGATGGATATCCCGGCAAGCAATTGAAAGACAAAATAGTTCCTCATCCCATTTACGGCGCTTATGTTGTCAGTGATTATTTAAAACAATATGATTTGACAAAGGATGAGAAATATCTACAAGCCGCCGTAAAGGTTGCGAGAGCAACTCTCGGCAGGATGGAACAGTTCAAGGATGCTCTTGTCTTTTGGTATGAGCCTGACACGGGCTTAACCTTCTTCCCTGGCAGATTCTATTCTGGCCTGACCCAATCCAGGTATCTGGTTCTGTTTGCTCAACTCTTTAAACTTACCAATGACCCATTGTTCCTGGAAAGTTCAAGAAAGATATTGGAGAGTTTTTTCATAAAACAAAGCGATGGAGGGGTACTAAAACAATTTCACAGTGGAATATCCATAGAGGAAGTTCCGGCCGATGTTCCACTCTATACCTTGAACGGCTGGTTAACGGCTATGATTAATGTGAAGCGTTATGCTGATGTAATGAACTCTGAACGAGCGAAGGAGCTATTCTCAAAGAGTGTAGAAAGCGTTGAAAAAATTATAGACCTTTATGACGTCGAAGAAATCGCAAACAGCCGATATCACCTGTCTGGACCGTGTTCTTTAAAGTTGAGATTTTTGAGCGGTTTTAGGCCAATCATCATAAGAGGGTCTGTTAACATTCCTAAAGAAGGAGAGTTTCCTATAAAATTGCAACAGAGCAAGAACGCTTATAGCAACTACATAAAAGGCAAGAAAGATGTAGATGCCGATCATTATCCTGTAACGGCCGAAGAGGTAGAAACCAATATCGTCTTGAGTATGATATCCTTCCCCGAGGAGAATAGTGTATCGTTTGAGTTGGAGACTTCTGCGGGAGGCGAAATGGAAGTTTTGATTGGAGTTGGAGATTATGATCTATTTTCAGGAAGCCTTCGACCCACAAGGTGGATAAGCCTGGGAAAATTCAATGTTTCAAAAAACAGTTCAAAGATATGGGTCACTATTCCATGGCGTGAGGCATGGCTTGTGGCCTACCCGACGAATTTCTTGAAACAAATAGGTGGGAAGAATTACAACGTCTATCACTATATCCATATCAATAGCATGAAAACACTTTATGAGTATACGAAAAGAGAGAACTTTAACAAGTACTATTTGAAATGGTTAGGATACACAAAAAGATGGCCTGAGATGCAACCCTACAAAAGCAAAAAAATAGAGTTTCATCGGCATCGTCAAGCTTCAGACGAAGAAAACTAAAGCATAGTGTAGGTTTCTTCCCGTAATCGCTGACTCTCGCAATCATATTGGACTCAAGAGTAGTAGGTGTAACCAATAAACAAGAACGACGCCGAGCAACCTTTTCCGGAGGGCTTGATAGCTGCTATAAACCCTCTATTTTGCGACTACTCAAAATGTTTGGATCTGATTATCATATATCTATCCATCGGAAACCTTCGACTTATGAACCATGCCTCTGTCTAAGATAGGTAGGTAAACTAACCAGCAAATGACACGACACTGTCTGTCAGATCAAGTTCCGTTCAGGGCAGTGTAACTCCTGTGTATGAACTGTAACCCTTTGCCATCCAGGTTCTGCGAACAAGATCACCGTCCCTAATGAACCCCTCAGTTCAAAGGTCTTGAAGTCAAAATGTTTTGATCACGATCGTCCCACAAACATATCATGCCATCCCATATGGAATAAGCTGAACTATTCCAATAGATGCAGGATGGATGGTTGACAAATCGGCTATGTTGTCTTACATTGTATGACATGAAAACGAGCACACTCACCATCAGAATTGACAAGGATCTCGATGATCTGTTGGCAAAGGCGAGTCGTCGGTCAGGACGAAACCGAAGTGAGATTGCGCGAGAGGCTCTACGCCGTCAACTTCGTATCAGCCAATTTGAAGCACTTCGGCGGAGAATGATGCCTTTTGCGGAGGCTCGGGGTTATCTGACAGACGAAGACGTGTTCGCCGAGGTTTCATGAAGGTCTTCCTGGATACCAATGTTCTGGCCAGTGCGGCAGTGACCCGCGGGCTTTGTTCAGACGTTCTGCGTGAGGTTTTTGCTTCTCACGATCTTTTCATCTCAGAGCAGGTTCTACCGAACTCAAGCGTGTTTTGAGGTCTAAGTTTGGAATAGGTGAGGATCTGATTGATGACCTCATCTGGCTTCTGCGCCAGGATACTACTCCTAGCGCAACCTGCCAGGCTTCCGAGAGTCGATCTGCAAGACAAGGATGATCTGTATATTCTTGGAGCAGCGATTGCGGCTCGAGTAGACGTACTCGTAACGGGTGACAAAGAGCTTCTAGATTTAGGTCGTGTCGAGGATGTTGAGATTCTCTCCCCCCGGCAATTCTGGGAGAAACTGAAGGCCGAACTACGGCGTCGAGGCGGACGCGGTAAACCGCGCCGCTCCCGTGAGCGTGGAAAAAAGAACAAGACAGACGCTATGCGCGAGAGAAGAACTTACCGTGAGAAGCTGATGAACAGCAAGGATCTACCGCGTGTTGAAGAGATTCCGAAAAAGATGGAAAAGGCCTGGGAGTCTGGTACGCTGGTCATTCCGTCGCCACGAGAAGTTGAACGAGGCGCATAACGGCTTATGTCAAATTGGATATCATTTTGAATATCACCGGTTTTTTATGCTAATATAATTCCAAGGGACATTGCAAAAATGTGAGGTGAGGAAATGCAAGCCAAATTGAGAATGGTGTATTGGAAAGGTGAAAAATATTGGGTGGGCAAACTTCTTGAGTATCCTGACATAATGACTCAAGGCAAGACCTTAAAGGAACTTGAGGAAACTGAAAGAAGCTTACATGCTTATGACAATGGAAGATGTTCCGGAAGAGCATAAAGTTAAGGAGCTCGCTCTTTCGGTATGAAGAGAAAGGATCTTATCAAACGAATTACTTCCATCGGATGTACTCTCCTGAGACACGGCCAGCGACACGACCTTTACGTAAACCCTAAGACAGGCAAAAAACAACCAGTGCCACGGCATAATGAAATAGACGAGATCCTCGCCGACACATTATCAGAATATTAAGCTAGCAAAACACTTCAACAGATGGGTTGCAGCCCTTACTTCTTTCAGTCGTCATGCCATGGAGGACGAAGCCGGGGGAAGAAAGCGTACTCACTCCCTTTTGGCGCACCTGAAATCCGGGGGGGAGTTGAATCCGAGATATCCAGGCGGCATCCAAGGGCAAAGAAAGCGACTCCAAGCTGAAGGCCACAAAGTCATAACAAGAGGAAAGTGCACCTTTGTCAAGGATTATGGGAATTTCCTCGTTCAGCTATGACTTGCTTTCCGATCGTTGGGAGCAGCCTGCTGACATGCGGGAAAACGGT
>CAVOIK010000021.1:0-76505 GCA_963695895.1 uncultured delta proteobacterium
AATACACATAGGAACACTGAGCATCGAAACCAGCCCTTCCTTATTAGCTAACTCCTTCTCTTTATAAAGTGGATCTTTGACAACGTCAGAATGGCCATGGGTTGATTTCGAAGGGCCACGTGGCCGACCACCCCTTCTCCCAAGGCGAGACTTCGCTCCTTTAGATATTCCTCGCTCATGCTTTGAGTCGCCTTCGATTTGACTTCTGATCCTTCGCATCGAACATCCAAAGGGCGCAGATCTTGAGTCCATCGAATTGGCTGTGGCGCCATTCACGATCAACCGGAGGACGTCCTCCGGATCCAGATCGGAGGCGATGTCGCTTTGCTGATTTCCAGCAGCGCATTCTATCTCCTCGTTTTCAGGATGTTTTCCTTTTTTTGATCAAGTTTTTCTCCAGATGGGTCCTATCAAAAGCGGTTTTGAGTTCAGTTTTTCAAAATAAACTCGAAGATGCAATGGTTCTTCCGGCCTTCGGAAAAGGGCTTGAGAGATTCTGACACCGTTTTAGTTGTGCTGATGACAATCTCGCTAGCTCCACATCCCGTACATCTGGCGTCGATCAGGTCCAGGGCACAGGTACCACGATGCTGGAGGGCGTAGAGCCCGAATAGGTCATCTTTGCCGCGTCTTCATCGCCATCGATACCGAAGCACCCGCAGGACTTCCCGAGGCCCGTATAATCCCATCATAATTGACACTTTCCTGTTTTTGGTTTTACGCTTGACACTTGACCCTTTACGCCTAACGCTCCCACTTTCCTGCCTGCAAATAGTGATATTTTTGTATCGAGTGGACTTCCAGCGTTGCCCTTTCTTAAGGTTTCGATGCCGAAACCATGGCCCAGGCCCTGCCAGGGTCGTGGAATAGGAACGCCACGGTATGACACCGTCCGTCTTATTTTACCAGAACTCTCCGCGCTTGTCCTGCCGGATGACGTGTTGATAACCAGTTGGATAGCGTCGTTCTTGATGTAATCGATGGCGTTGGGACGTCCCTCGGCGATTTTTTTTCCTGTTCGTTCGGAATGCCCGCCTTCTCGAGATGTTCCGAGGTGCCGTGCGAGGCGAGAATGTTAAAGCCCATATCGGCGAGTTTTCTGACTGACGGCAAAACCCGGTCCTTGTCTGAATCCCGGACACTCACGAAGACGGACCCTTCGGTGGGAAGCTTCTGGCCGGCTGCCAGCTGCGACTTGGCGAAGGCGCTGCCGAAATCGAAATCAATGCCCATCACCTCGCCTGTCGATTTCATCTCCGGTCCCAGCAAGACATCGACATTGGGAAAGCGATCGAAAAGGGAACACCGATTCCTTGACAGACACGTGCTGCGGTTCGACTTCCCGAGTGTGTCCAAGGTCCTTCAGACGCCTCCCCAGCATCACTTTGGTGGCGACCCGGGCCAGAGGCACTCCGGTGGCTTTGCTTACAAAAGGAATCGTGCGGGATGCCCGCGGATTGACCTCCAGCACATAGATCCGTTCATCTTTTACCGCAAACTGGATATTGATGAGGCCCATCACACGTAGTTCCCCTGCCAAAGCACGGGTTTGCTTCTTGATCCGCTCAATCAGATCCGCCGAGAGCGTATGGGGCGGAAGCACGCAGGCGCTGTCTCCTGAATGGATGCCCGCCGCTTCGATGTGTTCCATGATGCCGCCGATAATCGTCGCTTCACCGTCGGATACGGCATCCACGTCGATCTCGATAGCATCCTCCAGAAATTTGTCGATGAGAATGGGATGCTCCGGCGAGGCCAGCATTGCCTGACGGGTGACAGTCTCGAGAGAGGCCCGGTCGTAAGCGATCTGCATGGCCCGCCCCCCGAGAACGTACGAAGGCCTGACTACCACGGGATAACCAATCTCTTCCGCCACCCGAGCCGCCTCTTCCACGCCCAGCGCCGTTCCGTTATCCGGTTGCGTCAGACGGAGCTTTTTTAGGACCGTTCGGAACAAATCCCGGTCTTCCGCCATGGCAATGCTCTTCGGGAGAGTGTGCCGATAATCGGGACGCCAACCTTGTCCAGAGCGGCGGCGAGATTGAGTGGGGTCTGCCCGCCGAATTGGACGATGACGTCCCATGGGTTTTTCCGCTTCCACGATGTTTAGGACGTCTTCCTTCGTGAGGGGCTCGAAATAGAGTTTGTCGGAGGTATCGTAATCCGTGCTCACGGTCTCGGGATTGCTGTTTACCATGATGCTTTCAATCCCTTCTTCCCGGGAGGGCGAAGAGGCTTGAACGCAACAGTAGTCAAACTCGATTCCCTGGCCAATTCGATTGGGACCGCCTCCCCAGAATCATGACTTTCGTCCGGTCGGATAAACGGATCTCGTTTTCCTTTTCATAGGTGGAGGTATAATAGGGTGTATAGGCCTCGAACTCGGCGGCGCAGGTATCCACCAGTTTGTAGACCGGTTCAATGCCGAGGCGTTTGCGCGTCTCCCGGATGTCGTCGTCGGAAACTTTCAAGAGATGGACAAGCTGGGCGTCGGAGAAACCATTTTCCCTGGCCTGCCGGAAAAGCGCCGTGGGCAGCGGATGCTCTGCCGTGCGGATCTTCTCTTCCAGCCGGATAATCTGATCCATCTGATGGAGGAACCAAGGATCGATCCCCGTCAGGGAATGGATCACCGCGATATCCATTCCAGCTCTCAGAGCATCGCGCAGGTAGAAAATCCGCTGGGAGTTCGGTGTAATGAGCTTTTGGCGAATCTCTCCCAGGTTCAGAGGTACTCCTTCCTGTTCAAATCTTCCTCGACCGTCTGCCCCCAAACCGAAGCGGCCGATTTCGAGCGAACGCAGTCCCTTTTGCAGCGCCTCCTTGAACGTCCTCCCGATGGCCATGGTCTCACCAACGGATTTCATGGAGGTCGTTAGAAAGTCCTCCGTATCGGGAAACTTCTCGAAGGTCCAGCGCGGAAACTTGACCACGCAATAGTCAATGGTCGGCTCAAAAGAAGCGACCGTCTCGGGGTCGGTCATGATCGTCGCCGGGTTGCTGTTCACCAGGACAACCTCGAACCCCTCTTCCTTCAAGGCCTTGCACGCCTGGGTGCCGGAATAGTCGAACTCGCAGGCCTGGCTGATAATGATGGGCCCCGAGCCGATGATCATGATTTTCTTGATGTCTGTTCGCTTAGGCATAATGATTTAAAACTTTTTTGTTTTCATCATCGCGATGAACTCATCGAAGAGATAGGCCGCGTCGTGGGGACCCGCGGAGGCTTCCGGATGATACTGGACGGAAAAAACGGGAAGGCTGCGATGCCGCATTCCCTCGAGAGTCTGGTCGTTGAGATTGATGTGGGTGATCTCCACTTCCGGGTCTTTGATGGAATCCACGTCCACACAGAAACCATGGTTCTGGGTCGTGATCTCGACCTTGCCCGTGAGGAGGTTCTTGACAGGATGGTTGGCGCCCCGGTGGCCGAATTTCAGTTTGTAGGTTTTTCCTCCCAGGGCGAGTCCCAGAAGCTGCTGGCCCGAGACAGATCCCGAACACGGGGAACCTTCCTCCAGGAGTTCCGGATCGTATCCACGGCATAGGTGATCGGCTCCGGGTCTCCCGGGGCCATTGGAAAGGAGAACGCCGTCCGGGTTGGAGGGCCCTGACGTCAGCGGCGGACGTCCCGGCCGGCACCACCGTCACCCTGCAGCCTCCTTTCGAGCGAGGCATCTCACGATATTGAACTTCATGCCGAAATCGAAGGCGACGACGTGGGATCGGGTTTCTTCCGCGGCGGCCCATTGATAAGGCTCCCGGCAGGTGACGTCCATTGAACAAGATCGCGGCCCACGAGACCCGGTGCGATGCCTTCGCCTTTGCGGCGAGGGACTCGGGGATCGAGGTCATCGGTCGAGATGATCCCCTTCATGGCGCCCCGCCAAGCCTCAGAGCGACGGGTCAGGGCGCGGTGTCCACGCCCTCGATGCCGACGATGCCTTCGTTTTCCAGATAATCGGCCAGCGCCATCCGGGACCGCCAGTTGCTCGGGATCGGCTCGTATTCTTTGACGACAAAACCTTCGACCCGGATTTTTCGCGATTCCACATCCTCCGGTTGATGCCGTAGTTCCCAATCAGGGGATAGGTCATCGTGACGATCTGACCGCGATAGGACGGATCGGTGAGAATCTCCTGGTAGCCCGTCATGCTCGTGTTGAAAACGACCTCCCCCCCGACTTCGCCCTTACCGGCGAAGGTCCTGCCCTCATACACGGCCCCGTCTTCCAGTACCAGCAATGCTTTTCGACTGTTGACTGTATTGCCGTTTACCATTTCATCCTGGCTTTGCCCCCTTGGCGGTCCAATTCCTCTTTGATCTTGTCGATCCGGCAGCTATCCAAGTGAACGATGGAGGCGACCAGTGCGGCATCGCCAGGGCTGATATGGCGGCTGAAGACCGCCTCGTTTGCAATTGTCCCACTGATAGGTCGAACATCCACGTGTTTGCAGTGAATTCTTCACCGAAAAAAACCAACTAACCTAAATCGAGTGCAAAATAAAGGATTTGAATAACTTTGGCATTCGCACAAGTTTGTTCGAAGAATCAGGAAGATATTTGTCTAATTCGAATTGGGAGACGTGAGTTCTGTATTGGTCCCACTCGATCTTCTTGTTGGCGATAAACTTATTAAAGATATGATCCCCCAATGTCTCTCTAACCAGCTCACTCTGCTCTGTAAGCCGGATGGCCTCAAGAAGGTTTCCTGGAAGAGATTCGATTCCATGTTTTTTCCTCGCTTCCTCAGACATCTTAAAAATGTCTTCTTCAACCGGTGGCGGAAGTTCATACCCTTTCTCAATTCCCTTCAACCCTGCAGCCAACATCACGGCAAATGCGAGATAAGGATTGCACGCTGGGTCTGGAGACCGATATTCAATCCGTGTGGCCTTTTCCTTTCCCGGCTTGTACATGGGAATTCTGATCAGGGCCGAACGGTTCCTCCGAGCCCAGGAGATATAGACCGGGGCTTCATAACCCGGAACAAGCCTCTTGTAAGAGTTCACCCACTGGGAGGTGATGGAAGTGATCTCTTTGGCATGCTTTAAGACTCCGGCCATGTAAGACTTGGCATCTTTGGAAAGATGGAATTCATCTTTTGGATCGAAGAAAGCGTTCTGAGTTCCTTTGAAAAGGGATTGATGAGTGTGCATTCCACTGCCGTTCTGTCCGAACATTGGCTTCGGCATAAAGGTGGCATAGACGCCCTGCTGCAATGCGATTTGTTTAACAATGAGACGGTAGGTCATGGCATTGTCTGCCATGGTCAAAGCATCGGTATATCGCAGGTCGATCTCATGCTGGCTGGGCGCTACCTCGTGATGACTGTACTCCACACGAATGCCCAATGCTTCTAAAGCAAGGATGGTTTCACGCCGAAGATCGCTGGCGACATCAAGAGGAGTGAGATCAAAGTAACCTCCTCTGTCGAGTGTCTCGGTTCCTCCACTCTCTTTAAAATAAAAATACTCCAACTCGGGGCCGACATAGAACGTGTAGCCGAGGTCCGTGGCCTTCTTGAGATTTCGTTTCAGAATCCAACGAGGATCTCCTTTGAACGGGGTTCCGTCGGGTTCATAAATGTCTGCGAACATCCTGGCCACAGCTTTCTCCTTCGGCCTCCAAGGAAGCATCTGAAATGTCTTAAGATCGGGTTTTGCAATCATGTCGCTTTCATCAATGCGGGCATAGCCTTGAATAGACGACCCGTCAAATCCCATCCCTTCCTCAATGGCACCCTCCAGTTCGTTAATGGTGATCGCGAATCCTTTCAGGAAACCAAGGATGTCCGTGAACCAAAGCCGGATGAATTGAACATCGTTTTCCTTTGCCATCTTCAACACGTTTTCTTTTACTTTATCCATCTCTTCCTCCTTTTCCAAAACAATAAAGGTTTAAAGAAAAAACATCTCTTCTCCAGCCCAAGATTCTTTTCTGGAGGAGACACCATCCTCCACTTCATGCCCTTTATATTTGAGGAATGATTTTGCAAACGACATGCCACCCATTACCTTTTTAATATGAAGTTACTAATTTGTAAGCGATTGAGATTAATGACCATTATTCTATCATAAAATAGGATGCTAGTTCGAAGGGGGTTTTGGTATTGGAAGAAAATGATTGATTTTAAACAGGGTGCTTAAAAAAAGACAAAGGGGTATACTCTGATTACATAGATTGCGAAGCAATTACACTGATTATAAAAGTACTGGAAATAAAGGTGACCTGCTAACCAGCCTCCAATCATTCTAGCGCACTGAGAATAAGACTTGTTGAACCTTAGCCCACCATCATGGCCTCAGGCGCAGAAGGTCAGTTGACCTGACCCCAAAAACAGGTCCATAAGGTGGGGGAGGCAGGGATGAAGAAGCACGGGATTACTGCAGAGCAACTCATTGGGAAGCTCAGAGAAGCAGAAGTTCTTCTGGGCCAGCGCTCATCCACCAAGTGCGATTTGGATTAACTAACAATGCAAGTTGTGTATTGACCGGCTCAAACAGGGGATCATTAGTACCAGGAAATGACAAGTGAGATGACAATGAAGGGATTCGAAGCCGCGAATCTCTTGCCCATATATGCTGGTTCCAAAAGGCCTCAGTCTGAAGAACAAATCAAAATCCTAAATTGGTTCCATTTAGTCGAGTAGCGCGGGGGAATTTCACCCCCACGCCCTCCCGGAACCGGACGTGAACCTCTCGATTCATCCGGCTCTTATTGTCCAGCCGTTGGCCGCATTCCCATTTGCCAGTGGGCGAATAGATTGGGTTCTCTCAAAGCAACTCGCCCTAACCAATGGACCGCTCTCTGTGTATGGCAATGTAACTTTTTGTACTTCCGCATTGCCCATCGTATCAGAGAGCGTGAAAAAGGGGGACATCCTATATTGTTCCTGTCAAGAGGGAAAACGAAAAAATTTCATCTTTTGTAAAAACAGCAAGTTAGAAAACCGTTCTGATTTTGGGAACACTCTTCCCTTTGAATTCCTTTACGGATTCGCGTTTAACTCGACGAATCTCTCGCCATAGACGAACTCTGAATCTCAGCGTTATCAGTATCCGGTGTGCCGCACTCTGGCGACCACCCAGCATCCCTTATCCAGATTCCAAAGTTCAGCGAGAGGCCCTGGATTGTCCCTCACGAGGTCCATCACGGCCTCCACGTTGTTGATCGGGCTTCTCTCGTCGAAAATGAAAAATAGCTTTTATTCGGCGGTTAGATAAGCTGGGTCAAACGCCTCCTTTTTCTTCATTAAGGTCCAAGCGATCAGAAGCATTTTGGCTGAGAGCTTCACCCACATCTTCGTCTGGATCCCTTTCTCCTTCTCCCGACCTTCAAGCTTGCTCGCATAATAACGCATAAAATCGGGATTCTTCGTCGAGGCAATCAAAGCCGCCTGATACAAGGCATAGCGAAGATCGGCCTTGCCTCTCTTGGAGATCTCCGGAATCGCCTTATCCGAATTCTTCCCACTTCGATCCGCACTCAAGATCTAACCCGGCCAGCTTCAACACCTGCTTCCCATTCTGAAATCGATCCGGATCTCCTATCGCTCCCAAAACCTTGGCCGACACATCAGGACCAAACCCAGGAATCGTCAAAAGGTATGGGTACTCCGGAAACTGCTTACAGAGCTCTTCGATTTTGTCTTCCGTCTCCTTGATCATCTCTCGTATCTGCCTCAACCCCTCCACCATCACCTTTGCCTCATGTTCCACCCCAGGCACTCCCTCACAACCAATCGACTCCCCTGCTTTCTCCCAGACCCCCTCTAATCGCCGCCTCTTCTCCATCCTGATCCGTCGGGACGTCACCCGCTCGATAAATGGCTCAACGTCTAATTCCGTTATTTGAGAGGTAGGAAAACACCACCTCACAATCGACAAACCCTCCGCCCCCAATCGCTCATAGTCCCGATCCATCTCCGGAAAATACTGGGCAATCAGATGATTCCGAATCCGAACCCGATAACCATGCTCTTGTTTCTTGAGTCGCCTCTTCAACGAGAGCAAGCCCCGTAGCCCCCTTAACTCTGCCGATGGATACTCGTAATACAAACACTTCCCCTGCGAGATTAAATCCGCCACATTCGCCGAATCTTTCACATCATGCTTGTCCCACCGCCCATCCAACGATTCCCGGTTTTGCTTCACCGTCACCCCGGAGACCAATACCACCGTCCTCCCTAAGGTGATCAAATACTCTCCCAACGGCTTATGGTAATTCGCCGTCGGCTCCATCCCATAGACCACCTTCTTCAACCCATGTCGCACCCGCAGGGCCTCCGCCTGATCCAGAAGTTTTCTGAACCCCTCATGGTCGTTGCTAAAGACAAGCCGCCTCAAAAGCGTTTTCCCCGTCGCTGTCCCGAAAAAGGCGTGGTGTCGATCCTTCGCAATATCGATCCCTACGATCAAATACTCCTCCGAATGCCTGATCTCTTGCCTCAGTTGACGAAATTCCTCCAGCCGGTTACGATTGACCTCATCCATTGGAAACCTCCTGTCTAAGAATTTGAGTTTGGTCGTGCTTACTCTTATCTCTTAACAGGAGGTTTCTTTTTGGGGTAGACTGGTATTATATTTTTTCCATTTTACCGTGGGGAGTCTACCCTTCACCTCAATCAATATATAACGTTGGTGAAAATGCAACTTCACTCATCCCACCGAAACGAACTTCGGCCTAATAACGGAGCACGTTGTTATGCGTTCCCTTCCCCCCTTAAAAGCACTATAAACAAAAAAGCCCATTCGTTTAGAGAATAGGCTTTTTATCTAAAACTTTTAGATTTTCATCACCCCCTGGCGAGGATGACTTAATCTACCAAAATCACACCCAATAATCAACTCTAATGATTTGAACAGGGTCGGAAATGATCCCAACCCCCCGCAGATTTCTATTACCTACTTCATCTTGCGTATGCGGACCTCAATGCCCGGGCTCCCTTTCAGTAGATTCACCAACTTCGACGTGTCTGTTTCGCCGGTATGATAGGGATAGAGAATCTTCGGGTTAAACGATTTTGCTGCATCGGCCACCATCTCAGGGGTCATCGTGTAGGAATTGCCGATGCCTCACCCTGCATCTCTTGACGTGTTGCAGGCATAGAGGCTCTCCCATCCGAGCACTTTCTCCAGATGCTCGGCGAAGGTTTGTTGGACCAGCCGGTCTTCAATGGTGATGTCGGTGATCATAGGTTATCACCGGATCATGGCCGCCACATCGGTCACGGTTCTGAAAGCGCGATCGAGATCGAATTCCGAGAAGTCTTTTGCACGCAATACGGGCTTCAACCGAGATTCGAGCTGCTGTCGCAGGACCTTCAGACGATCTCCGGAAACATCAACGGGATCGTTGCCTGGCACATCGAACTTATGGCGGATCAAAAGGGCAGGGGGGCAGGTCTTTCTTTTTGATGTTCTCCTTCCCCTGGCATATTTCGCAGTCTCACCCAGATCTTTGTTGTGAATAGGGTATCAAGTCTACACTATTCACTCAGCCTCTCCCTTTAATTGCTCTGGTGTTCTCTCTTCCAGCCACAGTTTGCCCCGGCGGAGAAGACCATTCGCTTTGGGCCGGGATGTCGCCCCCACCCGACCTTTGAATGGTTCGATCCTTCCCCATGGAGGCTCCACACACATTTTTCTATCCTATTCGCCGCCATTTCTTGAACGCACCCTTCAACTCATCCAGATCCTTCGCTTCCAAGAGATCTTTCTGTGCAGCCTTTAAATCTTCAAGAGATGCAATCGCTGGCATTGGCACCTCCGGTGCTGACCACTGCCCAGTGCGCTAAGGCTCCGTAGGCTAAATCGCTTGAGGGGCGGCCCTCAGGCCTTGAGGTTCAAGGATCGGCCTTTGCCTTGAGGCAATAAGAAAAGCAAGGCGCATCCTCCTGCGTAGTTTGCTCTGCTTCGGACCTGCAAGCAGGCAGGTAGCGCCCTCCTGCGCCACGGCTACGGCGAGCAGGCATGGAGCATAGTGTTGCCAATTTATCTCGCCTCACGAAACTCTTCTTCCACTTTCTCTATTAAATACATCTTCAATAGAGACTGATAGGGAATATCTCGCTTATTGGCCAACACTTTAATATGCGTGATAAGGGATTCCGGAAGCCTAATGGAGATCGACCTGGTCGAAGGCTTCAGGTTCGGAAACAAAACTCTTTTGGCCTTCGAATAATCCACGTAGTCTGTGGAGTCATGCGTTGACCAGAATTTGAACTCTTCCTTCTCATTCTTGAACTTTGGCAGTTTTCTCAATTTCCTCACGGTAAACTCTCCTCTCCTTCCTGTTCATATCCCTTGCGGATATGACTCTTATCTTGTTATTCCTGACTGTAAACACGACAAAAAGATATCGGTCATCACTTGTTTTGCCCAATGCGTAATAACGACCTTCAGATTTTGAATGACTTGTGTCTTCCACAACCACAAGTGGGCGATTGAAAAACACCTCCTCACACTCAATGAAACTTACCTTATGGCGCTCCCAATTCTTCTCGATATTCCCTTGATCCCAATCAAACCCCTCAATCCGCGCAAGTAGATTCATCCGGCGATCCTTTGCTGTATATTATCAATATATACGCTTTGTTTAGGGATGTCAATTTCGATTTAGGACCTGAGGGGACTCAAATTTCTAGGGAGTTTTGGGCTTCAGCTGGTTTGCGATTATTAGGCTGGGGACGTTCATGAAATCATAACTTGCACCGAGAGAACGCAGGCCCAGAGGACGTTGTTCACTTCTCTCACTCTTTTGATCCACTCACCAGAGTCGAATCACTCCTGAACAAGCTCCGGGTGCTCTTTTCTAAGCCAGGCGATCACCTCGCCCCTGAACTCCTTAACGAACATAATCAGTTCGTCTGCATCCGACTCCGATGCCCCGCCTACACAGTCGTATTCTATGATGTTCCGCTTCTTTCGGCAGTCGTCAAGATATTCGGCATCCGCTTTCTTGGTGTCTCCCAGAATCTCCGGAAGAGCGGCCAGTGTCCGGTAGTGTTGCGAATCATGTGAAGGCCGGTAACCTTCGGCGGCAAGCAGGATTCTGCAGAGCTTCAATGCAGCGTTGTACGCAATACCGAAACGCCAGTCTGTGGAGATATCCCTTTGGGCGTCATTTAAGTCACGTTCCACAATGTCCAGGAGATGACTGATCTCTTCCCGGCTTGTCCGATGGATCTTGAGCCAGCCGTTATCTGCCCATTGCTTCAAGCTCATGGTGAGATCCTATAATGAAGATTTTGGGTGATTCCAAAACGCTTGAGACAAAATGCTCCTTTGCCCGTACACGTTTTCGAAGCTCCTCCTCTTTCAAAACGTACGGATTAACCTCGCGCCCTATCTTCTCTTGGATGCCAGACAGTAGACGAGAGAGGTCTCGTAATCCGAGTTGACCGATAACCATCAGATCTACATCGCTGGTGGCAGTTTCATCTCCACGAGCAATGGACCCGAACACAAAGGCCACACGAATCCTTTTGTCCACGAGCGCAGACTTCAGGACATCGGCCAGGCCCGATGTCTTTAGCACCAGATTACGAATTTCAGGATACAGGGGGTTTTCGGTTTTTGCACGATAGTACACACGATTACTATCCCTTCGGCTTTGGACGAGATCCAGTCGGACCAGTTTGCGTCAGTTCCTGTCGAATGGTGCTGTCGTTAAGACCCGACCGACGCTCGATTTCTCGGACATGTAATTCCTCTCCGGTTCCGCTTAAGAGGAGCCGGAATATCTCCGCTCGTGCACGCGATGAAAGGAGTTCAGCCAATCGATTCATATTGCGTGTTTATACCACGCAATTGCGTGGTTTGTCCACTCATTTTTTCCTAAGGATCTAGCCCACAGGTAAGCCAGTCAGGAGCAACGAGGACTAAACTCAAAACCAAGTAGCGAGTGCTGGAGACTGAGCAACGATTAGCTTGCTTTCATCTGTATCCTAAGTTCCTTCTTGATCACCACTCGTGTTTGTTTATGCTTACTCCGGGGAGGAGGAGGTTAGACTAATCTCAACTCGGAAAGCAACTACAAAAGAGTGCGGAGTCTATGAGCGAAAATAATCAGATGTTAGGCGGATTGGAAGGATTAGGGGAGGAGAGGGAGGGGATTGGAAATGATCCCAACCCCCTCAGTTGCCTAATACCTACTTCATCTTGCGGATACGGACTTCAATGCCTGGGTGCCCTTCAAAAGATTCACTAATTTGGATGTGTCTGTTTCGCCGATAGTGATAGGGATAGAGGATCTTCGGGTTAAAGGCTCTTGCCGCATCGGCCACCATCTCCGGGGTCATCGTGTAGGGGAGGTTCATGGGCAGGAAGGCGATGTCGATATTCTTGAGCTGCTTCATCTCAGGAATATTCTCCGTATCTCCAGCCACATAGACTCGTTTGTCCCCAAAGGTGATGATGTATCCGTTTCCCACGCCCTTCGGGTGAAAAGGTTCTCCTGTATCTCGCTTGTGGACAACGTTGTAGGCAGGCACCGCCTCGATCTTCAGGCCCTCCACGGTCCTGACATCGCCATTCTTCATCACGATGCTTCCCTCAACCTGCTTGCCAGCCGTAGGGTTCGCCACCACAACGGTCTTCTCAGTCCGTATGGCACCGAGCGCTTTGGGATCGAGATGGTCTTGGTGTTCGTGGCAGATCAGAATGAGATCAGCTTTGGGAAGCTGGGTGTAGTCGGCGACGCTGCTATACGGGTCCACATGGATGATCTTTCCACCAAAAGAGAACATCAAGGTTCCGTGACCCAAGAAAGTGATCTTCAGATCGCCTGCAGAGGTCTTGATGACGTCTGTTTCAAACTTCTCCTGTGCCATTGCATTCATGCTAAAATCAGCGGAAGCAATTGAACGTCATAAAGAATATCTTCATAGACACCTCCTCTGACGCGTGTTGTTCTTTTCAAGGGACTCACCCTCTGTTCTCAGTTCTGCAAGGTGTGAGGCGCAAGGAGCAAGGGGATCGACAGAACCCGAAAAGCGCATAGTCCCTGCCTGGCCTGCTGTCGGCGCAGGGTAGCAGGGGCGAGGAGCTTCACTTTGCGGCCTCAGAAGACCCTTTCCCCTCGGGAATGATGATCCAGCCCACCAGATAAGCAAGGACCAGCGGGATGACCGCTGTCACCAGCCCGATGAAGACGAAAATGAGCCTCAATAATGTCGGATCAATATTGAAGATTTCACCCAGCCCTCCAAAAATGCCTGCAATCTTTTTGTTCTCAGTCGAACGATATAATTTTTTCATTTTCTATCCTCGCTTGTTGATTCGAATCATTTCTCCTTTCGGAACTCAAGCGAACTCATGCGTCTCGGTTCGGCTTCTTCGTCCTATCCGTTTTTAACACGAACCGCTGGATGGCTTCAAAATACTTCTGAAACCCCACATAGAAGATGTCATTGTGGGTCGCACCGGGAATGATGACCAACTCCTTTTCTTTTGTGCCTAAATGTCGATAGAGTTCTTCAGCCTCTTTCAGCGGGACGAGCGTGTCGCTTTCTCCATGAATGACAAGAGTGGGGACGACGATCTTCTGGATCATCTCCAGACAGGCCTGATCGATCGCTTCCAGGGGAATCCCGGGGGCTGGGACCCCCAGATGCCTGATGATCCTGACAACGCTCGGAAATCCACTCTCAATGATGATTCCATTCAATTCCTTGGGATGATGGAAAGCCAATTCCAGTGCAGAAATGCTTCCCAGAGACCTTCCCATGACCCAGAGGTCACTCCGAAAGCCTTTTTCACTGAGCGCCTTCTTCGTCGCCTCGAATAGGGCGTGAGCATCACGAACGAGATCGGAAAGGGTCGGAACTCCACTGCTCGCTCCGTATCCCCGGTAGTCGGCCACGGCCAGGTTGAGTTTCTTTTCGTGATAGACCGAAGCCACCTCGTCGTAGTCGCTCACTACTTCACCATTTCCGTGAAAGAAGAGAATCCAAGGCCATTCCCGATGACCGACATGAAAACGACACGCAATCGATACCTCCGAACCGACGGGGACAAGGAGATCAAAGGCATTTTCCGGGCACGGAGTGACATCTTCCCGCGGATAGAAGATGAACCTGAGCGTTGATGGGTTGATCAGCGAGCGAATAATCGGGCATCTCTTTTCCCTTCTCTGCGTTCCTGTAAACGATGTTGACCCCCACTCTGGCTCTCCAATACCTCATAGCGCAGAGCATAGCGCATAGCGAAAGATCAGGCCCCTCACTCCACATAGATCATCTTCCGTGTCATGCCGCCATCCACGATGAAGGTTTGCCCCGTGATAAAACCTGATTGGCCTGAAATGAGAAAAGCCACGAGCCCCGCAATGTCTCCCGGTTCTCCCACGCGGCCCACGGGATGCTGGGTGTGATCGATGGGCCGGAGATCCGGTGGTTCTGCCATGCTGCGCTTCTTCCATGCGCTGACGGCGATCCAACCGGGACTGATGCAATTGACCCGGATCTCAGGTCCAACGCTCATCGCAAGAGCATGGGTAAAAGAAACGATGCCGCCCTTAGCGGCGGCATACGCTTCGGTATCCGGTTCAGACTGGAACGCCCGGGTGGAGGCGATATTCACGATGGCGCCCCGGGCCTCCCGCAGATAAGGGATGGCATACTTTGAACAAAGGAAGCAACCCGTGAGGTGGCTAGCGATCATTCGGTTCCAGTCATCCAACGTAACGCTCTCCAGGGGTCCACGGTGGGCATGAGCGATCCCGGCGTTATTGACGAGGGCATGCAGCATCCCAAATTCCTGCCTCGTCCGCCGGACCGAGGCTTCGACCGAGACCTCATCGGTGACGTCTGTCCGGAAAAATCGGATCGGCCCCAGGGCCTGAAATTGAGATTCTGTTTCTCTTCCCGCCTCTTCGTCTTTCTCAGCGATGACAACCGCCATGCCCTCTTCAAGGAGACGCTTGGCAATCCCCTTCCCGATCCCCTGGCCGCCACCGGTGACGATGGCCACCCTTTTCTCAAGACCCAATGAAGTCACGACACGACCCCTGGAGAAAAAGAGCCTTATATCTTGGTTTCCCCCACAAGAAACAGGGAACAGAGCACTCCCACGCTCATCTTCTTGACCCAGATCCGGACCATGGTGATGGTCTTTCCGTCCATGTCGACGATGCTGGGCAGCTCTTCTACAAATGAAATATCCTGACTCCTGAACTCATAGTAGGACGTCTTGCGACTGTAAGGATCCATGATGAGGATCACCTTTTTGGGATTGTACGGGTGTTTCAGAGGGGACCCCGAAAAGGACACATGAGTCTTCCTCAAATCCTTCGAACTCCTCGGCCTCTTATAGGCTTCAATCTCAAATCTCTTGATCTTCTCTTGAGGGAAGTCTGGCACTACCATCGTTCTCTCTCCTTCTCAGGTTGCTTAAAAACGGCCCTGCCTACCGCAGGCAGGCATCTGCTGCGTTTTTGAGTAACCTGAATGAGATGACTTTTTCAGCTTGTTTTAACCTCATCACTAATTTCCAAAGAGCTTCTTAAGGCCTTTACCGAGGTCTTTGAGGCTCCCTTTGGGACTCAGGGGCGACTCGGCTGTCCCCTTCTTCTCCTGGGCTCAGCGCCGCCCATTTTGACTCCCTTTTTGGCGGCTTCGATGGCAGGAGCACAGAGGTCTTTGCTAGCCGCCGTTCCTGCCGGCGTTGTCGCCGTACTTTTCTTTCCCAAGAGTCCGAAACTCTCAGCGATTTGGGTGGCTGTGACTGCAGCCTGTGTTGGATCCACGGCAAGCGATGGATTGGCAAGGGTCCCAGCTAATCTGAATGGGTTTGCCAAATCAGTCAGACTCTGTTGGATCTTCCCTGCCGTCCCGGTGCCAGCGCTTTCTTTCGGTGACGGCTTCAGGCCAATGTTCAACTTCTCGGTCTTCAGGTCGATCTCCCCATCTCCAACCACACTCATGCGCTCAGTATCGAACACCAAAGCCGTTGTCTCGGCCTGGCCGTTCTTGATGCTGAATCCGCTCACAAAGCAATTGACGACGGTCTGCTGTGTCTCCTTTTGCGCTAGGGTTGAGTAACTTGAAAATGTTAGAGCTCAAATCACCGCTCAAGAGCTCAAGATATTTGTTGCTGATCTTTCCCTTTCCCATCACCATGACCGTCTTGCCATTGAGTTCTCCCATGATGCCTGCCACTGAAGCGCCACGACCCTTGAGGTCCATTTCTACATCCAGGTTGCCTTCCACGGTCTCGTTGATCTGAAGATCTTTTAACATCTTTCCTAAATCGAGCTTATCGATCTTGATGAATGTCGTTAGCGCAGCCACCTTGCCTTCGGAGTCCAGATCAACAAAACCGTCCAACGCCCCTCCGCCAACGATAGCCTTAAGGGGTCTGACCACCAGATGGCCGTTTTTCAGCGTTAAATCCACACTGAGATCATTCATGGCCAGTTTGGGCAGCAGAACCTGGCTAGCACGGTATTTGACCGCCGCGTCAACTTGGTTCAGACCCTCCAGAGGAAGTGGATCATTGGGAAATATCCGTTCTCGCTTTGGTCCAGCTTTCGGAGCCTCCTTGCCAGGTTTCGCTGCCTCGCCCCCTGCTCCCATCAAGGAACGAACGTCCATTTTCTTGGAGGAAAGGGTGGCTGAAATGATCGGTCGACTCCCGGCCAGATTCGCTTCCATGGATCCGCTCAGATCGCTTTCGCCAAGATTTACCTTGAGATCAGAAACTTTGTAGGCTTTTGGAGCGACATCCGTAATTCGCCCCGAAATATCGTAGGGACCTTTCACTGGCAAGGGCTTCCCTGTCAGTTTGCCGAAATCCGCCAGTTCCTTCCCCTTGAGGCCAAGCTTCAGGTCCATACCGCGTTGCGTCTTGACATCTTTTATTGAGCCGTCGATCGTGAGAACGGCATTAACGATCTTTGCGGTCACATTGAGCGGCCAGGGTGTCCCAGGTTTGGTGAAGGCAGCGAGCGGTCCCAAGCTTCCATCCACCTCAAAAGGTTCTTTGTTGTAATCTCCCTTGACTTGCAGTTTCATTGGACTCTCTAAACCGGGTATCGCAGCATTCAGACTCTCCAAGCCAACAGCGTAGGTTTTACCCGTTTTACCGTCCTTATAAGTCATGAGACCCTTCACGATTCGAAGCTCCTTAATCGTAAGGGCGGGCAGTTTCATCTCGCCTTTGGGTGGCGGTGCTTCCTTCGGCTTTTCCGCAACAGGCTTTTTCTCGAACTCAAGATTTGACTTGCCTGCGCGGTCGGTTTCGACCAGGATATCGGGCTCCATCAGGATCAATCGTGAAAGCTCGATGTTCTTGGAAAGGAGTGGAAGAAGCGCCACCTGAACCTCGAACCGCTTGATTTGGGCCATATCCGGTCTTGAACCCCATGGCGCATTCTGAAATTTCACCCCTTCGACGACCAGTGCCGGCCTCAGACTGATCTTCAGTTTGATATCTCCTTCAAGCTTGAGCTCTCGGCCCGTCGCCTCTTTGGCTAGCCCGAGTGATCTGAGGCTTGAGTGAGTTGAAATCATAACTCGAGATGATGACGTAAAGGGCGATAACGACGGCAATGACCAAACCAACGACAATGCCAATAATCCATTTCCAGCGCATGGCTAGTTCCTCCTCTTTCCAGATAATGTTTTTACTCTGTTGTCAAAATACTTACGATCAGGATGGGCCTTGGTTTACCCCTGTTCTCAGGATTTCGGTTACCTGGTCGCGATAACTCTGGCTTTGGGCGTCCGCAGGGATGACCTCTATCGCGGCTGGAGAAGAAGCCCCCAGACCGAGTTCCACTGCCCTTGCAATCTGTTCCTGTTCGAAGATCTTTTTCCTCATGATGGCCTCATTGCTCCCGAGATGTTTCAGAATCGCGACACCGACGGCGTCGATGGCAACCCGGTCTGTGGAGGCAAGGAAGACCTCTCCTTTCGCTCGTTTCCCAGTGGCAGGACCTCCGTCCACAAAGGCATCAATCCCATCGAGGACAACCAGGGCAGGTTTGAAGGGTTCGTTGATCTCTGCAATCAATTTTCGTTGATGGGGAGACCCGTGGAGCTCGCGCATGTAGTCATATCCATGCCGAGAGGTAGGAACTACTCCCACGTGGAGCTTCAGCGACAGCGTAAAGATCGCCGCCGTATTGATGGGTCTTCAGGCAACACGTCGAGACCAGGCATTCTGACTCCACAATCGGCCGTGCGATTCGAAAGCCCTTCGACCAGTGGGTGTCCTTGGGTTTGAAAGCAATCCAATCCTTTTCGGTAAGCGTATCGAAATCAATGACCTTGACATTCAGTTTTTCCAAGAGAGGCAAAACCCCTTTTTCCTCCATCACCTCTCGAGTGGGTGGGTAGCTTCGCTCTCCAAGGGTTACGCTCTTGGCCCCCATTTTCCAAATCTCTTCCACCAGTGCGACTAACGTGTCGTTATGAGTGGACCCTGGGGTATCATCAGCCGTGTTGAAGTTGGGTTTGATCAAGACGTCTTTTCCCTTGACAGGATTTATTTGGAGTCCACTCAAGGATGCCTGTACCCCGCGTTTCCGGTCGTCTGTCTTCACAAACGCAACGCGACTTGTTGAGTTCGCCATCACCTTACCTCCATCCATTCCGAGAACCAACGCACCACCGGCCACTGCCGAGTATTTCAGGAACTCCCGACGGTTCAGCTCTGTCGATCTGTTCTTATTCATGCTCTCTCCAGACGACTTTGAGGCTGGAAATCAGAAAAACCGAATGATTTTGTATGTAAATAAATCATGTATCCTTGCACCTTGTATGTCAAGGAAGTTCAAGTTCCCTCCACGCCCCCTTCCCCACCAATTCGAATGGAATCCTCCCTAAGTTTACGATGGACAAGACGAAGTGCAAGGTGAAGAACATTCTGAAGGATGAATTGGGAAAGATCCTGGGAAGCGATGTGAGCAACAAGGTTTTCAGGATTAAGATCGGATCTGTCGAATGAAGCACGAGAGGGGTTGGGACACTAGACTCTCCCAACCCCTCTTTTCTTTGAAGAACAAAGGACTCTCAGGATGAAATCTTGCTCAACTCCTTCTCCTCAATATGAAAGCTGTGCTGATCGGTTGGAAACTCTCCCCTGGAGACTTCTTCGCGGAAGGATCCAAAGGCCTTGAGCATCGATTCGCTTAGATTGACGTAGCGTTTGACGAATTTGGGAGTAAATCGATCGAAGAGACCCAGCATATCATGGACGACCAGAACCTGGCCGTCACAATGGATGCCTGCCCCAATTCCGATCGTGGGAACGGTCAACCGCTCGGTGATGCGCTTGGCAATGGGTGCGGGAATCGCCTCCAGGATAACGGAAAAGGCCCCGGCCTCCTCGAGCATCAAAGCATCATCAATGATCTTTTGGGCTGCCTTGGCGTCTTTTCCCTGAACCTTGAACCCTCCAAGCATTGAGATCGTCTGCGGTGTGAGTCCAAGATGACCCATGACGGGAATACCGGCTTTCACAATGGCCTTTACAATATCCTTCACGCTGGCTCCCCCCTCCAGCTTCACGGCATCTGCTCTCCCCTCTTTCATAAACCGGCCCGCATTGAGGATGGCATCTCTCTCCGAGGTGTTGTAAGACATGAAGGGCATGTCTCCAATCACAAGCGCAACCTTTGCACCACGGGTCACTGCCTTGGTGTGGTGGATCATCTCATCCATGGTGACAGGAAGCGTGTTCTCGTAGCCGAGAACCGTCATCCCAACGGAGTCTCCAACGAGGATGATGTCGATCCCCGCGCGATCCTCAAGAAGAGCTGTTGGGTAGTCGTAAGCCGTCAGCATGGTAATCTTCTTTCCCGCGGCCTTCAGGGCTTGAATGTCTACTGGTGTGATCTTTTTCCGTTCCACGTCACTCTCCTGGGAGTTCCACTTCAGAGTTTCAATCCATGCGGCGACTGGAGAAACTTAATCTCGTTCGCCTTGACCAAATCCGTGACCATTTGATTAAAAGGCGCAGGGAGGCCTAACAGCCCTGCTTCCCTGACCACGGCTCCATTAATCGCATCGATCTCGGTTCTCCGTCGGTAGTCGAAGTCTTGACCCATGGAAGACCGGTTATTTCGTGTGGCTTCGGAGACGCTCTTCACGAGGTCCATCGGATTTCCTTGGATGCGGATCCCTTTCTTTTTTGCCACCTCAGCAGCTTCTGAAACCAAGGCTTCCATGAGCCTGAGAGTCTCCGGATGATCGAGCAACTCGCCATTCTTCATCTCCGTCAAGGCGGTGAGGGCATTGATCCCGACATTGACCAAGAGCTTCTCCCATATCAGATCATGGATATTCGGGGACACCTCGGTCTCGATCCCTGCCTCCTGAAACGTCTTGGCAATCTGACTCGCCCGGTCCGTCACCTTGTGATCCAATTCTCCAATAAACGTTTTTGCCCATCCTGCATGACGGATGTGGCCGGGCCCCATCAGGGTTGCCCCCTGTCCAGTCACTCCAAGCATCACCTTCTTGGGGCTGACCTGCTTGCATATCGCTTCCTCATTTCCGAGTCCGTTCTGAAGCGTGAGGAAGACGGTATCGGATTGTTCGAGGCTGAGGGCATCTGAAACTGCTTTCTCCGTGTGATAGGTCTTGACAAAGAAAATCACCAGGTCTGCTTTCCCGATGGATTTCACCTCCGTGGTCGCGTTCGCCCCAATGATCTGGATTTTCCCTTCCTTCTCATAGGTGAGGCCCACGGCATTGAGGAGATCCACGGTTTCTCTCCGGATATCGACAAGCCACACCTCCTCCCCGGAATAGGCCAGAAGCCCACCGAAGAGGCTTCCCATAGCTCCAGCACCCATCATCACGATTTTCATGTGCTCTCCCTTCAACGGTGGTTGTTGAAAAATTAACAGAGCCCTCTCAAGAATTCAAGTGAACCTCTCTACTTCCCAGAAATGAATCATTAAGCACTTCAATAAATTGTCTGCATTCACCACAGAGACACAGAGGTCACGGAGAGAGGATTTTTTGTCTGTCGGGGAGGTACCGACAGACAAAAAGCTTCTGTCTCAAGTAAACTGCCTTTGGCGAAGACTCGGGAGTTCATGGAGAATCGGCACCTCCCGATTCTCCATGAGAACAGTTCTCTCAGTGTGCTCCGTGTCTCGAACGAGCCTCCATCTTTCCGTGGCGAGTGGGTGGTGAAAACCCTTTTGAATGTAAACTATTCCCTGCTCTTGGTATCGCACCTGAGCATCACCGAGGGATAACAGAAGAATCATAGACCGCGAATCAGAAGTAAGATGCTGAGACCTATCATGGTAAGAGACGTCATCCAGGCAATGGCATTCATGAGGAGTCCGTTGGTGTGGCCCATCATCAACTTCTTGTCATTGATCAGAAGGAGCATGAAGATGAGGACAAAAGGCAAGACGATGCCATTGATCACCTGAGAGAAATACATGATGGGAATGAGCGGAAGGCCGGGATAAAGGATCAGGCCTGCTCCCAAGAAAATGATCACAGAGTAGAAACCATAGAACTCTGGAGCCTCCACGAACTTTTTGTCGATCCCTACTTCCCATCCCAAGCCTTCACAGATGAGATAGGTCGTCGACAGAGGTAAGATCGAGGCAGAAAAGAGAGAGGCGTTGACCAGGCCAAAGGCAAAGAGATAGGTACAATATTTACCTGCGAGGGGTTTGAGCGAGAGGGCAGCATCTTTGGCTGTCTCGATCTGGACCCCCTGTTTGAAGAGGGTCTCTGCACAGACGAGAATGATGAAGAAGGCCACAATATGGACGATGACGGACCCGAGAACCACGTCGAACCGGGCGAACTTGTATTCCTCCATCTTGATCCCCTTCTCTACGATGGAGGCCTGAAGATAGAATTGCATCCATGGAGCAATGGTCGTTCCGACCAAGCCGATCACCATGGTCATCTCGGTGGGATTGAGGCTCATCTGCGGATGCAAGAACTGCTCAGCCACATGTCCCCAATTCGGTTTCACGATGATGCCTGTGATGACGTAAGACACGTAAAACACGCAGGCGATCAGAAAGACCTTTTCCACAGACTTGTACGTGCCTTTCACGACCATCCACCACACGAGGAAAGCGCTCAGAGGAACGGAAATGAATCGGTTCACACCAAAGATCTCCATCCCTGCGGCCACTCCGGCGAATTCCGAAACAACGTTTCCCATGTTCGTTAAAAACATGCCGATCATGAGGTAGAAGGTGATCTTCGCGCCAAACTTTTCTCGAATCAGGTCCGACAGCCCTTTTCCTGTCACCACTCCCATGCGGGCGCACATCTCCTGGATGACGATCAGGGCAATCATGATGGGGATCAGGAACCAGACGAGTTTGAGTCCAAAGGTGGCTCCAGCAAGGGAGTAGGTGGTGATTCCGCCGGCGTCGTTATCCACATTGGAGGTAATGATGCCGGGACCCATGAGGATGAAAAAGAGCCCCACAGTCCTCCACAAGGATTGTTTCGACGCAGAAACGAGTTTCTGGTAGTCCACCATGGTGATCCGGTTTCTTGACGGACGAACGACACGCCCCTTCGAAAATAGGTCTGGGTCTCTTGATCAGGGTTCGGGAACTCGGCCCATGCCTCTGACCGGCAAGTATCCCTTGACCCTGCCCTCAGGGTGGGGTCTAGAGGGATACAATACAAAAAGAAATTACCCTCCCGGGAAGCGTCACCCTTTAGGGCGGCGAGCTTCACTCTTTCCTCCTCAGTCCGCTCGTTCTGGCAGGGAGCAAACAATGTGGAGGGATAGTGGTGCACCAAGTAAGTATCGCTATATGTGAGAGAACGCTTAATCGATGTTTCGCACGAGGTGCACCACTAGCCGGCATCCGGGGCTAGGACTTCGAGGACACTCCGAAAGCCAATGACCCCTTTGAGGTGGTTTTCTTCGTCCACCACCGGCAGGGCTCTAAATCCGTACTTGGCGAACATGTCGACCACCTCTTTTTCGTGTTCATCCGGCTTGATGGTCACCACTCTCTGGGATTGAATTTCCGAAAGGGTCTGATGGGGTTGGGCCGTGAAGAGGTCTCGAATGCTCACGACTCCTCGGAGGAGTTCCTCTTCATCGGTCACAAAGATATAATCGAAGATCTCTAGGTTTGGAGCTTCTGTTTTGAGCCGGGCCATGGCCGTCTCGACGAGGAGGGTCGGCGGCAGACTGAGAAAGGCTGTGGTCATCAGTCCCCCTGCGGTCTTCTCATCGTGAACGAGCAGTTCTCGCAAGTCCTCAGCCTTCTCTTTCTCCATCCCTTCCAAAATTTCCTCGGCCTTTTCATCTGTAAGGTCCCCTAAGAGGTCGGCGGCCTCACTGGGTGACATCTCCTCCACAATATCCGAGGCTTTCTCGACAGAAATCTCTTCAATAAGTGATTTCTGGATCTTGGGATCAATCTCTTCCAAAGCTTCGGCGGCGGTTTCGGTGTCCAGGGCGTGGAACATGGCAGACCGCTCTCGGCCACCGAGGTCTTCGATGATATCGGCCAGATCGGCAGGATGGAGGTGAGAAAGCTTCTTCTGCGACACACTCAACTGCAGGAGATCCGAACCCGACGGGAGCTGAACATATTTCCACGAGATGAATTGGTTCGGAAGCTTATAGGAAAAGAGCCAATTGAGGACCCGATCCATCAGTCCCTCCCATCCGACCCTACGCATCAATCCCCGAAATCCCACGTCCACATGACAAAGCCTTAAACTGGAATTCACCCGCAGCAAGTGAAGATCGTTCACCCGGACCACCTTGGCTCCGAAGGTATCGACGATCTGTTTGTCCATCACCTCTTCTCTGAGAAAGGCCACCTCTTTTCCTGGAAACGTTGCTTTCACCGCCTGGAGGTCTTCTCCATTCACGGTGATCCGGGGCTCCAGGGTTCTGATCTTTCTCCAAGGGAGGAAAAGTCTCTTCTCCTTTCCTCCGCCCCGAACGAGGAGTCCGACAATCATCGGATAAGGGTCCGCCCTCTCGGCCACCAGATCGACGAGCTTTCCCACTTTCTGGCCAGAGGGAGTGAAGATCGCCCTGTTCAGGAAGTCACTAAAGAAATAGAAATCTTTCAGGTTCTGATCCATTCGTTATCTCGAGGTGATTGCTGTTCAGTCGAGAATGGCTAAGCGAAGCTTCCCCGCCCCGAAGGGCGGCGCTTCCCGGAGAGGTACTTCCCTTTATATTGTGCCCCTTCACCCCGCCCTAAGGGCGGGGCTTGCGGGTCACTTGCCGGCCAATGGTTTTGGTCCGTCACGGGCAAGTCGGCTGAGATCCCAGCCTTCCTGCTCTAGGCAGGAGCGGAAGGAAAGCGACCCTGTAATCATATTCACATTTCCCGGAAGCCCCGCCCTTGTCGCGATGCCGCTTCGGCAAGGCAGGGGCGAGGAGCTTCACTTCAGACCGACTTGGGACGGGCGTTGGGACTCGATTGTTTGCCGGAATCCGCATTTTACACTATGGGCGAGGATGGATGAAATGGTTTTCCAACTTTATTTTATAACGGTTTCCTGAGAGGTGTGTCAAACAGAAAGTGACTGGGTCTCGCCTTCTGCCATCTCTCCCAGAGTCTTCTCAATTCGCTGTAGGAGAGCGTGGGTCAGAACCTCCTGAGACTGGATTCGAACCAGCATACATTTGAGGGTCGAAAAACGGTCACTTTTCATCGAACGCCGGAGGATGTTCTCTATCTCTGATGGATCGATCTCTCTCAGGTGGCTGAGAACACCCCGGAGTTCCTCTTTGTTGTACCGTTCGAGGATATCTTGTTCTCTCAACTGGATTTGTGCTTGAAGTTCATCGAGAGCAAGGGGATCTCCTTTGATGACAAAAAGGGTGAGGTTCAGTCCACCGGCCACAGCCTCCTTGGGAATCTCGCGCCGTTCCCCATTGACCACAGGAGAGGGAGCCTCCTGGCCCAAGTCTTTCATCATTTCGACTTCCTGGAGAAACATGGCTTCGTTTTCATTCGATTGAAACCACTGGAAAGGTGGCTGCTCGCTCGCTTTCGGAGGATGCTCCCGCTCTTTATGGACACCTTTGAGCTTGGCCCGCTCCTTGGCTTGGATCTGCAGTAGGGTGTATTCGAATTTTGAATTGCAGGTCTTCGCGAGGAAGCCGAGTTCTGTTAGTTCTTTGTCCCGTGTGGGATTGGCCCGAACATACTGGCGGTACTTTCCTTTCAAGAGTTGTTGAATCGCTTTGGCTTCTGTCAATCGTTCTCGAATCTCCTTATAGATCTCGCGAAGATCGGTGACGACGTCCCGTGGTACATTCTTTTCGGGAGAGACGAGAAGACACTTCTCCTGAAAGTCTTCCATTGTTTTCTTGAGATCATACCGAGTGTTCTCGATGCTTTTGTCGAGACTCTCGGCATACTTTTTTACTCGATCTTGCGGCTCCATGGCTTGTCTCCCACTTCGTCCTTCGTTGCCTTCACCGTGGGCCCCAGAAGAAACCCAAACGGCTCACCCCTGGGAAGGCTCTCCCCTCCTCTCCAAAGCGACCAGATGCCGTCGAATCGGCTCATCGGCCGCTGGCATGGACAACGTCAGCACTTCTTGCACCTCAACCCACCGGAGGTCCCGGCACTCCATGGGTTTGGGAATTCCTCTTTCGATGATACACTCATACACCAGAAGAAGGATGGGAAACTCAGGATACACATGATAGACCACCTCGAAGAGGTTGCCGACTCTCGCTTCAACTCCCAGCTCTTCTCTCAATTCCCTCTGGAGCGCTTCTCTCGGCTCTTCGTTTGCTCTGACCTTTCCTCCTGGAAACTCCCAGAGAAGTCGGTGGAAGGAAGCTTCTCTTCTCTGGGTGACAAGTACTTTTCCTTTTTCAAAGATCACGGCAGCCGTCACAATGAGGGCTTGCGTCTTATGCTTCGACACGATCCCTCCCTGCCCTCTTGGCCCGGTAGAGGGCATTGTCCGCTTCGCGGATGAAAGTCATCCGGAGTCGTAAAAGAAGGAGAAAAGGTTGCCACTCCGATGCTCACCGTCAATCGACCATTCGGCTGTGCCCGTCCATTGGGGAAAGGGGTCTCTGCCACATTCCTCCGAACCCTCTCTGCTATGTCCATGGCATCTTTCGGGCTCGCATTGATCAAGATCGCAGCAAATTCTTCCCCTCCAAACCGAGCCACGATATCCGTCTGCCGGACTCCTCGTTCGATCAGAATGGCGATGGCTTTCAAGATTTGATCACCGTCGAGATGTCCGTTGGTATCATTGTAGTGTTTGAAATAGTCGATATCGATCATGAGCAGCGAGACGGGATAGGGGTAGCGTTTCTGACGCTCTACCTCTAACGTCAGCAGTTGAATGAAGAAACGGCGATTGCAGATCCCGGTCAGCTCATCGGTATACGAAAGACGCTCCACTTCTTCCTTCATCTCCCTCAGCTCTTTCAATTTCTCCTTATAGTGGTCTTTCATCACCTGGAGTTCCCGCGAGTATTGATCCCTCTCTCGTACCTTTTCGGTGAACTCCTTTTTGGTCAGTTCCCACTCCTCTTCCACCCTGACCCTCTCTCTCAGATCCCTCAGAATCACAAAGCCTCTTCCACTCCTGATCACTCCCACGAAGTCCACGGGAATGGTCTCACCTGAGCGACCCACCATCTGGCTCTTCAGACGGATCTCTCTGTCCTGCTCACTCTCTTCGAATTCTCTCTTGAGCCGGGGCTGATCTGCCGGAGAGATCATCTGAAAGAAGTTCATCTTCTCAAATTCATCAGCAGAATATCCTAGGGTCTCCATTCCTTTGACATTGAACAAGAGAATGGCTCCCCGACGATCGAGAATGAAGAAAGGATCCTGTATCGTGTCGAGTATGGACCTCACGAGGGGATTCTCCTTTATTTGAATCTTCGGTTTCATCAAAACTCCTGATCGCGCGCCGTCATGAGATCTCCTGGACTTTCCGCTCCATCGCCTTCAGCATGGCATGATCGTAGGGACGTGTTTTCTTCAGCCAGGGATCGAGGGGGTTCTCAGGATTGAAATTCTGAAGAATGAGCCGCGGGCCCACTTTCAGCTGGCGGCCCAACGTCTGGATATCTTCTTCCTGGTGGAGCCCAGGAACCACGGTCATGCGGAACTCGTGCTCCACCCTACTCCCTTTCAAGAGTTCGATGGATCTCCAGAGAAGGTCGAGCTCGACGGAACACCCGGTCAATCGCCGGTAGCTCAAGGGATCGAGGGGGGCTTTCACGTCCATGGAAACGAAATCGATCGCTCCCGAATCCACCAGCTCATCGAGCATCTCCGGGTTTGATCCATTCGTGTCGAGCTTCACCAAAAACCCATGCTCTTTGACCTCGCGAATCAGAGAGGGAAGATCTCTGTGAAGCGTCGGCTCTCCACCCGTAATACACACCCCGTCGATCCAACCGCGAAAGGAGAGAAGGCGACTTAGAATCTCGTCGAGCGGAATGGAGGCATACTGTTCAGGATGGATCACGAGACCATGGTTGTGGCAATAGGGGCAACGGAAGTTACAGTGGGGAAGGAAAAGGACAGCGCAGAGTTTCCCAGGCCAATCCACAAAAGAGGTTTCCAGAAATCCTTTGATGTCGATCATGACGGATCGGCATAGGATCGAGCGCAAATCAAGGTTAGGCAAGGGTGTTGGACAGATACTGCTTCACCTCCTGAAGGGTGGGCACCTCTCCTCTCCAACTGATCACCTCTCGCTCTTCCTCATCCTCGATGATGATGGAGGGTGTCGAAAGGACGCTGTAGAAGGAGGCCTCTGCCAGGCCATCAAGGGTATCGAGGTCGTAATGGTTCACTGGAAACCCTTCCTGCTCAAGAGCCATGCCAATCTCTTTGACGGCCGGGCATTTGGGGCATTTCGCTTTCAAGAAAATCTTGACTGATCCCATAGCATCTCCTTCAAGAAAGAATGTGATTCATCAACAGTTGAAAATCTCAAAAGGTTTCAGATCATCCGACGGCTTGGGTCCCCAAGGGTCTCACCCTCTTCACAGCCTCTCCCTCCTCTTTGAAGAAGGCCTGATTCCGATACCGATTCCGAAGTTCCCCGAGTTTCCCTTTGTTCCAGCTTGAGATCTTCGTAAAGTAACCCGTGATCCGCGTAATTCCGTCCACGTCTCCTGATCCACAATAGCGACACGAACCCTGGAGTCCTCGGCTTGTCCGATGGCAGGCATTACAGGTGGTGAATTCGGGTGAGAAGGCAATCTGGTCATTTTGGGTCTGTTGAAACGTCTTGATCACAAAATTGGCCAAAGAGGACTTCGACGGTCTGGCTTCGCCCAGCCAGAGATGAGTGAGGGCACCCGCTTCAATCAAGGGATGGAAGAGTCCCTCTTGTCGGACCCGCTCAATGGGGTTTAGAACAGCAGCATTGTTCAGATGGGTCGAATTCGTGTAGTACACCTCGCCTCTTGAAATGTCCCCCTTGACGATGTGGCCCGATTGGGGTGAGTGGAATTTGAGATCCAGTTTGGCGAAGCGATAGGCCGTCGATTCCGCGGGTGTCTGCTCAAGGACGAAACGCATCCCCTGGCGCTGACTGAACTTTTCTATCAGAAGCTTCATATGGGCGATCACCTTCAGTCCAAATTTGAAGGCTTCCCTGGACTGGTGCATCTCCTGGCCCGTATGGATCTGAACAAGCTCATTGAGTCCCACCATGCCAATCAGAAAACTGGCACGTCTCATCCGGAGATAAGGCGACCCATCGCGATCCATGGCGAGCAAGGCCAACGGTCCACGTTCACCCAAGGAAAGAAGCTTCTCGATAAAGGCTTTCTTCTCCAGATGGGCCTTGACGGCCATTTCCAAAAGATCAGAGATTCCCGAGAAGAGCCGTGTGTCGTCGCCCTGGGCAAGGTAGGCGATCCTCGGTAGATTCAGGGTGACGTTCTGAAGAGCGCAATAGCGCATCTTCCAGGGTTGCCGGGCATCGTCCAGGTCGGTCTCATCGAGCTTAAAACTGAGGCGGCAGCACTCTGAAATCTTGGCCGTCTCGCCCCGGTCAAAGACGAAATAAGTGTTTCCTTTTTCCGACGCCACCTCACAGATATGGTCGAGAAAATCGACGTGGCCTTCGGTTTTGAAAAATTTCTCCGTAATATGAACCATCGGCTTTGGGAAGAAGAACGGTCTCCCTGAGCCATCTCCATCCATGTACACATTAAATAGGGCCCAGGCGAACCGTTGGGCTTCTTTTACATAATCGTTATAGGTTTTCCCCGTAAATTCACCCCCAGGGCCAATGGCAGGCACATCCTCGAAATGTCTTGGAACTTCCCAATAGAGGTTGAGATCCGTAAAGATCGCCTGCCCTCCCCGTGCCACGGCCTGCTGGGAGAATTCGAAGATCATCATCTGGGCCAACTGTTCCAAATCTTGATCCGACAGACCCACAAGGTACGGTGCAAAGAAAAGATTGACCGAGTCCCATCCGATGGCCCCTGCGAAGTTGCTCTGGAGGGCTGCGGCAAATTTTACCATGTGAGCCAGCAAGACTTCTGGGTGCTTCGATGGCTTCGCCATGGCGATGGAGTTGGGAAGGCTCAACCCAAAGCGTTTGATGTATTCTAGGGACTGACCGCTGCAGTAAGGCCGATCCACAAAACCAAGGTCATGAAGATGGAGGTCTCCCCGCATGTGAGCGTCGGCCACCTCCTGGGAAAAAACAGAGAGCAAGGCGTACTCTTTCTTTATTGTTTCGGCCAGCGTGAGATTCGTCGCCTCAGGACCGTGGGGGACATTGGCGTTCTCTTTATTGGGATGGAGGATGAGTTGATCCACATCGTAGAGCGGCATTCCAAGACGGGTGTGCATCTTCCGTGCCTGCTCAAGACCTTTTTCGATGAGCTTGGCGTCCACCAACTCTCGGACGAGAGGGGCTGTGATCATCCGGATCTGGGAGCGAGCGATGAGCTCTTCCACTTCCCGGGCGATCTCCTGAGCGGTATCTAAATCTACGTAGGTCTCTCGAACGAGGGCATCGACGATCCTGCGCCGATCCCATCCCTGCATTGACTCGTCCGAGGTTCTGACGAAGAGAGCCATGTCCGTTGTTTCTGAATCCGCTCTGAATTCCTGATGCTCACCCTTCAGTTCAACAATGGTCGCCATCTCTCTCCCCTGTCCCATTTCGGGCTAAATTGAAACACCACTAGCGCCACATTTAGTATGCCTAATGATACTTACACCAATATTTAGTAGATTGTCAAGAAGGAACTGAAGTTTGTGAAAAATTCTTCAAGATTGATGGTTTTTGAAAATTGGAATGCCATTCCCACCGCAATCCCTCGGCTACGGCCGCAAATGCATTCAGCCCAGAGGATGGCCTATTCACCCGTAAGGACGAGTTATGACGCTCCGTGATTCTAAAGTTTTGGATAGAGACTCGACCTGAGAGGGCGAAGAAAAGAACAGACCCATTTTTCACAGGTCTGAGAAATTGCTCCAGGCCTGCATTTTTCATGGATCCGTGCGAAGGCAAGGCTTATTGGAAGGGCATCAGAGGTGTTTCTAACAGTCGTTTGATGATCCCAAAAACACCTTCACCGAAAGCCTTCAATGGTACAGCTTCAATCTTTGGATCATCCAGACTTCCTTTGACCTCATAAAGATACGAGACAAAGGCTCTGTCTTTTCCGGTAAGGATATAGCCTGCAATCGGGACGTGGCTCAATACGGTATCAAGCGTCACTAAAGGATGGACCCCTACTTTGGCATCGATGACGTTCTTGCCCAGGTCCACTTTTCCGATGGCCGTGATTCTCATGGCATCGCTATCCACAAGAAGATCGTCAGTCGAAGCAACGCCCTTCTCGACTCTAATATTGGCTGTGATCCGGTGATACGGAAGCCCCCGTGTCTTGAGGTCCGGAAGTCTTCCCTGAAACAGCTGAGAGACATTCAGGAGTGAAAATATCTTTGCCAAAATATCGGCCCGCTCGATGGCGCCTTTCTCCATCTCCAACCTTAGGTGTCCCTCCAGGGATTCCTTTATCCTTTGGAGGTCCATCCCCTCCCCCCGCAACTCGACCTTTGGAAAATGGACCTTACCCGTCAGCAGAGTCTTCTCATCACCCGTTTGGGAGAAGAGGGCTCGGATCAATTCTCCCGAATCCATGTTGGCGAGGCGGGGACTCATCTCAAACCGCATCCCTTGGTCTGTCGGCTCGATCCATCCTTCAGCCCAGAGATCTCCTCCGTGAGACTTAAAATAGATCGGACGGATGATCAGTCTCTCGTTTGCCGTGTTTGCTTCTACCTTTAAGTCCTGAAAAAAAATGTTTCGCCATTTCCCCTGGTCGGCCTGGATCTTCACGTGGAGATCCCACTGTCGCAGCCAATCCCTCAATCCCTCCAAGGAAGTGGGGGCTTTCTCTTCCCCCCTGGGGACCAAGGGGTCAAGATTCAGATTGGAGGAAACAACTCGCAAAGCGAGTTGACGTCTTACCCCCTTGGAACCCTCCCTGACAGGAGACCGGGAGATATCTGCCGATCCCTGGAGAGGCGAATCTCCCAATTTCCCATCAAATCCGAGGAGGCGAAATTGATCACGGGAAACGAGCAGGAATCCGTTGCATTGTGTGAAAGAGACTGGAATCGTTCGGTGTCGAAGCGACACCCCTTTGAATTTCACCTCCCCTTCTCTGAGCAGGTGAATTCCATCGCCCCCTCCTCCGAACCACTTCAACCGAAACTCCGCACCTCCAGCTGCCCCTTGAAATTCTCCCATCTGAGATCGAACGAGTCTCAGGCATCAGAGGGGTCTGGAGAAGTTTAGACAGATAGTTCAAATCAACCGAACCCTCAGAGGAGAGATTCATCTGGTTTGTTCTCACCGATCCATCGAGCATGAAGGAAGAACTCCCGGATTGAAATCTCAACTGCGAAAAAGCCACGCCTTCGTCAGAGAACTTGAACGTTCCCTCTCGGAGGCCGAGCGGAGAAGGCACCCCTTTCGGATGATAGGACGCGCCTTTCGGGGTCAATTCTCCTTCGTAATGGAATACTGGCGTCTCCTTGATCCTTTGACCCTTGAAGATGATTTCACTTCTCCCGGATAGACCCTCGAGGTCTCCAGCCTTTTTTCGAAATGCTTCCGGAAAGAGCGAGGATTTGAAGAAACGCAGGCAGTTCTTGAGATCAACCTTACCTTTGGCTGTGATGTCCAACGGGTCGGTCGGTTCGCTCCATCGCCATGATCCATTCGTGAGAAGGGAACTGTTTTCGAATTCGACCTCGGTTCCTGACCATTGCAGGACATCATTTGAGAGCCTCAGCGTCCCCTCTCCAAGGAAAATAGGAAACGGCAGGTCTTTGTGCGTGTAACGGACCTTTGAGAGTTCGCACGTTCCCTGGTAGAGAAAACGGAAAGGAACCTTGAGATCACCGTCCAGCGTCAGTTCGACCCTGCACGGCCTGAAAGGGATTCAGGGGAGGCCAAGAGATCCATATCACCCGCAGGGAGTGAAGGAAGGAAACCTTCCAGGTTCACCATCCGTGGAATGTCTTCCATCTCGATATCGCCTTTGACGTTGACTTGGAGCCTAGACCCATGAAGCAGTCGATAGATAAATCCATTGGCCTTCTCAATGGTGGAACGAAAGATCTTCCCCTGCACACCTTTCAGCTGGAGATGGCCATTCTTGAAAAGGAAATGGCCTGTCAGGTGTTCAAGGGCAGGAACGTTCCAGGGCAGTTGAAGATGGGTATCGTCCGTCTTTATCTCAACGCTGAGGACATGAGCGTTGGCCAATGCGTCGCAGTGATCGATCTCCTCCATCTTTCCCGAAAGTTTGACCGAGAGGATCTGGACTTTTCCTTTCCCTTCGGCACGAAAGAGGGCATCTGACACTTCGGGTGTAATAATCCGGTATGGAATCAATCGTTTCGCATCTCCGAGGTCAAAAGGCCCCGTCTCAGCTTCTGCCTCCATGCCCGCGCTAGGACGTCCGATATCATAGATCTTTCCCTGGGCTTTCACCCGTAACTCCGGCAGTGTCACTGAGATCTGCGGAACCTTGAGGTCTTTCCGATCGAAGTCCACCTCGCTTCGATCTCCACCCACGGGGAAGTGAGGAGAGTGGAGAAGACCTGAGGGTGGTCAAAATGGACATCTTTGAATCTCATTTTGGCGCCGGTTTTGAAGGCTCCAGAGAAGTCTCCCCGATACCAACCGCTCAGGTCGAGGATGCCGGCAACGCTCTTCATGGGGAGCCAAGTCCTGAGATAAGGCCAGAAGTGAGACGTATCGACTCCCTGCATCTCGACCTCGGCTTCGATGCTTCCTTTGGAAAAATCCATGTCTTCGGAAGACCTTCCAGGGTTCCTTCCACGGAGAATTGGCCCGTTTGATTCGCGTGGCCGATCTTCCCGTCGATCCGGAAATGGAACGACCTATGGGAAGCCCTCTCTTCAAGGGAGAGATTGAAATCCTCAACGATCGTCGTGAGCGGACCTTCAGCAATTCCCTCGTCCACGATGGAGACCCTTCCTCCCTGGAAGATCACCGATCCCCCGAAGAGCGTGGTCAGTCCTTGGAGAATTTTCCGCTGGGCGAGCCCTCGCTGTTCCTCCCCGGACGGCTCATCGATGAAATTGAACCGCCCGCTCTTATCTCTCTGAAGTTGAAAAATGGGTTCTTCGAAAAGGATGCTGCGCCATTGGATCGCTCCCCAGAGAACAGGAAGAATCCTTATCCTCAAAACCAACCGTTTCGATCGAAACAGGTCAAAGGCTTGAGATCGATCTTTGACGCTCACCTCCTCAAAGGTCATTCCCACCCCTGGCCAGAAGCTCGGGGTGGCTTTCCCGATGAGGACCTCTCTCCCGAGAACCTCGCTCAACTTTTTCTGAACGAGAGTTCGATAGAGTTCAGGGTCAAGGAGTCGATGAAGGGACAGGAAGGCAAGAATACAGAGACCCGCGACCAGGATGAGGGCCAAGAGAAGAAATCTCTTTTTTCGCAAGTTCATCATGAAAACAACACGATCCACAGAAATCCTCGGAACAGGACGTTCATCTCTGTGGGTCCCCACTTTGGGATTCCCTTCGGAACGGTGCCCTTCCTCGGCTAAATCCTCTTCACCGCATGGGCCAAGGTGAGAACATCCACTCTCTGGGCGCCTGAAGCCAACAGGACTTTGGAACATTCATTGACGGTGGCTCCCGTGGTAAAGACATCATCGATGAGAAGGATGAACTTCTTTTGAACCCGGTCTTCGTGGGCAACCCGAAAAGCTCCCTTGATCTCTTTCTCTCTCTCCCCACCACTGAGATGAATCTGGGGAACGGTGGGCTTGATTTTCAGAAGAAGTCTCTTTTCGCAGGGGATGCCCGTCTTGTGGCTGATTTCGGCTGCCAGAAGAAGGGATTGATTGAATCCCCGCTCCCTCAAACGCCCCGCGTGAAGGGGGACCGGAATCAGGAGGTCAAAAGAGGAGAATCCCCAAAACCGTTGGAGTCCGTCTGTCATCCACTGTCCGAACAACCGAGTGAGACTCATCCGCTCCTCATATTTCCACCGATGGATCGCCTCCTGAAGGACTCCCTGATAAGAGCCCAAAGCTCTCGCTGTCGTGAAATACCTCCTCTTTGTTCGGCAGGTTCCGCACGGGTGTTCTCCTGCCTCGGGAGAAGCAAACGGACTGCCGCACACGGTGCAGAGGGGAGGTTCAATCCAGTGGACTGTTGAGAGACAGGACGGGCAAAGGCCTTGCTGTTTCTCCTCAAGAAATTGTTCGCAGCACGGACATTGTGAGGGCAGAAAAAATTGAAGCAGTCTTCCGAGGAGGAGACGCATTTACAAAAAGACGCTGTGGTCCGGTTCAGAGATCGAAGGAGGAAACAAGGGAATGGTTTTCTCGCCCTCTTTGATCGTATACCGATCCCATTGGTGGCATTGAGGGCAATAGGCAATCCACTCTTGGGACTCCCTTGCACAGGAGGAACAGGAAAAGGGAAGGTATGCCTTCCCGCTCATTTCAAAGGTCTTCTCAAACTCCTGAGCGGCCCGACTGAAATCTTTCCTGTGAAGGTAGATTTCCGCGAGAAGCCGATGGAGCGCCGGGAAGTCTTTCCGCCTTAGACTGATCTCGTCCAAGGCTTCGAGGGCCTCATCGAGCATCTCCAGCCTGAGGCAGAGTTTGGCATAATGGAAGGTGGTCACCCAGTCCTCTGGGTTGTTCTTCATGACCCTCTGATAGATCCGGAGCAGTGTCCCTGGATCTTCCCGCCCGAGATAGAGGTCCTCCAGCCGAAGCATGAAGACAACCGATTTAAACCGGACGAAGCTTCTTCCCCACACCCGACCTGCGGAAGTCCATTTCCCCATCCGAAGATAGACATCGCCTAACAGAACAAGACCAGGGACAAAATCCTTTTTCTCCCGGACGATCTCTTTTGCTTCTTTCAGGGCATGCTCGAGGTCGGCCTCTCTGCCACGGCTGAGCAGTTCTCTTGCGTGTTCATACTTCAACCCCAAGTAGAACAGGGTCTCTTCCTCTTCCATTTGCTTCCCTTTGGTATGCTTCAGGACCAGCTTCTGCACCCGGCTCGCATCATCCCACTTTCGATGGTCCACAGAGATCTGTCGAAGGCACTTCAGCGCTCTCAGGTTTCCCTCATCGATGTCGATTGCTCGGTTCAGGGTCCGGATCGCTTCGTCGAGTCGATTCATTCGTTTGTACAGCTCAGCTTCCCGCAGGAGAATGTCGACATTGTTCAGGTCGATCAGCCTCGCCCTTTCCAGCCAGTGGAGGGCCTCCTCACTTTTTCCTTCTTTATAGTTGATCTCGGACAGTCTGAGATAGAGATCGATCTGCATCGGATCCTTCTTTAGAACCTCTCCGAAATGATCCTTGGCTTTGGCCAGGTCTCCACGAATCAGGTTATCCATCCCCCGGCTAAACTCCTCCTTAAGGAACTGGTCCTTCTTTTCCTGTCTCGAACGTCGAATATCTTGAATCGCCCGTCTGACATCTCGAGCCAAGGTCCCCACAAACACCAACAGCGCCCCTAGCACAAAGGAGGTGATCATGAGGGTGGGAAGATCGGTCGTAATGGTATGGCCGAAAAAGAAAAACTCCACATCCATGGGATTGGTAAATGAGAGCCAACAGAAGAGCGAAATAATGAGTAAGGTCAGGATGAGTAGCAATCGTACAATCATGGGTTATAATTTTCCTTTTTCTAACTTGGTCAAACAAGGGACGCAGTACTTGGCCACGGGCCTTACTTCCAAGCGTTTCAACCCAACGGGTTCGCCGCACTCCTCACAGATTCCATAGGTTCCACTCTCGATACGATCCAGGGATTCATCTAAGTCTCGGAGTCTCATCCGCTCATTCTCATTCAGGGTGAGTAAAATCTGTTTATTGTAGATCGTGGCCGCCTCATCTCCAATATCCTGAATCCCATCCTGTCCCATCTCCTTGGAAGACTCGTCCATCTGCTTGACGTCCCCAATGATTCGCTCCCGTTCCTTGAGCAGGATCTTACGGAAGCGTTCGATGGTTTTCTTGTCGAGTTTTTCCGGCTTCAGCTTATCCAGCTTTGGTTTCTCTGGCCTTGGTTTTTCTGGCTTTGATTTCTTTGGCCTCGGTTTATCCGGTTTCGCTTTAAGCTGTTTTTTTCTTTGAGCCGATTTTCCTTTCGCCAAGGTCACCTCCTTCTTGAAAATCGATTCTTGGGGCATCCATCCACAGCCCTTCGAGGTCATAGAAACGTCTGACAGGCTCAAGAAAGACATGGGCAACCACATCCCCATAGTCCATCAAGACCCATCTTCCTTCCCGCGTTCCTTCCAGCCCCAGGGGCTTGAGGCCCTCCTTTTCGAGAACGTCAGCGATACTTTGGGCGATCGCTTGAACCTGACGGTCTGATTTCCCGCTGCAAATCAAGAAATAGTCCGTAAAGGTTGTGATCCCCCTCATCTCCAGAAGGACCAGCTCAGTGGCCTTCTTCTCTAAGGCGGCGCTGACCATGAGCTGGGTTTTTTTCCCAGAATCGGTAGTCATATCCTCCGAATGGGTGATTTTGGATGTAGCATTATAACAGAAAAAACAAGGATGACAACTAAAAAATGATTTCCCCCGTCATGTCTGATTTTCCAGTGGGGAAACCCTCTGCGATCCGACAGCAGATGGACATTCAGCTCCTCTGTCGATAAAGCCCGTGGTCCTGGATGTAAGCCTCGACTTCCAGAGGAATCAAATACTTCGCTGACTGCCTTTTTTCAATCAGTCCTCGAACTTGGGTAGACGATATGTCCAAGAACGTAATGTCCTGGAATCGCACGGTCTGACCGGAATGATGAATCCAGCACTTCGCTCCTGCGTCGTATTGAAATGCAGAAGAGATCGCCTTCGGTAACTGTTCAGTCCGCGAAAGGTCTCCCACCCCAGGGCGGTCCATAACAATGAAGCTGCAGAGAGAAAAAAGAGTGGGGTACTCTCTCCAAGTCTCAATCTCTACGAAAGCATCCCTTCCCAAAACGAACGAAAGAGTCCCCTGATCCTTTTCAAGAAAAAATCGGATGGTGTCGATGGAGTAAGATGTCCCGCGTCGCTCCATTTCGACCGTGGAGACGGAGAAGCGGGGGTTTGTTTTTGTCGCCAGCCTGAGCATTTCCAGTCTATGAGTCGCTTCAATGACCTCTTCTGCCTCCTTGTGAGGAGGGATGGCTGCGGGGATGAAGATGATTTCATCGAGACCACACAACTCTCGGACTTCTTCGGCTCCTCTGAGATGACCCAAGTGAATGGGATTAAATGTCCCACCGAAGAGACCTATTTTTCTCTTTTTCTGAACCACGGTTGCCTTTACGACCCATCCGATGTGAAGCTCTTCGCCCCCAGGGCGGAGCTTCCGGGAAATGAAGATATGATTATAGGGTCGGCTTTCCTCCCCGCCCCTGCAGGCAGGAAGGCGGGGCATGCAGCCGACTTGCCCGTGAAGGCTCACGTATCGAAGGGTTCGAAAAATGCCAATCGTTTATCCCGACCACCGGGCGTCGATTCCAAGGCTTCTGAAATCGCCTCGACGAGCTCATCCACTCCCTCTCCGGTCTTCGCTGAAATCAGGTAGAGCCGATAACCCAGCTTCCTAAAGGGTTCGATGAAATGGGATGCCTTTTCCCGCACTCCAGGGACGTCGATCTTGTTGACGGCGACGATCTGTTTCTTTTGCGAAAGAGCAGGCTGATAGGCTTCCAGTTCACTGTTCAAGGCACGGAAGTCTTCCAGGGGGTCTTGATGGTTGCCCATCCGTAATATCCAAGAGATGGACGAGAAGATGAGTTCGTTCAACATGCCGAAGGAAACGCAGTCCCAAACCTAAACCCTCGGAAGCCCCCTCAATCAGTCCAGGGATATCTGCCACCACAAAGGGTTTGTGGTCCGTTCTCGCGACTACTCCTAAATTGGGAGAAAGGGTCGTAAAGGGATAACTGGCAATCTTGGGTCTTGCAGAGGAAATCTTGGAAAGGACCGTCGACTTTCCAACGTTGGGATATCCAACGAGACCCACATCCGCCAGGAGTTTCAATTCGAGCCGAAGCCGACGGTCTTGCCCCTCTTCCCCTTGTTCAGCGATCCGAGGAGCTCGTCGAGTGGATGTGGCAAACCGGGCGTTTCCCCTGCCTCCTCGACCTCCCTGGGCGGCCACATAGCGTTGGCCTTCCATGACCAAGTCCTGGAGGATTTCTCCTGTTTCGTCGTCCCGGACAAGGGTCCCTGTGGGGACCAAAATGACGAGGTCCTCTCCGTTTTTTCCTGTTTGATCTTTTCCTTTACCGTGCGATCCTTTGGGGGCTCGAAACTGTTGTGGGTAGCTTAGATCGAGAAGAGTAGAAAGCTGAGCATGTGCCTCGACAATCACATCCCCGCCTTTTCCGCCGTCACCACCGTTAGGACCTCCCTTCGGGATGAAGCGTTCTCTCCGAAAACTGATACACCCGTTTCCGCCATCGCCCGCCTTGACATGGATTCTAACTTCATCCACAAATTTCATCGTCGCTCATTGCAGGCCGATGGGAGGATCATTAGGCAGCCTGAGTGGTGATACTCACCTGCTTCTTGTCCTTCCCCTTCTTTTCGTATTGAACGACCCCATCGATCTTGGCAAACAGGGTGAAGTCTTTTCCCATGCCCACGTTTTCACCAGGAAAGATACGTGTCCCTTTCTGTCGAACCAAAATATTTCCTGCTTGAACGAACTGGCCGCTATACTTCTTCACGCCGAGGCGTTGCCCAGCGCTGTCTCGACCATTCCGAGAGCTACCCCCTGCTTTCTTGTGCGCCATAGTATTCCTCCCAAGACGTTCAACTGGACTATCGGGTCAAAGTCCTCTTTCTCTGCGGCACTCCGTCATTCCATTATTGCCACAAACCCACTCTTCCACTCTTATCCCTTTTGTTACGCAACGGAAATATCATCCACCTTGAGATAGGTGTACGTCTGTCGGTGCCCTCTCAAACGACGGTAGTTCTTTCTTCGCTTCATCTTGAAGACGAGCACCTTCTTCCCCTTGACCTGCTGAATGATCTCCCCGGTCACAACGACCTGGGCTACTTGAGGTGTCCCGACGTGAACCTCTCCTTCTTTGGACACCATCAGAACATCTTTCAGTGCCACCCGGTCGCCCACGTTCCCATCTAACTTCTCCACTCGGATGATGTCTCCCTTCGAGACCTTGTATTCTTTGCCACCGGTCTTTACGACTGCGTACATAAGATGCCTCCAGAAGAAAAGTTGAAAAAATATAATAATTGATTTTCACTGGGTTGTCAATGTCAACGGCTTCGTAGAAAGCAGGAAAAAGCTTTTAAAATTTGTGACTTACAAGGGACGCACCCACCTCACATGGAGCCCAAGCTAAGTCTCGATGATGTTGAACTGCTCTTGATGGAACCCTGCCTTGCCCTTGATCACGATTTTCTTCTTCAGCTTTTGCTCCAATTCCTCCACTCCTGTTCTCTCCTCTTCGTAGAGAAGGCTGGCAATTTCCGGATTGACCTCCACCATGATATTGTGACCCCCCAGTTCGGACGAGGTCCTCTCGATCTGTCTGAAGATGTCATAGCAAATCGTCGTCTTTGACTTGATGAATCCCGAACCTTCGCAGTAGGGGCACGTCTCACTGAGGATTCGGGTGACGTTTTCCCGCGTCCTCTTTCGCGTCATTTCCACAAGCCCTAGGTCCGAGATTTTGAAAATGTTCATCTTCTGTCGATCCTTTTTGATGGCCTCCTCCAGGACCTGATGAACCTTTTCTCGATCTCCCTCCCTCTCCATGTCAATGAAGTCAATGATAATGATGCCGCCGATGTTGCGGAGCCTTAACTGATAAGCGATCTCCTTGGCTGCCTCCAGGTTTGTTTTCAATATCGTGTCGGCCAGGTTTCTTTTCCCCACATAGCGTCCCGTGTTGACATCGATGGCAACCAGAGCTTCCGCCATATCAATCACGATATATCCGCCGGACTTGAGCCAGACCTTTCGACCGGAAATCTTGTCAATCTCCATCTCAATCCCGTGGGCATCGAAGATGGGTTCTTTCTCCTCGTAGAGGGTGATCTCGTACTTCTGCTTGGGCATGTAGGTGTTGATGAAGGAAATGATATTTTCGTATTCCTCTTTGGAGTCGATGAGGATTCGGTTGACGTGAGGAGACAGAATATCGCGGATGACCCGGAGGACCATCGTGAGATCGCTGTGAATGAGAGAAGGCGCGGATACATTCTCTTTCTTCCGCTGAATATTCTCCGAAACATGGAGGAGAAATTCCATGTCATTCCGGATTTCCTCGGCCTCGGCGCCTTCACTCGCTGTCCGCACGATGAACCCCCCGGAGTTGGTTTTGAGGGCTTGGACAATCTCCCTCAGCCTCCGCCGCTCCCTTTCATCCTTGATCCTTCTTGACACGCCCACATGGTCCACCGTGGGCATATACACGAGGTACCGACCCGGAAGAGTAAGGTGGGACGTAATCCGGGTTCCCTTTGTGCCGAGAGGTTCCTTCGAGACCTGAACCGTGATCTCTTGGCCCTCCGAGAGGAGGTCTTCAATCGGGAGGGACGGGCTAAGATAAATGGGCATCTCTTCACTCGGGAATCCCATCTCCTCATACTCTTCGACTTTCCCATAAACATCCGAGACATACAGAAATGCAGCCCTCTCCAACCCGATGTCGACAAAGGCAGCCTGCATGCCCGGCAGAACCTTCACGACTTTGCCCTTGTAAATATTGCCAACGATCCCGCGATCCTTCGTCCGCTCGATGTAAAGCTCTGCAAGCACCCGGTCCTCGAGGAGGGCGACTCTTGTCTCATAGGACGTCACGTTAATAATCAATTCACTTGCCATAGACTCATCTCCTCTTCCTTGCGTCAACCCGCCGTCATTCGATTTTTACCACTTTGCATCCAGCCATCGATTCTTTTCCCAGTTGGAGCAAGCGTTCCATGATCTCCGTGGGCTTTGCTGTTTTTCCTTGACTCCTTCGAAGAACTAATTCCACTCCCCATTCCTCGTTCTCACCTGATCCTTTGGGTTCCGAAGCAAACCCGTCACGATCGTTTTTCGACGTCACCCGGATTGCTTCGATCTGGGGCAGGATATCCACCTCTCGTTGTTTCCCCTTTCGTTCCTGATGAATGAGAAGTTCTTTCGCGCTGAGCGCTTTCTTAATCCTTTTTTCAGCTTCCTCTCTCGTTAAGGCCTGACCCAAACGAATCCAATAGATGGATCGATGGATCAGTGGAGTGATGGGGGATGCGAGCGGTACTTCTTGAGCTTCAATAATCTCGATTCCAGAGGGGAGACCCTGATTCAATCTCTTCTTAACGTCGGAAACCAAAAATGTCCCTTCCAGCTCCAACTCCACGACTTCTGCGAGACTCTCAACCCCAACGGGAAGGGCTGATGCGAAGACGATCCTCGGCATGGGATGGAAGCCTTCAGAGTACCCCAAAGAAAGGTCAGCCCGCTTGGAAGCTCGGTGGAACAGAGAGGCTAGTTCTAAGTGACTGATGAAACGAAGATCTCCTTCCTTCTTGAATCTCAATCGAACCTTTCTCCGAGTGGGTTTCTTGCGAGCCTGTTGCTGACCTCCGCGTCCCGAGGAGGGGCTCTCGGTTGCGGGGAATTGCCTCAAGGTGATTTCTTCCCCGTCACACACACCGCATCGGTGACACGGTCCTTCCTGACACGGAGGACTCACTTCCCCTTGCAGTCCTTTCTGGTACTCTTCCCAGAGAAATTGGGTCGTCACCCCGGTGTCCACGAAGGACCAGGGCAGAGGGTCTTCAAGGCTTCTTCTTCGGGTGTGCCGATCCATTTCAACTCCCACTTTCTCAAAAGCCTTTTCCCAAGACCCGTAGCGAAACTGGTCACTCCAGCCATCGAATCGGCAACCGAGCCGATGGGCTTCCACGAGGACCTGGGAAAGATTCCTCCCTCCCGTCGAGAAAACACCCTCCAGATAACTCAGATGAGGATCCTGCCATTTAAGGTGGAGGTGATTTTCCCGGGCCTGATTCTTGAGGAATCGAAGCTTCTCCTTCATGTCATCCAGTGGGATTTGAGCTTCCCATTGAAACGGCGTGTGGGGCTTAGGCACGAAAGTGGAGACACTCACATTCACCGTGGGGGTAGATCTTTTTCTGTTCGTCGACCCTGGAGAGTCTCTTGGAGAGTTCGATGATCCCTCTCAGATCCTCTTCTCTCTCCGTGGGGAGTCCCATCATGAAGTAGAGTTTGATATTTCTCCAACCCTTCGAAAACAGTTCTGCCCCTCCCTCGAAGAGAACGTTTTCATCAAGCTCTTTGTTGATCACTTTTCGTAGCCGTTCTGTTCCTGCTTCCGGGGCAATCGTGAAACCCGTCTTTCGGACCCTCTTCACCTGCTCTGCAAGAGTGCCTACGATACTCTCGATCCGCAACGAAGGGAAAGAGGCAGCCACCCGTCTCGATTCATTGTCGTCCATGAGGGTAGAGAGGAGCAAGCCGATGGAGGAGTAGTCTCCAGCACTCAGAGAGAGAAGCGAGAATTCCTCGTATCCCGTGCTCTTGAGTGACGCTTTCACGAGGTCCTCGATCGTGGTGGAACTCCGTTCTCGATAAGGTCTGTGAATGAACCCCGCCTCGCAGAAACGACACCCTCGCTTACAACCTCGAGCGATCTCGATGCTGAGGCGGTCATGGATGACTTTCATGTAGGGAACAATCGGACAGGTGGGATAAGGAGCGCGATCCAGGTTGGACACCGTTCTCTTGCGAACCTTTCTCCCCTCTGGAGGGTACTGCCGGAACATAAACGCCTTCCAACTGGTTCAATGATTTGAGAAGATCTTCTTTCCTCCCTCCGCCCTCTTTCGTTCGCAAGGCAAGATGACACATTTCGATGACGACTTCCTCACCGTCTCCGATCACGAAAGCGTCAAAGAAATCAGCCACTGGCGCTGGATTGAAGGTATTCGGCCCTCCTGCAATCACGAGGGGGAATCGGTCATCTCTGTCCTTTGAAAGGAAGGGAATGCGGGAAAGTTCCAGCATGGTGAGAACATTGGTGAAGCAGAGCTCATACTGAAGCGAAAAACCCAGAATGTCAAAGTCACCAAGAGGAGTGGAGGACTCGAGGGAGGATAATAAGACCTCTTTCTCTCTCAGGATTTTTTCCATGTCCATCCAGGGGGTGAAGACCCTTTCACAGGACACTCCTTCTATTCCGTTTAGAATGTGATACAGGATTTGAATTCCTAGATGGGACATTCCTACTTCATAAACATCGGGAAAGGCGAGACAGAATCTGAGGCTTGCCCGGCCATCATCTTTTCTTACGGCATTGACTTCCCGGCCCAGATAGCGAACTGGTTTTGAAGTGAGAGAGAGAAGTTTTTTCAACTAAACACCCTTTGCTGGAAGGTGATGCACCGTGGTTTCTAAAAGACGAAGAGGGAAACCTTCCCCTCCCAATGAGCACCATAGGTTATTAAAAATACTACATGTTTGGCCCATTGTCAATTTTCGGAAAGGATGTTTTTGAGCGCGACGGATTTGATCTTCTTGCACGTGATGATGGACAGGAACCCAGTTTTCGAGCGATGGTTGAAACGACTCGGATCTCATTGTTTTTGGTGAGAAATAGGGATAAAATGAACAAGCGATGCGAAGACCGAACCATTGACCGTACGGAGGGTGGACATGAAATACCGCTACTTGGGGAAGACGGGACTCTTAGTCTCCCGCATCTCTTTAGGAACGATGACCTTTGGAGCCAAAGATTGGGGATGTGATCGCAACACTTCAACTGAGATTATCCACCGCTATTTGGAAGCAGGAGGCAATTTCATCGATACCGCTGATGTCTATGCGGGGGGTGTTTCTGAGGAAATCGTGGGTGAGGCCGTTAAGGGTCAGAAGCGGGGGGATGTTGTCATTGCCACCAAGTGCCTCTTTCGCACAGGGAAGGCAGCCACCGCGAAGGGACTGTCCCGGAAGCATATCATGGATGCCTGCGAAGCCAGTCTTCGACGACTGCAGACCGATTACATTGACCTCTACACCATGCATGGACCGGACCCATTCACGCCCATCGAAGAGACGATGAGAACATTGAATGATCTTGTTCGCCATGGGAAGGTCCGGTACCTCGGGTGTAGCAATCTCTTTGCTTGGCAGATTCTTAAAGCGAATGGCATCAGTGCCCTCTTGAATCTTGAGAAGCTCGTGTGCGGCCAATATCTATACAATTTGATTTACCGCGAGGCCGAGCGGGAGCTCCTCCCTGCTTGTCAAGATCAGGGAATGGGGTTTACTTGTTGGAGCCCCTTAGCTGGAGGCATCCTGCTTGGGAAAATATCAGAAGGCGGAAATGCCCCCTCAAGGGACCCGTCTCTTCTATCGCTCCGAAATTGAGGGCCCAAGATTTTGGATTCCGAGATCCTTTGAGACGGCTGACAAAGTGGTTGAGATCTCAAAAAAAACTGGGATCCCGGCCGTTCAGCTCAGCGTCTCCTGGCTCCTTCATGACAAACGGGTGACCTCCGTGATCATCGGAGTAAAGACCGTGGAGCAGTTGAAGGAGAACCTCGCCGCAGGGGATTCGCACTTACCCGTGGGTGTGTGGGAAGAGGTCGAGAAGGCAACGACCTACGACTTAGGCCATCTTACCCTGTTTGCAAAGCTCACATACAAAAATGCCTTTGGAGATGAAGAGGCCTGAGTTGTATTCCTGGGAGCTCACGTCGGGCCCCTCTCCGAATCTGCACAGAAAAAAATGGAGCCCCACGGGCAGGCCCCTGCCTACCGCAGGCAGGGGCTCATCCAAACGCCCCTGTGGGGCGACATCTCCGGCCCGTAAGATGGCGCACTCCTGCTGCCGGGAGAACCCCCTCATCCGCTTCTCTCCGTACACGGGAAAGTGAAGCTCCCCGCCCACACTAGGGGGGGCTGCCGGGTAATGTAGATATGATTACAGGGCAGGCAAGGCGGGGCATCCAGCCGACTTGCCCGTGAAAGATGAGGGGGCGAGAGCGCTCAGGCCTTCTTGAATTCTTTCTCCATGGCCTCTTTGGCGGGTTTCACATACATGTCTCGGAGTTTTGGCTTTTCGATTTTGCCGGCTGGGTTTCGTGGGATGTTCGTGTAGATCATCTTCTCCGGCCATTTGAATTTTGCAAGCCCTTTCTGTTCGCAGAACTTCAGTACCTCTTCATCGGTCAGTTTTTCTCCAGGCCTCGTCTGAATCACAGCCAGAACAATCTCCACGAATCTCGGATGGGGATATCCCATGACAGCCACATCCTGGATCTTCGGATGCTTGAGCAAGAACCCCTCGATTTCCACTGGGAAGATATTCTCTCCGCCTCGGATGATGAGATCCTTCGCTCTGTCTACAAAGAAGAAATATCCTTCCTCATCTTTGTACGCGAGATCCCCCGTATGCAACCATCCCTCTTCAATGGTTCTGGCCGTCAACCCTGGATTGTAGGCGTACTCCTTCATGAGCCTTGGACCTTTGAGCAAAAATTCTCCGACCACATTCGGGGCGCACTCGTTCCCTTTATCATCGACCACCTTGACTTCCATGAACGCCGTGGCCTTGCCAATGGAGCCCGGTTTTCTCATGATGTCTTCATCATAACAGTTGACGGTCCCTCCGCCTCCCCCTTCGGTGATCCCATAAATATTTGCCACGGGAAGGTTGGGAAAGACCTTTTTCGAATTCTGGAGCAAGATGTAAGGAACCGGCTGGGCACCAATCTCAATCCGTTTTAACGCAGACAGATCGTAGTCCTTCAGATTGATCTCTCCGGACAGGACGGCATTCACGACGTCCATCCAGACGGGCACCGTATTCCAGCCTCCCGTGCATTTTTCATCGGCGAGGGCTCTCAGGTAGAATTTAGGCTGAAGCTCCATGGCCATCAGGATCTTCCCTGCCGCGATGTAACAGGGGAAGGAGAGAAACAGCGTGCCGCTGTGATAGAACGGATGAGGAGCAAGATAGACACTGTTGTAGCCATCGTTGTAAGTCAGGGCATTTCCGATGCCAATGTAGAAAAGAGTTTCATGGGTGTGGCAGACAGGTTTTGGGGCTCCTGTGGTTCCCGAAGTAAACATGAGTTCTGCCATCTCGTCGTCGCCCGTCTCCACAAGGACATTCGTCGGGTCACCTTTCTCCATGATCTCCTTGTAGGACTTCATGTTGGACGGCACATTTTCGCCGACGCAGATATATTTTTTCACATGGCTCATCTCGGGCATGATGGGTTGAACCTTTGGAATAAAACCGTCGCCGAGGATAAACACCTTGCATTGGGTCACATCCGCTGCATACTTGATGTCAGAACTCGCAAAACGAAAATTGAGCGGCGTAACCGTTGCCCCTGTCTTTAGAACCGCCATGTAGGCAACGTACCATTCGATGCTGTTCAACATCAGATGGACAACAATGTCACCCTTCTTGACGCCACATTCCTTCGTCATGAAATTGGCCAGTTTGTTCGTCTGATCATTCAGCTCTTTCCAGGTAATGGCCCTTCTTAGCCCTTTCGAAGGGGTACTTTCGATGATGAATTCTCTGTTAGGAAACTTGCTCGCATTCAACCAACAAAATCGCGCGAAGTTCATAGGCTCCACTCCCTCCTTCTGTTGGATTCTATTTGAAATCGAAGCCACAATAGATTGAAATCGCACTTTTGTCAACATCAAAAATCACACTCTCGGAATCCTTATGAGCCATTATGGAGTAAAACTCCCCGCCTCCCACGATGGCCTTATGTGAAGCTCCCCCGCCCCTGCCTAGAGGCAGGAAGACGGGACATCAAGCCGACTTGCCCGTGAGCCCATGATACACTTTTTTGTGTTCCTGGTGAACGGCATTTCTGGAATCGGGAGACGGCCTCTTTTTCTATTTGACATCCATCGAGCATCTGTGCTAATTAACATTTACAAATAACGTGTTCAGGTGGTCGAAGGCCCGAAGGGGAACCTCGTGAAAATCGAGAACGGCCACGCCGCTGTAAGCGGGGACGAAACTTGCCATAACCACTGTCCTGAGCTTGTCGAAGGATGGGAAGGGGCAAGGAGGCCCTGGGGAAGAACCAGGGTCGGGGATCAGTGAAGCAAAGATGAGATCTCCTGTAGGATGATCCGCAAGTCAGAAAACCCGCCTGAATGCGCTTCACGATTGGTCTTCGGTGGAAGGCTGTGAAGAGTTTGGCGGTTTCAAACCCCAGTCTTCCTTTCGAAGACTGGGGTTTTTTATTGACCATGAAAAAGAGAACGAATTTCTTCAGGCTTGAGACTTTTCTTGTGGCTTCTCTGGGAGTCCATCTCCTGCTTTTTCTCACTTTGTCTATCTTTTCTGGTGATGCGGCAAAGTCTTTGATCTCTCCGCCTCGCCTCGAGGTTCATCTCCTTTCGATCGCTTCTCCGGCCATCGCAGAAGAGAGGCTTTCTCCTAAATCCGTTTTTCCATCCTTGCAGAGAAAGGTTCAGCCCCCGCCACTGAAAATTCAACACCCCGAGTCTGCACCTATCGAGAAATTGGACACCCGTTTTCAGACGGCACCAAGCGATGCCTCTAGAGAAGAGAACAAACGAATTCCTTCTGTCCGAGAGGAAGGGAAGTCTCCGGAAGAGTCTCCGGCGAAAGAAGCGACGGTCGAGTGGACAGACTCCGGTCCCCTAAAGGACGACGAATCCCTTTGGATCCAGACCAGCCGCTCCTTCGAAGGAATCATCTTCATCTGCGCTGGTCATTTCTCCTCCGCAAGAAGTCCAAACGTCTTTTTGGGGTGGAGGAATGCAAGAAGAGAAGATTCAGGTGGCCAAAGGGGTGTCTCTATTCGAAGGAGAAACCTCCTTCGTTCATCCCAGATATTTGAACAACCCCAAACCGGCCTATCCTCAAGAAGCCAAGCAGAGGGGGCATCAGGGAGAAGTCACCCTAAGAGTGGAAGTCCTCGCGAGCGGCCAGGTGGGTCAGATAGAGATCAGAAGGTCTTCCGGACATGAGATCCTGGATCGATCGGCTCTTGCCACCGTGAAACAATGGCAGTTCGTTCCTGCAAAGAGGGGGAAAGAAAGCATTCCTCTCTGGGTGAATATCCCTATCAAGTTTAGAATCGAATGAAGCTCCCCGCCCCTGCCTTCGCCGAAGCGCCTGCCCTCCGCAAGGCTTCTGGAGGCGGGGCTTCGCGCAGGCAGGCACTGGGCGGGGCTTCCGGGAGATGAAGAAACAAATGACTATAAGGTCGGCTTTCCTCCCCGCCCCTGCCTAAGGCAGGAAGGCGGGGCATCCAGCCGACTTGCCCGTGACCCCTTCTCGGATGAGAATCCTTCCCACATTGGTCCTTCTCCTGCTCATTGCGTGGCCTGTGGACGCGCCCGCCGCGCATCAATTCGTAGACGAGGTGGGAAGGCCGGTGACCGTGCCTTCGGTTCCAAAGAGAATTATTTCTCTCGCTCCCAATGTCACGGAAATTCTTTTCGGCTTGGGCCTTGATCAAGAGATCGTGGGGGTTTCGATCCACTGCAACTTTCCGGAGAAGGCCAAGACTCGGACTCGTGTCGGAAGCTATATCAGCCTCGATTTCGAAAAGATCGTCTCCCTCAAACCCGATTTAATCATTGGGACTGGGGCAGGAAATACTAAAGACATGGTGGACCGACTTGAGAAATTGGGTTTTCCGACTTACATCATCTTTCCAAGAAACTTTGATGGCATTCTCACAAGCGTCCGCCATCTCGGCCAGGTTGTGGCCAAAGAGAAGGAATCTCTCGCGATCGTACGGAACATGGAGAGTCGGCGGCAAGAGAATCATCGATCTCACCCGGGATCTCCCGCGACCTCGGGTCTTCATGCAGATTGGAGAAGCCCCCATCGTGACGGTTGGGAGGGGAAGCTTTGCGGACGATTTGATCTCTCTCGCAGGAGGCGAGAACGTTGCCGCGCAGGAAGATAAAATGTACCCCCGATGGGGGATGGAAGAGGTTCTGAAAAGATCGCCCGAGGTCATTCTCATCACCTCCATGAACCCCAAGGGCAACTATGAAAAGGTTGTTCAGGAGTGGTCTCGGTGGAAAATGATCCCAGCAGTTCAACACGGTCGGATCCATCTGATCGATTCAGACCTCATCGATCGACCTTCACCGCGCATCGTCGAAGGTCTGGAAGAGATGGCCAGACTGTTTCATCCGGAGCGCTTCAAATAATATGAAACTGGTCACGCCTAAGAAAGTCATTCTGATTTCAGCTCTGCTCACACTTCTCTTGTTAGGTGTGATCCTGCTCGCGGTAACCCTGGGAAGCGTTAGGGTTCCATTCCGCCTTTCGATCCAGATTCTGATCCAGTCCATCATGGGCGGCAAAGTTTCAGGGACCGATACAGAGCAAGCGATCATTCTTTCCCTGCGATTTCCACGGGCCATCCTGGCAGGTCTCGTGGGGGCTGGGCTCTCAGTCTCAGGAACTGTCTTCCAGGCCCTCCTGAGGAATCCACTCGCCGATCCGTACATCCTGGGAGTCTCCAGTGGGGCAGCGGTCGGTGCCATTGTCGCTCTCCTTCTGGGATTGAGTACCGCTTCTCTGGGTCTTCCTCTTGTCTCCTTTCTCGGGGCCTTAATGACGGTGCTGTTGGTTCTCTACTTTGGAAGGCAAGACGGCAAGATTCACCCCAACACTCTTCTTTTGGCAGGGGTCATCATCGGCTCTTTTCTCTCTGCGGTCATCATGTTCTTTATCTCCATCTCCCAGAGAGAGGAACTCCGGACGATCATCTTTTGGCTCATGGGCGATTTCAGTTTAGCCAACCCCCAGACCCTTCTCACGGTTTTCCCTTATGTCTTGGGTGGATTTGTCGTCGTCTATCTCCAGGCCCGATATCTCAATGTCATCCTCTTTGGAGAAGAAAACGCGCTGCAATTGGGTGTTAACGTGGAGAGGCTGAGGCTCATCTCGTATCTCTTCGCATCGCTCATCACGGCTGCATCGGTCTCTGTGTGTGGATTGATCGGCTTTGTGGGGTTGATCGTGCCGCATGGGAGCCGCCTCATCTTTGGGCCAGACCATCGACTCCTCATCCCCGCGTCTGCACTGATCGGTGCTTCCTTTCTCATTGCCTCAGACACGTTAGCCAGGATTCTCCTCGCTCCCGTAGAGTTGCCGGTGGGTGTGATCACGGCTGCCTTTGGAGGACCTTTCTTCATTTATCTTCTAAAAACCAGGAAGACGATGAAGGTCTTATGATTGACGTCCGTTCGATTTCATTCCGATATCACCAGGACTGGGTTCTCCAAGACGTCTCTTTCCGAATCCAGAAGGGAAGCTTTATCGGCCTCATTGGCCCGAACGGTTCAGGAAAGACAACCCTCCTCAAGATTCTTTACCACCACCTATCTCCTCAACAAGGAGATATTCTCTTTGATCAGATCCCACTGAGGAAAATGAGTCGGCCAGCGATCGCCAAACGGATTGCCATGGTGGCTCAGGAAACACACATCCTTTTCCCCTTCACTGCCCTCGAAGTCGTCCTCATGGGGAGGTCTCCTTATCTCGGACACCGCTTGTTTGAGAGCTCGAAGGATCTTGAGATTGCCCGAAAGGCGATGGAGTGGACAGAAACATCCTCTCTGTCAGAGAGAGCCATGGACGAGGTTTCCGGTGGAGAAAGGAAAAGGGTCTTTATTGCGAGGGCTCTAGCCCAAGAACCCGAACTGATCCTTCTCGACGAGCCAACGACCAATTTGGACATTCATCATCAGCAGGACTTCCTGGATCTCATCCTGACCTTGAACAGAGAAAGAGGATTGACCACAGTGATGGCCTCTCACGACATGAACATTGCCTCAGAGTTCTGTGATCAACTCATTCTGCTCTGGGACGGGAAAATGGACCGGATGGGATATCCGGAAGAGGTCATCACCAGGGAGAATATCCAGCGGGTTTACGGTTGCGACGTCTCGGTCGACCGTCACCCTGTATCAGGAGCTCCCAGAATTCATCTCCTCAAGAAGTAAGTGTGTTATTGCAAAAAACTATCGTTTTGACCATCTGACGAAGATAACATTAACAGACAAAGCGAGAGAGTTTGTCGTCCAGCCGTTCCAGTAGTTTACAAACGGAACGATACGTTGTACGATGTCATTATCTGTGGGGTAGGCCAATCGCTTCTAATCAAGAGAGGGAGCAGAGATGAACGAAGGTGAAAATAGCCTGGCGGTCTTTATCGACTTTGAGAACCTTGCTCTGGGCTTCAAGGACAAGAAGGCGAAACGGTTCGAGATTCAGAAGGTCTTGGAGCGTTTGGTTGAAAAAGGGAAAATCATCGTCAAGAAGGCTTATGCCGATTGGACCGGATACGCTGATTACAAGAAATCCCTTCATGAGGCAGCCATCGACCTTCTCGACATTCCCAAACGTTCCATGAGTGGGAAGAACTCCGCGGACATTCGCCTCTGCGTCGACGCGATTGACCTCTGTTATTCCAAAGAGCACATCGACACCTTCGTCATTGTCTCCGGTGACAGTGATTTCTCTCCCCTGGTCTCCAAACTGAAGGAAAATGGCAAACGAGTGATTGGCCTTGGGATGAAGGAATCGAGCTCTCACCTGCTCATCAATAACTGTGATGAGTTCATCTATTATGAAGACCTGGAGCGCCCCCTGGGCATTCCTCCAATAATCGAACAGGAGTTGCCTGAGAAGAAAAAGGAGGCTTTCCAACTCCTCGTCGATTCTGTATTGGCCCTCGTTCGGGAGAACAAGGAAGTTCTCTGGTCCTCCATGGTGAAAGAAACCATGAAGCGAAAGAAACCCTCCTTCAATGAACCTTATCACGGATACCGAACCTTCAGTGATCTTCTCGAAGATGCGGAGAAGCAAGGGATCATTCAGCTCCGAACCGATTCCCGAAGTGGCACCTATGTGATCACGGGTTTTGGCAAGAAGCAGGGAAAAGCGGAGCCCGGGGAGTTAAAGGAATCGAAGGAGAGGGAAACCCGCAAAGAACGCATCACCCCAAAAACACACTGGCGCCCACGGCCAAGGAGACAAAAGCCTAAAACTCCCGTCTCAGAACCTCCCGCAACGCCGGAGTCACCCCCTTCAGAATCGGAACCCCCAGATAAGGGATCCCTTGTCTAATTGCCCATGGAGATTCGACGATTCCGAATTGGCAAGGCGAACATTCCTGTTCTCCTTCTGAAAGGCAAGAGGAAGAAGCTTCTTGCCTCGGTTTTGGCCTTCACCCTTCTCAACCTCTACCCAGCACTCACCTTTGCTTTTCGCAACCTCGGCACACCGGTGAAGGAGGCCGTCTGTTGGGGAGTTCACGCAGGACCAGGCAAGACGGGCAACTGGGATACCATTTATCTCTCCTATGGCCAGTATGAGGCTCCCCTTTTTCTTCTTACTGTCAATCCTGATACGGGAGCGATGAGGCAATATCATGGGCCTCTCTCCAGTGAAATGGGGGCTTGGGGGTTCGCCGTAGGTCAGGACAAGCGAATCTACCTGGGAACTTATTACAACGCCCATCTCCTTCGCTTCGATCCCAAAACTGAGACTTGGGAGAATCTCGGCCGACCCGGAGGAGAAACAGAGTCCTTCATCTGTCAGCTCACAGTGGCGCCTGATGGAAAAATCTGGGGGGGAACGTTTCCGTCGGCAACCCTTTTCTGCTATGACCCGAAGACCGGACAAACCCAGCATTTCGGACGGATGGATCCTGACCAGTTTTACTGCTATCCTACGGCTGGCGACGATGGCATGATCTATTGCGCCATCCAGTTCGAGAAAACAGATATCGTCGTTTTTGATCCCGAAAAAAAGACCAAGGCTTCGCTGATCGCACTGAGTGACCGCAAGGCCGAGCGTTTACGACTCGTCAAGGGGAGAGACGGCAAAATCTATTTCAAACGCCCGACGTTGGACCGATGGTTTCGTATTGAGAACGGAGAGATGCTCGTCGAGGTTCCTGAATCGGAAGTGCCTCTCCCTGATCGAGGGCTTCCTGATGGCCGACAGTTCCACCTGGCCGCTGACAGAACGTTGCGAGTCGAGGCTCCTGCTGGAAAAGGAAGAAAGGAGTTCTTGCTCCAGTACGAAGCCTCGGGTTCTTCCATCTTCGTTGTCAGCGTGGGTCCTGATCAGCGCATCTATGGAAGCAGCATGCTTCCTCTTCATCTCTTTGTTTACGATCCCAAAGACCGTTCTCTCTCCGACCTGGGAAAGGCCGCGTGGGCTGAGGGAGAAATCTACTCTATGGCCTCCATGGCTCACCTTCTCTATCTTGCTTCCTACCCTCAGGCAAGACTCTCGACCTATGATCCGGCAAGGCCTCTCCGATTTGGTGACAGTGAAGATTCCAATCCGAAGGACCTCGGCCCCATGGGAGGTCAGCAGGATCGACCCAGGGCGATGATTGCTGGTCCTCACGGAAAGGTTTACATTGGAAGCTATCCTGATTATGGACTCTTGGGCGGGGCGATCAGTGTCTACGATGCAAAGAGAGCTGAGAAAAGGGTCTATCGCCACGTTGTTCAGAATCAGAGCATGGCTTCATTGGCCTACCTCCATTCAGTGGATTTGATCGCAGCTGGAAGTTCTGTGCGGGGAGGAACAGGGACCCATGCCACTGAGAAAGAAGCCAAGCTGATCTTGTGGGATCCCCAGGAGGAGGAGAAGGTGTCTGAGATCGTTCCTGTCCCTGGGGCCAGAAGCATTGTCTCTCTGGCTACGACACAGGAAGGCGTTCTTTACGGAATCACGGATGCTGGAAAAGTCTTTATCTTCGATCCGGAAAAAAGGGAGATGAAAAAGGTCCTCGATCTTGGCTTTCAGAATCCGCGAGACCTTTCTCTCCAGCTGGGTCCGAACGGAATGCTCTACGGGCTCGCCGAGGATGCCATCTTCATCATCGATCCAAAGACCGACCAGATTTCCCTTCTTGCCAAACCCCCGACGTCCATCGATTCAGGCATGGCCATTCTCGGTCGCAAAATCTACTATGGCTCGGGAGCACACTTGTGGGAATTCGAAATCCCCGAGGAGGTCCCTCAGACTAACCGTGTGATACCCTCAGCGACCGACGGAAACTGAGTGGCCATCTTGGCATCGTGGCCAGGGAAGAGAAGTGAGAGGGAAGATACCTTCGATTTGAGCTTGTCATAGGTTCTCATCCAGGCAGGCAAGTCTGTGATGAAACAACTGGGCATCTCTTCTTCGTAATTTCTAAAAAGATGACCGCAGTCCGATCCAAGGATCGCCGTTCCTTTGGCCGTGTTCACAGCGACCGCTTGGAGTCCGGACGTGTGTCCAGGTGCAAGAAGAAGCTCGATGCCTGGAAGAATCTCTTGGTCTCCACGGACAAGGATTAGCCTACCCGTCTCCTTCGAGAGCTGCCAGATGGCGATTCCCGATAGGATCAGTCGTTTTGAGAAAGGGAGGTTTCTTGGACAGGGGATCCTTGATCCAGAAATGGAATTCTGTCTCCTGAATGTAGACAGTCGCTTCTCGAAAGAGCTCAATTCCGCTGATATGATCAAAATGGACATGAGTCGCTACCACCCTCTTCACCTTTGATCCGTCTATCCCCATCCTCGCGAGGACCTCCAGCGGATTGACATAGCCTGGAATTCGTCTCTCTTGGGCCAGGGCTGGGGCAACACCACAATCGACGATGAGTGTCTCGTCCTTGCCTTTCACGACCCAAATATAATAATTCCTCTCGATCTTCTGATCCCAGTCTGTATTCCAGAAGACCATGGCCACAGAACTGACGAGAGGCCCGGCATACTTGACGGCGTAGATTTCATAGGTGGATAAATGCGACGACATCGAAGGATTACTCTTCTGAAGTGGAATCCATCTGAATCTCCCTGCTCATCCAACATCCTCCAAGACCATCTGAATGGCCCCTTTCGGACAGATGGCAGCACAGATGCCACAGCCTTTACAGTAATCAAGGTCGATCAAAAGCCCCCCTGTGGTCTCATCCCGGGTGATACAGAGATCTGGGCAGAGGAGGGTACAAAGGTCGCAGGACTCACACCCCCTGACTCCGAGACAGCGCTGAGCCTCTTGAAGGGCGTCCTCTTCCCGGAACCCAAACTCTACCGGTGAGAATCCTTTTTTCCGTTTGCTGAGCGGAAGACTTCTGCGTTTAGGACTCCGAACAACATTCTTTTCACACGCCTTCGCCATTATTCACCTTTCTGTGTAAAATCCCTTTTCTTCAGCTTTCAGCTTTCTTCAGCCTTCTCAGGAGAGATACTCGTGGATCGATCTCGCTCCCCTTTTCCCCGCTGCAATCGCATCAATGGCCCATCCTGGACCCGTCACCACATCTCCACCAGCAAAAACACCCTTGAGACTCGTCGCTCCAGTCTCTGGATCAATCTTCACCGTCCCATCTCGATGGCTTTCCAGTTCTCTCGTCACGCTTCGGTCGACGCGCTGACCGATGGCAGCGATGATCATGTCTGCCTGCACCTTGAAGTTGGAACGCTCAATCGGAACCGGTCTCCGCCTTCCTGTCTGATCCGGTTCCCCCAGTCTCATCCTGATGCACTCCATCCCCTGTGCCTTGTCACTCTTGCCGAGAACCCTCACCGGAGAGGCTAGGAAATGAATTTCGATTCCCTCTCGGATGGCTTCTTCCACCTCTTCAGGGATGGCGGGCATCTCCTGTCTCGACCGCCGATAATAGATCCCCACCTTGCTCGCGCCTAGACGAACAACAGAGCGGGCCACATCGAGGGCCACATTTCCACCTCCGATGACAGCCACCTTCTTCCCGATCTGAATTTCCTTTCCCAGGTTGATGTCTCGCAGAAATTCTACTCCGGGAAAAACGCCTTTGAGTTTTTCTCCAGGAACATTGAGTTTTTGAGTCCGGTGGGCGCCTGCGGAGAAGAACACAGCGTCATATCCGAGCTTCTGAAAACTTTTCCCGTTCCCATCAAAATGGAATCGGTGTTTCGTCAGCATCTCCACACCCAGCTCCCGAATGCCATCGATCTCCATTTGGAGAAGATCCCTGGGAAGTCTGAACTCTGGAATCCCTACAGCGAGCATTCCACCCAAGACGGGAAGGGCCTCGACCAGGGTGACTCCATAACCGAGAAGGCGCAGATCATTGGCTGCCGCTAGGCCCGCTGGACCGGACCCGATCACCAAGACCTTCTCGCGCTTCTCCCTGCCCGGTTGTCTTCCAAGCCTTTCTCCCTTCCGTTCGTACTCTGCGACGAACCGTTTCAAGAGCCGAATGGGGACGGATTGATCCACTCCGGTTCTCAGGCAGGCCTCCTCACAAGGGTGGTGACAAATAAAACCGCAGACCGCGGGTAGCGGGTTCACTTCACGAATCAGCTCCAAGGCTTCTCTGTATCTTCCCTTGGCCACCAGGCTGACGTAGCCTCTGGAGTCCTGATGGATCGGACAGGCCTCCTGGCAAGGGGGGAGAGGAACGAGATCTCTCGTCTTCGGGTTCTCCACCTTCACCTTCCCTTGATAGAGCGTCCCTCGAAGACTTGCCTCTTCGCTTCGGTACTCTGGAATCATTTCAGCAGGACATCCTCGAATGCAGACGTCGCAGCTATGACATTTTTCTGGATTGATGACAGGTTTGTACGTTCTTCCCTCAACCATTCCTCTGTCTCCCGAGTGCCATCCCACCCTGTAAGGCTTTATGATTCAAATCCTTAAACCGCTCGCTCACGTGCATGTCGAGGGCCTTCTGGACCGCCTTGTGAGAAACAATCCCTGTGGTTTCTACAAGAGCGCCCAACAGAACAATATTGGCCGCCTGCTTATTCTTTAATTCCTTCAACGCCCATTCCGTGGCCGGAATCCCAATCTGTTTCAGATTCAGACCCTCCTTCATCGTCACGAGGCTCTGATCGTAAAGAATGAGCCCAGAGGATTCTCTCACGTCCTTCCAGAAAAGATCGTAGGTTCCTTGGGACATGGCCACCAGAATATCCGCGATGACGAGATGAGGAAAATCGATGAGCCTGTCGGAAAATACAATCTCTGCCTTACATCCGGACCCTCTCGCCTGGGCTCCGTAGGAATTCGATCCTGAGACATATTTCCCATCAATCACGCCAGCCTCGCCCAGGAGGACACCGGCAAGGACGACCCCCTGCCCACCAAATCCGCTCAGTCGGACCTGTGTTATTTCTGCCATGTCAAGAACTCTCCCGTGATGATCTTCTCCGCCCTCTCTTCCTCCGTCAGTCCTGCAGCCTCTTCATCCAAAATGCACCTCTGGATCAGTTCACGAATCATGTCCTCTGGCCGGTCCAACCGGTTCCTCCTCCCGTATTGGGTGGGACAAGGGGAGAGGACTTCGATGAACGAAAACCCCACATGAAGAAGCGACTTTTTGATGGCATTAATGAGAGAGACGGGTTGAGTCACTGCAAATCGTGCCACATAGCTGGCTCCGGCCGCCTCCACGAGCTTACAGAGATCAAAAGGACGATAAGGATTTCCCTCGGCCGTGGTTGCTGTCTTCGCTCCTTTCGGGGTCGTAGCGGCCACCTGCCCCCCGGTCATCCCATAAACCATATTGTTGGCGCAGATGACCTTGAGGTCGATGTTCCGTCTGGCCGCATGGATGAGGTGGTTTCCACCAATCGAAGAAAGGTCCCCATCTCCACTGATCGCCATGACACAGAGGTCAGGATTGAAGAGCTTCACACCCGTCGCGAAGGCGAGGGCCCTTCCATGGAGGGTGTGCAGTGTGTCTCCATCGAAATGGGGGCTCGGGATCCAGGCCGCACACCCAATCCCCGAAACGAAGACCATCTTCTTCATATCCATCTTCAGTTCATCGATGGCCCTCAAGATATGGTTCATCAGAATTCCATGGCCACACCCCGGACAAAACGGGGTTCCTTTTACACCAGGTCGAATATACTTTTCCAATGCCCGAGTCATTGGCTTAACCTCCTCAGGGCGTCAAAGATCTTCTCTGGAGGAATCACTTCCCCGTCTGTCTGACCGATGGAAACAACGTCACACAGGCAGGCCTTTCTGATCTCGCCCGCCACCTGCCCTCGGTTCATTTCCGGTACCACGATCTTTCGGACCTTCTGTCCCACGTCTCTCATGGCGTCTTCTGGAAAAGGCCATAGGCTCTTTAGCCTGACCATCCCAATCTTCATTCCTTCTTTTCGCAATCGTCTGACCACGTAAAGGGAGGTCCGGGCGGTAAACCCGTACGCCACCACCGCGATGTCCGCCTCTTCTAGAAAATAACTCTCGGTTTCGACGATCGAGCTTCTGTTCTTCAAGATCTTCTCATTGATTCGTTCGACCAACCGGGCATGGACCTCTCCGTCATCCGTCTTCCGATACCCAAAAGGATCGTGTGTGGACCCTGTTACGGCCAATCGTTCCCCTTCTCCAAAGGCGGGCATCGGAGGGACCCGATCTTCTTCATCGGTGCCAAAGGGAGCTCCCCCCTTCTCTTTTTTGCGATCCCACACTTCCACGTTTGCCGGGATGGACATGTTCTCTCGGAGATGTCCCACCGCTTCCTCTGCCATCACAAAGGTTGGAACGCGAAAGCGTTCGCTCAGATTGAAAGCACGAAGGGTAAGGTCATACATTTCCTGGACAGACCAGGGAGAGAGTGCAATCACCTGATAATCTCCATGGGAGCCCCACTTGGCCTGCATGATGTCCCCGCTTCCGACACGGGTTGCTTGTCCCGTACAGGGGCCCGCTCTTTGTACATCGATGATGACACAAGGCGTTTCTGTGAAGGCAGCGTACCCGAGGGCCTCCTGCATCAAGCTAAACCCAGGACCCGATGTGGCAGTCATCGCTTTGCCACCCGCCCAGGAGGCTCCGATCACCGCAGAGATGGAAGCGATCTCGTCTTCCATTTGAATAAAAACCCCTCCCAACTCTCTGAGACGAACGGCCATCCTCTCCATGAGTTCGCTGGAAGGCGTGATCGGATAACCGCCATAGAATCGGCAGCCCGCCGCGATGGCCCCTTCAGCGGCCGCCTCATTGCCCGAAAGATAATGCATCCCTTCTGGGAAACTTGTCTTCACCCAACGCGTTGGCATGGACTCTTCTGATGTCCTCCTTCTTCCACAAATACGACGAATGGAAAAAAATCTTGACAAATATTAAGAGATAAGTGTTAAATAAATCAAGAAATGATGACTGAAAGAGGAGGTGAAGAAGAGATGGCCTGCGGAAAAAAATGCGGTACCACAAAGAAAACTACGAAGAAAGGAAGCAAGAAGAAGTAGGCTGATGATCGGAGTAACCTCCGTAATGAAGCCAGAGGGTGTCTGGAGGTGTTTTTTCTAAGGCTCGGGCCTGAAGTCGTTGGAAGGTCGAACATTCGTGCGGCATCGGCGTTTCCATCCCGGCTTCAGTACCGTCATCGGGTGCGGTGAGCAGCTTTCAGATATTCGTACCTCTGCAAAAAGGGCTGCAAGGAGGTTGACCGCCGGAGAAGGCGTTTCGATTGAGGCTTGATTCTCTTCGATTTTTTTTCTTGACAATAGGGAGGCTTTTTGTTATACGGGTCTACATTGTTCTCGCCGGAGCAGCCGAGTTTTGGAAAAGCTGTAGGAGGCATCGGAGTTGAGAAATTGGCTGTTTTTCCTAAGTGTCCTGGCGATTCTTGGCTCCGGCTGCGCAGGTGAATCAAAAGAGACAACCGTGAAGTGCCCGAAGTGCGGGGCTATTTTTACCATCCAGGAGGGGCTGGATCAATACCAGATGCAGGCGCATTAGGAGGACTTTCGACCCGGCTCTGGATCCTCTGTAACAATAAATTTCTTGATTGACCGGATGGGAAAATTGTATTAGAATGGAGTTCTAAGGTTAGAAAAGTAGTTACACTCAAAGTGGGCTGTATCAATTTGGAGGAAAGGAGGTGAATGTAATGAAGAAAGTGTTAATGATGTTCTTGGCGCTGTTGGTTATGGCAGTCTTTTCATTCGGATGCGGGGTGGACAAAGAGGCGAAAGTAAAGTGTCCAAAATGCGGAGCTGTTTTCTCGGTTCAGGAGGGCATCGATCAGTACAATAAGAGGTAAGGATTCGACTTTCCATCTTGAACACGAAAAGCTCAAAGAACTCAGGGAGGAAAGAGTAGCGCTTAAAAAGGGAAGAGGTTATCTCTTCCCTTTTTTTTGGATGATGCAAGAGAACCAAGGTACATCTCTTTCCTTTTTAATTTCATGGACGGGATGGGACAAGATGGATTTTTCTGAGGTCTAAAAAGTAGTTACACTCAAAGAGCTTTGTAGCAGCTGGGAGGAAAGGAGGTGAATGTAATGAAGAAGGTGTTAATGATGTTCTTGGCGCTGTTGGTTATGGCAGTCTTTTCATTCGGATGCGGAGTGAGCAAAGATGCGAAGGTAAAGTGTCCAAAGTGCGGAGCTGTTTTCTCGACTCAGGAGGGAATCGATGAGTACAATAAGAAATAAAGATTCGATTTTCCATCTTGAACGCGAAAAGCTCAAAGAACTCAAGGAGGAAAGAGTAGCGATTAAAAAGGGAAGAGGTTACCTCTTCCCTTTTTTTGTTGAACGACGCTCTTCCCTTCTTCATTCCTTGGACGGGATGGAACAAGACGGGTTTTCTCGATGGAGAACCGCTGAAAAGAGAGTCCCCCCCAAGTAGGTTGGAATGAGATGGGATAGCTCCTGGATGATTTCTGCTGCCCGTTCGCTTCCTACTTTACCGAGGACATCGATGGGGATGAAGATGTTCTTCGTCTTCTCGGTCGCTTTATCTTTTTCACATTGCCGCCATACCCAATTCCGTGTCAGAATTTCCCGATCGTCCCGATAGACAAGCTCTCCCTTGGGAACGATCACGGTCTCTCCGCCTCCCATGGGCGTGAAGGGCTCCCACCCTTCCGCAAATCGCAGATGAAGATCTCCCTCCAGTGTGTCCAGATCATGTCCGCCCATGGGCACCAGGAACCTCAAAGAGACACTATTATACAGATCTACAAGGGGATTGATTTGCGGAAAGGCATCTCCCTTGAGAACCCTCTTGGCCATGGATTCAATGGAGCTTGGAAATTTGCTTCCTGAGATGCCGAGTTTGGAGAAGGCCTCCCTCCAAGGTTTGATTCTCGGATGGTCTTGGGCTTTGTCGGTCGCGAACGTTCTCTTCAGCTCATCCACCGCTTGGGTGAGACGAACGCCAATCTCTTTGCATGGACGAGTGTTGTCTACGCCTGAAGCGACAAGCACACCGATCGTAAGATCGGGCAACACATCGAACAACTCCTTTTGAATCGCGAAAAACATGCTCTGTCTCCCCTTGACCGGCAGGTGTCCCGTAAGCCATGCCCTTTAGGGCGTAGGGCTTCACTCCCGTTTCGTCATTTTGTTACCAAGCGTTGCTGCAGAGCCAGGCCCGTTCCTGTCAAGGTATCCGAAGCGATATTTTTGGCTGCGATCTCATCGGCGAGTTTGAAAAGTTCTCCGGGTGGAAGTTGTCTCGTGTTTTCATTGAAATCCACGTAGCCATAGAAATGCCGCATCCAGAAAAAGGAACAGTATTCCACCTTCAGATAATGGGACAGCTTGAAGATGACATCCACAAACTGAATATCCCTGGGTTCCCAGAGATTGAAGACGTCCCTTCCGAAGGCCACAGCGGGAGGGATTTGTTCGAGCTCCATCTCCGCCACCTTGTACAGCCAGGCCTCTCCGATGCCCAGCTTCTTGTTGTATTTGCGAGCGAGGGCCGCAATTCTCAGACATTTGTCGATGACGAAATCCCTTTGGACCGGATAAATGTGCATGTCGATGTAATCAACCGCGGTCTGTTTGGCTAGGCTCTCAAAGTATTCGAACCTTTCCCAGGTCCCGGCACCTGCGCCTACCCGAGTTTCCCGACGATCCAACCCGTTAAGCACAAATTGAATTACTTCCGTGTAGGGCCCGACGTGTAGATCCAGACCTGTATTTTTCGACTGGGTTTCGGGTTCATTCAGTAGGGTCAGGTAGTCTGGCTGCACTTCTTCACAGATCACTCGGGCCGTTTCCAAGAGGTCTCTCTTGAAACGTTCGAGAGTGAGTCCGCGGGTATCGACGTTGAGTTGGCTAAACAGAGGATCTTTAAAGGTCGTTCCGATTTCGATCACGGAGATAAAATTCCTTTTCTTGATTTCCGAAACCACTCTCCGGTAGAAAGTGCGATAGTTCGATGACCGCGCGAAGGAAGGAAGAAGGATCGGGTACTGGATACTTAAGGCGACTGCCTTCACTCCCAATCTTTTGAGCCGATCCAAGGTAAGAACCGTGGCCGAAAAGGTTTGCTCCGTGAGCAAGATCTCCCCTCGGTTGCTGTTGGCAACGAGGAGTTCCGTTCCGAAAGCTGTTGGATACCTCTGGCCGGACCAATCGGTGGCGATGTAGAGCTCAATTTCGCGAAGTCTATTTCCCAGTTCTTCATCGATGACGCGAACTGCGTTTGGGACCGGGCTTTGACGGGGATCTACGCCCTGAAGTTGCCGGTCCGGCCACTCGCAACTTGAAAGGAGAACCATCATCAGACAGGTTATTATGAGTTTTTTTTGTAATGATTGCTTGACCAATGGGCACCTCGTTTCTGACTGAGTTATGAGATGTTCATTGATAATATACTTTTAGGGTTCATGAGTTGTCAAATCGTTTCCCTCCTGATTGGGTCAATTGCTCTGTCATCTCATTTCTGATATAGGAATGCCCATCTCACGGAGATCGACAAAAAACGTGGAACTCTCTTGGAAGAAACTTCAGAGAATCTGTGAGCGTGTCACAGCCATCAAGGGAGTCAACCGCTGTCTCTATGATCTGACCCCGAAGCCTCCTGCAACGATCGAGTACATCTGAGATAGAAGGATTGGAGAAGGTTCACAGGACCCTCAACCTTATTCCGATATCTCAGCAAAAGCTCGAACAGGAAACGAGGCGCCTCTCACAATCCGAAGTGGCACCGCGTAGAATCTGAAGCCGGATCTCGGAAGATCCGCCAGATGACATAGGTGCTCAACGATCAGAATCCTCGATGCCAAGAGCATCGTATGGGCAGGCCTGCCTGGATCCATCGTATCATCGACGTTCCAGAAATCGACGCCCACGAGAACAGCTTTCGATTCGACGAGAAGATCGACGGACTCATCGGAAAGATAGGGTCCGAGTTCCCAGTAGCTCTCTGTTCCCCAGCGTTTGTCCCACCCTGTTCGGATGAGTACGGCTCGTCCCGTGAGTTCGGAGGAAGACTCGCCAAGAACAATCGAGCGATTCGGCTCCACCTTCCCATCCAGAACGATCCCGGGAACTCCGGCAACCATGTCGAGGGGAATCTGGCTTAGGTCAGATCCATTGCGGTAACGGTGAAACGGACTGTCGAGATAGGTCCCGATGTTGCAGACCATGTCCACCTTTCCAAGATAGAACTCAGCTCGATCCTGGTAACGGGACCGAGAGGCCTCGTGGTCCAGAAAAGCACCAATCTGAGGCCGAGGAAGGCCTGGGTAGGGCATCATTCCATCTTCGATGAAATGGTTCAACTCTATGAACTTCGTCATTCAATCCTCCTCTCAAGAGACTTCAGTCCTTTCGAACATAAAACCATTGGAGACTCTCTTCGTCATAAACGATTCTATGAATCGCATCATCACTTCCTCTTACTTCAAAAAATCGCCTCCTTTTCCTGTTCCCTGCCTCCTCTTCAATCCATCTTTTCAGAATTTCAACCACGGTAATATTTTTCCCTTGGCGAATGAAGGTCTTTGGACTCTCTTCCCCTCGATACCCTGAATAGGCAGTGACTTCAGTCTTCTCCTCACGCATCAAGTATCCTGATTTCTTTCAGAATCTCTGTTACAAGAGACTCTCTATTTTCAAGATTGATTTCGAAGAGTCGGATATCCTGCCTTCGCTTGATCTCTTCAATGATCCCGCCTCCTTTGAGAGCAATCGTTGCAATGACCCATCTCCCCGAATCGAGGAGTTCGAGTAGGACTTTTCTGAAACGAGCTGAAAAACACTCCATCTTCCCGATTTCATCGATGATGACAAGCTTCCTTCGAGAGTCCTCAAAAGGAATGAAGGTGAGAAAATCCTCGAAGCCTTCCATGTCCACTTTGTATCGACCCACGCGGTGATGGGATCGGATATCGACATGGGAGAGTACTCTTCTCCTCCCGTCCAAGCTGATCAGCTCAAACCCCTTTCGGGAACCCTCTTCCCTAATTTCAGCCGTGTAAAAACCTACTGGATTGAAATCTCTTAGTTCTTGGGCAACTCCTCTGATCAGAGTGGTCTTGCCCACTCCAGGTGGACCTGTGATGAGGAAGTTCCTTATTTGAGGCGCCACAGCCTAACCCTCTCTGGCCTTGACGGCCGGCGGTTGAGCAATCTCTCCTCTCCGAGGCATTCCGTACGTTTCGATTGACTAGATTCAACCCGACACCACTTGCCACAACCAGAAGGGCCCCCACCAGGAAATGGGCGGTCACAGGATCCTTGAAGATCAAGATCCCGCCGGCCCCGACGAATACCACCTCCGACATCAGAATCAACGAACCTTCGGTGGGCTTGCAGAACTTGAGTCCTTGATTCATCAGGACCTGGCCAACAAGGCTCGCCAGAGCGGAGAATGCGAGCAGAAATCCTCCATCAACGTCGGGCATTCTGAATCCCTGAGCGAAGGGAAGAGAGAGCATCCCTCCGGTGGCACAAAAGTACAAATGAATAATGAAGGGATTGTTTGTTTGCCTTGCTTTGGCAACGATCACGATACCCATCGCCTCCATGGCGCCCGACAAGAGTGCATAGACATAGCCCAGGTTAAGGGAGTGAAAACTCGGGTTGATCAGAATGGTCGCTCCCGTCACTCCTGTGAGAATGAGCAGGAGATCTGTTTTCTCAATCGCCGTTTTGGACAGGAGCCAGGAAAAAACCACAACAAAGACGGGATAAGCGCAAAAAAGCACGATGGTACTTGACAGCGGGATCAGGTTAAGGGCTCGCAGGAAAAAGAAGAAAGAAAAGGTCCCGCAAAGGCCTCGCAAAACCAGGACCCAGGCGGGATTGCCCCGTAGGCCAGATCTCCTCAGGAAGAGGACGGGCCCGAGGACAAGGATCCCCGTGAGAAAATGGACAAAAATAATTTGAGGCGCAGGCAGCATGGATGCAAGAGGTTTGATCGCTACGCTGCTCGATGCAAACACCAGAGCGGATAGGGCCATCAGGCCAAGGCCAGGAGCTAGAAACCGATGATTCCTCAAGAATCTCCTCTGCGCATCATTCTATCTCCTCATGGGAAACCATGTCGCAAAATATCTCCTCACTTCTCGGATTCCAACTCTTCCTTCTCTGGGGTGGCCTGTGGGGCTTCTTCCGCAGGCGGAAGTTCCTCTTCCCTCTCTTTGACCTCTTCATATTCAGGGATAACGATCCCACGCTTCACCATGATGTCGTAAATCACTCTTGTCCGGTTCATCACATACGGTTGGCTTCCTGTCGGGCGATACTTCCTCGGATTGGGCAGAACGGCAGCCAATCTCGCGCTTTCTTCGGGATTCAGATCGCGGGCGGGTTTCCCGAAGTAGAATCTTGACGCAGCTTCGATGCCGAAAATCCCCTCTCCCCACTCGACGACGTTGAGGTATAGCTCCAAGATCCGTCTCTTGGAAAGGACCCTCTCCATCCTCCACGTAATGAGCGCTTCGCGCAGTTTTCTTAAGAGGGTTTTCTCTGGGGAGAGAAAGAGATTCCTTGTGAGCTGCTGACTGATGGTACTTCCCCCGAATTTGAATCGCCGGGCCTTGAGGTCTTTCTCGAAGGCCTTCTGGATGGCCTCGACATCAAATCCTTCGTGGGTCCAGAACTTATCATCTTCCGCAATGATCACGGCCTTGGTGAGATAAGGAGACACTTTCGCTAGAGGGACCCAGATCTGCTGGATCCTCGACGTCTTGCCCTCTTTTCTCCATTCTCGCTCTCGATGTTCCATGAAGGCCGTCTTTCGGGGAGGGTTGGTCTTCAGCTCGGAGATACGGGGCATCGAGAGAACAAACACGACAGCAAGAAGGAAGAAAACCAGAGCGCCAAGGCTGATCCATCGCGATCGCGTCATTTTCTTACCACAGCAAAAAAAGTAATTCATCCCCGCACAAAGGGGTTCGTCAATCTTTCGTGTCGAATGGTAGACGTGGGGGTTGAACCATAATTGTGACCCGGGTAAACGACCGTCTCCCCGGGCAAAGAGTAAAGTTTTTCTCTTACGGATTTTTCTAAGTCCTCCGATGAACTTCCGGGCAGATCCGTCCGTCCGACTGCACCGACAAAGAGGGTGTCCCCCGTAAAGACCATCCGCTCCATGGTGAGACAGATTCCACCCGGCGAGTGACCCGGCGTATGGAGGACTTGAAGTTGCACCTGACCGACTCGGACAAGATCCCCATCCCTCAAGAGAAGATCTGCTGGAGGAGACGAGGTGGCCCTAAACATGTCCAGTAGGTGGGAAGACCTTTGCCCGAGATTGGGCGCATCTTCTTCGTGGATCATGATCTGGGCGTGGGTGCGGTGTACCATCTCTGCATTGCCCATGACGTGGTCAATGTGGGAATGGGTGTTTACAATGTACTTAATCTTTATCCCGTACGACGCCGCTTCAGAGAGAAGCATATCCGCCTCATCCGCAGGGTCGATGAATAAACCCTCTCCAAGTTTTTCATCACCGATCAAATAGCAAAAGATTTCAAAACTGCCGACTTCGTACTGTCTGACAATCATGGTCACTCTCCATCAAAAAGATTTATTCTACTATAATTGACGGTTTTCTCCGCTTCAACACCGCATTTATCTGAAACACGAGAACGGAGCAGGTCGAGCTCCATGAACGACTGTACATCCCCGTCACTAAGAAGGTGTGACAAAAATCGGTGTTCATTGTCCATGGCCCTTTCAGGATGGCTCTCTTTCCGAAACTTTGGAACGCCGGGCATGATAGGTTGGGTAACTTCTCGTGGGAGTAAGCACACGAATTTACGGTCATTGGATCACCCGAGTTCGGCTGTAAAAGGTTCGGCTCCAAAGTTCTCCAAGAGAACCATCCTTGCGGACCTGGACTTAATTTTGTCGGGATTTTGATTTTTTCACACCTTCTGAGGGGGTACATTTGACATATCCTCCCGTATTCTCTTATTGAAGAAGCAGGGAGTACAATCATGAAGCTCACTGAAGGACTCTTCAGTTATCTCTGGAAAGACCCCTACGAGAATAACTGTAATAGCTATTTGGTCCAAGGAGATCGAACGATCCTCATCGATCCAGGCCACTCCCACTTCACAGATCAACTCTTCAAAGAGATGGGGGCCGATGGGTTCTTACCGGATCACGTTGATCTTATTCTAACCACCCATTGCCACCCGGACCACATGGAAGGGCTTGAGGCGTTCCTAGACACCCGAGCCAAGATGACCATGGGCCAAGAGGAGGAACAGTATCTACGGAGGAACGGAAAAGTCCTTTTTGAGCTCATGGGGAGACCCCTTCCACGTTATCGTATTGACTTCTTTCTTAAAGAGGGAGAGCTTCAGGTGGGTAGAGAGGTCTTCGAGATTTATCAAACGCCCGGCCATTCGCCGGGATCGCTCTCCATCTACTGGGAAGCCTGCAAGGCCCTGTTCACGGGCGATGTTATTTTCTATGGAGGAATTGGAAGGACAGATTTCGCGGAGGGGAATTCCAAGCTCCTCCTGCAAAGCATCGAAAGACTATCTCAACTGGATACTGAGCTGTTGCTGCCGGGTCACGGTGAGATCGTGATGGGACGGGAGAAGATCCTTCAGAACTTTGAATCTATTCGGCAGAATTTCTATGGTTACCTATAGCTGCTCAAGGGCTTCCTGGACCTCCTCCACTCTTTTACGAAAAAAGGCGTTCATAGCCTGAGTGCATTCTTTCCACTTGGGATTCCCTTCGAGCTGCGGGACCACCGCAGTCCCGGAGATGCCCTCACTTCTCAGCTCCTCGATCGCCTGCCTCTCAATGTCCTGTTCTGTTTTTTTTCGCTCCACCTGATATTCAGAAACGAGAAGCTGAAACTTCTCTGTCAAGTCTGAGACCTTCATCCCCCTGAGGGACTCGATTCCCTCAAACAATCTCTCGTGATCACTTTCAAGGGAAAGCGCTTCCATCCATTGAGAGAGAAGGACTTTTTTCACCTTGCTTTTCTCCTGATCGGTCATCCGCTCGATTTCTCTTAGAATCTCATGCAGGGGAACGTGTCCTTCCATATACCGATGGGATAACCCCGTCGCTTTCTTCAGAAGCTCCCGCCGCTTGATTTCCTCCTTCTCTTCCTGAGTAATCGCGAGCTTCCGAGTTCGCTCCATCGCCAGTTCCAAAGTGGATTTGATTTCTCCCATAGAATCCCTTCTTCTTGACCCGTGCAAAAAAAGAGAGACCCCCGGTCAAGGCGGGGTCTCTCTTCAACGTGCGCACCCTTTGGGTGTTAGCTGATCACAACGACATCCGTTGCCTGCAAGCCCTTTGGACCTTCGGTCACTTCGAACTCTACCTGATCCCCTTCATAAAGGACTTTGAATCCGTCCTTCTTAATGGCTGAGAAGTGAACAAACACATCATTCCCGTCATCTCTGGAAATGAAACCATAGCCCTTCTTTTCGTTAAACCACTTTACACGACCTTTGGCCACTACAACTCACCTCCTCTCCTTCTGAACTTCCGTAAGTTGTAATAGCCTTGGGTCGGTAACAAAAAAGGCCACATCAAGTCTGAGAATAGCCCTTTCTGTGACCCTTGTTTGATCCAAAAAAATTACTCCTTACAACTTACAATGGCCCCATTATGGTGAATTCATTTTGAAATGTCAAGTTATTTTTTTGAGTTACGCAGATTTGCCTTGACAATCAGGAGTCATATATGCGATGTAAACAAAAATTCATTGTTGCGCCAGAACCGTATCGGATTGATCCCTACATCTATGGAAGGACACCTCATGAAGCACAAGATCCTGTGGATAGGGATGATCTTATTTCTTTCTTCCGCATGTTTTCCCCAGATGGGCTCGCTCCGTTATAACTCCCAGGAGAGGGCTTTATCCGAAGAACAAGAGAAGCCCTCTCTTTTTACTCCATCAGAACTGGAAGCATTATTCTCCCAGGACCGAGTGACGGATCCCCTAGAACTGGACAGCGCTCCGGGAGGATCGGTCGTCGGACAGCTTTTCCCATGGGACGGTTCTCGTCCTGTCAGTGAAGAATCCAACGATGATTTCTCTTTCAAAGCCTCCCCTGAAACAGAACCCAAGAATGGAACCGACTTCGATATTCCTATTGTAATGAATGCGAGGGTTGAACATTTCATCCGATATTTCCAAACCTCTGGCAAAAAGATCTTTTCCGGCTGGCTGGAGCGGTCGGCGAAATACATTCCCATGATGAAAACTCTCCTCAAGGAAAATGGACTCCCAGAAGACCTCGTCTACATGGCGCTGATTGAATCAGGCTTCAACCCTTGCGCCTACTCCCGAATGAAAGCCGCCGGCCCCTGGCAGTTCATTTACCGGACTGGGAAACGGTACGGCCTCAATGTCACCTGGTGGGTCGATGAACGAAGAGATCCTGAAAAATCCACAGTGGCGGCTGCCAATTACCTCAAGGACCTCTATGACATGTTCGAATGCTGGTACCTCGCCGCCGCAGGCTACAATGCCGGGGAATACAAGATTGCCAAGGCCATGAAACGGTACCGAACGGAAGACTTCTGGGAGCTGACCAAATATCGGTACCTCAAGAGAGAAACGAAAGACTATGTTCCTCAGATGATCGCTGCGGCCCTCATCGCCAAGGACCCCGATGAGTACGGGTTCACAGATATCGACTACCAGGACCCTCTCTGCTTTGACACAGTCAGGGTTCCCGAAGTAACCGATCTTGGAATCATTGCCAGGGCTTGTGAGATCCCGATTGAGGAGGTGAAGGGTCTCAATCCCGAGCTTCTTCGGGACTGGACACCTCCGAATGTGTCAGAGTATGAAGTGAGGATCCCGTGCGGAAAGAGAGAGAGCTTTCTCCGAAATTTTGAAGCGCTGGGGCCCTCGTCAGCGGTTTCAGTTTAAGACCCATGTGGTGAAGAAGGGAGATACGCTGGCAGGGATCGCCAAGAGGTACCGTGTCAATCTCGAACCTATTCTTGAGATCAACAAAATCAAGAAGACGACTCGCCTCCCCGTCGGAACCAATCTTCTGATCCCCATTCCCATGCGAAAAGATGCCCAACGGACCCTAACGAGCAGAGGAGGGTAAGATCGAGAGGCGGAGCGACGTGATTAAATCTTCAGCTCCAAATTGATCATGTCCCCTCGTGCGAATCCCATGGCGTGGAAGAATTGAAGAAGGTCCCAGTCTTTCCAACTGACCAGAGTATAAATGGTCTTCACTCCCAGGGTTCTTAGATTCTTGACGAGTTCACGGGCCAGGGCGGTGGCCAACCCTTTTTTCTGATAGACCGGGTCTACCCCGATAGTGTCAATCCACCCAATCGTGTCTGGAACGCCAAATTCCCAACCGCTCACATCCCCGAGGATGAATCCCGCCACTTTCCCATCCACCTCGGCAACAAAGGAAGCCTGAGAGGCCTTGCTGTTTCTCGTCTCCAACTTCCTTTCCCAGTAGTCTCTTCGATGCTCTCCTAAGACTTTTTCATCGATCTCCACGATCGCGTCCAAGTCTTCCCTTTTGAGAAGCCGAATCTTGACGTTCTCCAGAGCCATGGTCATTCTCTTTTCTTCGTTCCTACGGCAAAAGCTTTTGATTTTATGTCTCTTTTGGGTCATCCTACACAAATTATCAGTAGATGTCAACTTTGAAAAAATGCGATGCCTTGACGAGGTCGCTTTACGCTCTCTAGTCCAGGTGCTATAATGTTGCGCAGTTAGGACACCATGAACATTTCTACGATTCTCCGAAGCTTAAAGGCGAAGATTTTGCTCAGCGTTATCCTCGTGGTGCTCGTCATCGAGGGGGTATTCCTCTACCTCAATATCCGGTCCCTGACCCAGATGATGATCAATAAGACCGAGGAAGAGGCCTTCAACTTGAGCGAAACCATCCGCCTGAGTATTCGCAACGCGATGATTATGGACCGAAGGGACGAATATCAACGCATCATTGAAGATGTTGCTCAGAGAAAAGGAATTGTTGAGGTTCGAATCTTCAACAAACTGGGAGAGATTACGGTTTCGTCAGACGAGGCCAAGGTTGGAACTGTTGTTGATAAAAAGGCTGAGGCTTGTTACGGTTGCCATCGGGAAGATCAGGCCAAGGTTCTTCTTCCCTCTGACAGCAAGACGCGAATCTACCACGGCGAAAAACAGCCTCTTTTGGGCCTGATCAATCCGATCTATAACGAACCCTCCTGTTACTCCTGCCACCCAAAGACCCAGAACGTCCTCGGGGTTCTCGACACCATGATCAGCCTGGAAGGTTTTGAAAAGGAGAGGATGCAAATCTACAACCGAATGATTCTGTCCGGGATTGTCAGCGTCATCATCCTCACGTTTCTCTTGAGCCTCTTCCTGACTCGATTTGTCAATCGCCCTCTCGACAAACTGCTGGCCGCCACGAAGAGAGCGGCTCAAGGGAATCTCGATCAAAGCGTGGCCATCCAATCCCAAGATGAAATGGGTGAGCTTTCCAATTCCTTCGATCATATGATTTCTGAGTTGAAGCGGTCTCGCGATGCCATCGAAGAATGGACCCAGACTCTGGAAAACCGCGTGCAGGAAAGAACCCGCGAACTTCAAGTGGTTCAGGATCAACTCATTCATGCCGGAAAGATGGCTGCTCTGGGAGAGCTGGCCGCTGGCGTGGCCCATGAAATCAACAATCCTCTGACGGGCGTTTTAACCTTCAGTTCTCTCCTCCTCAAGAAGATCGACGATACCCACCCGTGGAGAAAGGATTTGGAAACCATCGTCCAGCAGACCTCTCGGTGTCGGAACATCGTGAAGGGCCTTCTCGACTTTGCACGTCAGAGGAAACCGGACAAAAAGGAGTGGGATATTTACAGGCTCATCGAGAACACCTTAACGCTCGTCGAAAAACAAGCCCCTTTCCGGAACATCCAAATCGTTAAGGAGTTCGAAAGAAAGGTCCCCTCCCTCTTCATCGATGGAGATCAGATCCAGCAAGTGTTCATGAACATTCTCCTGAACGCTGCTGATGCCATGGGGGAGAACGGAGGCACTCTTACCATCAGGACAGACCTGCGAGACGGTATGGCCGAGGTGGCCTTCTCGGATACAGGACATGGCATTTCGAAAGAACATATTTCGAAGCTTTTCGACCCCTTCTTCACGACGAAACAGACGGGCAAAGGAACGGGCCTCGGATTGGCGATCAGTTACGGCATCATTCAGAGCCACAGTGGGGACATCAAAGTGGAGAGTGAGTTGGGGAAGGGAGCAACGTTTCGGGTCAGACTCCCGATTACGAAAGAAGTTTCGAAATCTGCGGGGAGTTGAATCGGGCGAAACAACGTCCGGGAGTCTATCTGACTCTTTTAACCAGATCAGTGAGACGAGCTTCTTCCTTCCCTCCGAATTCAGGGCTAGCAACACCCACGAGGTAGGATGCTTTCTGAAGGACGAGGATATCACCTTGATAAGGGGCTTTCCCTCGTAAAGCATCAGGACCGAACCCTGCTGGGATCTCCTGAGCAATCTTCCCTTTGGTCGAAAGATAGTTCCTAAACGCCCTCAATCCAGTCTTCGCCTCTTCTGGGTTCTTGAAGACGGCCAGAAAAAGCTGGAATTCTTTGTCTCCATCCGCATAGTTTCCCCGAAATCCCCTTTTCAGGAACTGATGTCCCAGAAGTCCCTCGGATACATACTGGATCGAGCCAGGTTTCAGATCCTCCTTCGGAAAAAAGCTGATCTCCCGGGGCGGAGGAGAGGGATCCGAAAGGTTTTCAGATACTTTTCTCGCTAACTGTTTTAGAATGTCTGGGTTCGGCTCTGTGGCGTAAAGTGCTACATAGTACTTCCCTTGATAGAAGAGAGCGGAATGATCATCAAGGGTGGAATCGAGACCGATGTCCATGGGACGATCCTCTTCTCGAAACCTGGAAAAAATTCCAAAAGCCTGCAGAACGTTTCCCATGTCATAGATGTCGAGATCGATCTGTTGGTCGGGATTGCTCCGATCTTTGTAAACTGCAAACGTGCACGTCTGAAACCCATACTTGAAAAACAGTTCTGCCTGGCCGTTGATATGTTCGAACAGATTGGCTTTCGTGAAAACCCGAGGGCCTTCGGCGATAACCCATCCCTTGGAAGGTTCTTGGGGAAGGAGAGAAGGATTGGCCCAAGCCCCTAAGGCGAGAAGAGCCCTTGCGACCATTCCCATGCAGAGACAGAGGATGAATCGTTTATTACGCATCGTGGGGATAAAGAGTAAGAGCGAAGTGGATTTGCTCCTTGATCTGTAGTCCACGTCTGCACACGGCCGTGCACGATGAACATTCAGAACAGCGCTGCCAGATTTGTTGTGAGAATGAATCCTTCACCGTCTCCCTGGCCAACAGCTCATTTCGATAACCATCGTGATACATCACTGCCCTGAGGAGATCTCCGTACGGAACCCCGTAGGAACATTCTCCCGTACACCCGCCACAGAGAGTACAGATTCTGTTTTCAAGGAAGGCTTGATAGGCTTTCAACTCTCTGAGATCTCTCTGAGAAACAGAGGCTCCCATGACTGCCGCACATTCATCAATCTGCTCGATCGCGGTGACTCCGGGAACGGCCGCGGCCACATTGGGATCTCTCAAGATATACTTCAGTGCAGCCTGGTGAGGGTTGAGCCCTTCCATCTTTTCTTTGGTGTACCCTCCGGCCTGTGTCTTCATCGCCACAATCCCAACCCCAGCCTTAGCGGCCATGGCGACAGCCTCTTTCAGGTCCTTGGAGTGCGTGAAGTTGTAGGAAACCAGCGCCACGTCGTGATAACCACATTGGGCCGCTTCTCTTAAGAGAGGAGCCATTCGGCTATGGCTCGAAAACCCGGAAAAACGGATTTTGCCCTCCTTCTTCATTTTCTCCATGAAATCGAATAGCTCTCGGTCTGAAACCTCATCTGTCGAATTGTGGCCATGCCACACCAGAACATCGATGTAGTCCGTCCGGAGCCTCCGAAGACTTCGTTCCACAGAGGCCCGCATTCTTTTTTCATCATGGGCATGGACTTTCGTTTGGAGATAGACCTTGTCCCGCTTTCCCTGAAAGGCCTTTCCGACCATCTCCTCATTCCGGCCTCCCATGTAGCAGTCCGCGGTATCGTAGAAATTGATTCCGAGATCGAAGGCGCGAAGGACGACGGCTGGGTCACTGCAGTTCATCACTCCCATGCTCACCGCGGTGACCTTGAGCCCCGTCCTTCCGAGAGTCCGGTATTCGAGGGAGGGTGTCTTTTGAGTCGCTGCGTGGGAAGAATTTGCACTCCATAAGCGGCTCGTCATGAGGCCCAGACACGTCGAAGAGAGTTGCTTGATGAATTTTCGCCGTCCCATGGGATCAAAAGACATAGAACCCTCCTGGCTTAATCGTAGGTTTGAGCCGACAATAGATAAATTATAGCCTGCCAAATCCCATTTTCAATCGTCTCAACATTTAAGTCCTTGCCCAAGGACCAACGGTGGAAGCACCTCCAAAACTGTGATGGGATAACAAAGTTTTCCTGGTTGTGTGATCGTGCGGATGTGGAATGGTGAGAAATGGGCAGATGCGGTTATTAGACGAGTTACCGATAGACCTCCCTTCGATGTCCAATCTTCACGACCTGAACTAAGAGTTCATCGTCATTAATCGAATACACGGTGCGATAATTCCCGCATCGAATCCGATACTTGTCTGCTCCTGAAAGTTTCTGGAAACCAGGTGGGCGAGGGTTTTCGGTTAGTTGACGAATGCGGGCAACGATGCGCTGCCGGTCTTTTTTTGTCCCAACTCCTTCGAGTTCCTTTGCGGCAGAGGGTTTGATAAAAACTTCATATTTTGCCACGTTTTCTTAGCTCCTTCACAACCCCCTCAAATGAAAGGTTCGGTTCGGAAGCTCTCTCTTCAAACGCAGCAAGATCCTCGGCATCCTCTGTCAGGCTGAGCTTGATGGCCTCGTTCACAAGGTCCGATAGGGAACGATCTGTCTCCGCGGCCTTCACCCGCAGGGCTCGATGAATCGCTGGGTCAAGATACACCGTGGCACGTTTTGTCGGCGTATTCATATTGAACTTATAGCATTATAACGTTTTGTTGTCAAATCGTCTTCGGTGGCCCTCAGTGACCCCATCACCCTGTCTTTGGCAGCAAACGCCAAGGCCAAGCCGAGAGTGAGGGAGCGCCAGCGACCGAGCGAGTCGGTTTGAGCCTTTTGTTAGGTCGGGTATCACATCTTGATTCCACTGTCTCTCCGGGAAGTTTGAAAAACTAGAGCAGCTTTCAAATAGGCGACAATCAGCGGATGAGGACTCCCGGGCCTTGAAAAAATTTGCGGCAGGAAAAGCGTAGCGACATAGAAGCGGTGATCAGATAGTTCAACAATTCTGACTTCTCCATCAAGATCGACCCCTGTGATGTTGAGCTGTTCCTTCCCTATTTTATTTCGAAATGCTGGATTAAGACCGTAGTTGCAGAAGAATTGCTCCGTGACTTCTTCCTGTCCATAAGCCTGATAGGCATGTGAGCCTGGTACGACCTTTATCGTCTGAACTTTACCAACGAGGGAGCAGACCAGTTTACTAATAAATAGTGTTGGTGCATCCGGCGCAGTTTCTTCATGCTCTGCATCCTCGATACCCAACACATTGCGTGCATACTCTACCAGAGCATGTTGAAAGCCACCTCAAGTTCCAATAAACGGCCATCCTTGTTCACGGGCGAATCGGATAGCTCGAAGTGCCCCATCCATGCCCTTGTAAGGACTGCCAGGAGCACACCAAAGTGCA
>CAVOIK010000022.1:0-137038 GCA_963695895.1 uncultured delta proteobacterium
AAGGGAGCAACGTTTCGGGTCAGACTCCCGATTACGAAAGAAGTTTCGAAATCTGCGGGGAGTTGAATCGGGCGAAACAACGTCCGGGAGTTTATCTGGCTCTTTTAACCAGATCAGTGAGACGAGCTTCTTCCTTCCCTCCGAATTCAGGGCTAGCAACACCCACGAGGTAGGATGCTTTCTGAAGGACGAGGATATCACCTTGATAAGGGGCTTTCCCTCGTAAAGCATCAGGACCGAACCCTGCTGGGATCTCCTGAGCAATCTTCCCTTTGGTCGAAAGACAGTTCCGAAACGCCCTCAATCCAGTCTTCGCCTCTTCTGGGTTCTTGAAGACGGCCAGAAAAAGCTGGAATTCTTTGTCTCCATCCGCATAGTTTCCCCGAAATCCCCTTTTCAGGAACTGATGTCCCAGAAGTCCCTCGGATACATACTGGATCGAGCCAGGTTTCAGATCCTCCTTCGGGAAAAAGCTGATCTCCCGGGGCGGAGGAGAGGGATCCGAAAGGTTTTCAGATACTTTTCTCGCTAACTGTCTTAGAATGTCTGGGTTCGGCTCTGTGGCGTAAAGTGCTACATAGTACTTCCCTTGATAGAAGAGAGCGGAATGATCATCAAGGGTGGAATCGAGACCGATGTCCATGGGACGATCCTCTTCTCGAAACCTGGAAAAAATTCCAAAAGCCTGCAGAACGTTTCCCATGTCATAGATGTCCAGATCGATCTGTTGGTCGGGATTGCTCCGATCTCTGTAAACTGCAAACGTGCACGTCTGAAACCCATACTTGAAAAACAGTTCTGCCTGGCCGTCGATATGTTCGAACAGGTTGGCTTTCGTGAAAACCCGAGGGCCTTCGGCGATAACCCATCCCTTGGAAGGTTCTTGGGGAAGGAGAGAAGGATTGGCCCAAGCCCCTAAGGCGAGAAGAGCCCTTGCGACCATTCCCATGCAGAGACAGAGGATGAATCGTTTATGACGCATCATGGGGATAAAGAGTAAGAGCGAAGTGGATTTGCTCCTTGATCTGTAATCCACGTCTGCACACGGCCGTGCACGATGAACATTCAGAACAGCGCTGCCAGATTTGTTGTGAGAATGAATCCTTCACCGTCTCCCTGGCCAACAGCTCATTTCGATAACCATCGTGATACATCACTGCCCTAAGGACATCTCCGTACGGAACCCCGTAGGAACATTCTCCCGTACACCCGCCACAGAGAGTACAGATTCTGTTTTCAAGGAAGGCTTGATAGGCTTTCAACTCTCTGAGATCTCTCCGAGAAACAGAGGCTCCCATGACTGCCGCACATTCATCAATCTGCTCGATTGCGGTGACTCCGGGAACGGCCGCGGCCACATTGGGATCTCTCAAGATATATTTCAGTGCAGCCTGGTGAGGGTTGAGCCCTTCCATCTTCTCTTTCGTGTACCCTCCTGCCTGTGTCTTCATCGCCACAATCCCGACCCCAGCCTTTGCGGCCATGGCGACTGCCTCTTTCAAGTCCTTGGAGTGCGTGAAGTTGTAGGAAACCAGCGCCACGTCGTGATAACCACATTGGGCCGCTTCTCTTAAGAGAGGAGCCATTCGGCTATGGCTCGAAAACCCGGAAAAACGGATTTTTCCCTCCTTCTTCATTTTCTCCATGAAATCGAATAGCTCTCGGTCTGAAACCTCATCTGTCGAATTGTGGCCATGCCACACCAGAACATCGATGTAGTCCGTCCGAAGCCTCCGAAGACTTCGTTCCACAGAGGCCCGCATTCTTTGTTCATCATGGGCATGGACTTTCGTCTGGAGATAGACCTTGTCCCGCTTTCCCTGAAAGGCCTTTCCGACCATCTCCTCATTTCGGCCTCCCATGTAGCAGTCCGCCGTATCGTAGAAATTGATTCCGAGATCGAAGGCGCGAAGGACGACGGCTGGGTCGCTGCAGTTCATCACTCCCATGCTTACCGCGGTGATCTTGAGCCCCGTCCTTCCGAGAGTCCGGTATTCGAGGGAGGGGGGCTTTGTGGAGGTTGCCAGGGAGTAATCGATTTTCCAGAGAGGGCTGGCTGCTGCTCCGAGAATCACCGCTGAAACCGTCTTGAGAAACCTGCGGCGCCCCGTGTTGTCAGAAGACATTTGAATATCCTCGCCAAGTCCTAATTTGAGTCACCGTAGCTCAAATTATAGCCCACTTAATCCCTTTTTCAATCACTTCGCACCTTAAGCCGTTGCCCCATCGCCCAATTTATTTTGGTTCTTGCCTTTGATGGTATAGACCAGCTATGCTTCCGAATAGGCAACCAAGAATAATCCTACGTAATCGCATCAAGGGCTTGTGTCGAGATGATTGTTCTGCATGCAGGATTTCTTGATGGAGAGCTACTCCTCTGGGGGGAAGCCCCACTAGAACCCGAGACCTCTGGGATTAGGAGCCGTAAACGCAAGTCCACTTCCCGACGGAGTCCAGCCACTTTTGCTCCTCTTCCTCATGACGCCGGAAAAGAAAGGTTGCTTGCTGCCCTTCAAGAAGCAGGGTTCAATCGAAAATCGGACAAGAAATCGATCGGACCCATGGCTGTCTGGCAACCCACCATGAACAACAAACCTGTTCCCTCCAGCCCACTGATTGCCCAACCTCCAGATAACGTCGCCCCTTCCACCCTGAAGTCTTGGAAAGTGACCGTGCTGAGGCTATCCCCTGCAGAGACAGTGGAATTTCTCTGTAACTGTATGGACAAGCAGACCCTCGGGCTGGGAGTTGTTGTCGGAAAAGACCTCGCTTTCTGGGCAACGGCTTTGCGTTTCGCCGGTTCCATGGTCGAGAACCAACAGTTTCTCCCCAGCATGACGCAATGCAGTGGCAAATACGTCGCCAATTGGAAGCCGATCTTTTCGGGTCTCGACGCCGAGAGACTTTCAAAACTTGCCAAGGTCATGCCGCCGGTGGCCCAAGCAGTGACGAGAGAACCTTCCCCTGCCCCCGACACATCCTCTCTTCCCATCCTCACCATGTTTATGGCCGTGATGGTAGATTATCTCGTCCGATCATCGATCATCGAGGGGCCCGGGGCCGCTCCAATTCCCAAACGTAGACTCTCCAAAGAGGGAGCGCATTACGACAGTATTCATGACCAATGGCTCGATGCGTTATGTTCACCTGAGGGTGCGATGGAAGGGGACGCCAATGAGCTTTCGAAACTCGCGGGCCAGGTGAAGGAGTGGGAGCGCCCTCTCTCGGTCTCCACAGCCGCGCCTTACCGCCTCTGTTTCCGTATTGAAGAGCCTGATGGTGAAGGAGGCGTCAGGGAAGTCACTCCGCAATGGACAGGACAAATGGTATGTTCGCTATCTGCTTCAGGCGAATCACGATCCCAGTCTCCAAATCCCGGCAAAGGAGGTATGGAAAGCAAGAGACATTCCGGGCTTAACGGAGAGTGAGTTCAATGCCCGGGAGTATCTGCTCCTCTCCCTCGGCCAGGCTTCGAGGATTTGCTCCCATATCGAGGCTAGCCTAAGGACCTCAACACCGGCCGGTTATGTCCTTGACGCCACGGGTGCCTATGAGTTTTTCACCCAGAAGGCGTTGATGCTTGAGCAGTCTGGCTTCGGCGTAATGTTGCCTGCATGGTGGACACGGAAGGGAACGAAACTGCACCTGACGGCTCGAGCCAACGTGAAGGCACCGGAAATGCAAAGCGCGAGCGGACTGTCGCTCGAACAAATCGTTCAATTCGATTGGGAAGTAGCCCTGGGGGATGAGAGGCTTTCGTTGGAAGAGCTTCAACGATTGGCAAAGCTGAAAGCTCCCCTGGTTAAACTGAGAGGACAGTGGGTCCAGATAAATCCGGAGGAGATCAAGGCAGCAATCGAATTCTGGAAGAAGAAATCTCAAGAGCAGGCCACTGTCCGGGAAATTATGCGGATGGCACTTGGAGGAGGAAAAACTCCTGGAAATGTTTCTCTCCAAGGGGTCATGGCCACGGGATGGATCGCCGATCTTCTGGCGGCGCTGGATGGACGAACTCCCTTCCGCGAATTGTCTCCACCGCAGGGTTTTCAGGGGACATTGCGTCCCTATCAAGTACGTGGCTACTCCTGGCTGAGCTTTCTCAGGCAGTGGGGTCTGGGCGCATGCCTCGCAGATGACATGGGGTTGGGAAAAACAATCCAGACACTGGCGCTGATCCAACGGGATTGGGAAACAGAGGATCGGCGTCCTGTCCTTCTGATCTGTCCCACCTCTGTTGTTAGCAACTGGCAAAAGGAGGCGGCTCGCTTCACCCCGGCTTTGCCGGTCATGGTTCACCATGGGGTCGGAAGAAACAAAGGCGAGGAATTCAAGAAAATAGCCGCCAGGCAGGGGATGGTCATCTCCAGCTACGCGCTGTTGCATCGTGATCTTGAAACCTTCAAGGAAGTGGATTGGATTGGAGTGATCCTCGACGAAGCCCAAAACATCAAGAATCCCGAAACCAAACAGGCCAAAGCAGCACGAGCTCTCAAGGCAGACTATCGCATCGTCCTTACCGGCACGCCCGTGGAGAATCATGTCGGCGATCTCTGGTCCATCATGGAATTTCTTAATGCCGGATTCCTGGGGACCCAGTCCGAATTCAAAAATGGATTTTTCGTTCCCATTCAGGCAGGCCGAGATCCCGAAGCTGCCGAAAAACTGAAACGTCTAACCGGACCGTTCATCCTTCGCCGCGTTAAGACCGATAAGGCCATCATTACCGATCTTCCCGAAAAGATGGAGATGAAGGTATTCTGTAACTTAACGAAGGAACAGGCCTCGCTCTATGAAGCCGTCGTGAAAGAGACCATGGAAAAACTGGATGAAACAGAAGGGATCCAGCGAAAAGGTCTCGTCCTGGCAACCCTCTCAAAACTCAAGCAAGTCTGTAATCACCCGGCACAGTTTCTAGGAGACAACTCTCCCATCCCGGGGCGGTCAGGCAAGCTTGCCCGCATGACCGAAATGGTTGAAGAAATGATTGAGGTCGGGGATCGGGCATTGATCTTTTCGCAGTTTGCAGAGATGGGGTTCATCCTACAAAGGCATCTGCAGGAGACATTTGGCTGCGAGGTCCTCTTCCTTCACGGAAGAGTCCCGAAGAAACAGCGGGACGAGATGGTCGAACGGTTTCAGTCGGGCGATAACGGTCCATCTCTCTTTGTTCTTTCTCTAAAGGCCGGCGGCACCGGCTTGAACCTGATGCGGGCCAATCGTGTGATTCACTATGACCGCTGGTGGAATCCAGCCGTGGAGAACCAGGCAACGGATCGAGCGTTTCGAATTGGCCAGACGAAGAATGTTCAGGTTCATAAATTCATCTGTGCGGGGACGCTCGAGGATAAAATCGACGAGATGATCGAACGAAAAAAAGAGATTGCAGACAAGGTGCTCGGTACAGGCGAGGGCTGGCTCACCGAGCTTTCTACGGCGGAGCTTAAGAACCTCTTTGCTCTGAGAAAAGAAGCGATAGGAGAATAGTATGGGCCGATGGTACGACTATCCCTTCTTCAAGCCTTCCATCCCTCGCGAAGCAAAAGGAGGAATCAAATCCCAGTCCAAGCGGGGCACCTTCGGAGAGAGCTGGTGGGCGAGGCGTTGGATCGCCGTCCTTGAGAGCTTCGACATTGGAGCAAGATTGGGGCGCGGCCGCTCCTACGCAAGAAGAGGACAGGTCGTCTCCATCGAAATAGAGAAGGGCAATGTCAGTGCCAAGGTCCAGGGATCCAGGCCAAAGCCCTATGACATCAAGCTTCAGATCAAAAGCCTCGCGGCTCGAGACTGGCAGACATTGGCGAAAGCATTATCCCGCAAAGCGATCTTTGTTGCCAAGCTCTTGGCAGGCGAAATGCCCCCGGATATTGAAAAGGTGTTTCAGGAAGCAGGGCTTTCTCTGTTTCCGGAGAGGATGAAGGACCTGAAGACAGAATGCTCCTGCCCGGATTGGTCAAACCCCTGCAAACATATTGCTGCCGTCTATTACCTTCTGGGTGAGGAATTTGACCGCGATCCCTTTCTGATCTTCAAGCTGCGAGGAATGAGTCGTGAAGAACTTGTTGAAAGTCTCAGTGCATCTGAGAGAAAAACGGTTCCTCGTAAGGCTGCAGCCAAGGCGAAATCTCGCGGCAAAGAGCAAGATTCCACTTTAGATCTCTCTAAATTTTGGGATGGCGATCCATTGCCCGGAGATTTCTTCGGAGACCAGATCATTCCTCAAGTCTCCGCGGCCCTACCCAAAAGACTTGGAAGTTTCCCCTTATGGAGGGGCAAAGTAAGGTTTCTGGATAAGATGGAATTGATTTACTCCCAGGCTTCCCCTGTTGGACTGAGAGTGTTTCTTGGTGAGCAAGACGACTCCCCCTCTCCCTAACGCGAAAGAAGGTGGGGTGAGGGGGACGGCGCTTTTGGGAGATGAAGCGATTATCTTAAGTATGACGCTTTCTTTCTGAAAGAGTGTAAGGCCTGGCTTCTCACAGAATAGGGTCAGGTCTATTTTCTTTAACAGAGGCCCAAAATCATTTTTGTCGGATAATTCTGTTTGATCGATGTAAAGTGCATCCCAAGATGATCTGCCACCACCCTCTGGCTGTAATCGAACCCTTCCACCGCCTCAACGATCCTCTTATCCCTTCTCCTCTTGTCTCCGATAACCTCCCCTTCGAGAAGTTTCCCAAGGATAGGCCCGTTCATATATGGTTGACTCTTGGGTATCTCAGGGATCTCCTTCTTGCCTCTTAGATGATCCTCAATGCTCTCAATAAAATCCTCTTCTCCAAGGATGCTCCGGGCTCTTACTTTATTCAATTGTCAAGAAAATAGACCTGACCCCAACTGTTTGTTGCTGACGACGACGGAAATACGTCACTCGCCCCCTTCGACAAGGATTTGGGGGGTCTATCTGCCTGACGCTCTTGGCCGGAAGTATCCGAACGCCCCGAAGGACTGGGGCTGGCAGTATGTTTTCCCCTCTTCGAAGCTCTCCGTGGATCCCAGACAACATCTGTAAGGCCAAATTCCTTACTTTCACAGAAAGAGGGAAGGGGGGATTCCCGAAGAGTTTCCTCTCACCCTATCAATAGCTCTTGGATCCTTCGAAGCCAAGGCTTCTTGACCTGGACCTTCAGATATGCTCCCGATTGGCCTCCGCCTTTTCCTTCTTCACCCATACCCTTCAACCGCAGATGCTGTCCGTCTCTGATTCCAGGAGGTACGGTAACGAATAATTCTCTGGCTTTTCGCCGATGAACGTATCTGATTTTTCCTCCTTGCATGGCTTGCAAGGGTGTCAAGGTAAATGTGATGACTTCCGACAAAAGGGGTGGATAACGAGTTAAGCTGGCAGGAGCTATCACCCGTCCGCCGCAACGATTTGCTGGCTTGTTCATAAGAGCTTATCGAGCTCTTCAACTGTTAATTTCGCTTGTTTCAAAATGTGGGCAAGCGTGGAACGTTTGAGCGGGCGGTGAGTAGGGATACTTAGTTTCAGAGTTTCTGCAGGAGTGTGTTTTTGAAGCCGAACATGGCTTCCTTTTTGTCTTACTACAACCCATCCATCCCGTTGAAGTGCTCTTATCACTTGATCATAATGCAGGCTGGGAACTTTTGTCATACTGCCAACTCGACCGTTTCAGCATTTGGGGCAAAAACCTGGTCATCTTCAACAGGCTCAAGGTAAAGTTCAATCGCTTCTCGAATGTTCTTCAGCGCCTCCTCCTTTGTGTCCCCTTCGCTGATGCAACCCGGCAAGCAAGGAACGATGGCTGTGTAACCGCCTTCTTCGCTTGGTTCCAAGATAATTCTAAGTTTCATAGTCTCACCTCTACATTTAAATATACATTTTTTCTTGAATTTTCGGAAGTGTAAGGTTCAGGAAGAAGTCACCACGACACTTGGCAACGTCTGTATGGTCAAATCGTGATTTTCGTAGAAAAGTAAGAGGGAAGGGAAATCCCGACCCTCTTCTCTCAAGCAAGAGTTCCTTGATCCTTCGAAGCCAAGGCTTCTTGACCTGGACTTTCAGATATAGGTCCCCCGATTGGCCTCCGCCTTTTCCTTCTTCGCCCATGCGTCTTAACCTCAGATGCTGCCCATCTCTAGGATAGGGTCTATTTTCTTAACAGAGGCCCAAAATCATTTTTGCCGCATAATTCTGCTGATCGATGAAAAGTGCATCCCAAGATAATCTGCCACCTCCCTCTGGCTGTAACCGAACCCTTCCACCGCCTCAACGATCCTCTTATCCCTTCTCCTCTTGTCTCCGATAACCTCCTCTTCGAGAAGTTTCCCAAGGATAGGCCCGTTCATATATGGTTGACTCTTGGGTATCTCAGGGATCTCCTTCTTGCCTCTTAGATGATCCTCAATCCTCTCAATAATACCCTCTTCTCAAAGGATGCTCTGGACTTTTCCTTTATTCAAATGTCAAGAAAATAGACCCCAACTTTTGAGGGTAACAGAGTACCAAAACGTACGGAAAATTGCCACTATGCAAAATAGGTGAAAAGGATCATTCGATTCATCCAGGCCAGACAAAGCTAGAGTATAGGAATAATTACGTAGGGTTACTTTCCTTTTATGTCGTCTGAATATCCATTGGCATATATGTTGCTTGTATATCGGTCGCTCTCTTATGGAAAATAACAAGAAAACCATACTTCTCCTCAGATGGACGGTCATTATCGTCACCTCTTACCTCATTCTTTTCGGAAAAGGCAGGGTTACGAACCTTGATCTTGGACATATTCTCATTTTCGCCTATATGCTTTCCAACTTTTCCTCTACTCTTTCTCCCAAGAGGCTGGTTTTCTAACCCTAAATTCTTCTATTCTCTGGTTGCTCATCGACACCGGTGTTGTTTCGTTCGGAATGTACCTTTCGGAGAGGGTAACGACCGATTTCTATCTCGTCTTTTTCCTCATCATTATCTTCGCCTCCATGAGCCGAAACTACAAACTCTTAATGGCCATTTCCGGATTCACGGCTCTTATTTACGGGGTCCTCCTCTATTCCTGGGGGTTATTGAATTCCGAGTATCGCACTCAGTTATATCCTCCGGATTCCTTTCATCTTCATCATGGCTGCATTCTATGGATATATTGTCCAGACCTTCACCAAAGAAAGACAGCAGCAACTTGCCCTCTCCGAAGATAAGTACCGAGGGCTCTTTGAGAACGCCAATGACGGGATCATCATTTTGAGAAACCCCGAGCTTCTCATTGCGGATCTGAATAAGGAAGTCGAAGAGCTGACCGGATACAAGAAGAGTGGATCTCTTCCAGAAAAAAATGCTTGACCTGTTTCCCCCTAGTCGAGAAAGAGATGGCTTCCCACTATTTTGAGAAGGTAATCGAGCAAGGGGAAGGAAGGACAGATTCACTCTCCCTGATGAGAGAGAATGGAACTTCGTTTGAAGTCGATCTATCGACCAAGAGAATCGACCTGGGAGAGGACACCTTTTATCAGATGATCTTTCGTGACCTCAGTGAGCAGAGGAAACTGGAAAAGAAGATCAGAGAAAGCAAAAGAAATCTTGAAGCCATCTTCGACGGTATTCGAGACCAGGTATCGATACGGGCTCCCGATTATCGAATTCTACGCGTGAATAGAGCAGTCATAGAAAAATACCACACGACATTTCAGGAATTGATTGGCAAGAAATGTTATGAAGCTTATTATCAAAGGGATCTTCCATGTGAAAAGTGCCCGGTGACGGTCACCATCGAGACCAAGCAACCTGCCTCTATAGTCCAGAAAAATCCAGCGATCGATAGCACCCTGCATATCTTCTCTTACCCAATTTTGGATGAAAAAGGGGATCTTTTATCTGTGATCGAGTATTCCCGTGATGTCACCGAAGAACAGCGACTTCAAGAACAGCTCATCCAATCGGAAAAGTTGGCGGGAATAGGGATATTGGCCTCCGGCGTGGCCCATGAGATCAACAATCCTTTGAGCGGGATTCTGGGAATGGCAGAAATCGCACTGGAGGAGGAAGATTGCTCAAAGATCAGAGGTTACTTGACGGATATTCTCAACTGCGCTCAGAGGATCAGCGAAATCGTTAACGGACTGCGGCTCTACTCTCGGGCCTCAAGAGACGGAAAACAGACCCTTGTTGATCTCAATGAGGTTCTGGAGGAATCTCTGAAAATGGTTCGTCTGGCCACCAAGACCAGGCCGGCTGAGGTGATTAAGAAATTTCAACCTCTCGACAAAATGGAGGCCAACTTGGGTGAGATTCAGCAGGTATTCACCAATTTAATCACAAATGCCTTTCAGGCAATGAATGGGAAGACCGGGAGAGCTGATTCTGGCCACTCGTTCGCTCGGAGATGCGGTCGAGGTGAAAGTAAGCGACAATGGCATAGGGATCCCTCCTGAATATCTAAACAAGATTTTTGACCCGTTCTTCACCACTAAGAATCCGGGGGAGGGAACTGGCCTGGGTCTGAATATCGTCTACCGCATTGTTACCAAGTATGAGGGAAGGATTGACGTCGAAAGCAAGAAAGATATCGGTACAACCTTCACCATTAAGTTTCCACTAAGGAGAAAAGGAGATGAACAAGAAAGTGTTGGTCGTTGACGATGAGGAGATAATCAGGACGGTGCTGAGAACCCATCTGGCTAAATGGGGATATAGGGTAACAGAAGCGTCGGACGGGGAACAAGCAATCAAGCAAATGTCGAAAGATAATTTCGACCTCATCATCTGCGATATCTTAATGCCCAAGAAGAATGGATGGCAGGTGATACAAGAAGTTAAAGCGAATCCCAAGACAAAAGATATTCCCGTAATCCTTCTGACCGCCAAAAACGAAGATCCGGATATGTTCAAAGGATATGACCTGGGTGCCGATTATTATATGACGAAGCCCTTCACCAAAGCTCAACTTCGCTATGGGATTGAATTGATGTTGGGGAAGAATTCATGACTGTGATCTCAAACTCATGTGTTGGTACATAACCCGATGAAGAATGCAAACCTTTCCGATTATAGACTTCTTCGACGAAATAAAGGAGTCTCTGAAGAAAAAACGCCGTTGGGTGTAAGAACAAGATCTTCTCTCTCTGTCCAGGGGTGTAAAACCCTGCCAAGCGCGGTAACACATTTCGTCCAATTATTGAGGTGCAGCGCTTGCTGTAAATTTTGACGAGGAGAAAGAGTGCCAACAATCCTTTTAGCCGACGACGACCCAGTTATTATTAAATATCTAAGCACTCTTCTGGCAAGACATGACTATCAGTATCTCACCGCAAGAAATGGAGCAGAGGCCATCGAAAGGGCAAAAAGCAACAGACCTGACCTTATCTTGCTTGATGTCATGATGCCTGAAATGGATGGTCTGGAGGTCTGTAAGAAGTTGAGGAGTGATTCATCCACCCAGCACATACCAATCATTGTCATTACGGGGTCTATGGACAGGGAGCTGAAAGTTAAAGGACTTTCCGCAGGTGCAAACGATTTTCTTACAAAGCCGCTCGACAGATCGGAGTTGATGGTAAGGGTTAAGAACTTGCTGAGATTAAAAGAATTCGAGGATTTTCTAAGGAACTATAACGAACTCCTCAAAGGAGAAGTGAAGGAAAAGACATGGCAGATTCGAGAGGGATATGTTGATACAATCCTTAGGCTTACAATGGTGGCAGAATACAAGGATGAAGAAACAGCAGCTCATATCCGTAGAGTTGGCCATTACTGTCATCTGATGGCTAAACATCTTGGGTGGTCAGAGGAAGAGCAGGAGACAATTTTATACGCTAGCCCTATGCATGACATAGGCAAGGTAGGTATCCCATTAGAAATCCTGCTGAAGAGTACAAAACTCACTACGGAGGAATTTGCGTTGGTGAAAACCCATACGCTTATCGGAGCCGATATCCTCCACGGCTCCCAATCAAAGTATCTCCGAATGGCTGAAACTATTTCGCTGACTCACCATGAAAGGTGGAATGGTACTGGATACCCAAAAGGGCTTAAAGAGGAAGAAATCCCTATGGCAGGAAGAATCATGAATATTGTTGACCAGTACGATGCCCTTAGAGGGAGAAGACCCTACAAGTCCCCTTTAGATCACGAGGGTACAGTGAGGATAATCGTGGAGGGCGATGAGAGGACATCTCCTGAACACTTCGACCCAAATCTAAGCAAGGCTTTCAGTGAGCTTGCGCCGGCCTTCAAAAACATATTTGAATCACTCCAAAAATGAGAATCCTATTTGCTGAACAGAGAGTGAAATTTGAGGGGTTGGACTTGTGAAGGGTTGACCTATCTGGCAAAACACTTGACAAAGTGGACATTGAGCCCAACTAGGCGTTGGCAGTTACAAAAGCGTGATCCAAGGTAAATCTATTTCTATAACGAGGTTGGAGATATTTACAGATCATATTAATTAATGCAGGCATTCCGCAGGATACGAAAGTATATCAGGTCCGTCATCTTACAATTAAGAGAACGAAGAACCTATTGCAACCCTATCAACCACTTTAACTCTAACTGCGCAATCCAATGATACAGTCCAAATCGGTATAAGGATGTCACCGAGGGAGGGAAAACAAATTTCGGTCCAATCCCCTTGCTTATTGCGATCCGTTCTTCAATTGTGGCCAACAACCCTTGAGATCTAAACCCTACCTTTTCTATTTAACTTTCAACTCAAGTCCAAAACTTCCCCTTGCATTCTGGACATATATTATGGCTAAATTCAGTATCTGAATGTTCCGAGATATACTTTTCCAGCCGTTCCCAGCTTTCTTTGTCTGTGCGGATCTTATGACAGTGCATACAAATAGGCAATATTCCCTGGAAGTTTTGATCTGAGCCATCGCATCCTGAAGTTCCTTGATCCGTTCAAAGAGAGTTGCCTCCAGTTTTACAACCCTTTCTCCCACTCGACGCGGGCACGAAGTTCTTCACGGTCAAACGGTTTCCGGATATAATCGTTTGCACCAGCCTCAAGGCCTGCAATGACATCTGCCTTATCCCTTCTCACGGTTAAAAGAATAATGTAAATGGGGGGAAGAGATTCTAATTCCCGTAGTTTGCGGCAGAGTTTATCGCCACTTATCCCCGGCATGACCCAATCAAGAATCGCTAGTCGTGGCGCATACTTCCTGCTGAAGCACTTGCCACGCTTCGTCACCGTTGGAGGTCTCAACGACCTCATATCCCCACTTGATCAATATTGCTTTCAGTATCATGCGGGATGTGGCATCGTCCTCGGCAATCAGTACCTTCATGCTCTCCTCCTCTGCTCGTCGGCAAGCATCTGCTCAAATCTGTTGAATTCTGTCTTGATGCGGTCGAGCATCTCGAGAGCTTGACTCAAATCTTGTCTCTCGCTATCCCTTTCCAGATGATGGGCAACTTCTTCTAATCCTGTAGCACCAACAATTCGCTGATGCACCCTTCAGGGTATGCGCTTGACGTTGAACGATGGATGCATCACCTCGATTTAATGGCATCCTCAAGTATGCGGATTTGTTTAGGCACGTCCTGAAGGAATACGGTCGATGATCTCATCATAAATCTTGCTGTCGCCTCCCAAGCGTTCCAGCAACGCATCAGGGTTGAAGCCCCTTGCCTGTTCGGAAGACTTTTGCTCGGTTTCCTTCTTAGGCGGAGTCCATCGAACGATAACCTCTTCCAATTCACCAGGATCGATAGGTTTAGATACATAATCGTTCATACCCGCGAATTGAGGCACCTTTCCCGGTCACCCTTCATGGCATGGGCGGTCATGGCGATGATGGGGATGTGGCGATTCATTTGCCCTGTCCCCAGACTCCTAATTTGTCTTGTAGTCTTCGAAGGCTCCCATTTCGGGCATTTGAACATCCATCAGCACGAGATCATAGGGGACGGATTCTAAGGCCTTAATGACTTCCATGCCGTTTTCCACCGCTCGTGCACGATAGCCAAACTTCTCTGAGTATCTTCAAGGCCACTTTTTGATTATGGGATTGTCTTCTGCTAATAAAATACGAATCCTCCGCTTCGATCTCAAAGGCGGAAGGGGTCTTTTTGTATCCTTATCCTCCATATGTTTGTCTCCGGCACCTTAGCGAGATGACAATCAAGGATAACAAAAATCCGTCCTGAAGAGGGTCAGGTCTATTTTCTTGGCAACTTGTAACTATTCATGTTGTTTGAGTGATCCTCCAGATCGATCTAAAATCGATTTAAGGTGACACGCTAGCTCCTCTTGGCAGCCCTGGTTGTACATGGGCCTCAAATCCCTCTGTCGCCTCAGCGATCATCTTATTCATTCTTGTGTCTGAATTAATCCTTTTGTTCCTGGCAACAGGATCACATCTTCAGAAGTCATGAATTTGTCCGATGTTTTCGGTGCCTCCGCGTGTTCGAGCACCTCCTGGTTTACAGAATACATCTCTCTGATTTCTATGTCACGACTGTCTATTTCCGGTTGAAATCTGGTATGGCAATTCGAAGCATCAACTTGATGACTTCAGGAAGTAACTCCGGAAGCACTTTACAGTGTCCGTAATGTCAAGTTCTGACATTAACGCCTCCTTTTAGAGCAACAGGATCCCCCGATCTATTTCCATGTAATTTTATTCTTTCTCTAATAACCCGAAGGGCAGAGTTCCACGGGCTTTGCCCGTGGGTGAATGGGAACTCGCCCATAGGGCGTCAAGCATAGCTTGTGTTTTGGAACGAGTGCCACGGGCTCTGCCCGTGGGTATCTACAGATGGGCCACTCAATTGCCTTCACTTGCCCAAAAGGGTCGATCCCGTGCTATTTTTTCGAGAAAAGATTTCTAAGAATCTTGTCATGAGTCCTTTTGTTGATCTAATCTGTTGGAATCTGTACTAAGACTCGTAACGAGTAATGTTAAGCCAGCTAAGTTAATCTGATCTATGTTCAGTAGGGCTGAGTAGATAATCCCATTTTTTCTTTTTAGCTCGACTTTGTAGTTGCGTACCTTACCTGATTCCTGAAGAGCCTCAATTACCTGTTTCCTCTCCTTTTCATTTCTGTAATTCACTGCAACACCAGCCGATTTTAGCTCTTCGAGGGAATAGCCCGTTATATCAACCATTACTGAATTTACAAGGAACACGTTACCGTCCAGATCGGCCACCCCTACCCCAAAGGGGGCATTCTCAGTAAGAAAATGGTATTTATCATTGAACAAAAGAAAGGCGGTTTCTAAGGCCTCTTGTCGCGACACCTCAATTCCAAGAACACTAATTTCAGTCAGCGCACCATCGGGACCGGTCTTAGGATGAATCGTATATTTCATCAATCTCCGATCACACCGGGTGACAAACTGAACAGGATCTCCTGAGGAAATGACCTCGGTGAGGGGATCTATTATCGAGCTCACAAATTCGCGAACATGAGCCTTGCCTTCGTTGGACATGCATTCTGAATGCGGCTGCTCAGCTTCCGTTGAGTTATGAGGTCTGACCCATTTAAGCAGGAGGACTCTGATCATGTCACAAAGCTGTTCATGACATTTGCTGAATTCCCCTTCGCTTAAATTGCCTCTGGTCTCGACAGAGCTTGGATGCTCGGAAAGAAATCTTTCGAATCCTGGGAAGCGCTTCCTAATCGCGACCCCTTTATTCGAGGGGGGCTCCTTTTTCATTTTTTATCCTTCACCGGGAAGATCCGAGCGGAATGCTTCTGGAAATACAAGTATCATCGCAACCTCATAGAGCCATGTCGTTCCCATTATTCTAAAAACATTTTAAGCGATGTTTGGCACAACCTTGTCACCATATAATGTTTTCCCAATCTTCTCATGTGACTGTTCTTCCAGACAGATTAAGAGAAGATCTGGGAGGCAATCCTATCAATTTCAAATACATCGAGAGGTTTTTTAAGATAACTGACTGCCCCTAAAGATTTGGCCTCCTCCTCTGTTTTTTCTTGGGTGGTACCGGTAATGATGACAACGCTCACATTTTTCTGTTGCTCATGAATCATCTTCAGGATCTCGATACCGTCAAGGCCAGGCATCTTGATATCCAAGAACACCAATTTGGGAGGATCGTTTTCAAGAATTTCGAGAGCCTGGAAACCGTTCTCTGCCTTAATTAAATCGTATCGGTCCCCCAGGAGAACCTCGAATGAGTCTAAGATTCCTTCATCATCATCCACTACCAAAATCCGATTGGATAATGAGCTCATAACCCTCCTGTAGGTGATGAAACCCGGTCAGATTTCGGATGTAGGCTCAAACCAGACCGCATTAAGTGTTGGTTCCCTTCATGTCCATTAAGGTAGTGCTACATTTCCCACATAATGAGCAAAGAAAATGCCAAGGAGACTCTAAATCCCAGCAATGATTCTATCGGCTGTAATTTCAAATGGTTATCAATTTACTCAAAGGGAAGAATACTACGGGAGCGGAGGTCGGGTTGCCCATTCCAATAGGCAATCCTATGCTACTACAGCAGGCAGTCTTATTGTGAAGGTGGTTCCTTTGCCTTTTTCACTTTGGACCTCTATGGTCCCGTGATGATCTTCAATAATTTTTTGAGTAAGAGCCATTCCGAGGCCGACACCTTTCTCCTTCGTGGTGAAGAAAGGATTGAAAAGGTTCTTTGTTGTTGTCTCGTCCATCCCGATTCCCGTATCATGAATAACAATTTCGACCATTGAGCATTCAGAGTCCTCCGGCCCAGATGAGACGAAAAGAGTCCCGCCGCTGGTCATTGCCTGAATGGAATTAATGATTAGATTCGAGAAGGCGCGGTACAAGGTTTCCGAGTCCCCTTTGATAAGGGGGATGGTTCTGGTGAGACGGTCGTTGAAAGAGATGTGTTTTTTGGACATCTCTTCCCCATGAAGATCAATTACCTGCGTGATCAGTTGGTTTACATCCAATGCCTTCATGGGGTGTTTTCTGGTTCTAGTCAGTTCCAGAAGGTTCTCTACCAGTTGGTTAATACGATCGATCTCCCTTGGGACCGTGTTCTTAAACTTTACCAGGAAAGAGGGATTTTCAATTTTTTGAGGGAGCAGTTGAACAAAAGTTTTGATCGCAGAGAGTGGATTCTTAATTTCATGGGCTAAACCTGCGGACAGAGTCCCCAGAGCAGCCAATCGATCCGCTTGACGGAGCTTCCCTTCTAAGGTTTTCATTTCCGTAATATCCTGGACAACCGCAAGGGCCCCTATCCTATTGCCTTCCCCGTCCGTTAGAATGGATGTGCAGGCGGTCAGCCACAGGGTTTCAGCATCTTTCTTCAGTTCCATTTCCGGAATGATTATCCCCCGATTTTTGGAGAGCGTTTCGGTGATCAATTTCAAAAGAGGATGGTGATCTCCCAGGACCTTGTCCAGGGGGCTCCCTATCATTTCCTCCTTTCGCCTCCCAAGAATCCGTTCGACTGTTTGATTGGCAGATACGACCTTTTTTCCCAGGTCGGTGGTAATGAGGCCATTGGTCATGGACGATATGACGTTGTCAGTATAGGTCTTAAGCGCCGTGATTTCTCGAAGCCGGGACTCCAGCTCCTCGCGATCGAGTCGAATTTGGCGGATCATATGGTTGAAATTGTTGCCGAGTTCCTCAATCTCATCTCGCGTACGGATGTCACTCACCTGTTCCAGGTTCCCCTGGGCGGCGGAAATCGTGGTCTCGACCAGTTTGGAGAGCGGGCGGGTGATCCGTTTCGAAAAGAAGACTGATCCCAGAATTCCGAATCCGAGGGCGAACAAGCCGAGAAGGAAAAGGTTGAGACGGGTCCGCAGAATCTCCGAGGCCATTCGTTCCAGAGAAAGACCGATCCGTATCGTTCCCCACTTCTCTTCGGACCCTTCCACATAGACCGGAACAGAGAGGTCCAGGGCAGGGACTTTCCTTTCTCCATAGGTGATCGACTGGATGTAAGGCTCCCTGGCGCTGAGCGCTTTCTGGCTCACAGGATCGGTTAATAGCTGCCCCTGCTTTTCACCGTGCCCGGTGAAGGCAGCCATCCTGTGTTCCTTATCATGAATAATCACGTAGGCGACGTCCTCTTCCTCGGACACTCTCTCGGCATTCTGTTCAAGGACCACGTAGTTATACGTGATCAGTGCGTTCGTGCTCACTCCAGCCAAATTGCGGGCAATGGTCATTCCCCGCTTTTGGGCCTCCAGCCGTATGGCTTCACTTTGCCGTTTCTCGACGAGGATGATCGTCATAAGCATGAGGAGGAGGATCAGGAGAGATGAGGAGAGGATGAGCCTGGTCTGAAGCCGAATCGATTTAGACTTTTTATGAGAAATCACGGCAGCTACTGATTCTGTAACCAGATCTTTTTCAAGGGAATGTAGGGGGCCCCAAGCGCATTCACTTCAAGGCCCTTCACATAAGGCTGATAGGCCATCTGGAATAGATTGTTGACCATGGGGAGGATCGGGGCATCTTCCATGATCAGTTCTTCAATGTCTCGGTACGTTTGCATCCGTTTGAGATAGTCCCTTTCACCTCTTGCCCGATCCAGAAGGTGGTCCACTCGCGGGTTGTTGTAACCCGTATAGTTGTATTGCGACCGGGAGTGGAAAAGGGTCCCAAGAAAATTGTCAGGGTCGGGGAAGTCAGCGTACCAGGCGTAGATGAAAACGGGCGCCTTATTTTCGCTCAACATGGAGGTGAAGTTTTGCCAATTCGTCTCAAAATTTATATTGGCCTGAATGCCTATCCTGCTCAACTGAGCCTTGATCTCGTTCAACTCCTTCTCGGCGGCTTCCGATTTGGATGCGCTCCAGATTTCGAGCTTGGGTTGACTTTCCCCGGCCTCGGAGAGGAGTTTCAAAGCCCGGGCCTCATTAAATGGATAGGCAATTTTCGTCGGATCATACCCCGGCATTCCGGGAGGGAGAATTCCCTTCGCCAGGTTTAATTGGTTTTTGTGGATCTCAGAGATGATCGCTCCCTTGTCAATGCCGCAGTTGATCGCCTTCCGAAGTTTCTGACTGTCCAAGGGCTTTGAGCGAAGACTAAAGCCATAGAATCTCAAGGACAGGATAGGCTTTTGCACAAAAAGAAAGCGGGTTTCCCGGGCCGCGTTTTCCATCTCCTCCGGCGGGACGAAAGATTCATCCAGAGCGCCTGTTTTGAATTCTTTGAACATATTATCCCGGAGGGACCCCTGGAAGATCTTGAAGATGATCTTATCCAGGTAAGGTCTTCCTTCAAAGTAGTCGCGATTGGATTCCAGGATAATCTCTTCCCCTTCTTGCATCGAGGTAAATCGAAAGGGGCCTGTCCCCGTGGGCGATTTCGCGAACTCGACCCCCGGTTTTTCCACCTCTTCCTTTGGGACGACCTTGGCCCCCTTCATCGCAAGGATGCTGAGAAAGGGAGCATACGGTTCGGAGAAGACGATCCTTAAGGTATGGTTATCCTCCGCCGTGATTCCCTTTACTTCTTTCGCCTTTTTACTTCTAAATTCATCGGCGCCGAGGATTTTACCAAAAAAGTCGGAGGAAGTCGATCGGATTCCGGGGTCCAAGAGGCGAGTGAAGGAATAGACGAAATCTTTAGCGGTCACCTCCCTCCCGTTATGAAATTTGACGCTTTTTCTCAAGAAAAAGGTATAAGTCAGGCCGTCAGAAGAGATCTTCCAGGACTTGGCGATGGCGGGGATGACGTTTAGAGTCTTGTCGAATTGAACCAGACCGTCGAAGACCTGCTGGATCACGGCGACGGAATTGATGTCTAAGGAGAGCGCAGGATCAAGGCTTTTCGGGTTGTAGTCGAGCGGCCTTCGATACACGCCTCCATAAGTTGGAGACTCCTTCCCTTTCGGCTGTGGAAGGGCTGCTGGAAGAGAGAAAGAGCAGATTTCAAAAACCAGGAAATAGAAACAGACGAGAGCCATTGAACTGATTCTGTACTTGTTCATTTTTTGGCGTTTCTTCATGGATGGAAGGGTGGGATGGGAAATTATGAACCTACTTATAAGAAAAAATGAGAGGATTGTCAAAGATTTAATAAAGAAAAGGCATACCCCAACTGAAGGATATGCCTCTTCTTCATCGTTTTTTGAAAGGAGATCCGTGATTACCAGCCGTTTCCGTCTGCCAGGACTGGCATGACATAGGTCGCCACTGCCATCGCGATAATGAAAAGTTGGATTGCAATCTTCTTCATGATGTCACCCCCTCTCTCTTGGATTCAGAGCAATAATTGCGAATCGAATATTTCTTAATGAGAGCAATACGAATGCCGGGAAACAGAGGGTGACGCTTTTTCTTCTTTTATGCGGTAATCGGTTGATTTAATGAGGATTTTTGAAAGGGGCTGCTCCGGGCCGCATGGAATCTCGACAAGAGCCCCTGCCTATAGCCTTGAAAGGAAAGATGAAGAATACGAGAAAGGAAAAAGAAAGTGCTGGATTTGACTGCGGAGATTAAGGTTGCACATTCGGGTAGGCAATCTCCGGGAAACTGTGCAACCCGCGCGTTATTTTTTCAGCGGGATTCCAAGTTGCTTGGCTTTTTGAAGGAGAGTATTGCGATTAATTTTGAGGATTCGAGCAGCTTCTGTTTGGTTCCATTGGGTTGTTTCAAGGACATTGACGATAATCCTTCTCTCAAAGGCTCCCCGGATTCCGAAGAGCCCTCGTTTTTGGGAATCCATCTCTTCAATGTCCTGGCCTGAATGGATCAGGATATCGAGGGGGATGTTTTTCAAGTCGATGATGTCATCGTTTGGAGAAAGCACGACGATCCGCTCGACGAGATTCTCCAGCTCGCGGATATTTCCCGGCCAGCGATATCTCCTTAGTGCTTCCAGTGCTTTTTCGGAGAAGCCTAGAACCTTTTTGTTGAAGGCAAGGTTGAACTTGTTGACAAAGTGTTTGGCGAGAAGGGGGATGTCATCTTTCCTCTCCCGAAGCGGCGGGATGGAAACGGGAACCACATTGAGGCGAAAATAGAGATCCTGGCGAAAGGCGCCTTGGAGGACGGCATTTTCAAGATTGGTGTTAGTTGCAGATATGACGCGAATGTCGATCTTGATCGGCCGATTCGAACCGATGCGTTCAATCTCCCTTTCCTGGAGGACCCGAAGGAGTTTTGCTTGAAGATCGGATCTGAGCGTTGAGATTTCATCGAGGAAGAGTGTTCCCCCGTTAGCATACTCAAATTTGCCAATGGCACGTGATTGAGCCCCCGTGAAAGCCCCTTTTTCATGGCCGAACATTTCGCTTTCCATCAGCTCCGAAGGGATCGCGGCACAATTGATAGCCACGAAAGGGCCACCTTTTCGGTTACCTTGGTAGTGTATGGATCGCGCAATCAGTTCTTTCCCGGTTCCACTTTCGCCGGTGATGAGGACATTGGTCGACGTGCAGGCGACTTTTTTGACCAGATCGAAGATTTCGAGCATTGTCTTGTTCTGGGTTACGACCTGGTCAAACCCACGGTTTTTTTTGATTTCGTTTCTTAAGAAGTCCAACTCCTTATGAAGCCTTTGTTTACTGATTACGCGACTCACACTCGACAGGATATCCTCAGGTTCGAATGGTTTGGTGATGTAATCATAGGCGCCTGACTTGATGGAATCGACTGCTTTCCGAGCCAGATTCAGCGCAGAAATCATAATGACATCAATCTCCTCATCTTGCTCCTTGATTTTCCGAAGTGTCTCCAGCCCATCCATTTCGGGCATGTGGACATCCAGTAAGATCACGTCCACAGGCGTTTTCTTGAGAGTGTCCAAGGCTTCTTGCCCGCTCTCGGCGGTCAAAACTTGGTAATTGTCCTCAAGAATCACCTCAAGGGAATCCCTGGCTCCTTGTTCGTCATCTACAACCAATATGGTCGGTTTCATCTTTATTGCCCCGATCTTTAAATTGACTCCGATATTAAGAAAAATGACTTATCCTGTCAAGCAAGACTTACGACGGGATTAAGAAACCAGCAGGGCTCCTCCTGAATAGATCTAAGCAATCCAGGAGTGCGAGATCCTGGAACAAGCCTCAGAAACCCTGAAGTGGCTCTTTTAGTAAAAAGAACACAGAGGTTCGCCAGTATAAAAAATTTGCTTGAATTGAAAAAAGCCGGAAACAGTATTGCACAGATCCGTAGGCAATTGTCAAATTCATGAGCATCTTTCAGAAAATTAGGGTCTATTTTATTAGCATTCCTTCATGTAGTCTTGGCCGAAGAAGTAAAACACACCCTTTAATCATATCCCTTCTTTCTCTCAATGATCTTGGCAAAGATGCAGATGCCAACAAAATAGACCTGACCCCTTATTGGTGGGTAGCAAATATGCAGTACTTACTTAGTAATTTCTCACCGCTGCTTCACACGCTATCGGCTATTTCCTACAAATGACGCGGCCCTCAGAGATTACCGGGAACGAGGACTGGAGAAGCAATCCGCCTGCAGGGCCTGGTTATGTTTTTAACGTGTCTTTTTTGTGGTTGGCTGACGCATGAACACCACATGGAAGATCTGCCACTATTCCGACCGTCTGGCCAAAATACTGTGTTGAAAGATCGCTCGAAACGGTAGGGGCTATTGTCCTCGCAGGTACGTTACGGCTTCGGAGCATATGAGAAATTCCGCATGGCATCAAGAACTGGTAAGATGTTGAGTTGTACTGTGCTCAACCGCGGGGGAACTAAAGTAAGCTTTTCTTGATTCGCTATTTTATCGTTATGCCGAATTTATTGTTAATGATACTATATTTCAACCAAAAAAACAAATAATTCCTGAAGGATAATCTCCTTGACTGCCGTAATTGATCCATAATATCATATTATACAGAATCCGTATATCATAGGCAGGAACTTATATGAGAGAGAAAAAGTTACCTTCACAAACCCTTCCCGATTTTCAGCAATATCTGCTTTCACGAAAGCTCGTGCCGGAAAAAAGCGTAACCTTCTACGCCTATTGGGCTAACCGATATCTCACGTTTTCAAAACGCCTGAAGAATGCTGATGCGGCAGAGGCGCTCCGGCGATTTCTGGAGGATCTCCAATCCCGGGAAAACATTGCCGACTGGCAGATCCGGCAAGCCAAAGAGGCCATTCAGCTCTACACCGATCATTTCCACGGCGGAAAAAAGGCCGGTATTGCTGACGACGACGCAAAAACGACACTCGCCCCCTTCGACAAGGATTTGGGGGGGTCTATCTGCCTGACGCTCTTGGCCGGAAGTATCCGAACGCCCCGAAGGACTGGGCCTGGCAGTATGTTTTCCCCTCTTCGAAGCTCTCCGTGGATCCCAGACAACATCTGTAAGGCCAAATTCCTTACTTTCACAGAAAGAGGGAAGGGGGGATTCCCAAAGCTTTTCCTCTCACCCTAGCAAGAGCTCTTTGATCCTTCGAAGCCAAGGCTTCATAACCCGAACCTTCAGATAGAGATCTCCCGGTTGGCCTCCGCCTTTTCCTTCTTCACCCATGCCCTTCAACCGCAGATGCTGTCCATCTCTGATCCCAGGGGGGACGGTGACGATCAATTCTTTGGCTTTTCGCCGATGAACGTATCTGATTTTTCCCCCTTGCATGGCTTGCAAGGGTGTCAAGGTAATGGCCTCATGCCAATCCATGCCTTTGTGAACTCCTTCGATTCCCCATACCTTCTTCAGGACATATCCAAGAAGCTTACCGAAGATCCCTGTTGAGAGACCGGGGAGAGGCGATCCCTCTGACGGGGAGACTCTTCTCTGTGCTCTTCGGAAGCCGGGACCGTAGAAGATAACCCGTCCGAAAACGCCTGGCCGTCGAAATTCGTAACTCTGGTACCCCTGACCGTAGGATTCTCTGAAAATCTCTTCGAAACCTCTGAATCCGAAGGCGCGAGCCATCTCTTGAAAAACTTGATTGATATCAGAACCTCTGAAGATATCTTGATCCGAGTAGGTCTGCCTGAACCGGTCATAAGCAGAAGATCCATACTCATGGCTCATCGCATCATACCTTCGCCTTTTCTCTGGATCCGAGAGCACCGCATAGGCTTCGTTAATCTCTTTCATCTTTTCCAGGGCTGCTGGATTGTCTTTGTTTCTGTCAGGATGATACTGAAAAGCGAGTTTGCGATAAGCCTCTTTGATCTTGTGAGGGCTCGCATCTCTATCCAGACCTAAAATGTCGTAGTAATCTCTTTGGGCCATCGCATTTTCTCTTTATTGAATTTGATGAAATTGTGGTATTAAGATATGTAGCATTATTGCACTCGAATTCCAATGCGACGAAATGGAACCGCCTTCAAGGAGGGCAACATGAGGAGAAAACTACTGCCGTTGTCTCTGGGCTTCTATTTTCTGATCTCGCCTTTGGCCTTTGCGGCCGGCGATCCCCAGGTTGAGTTCTTCTCCCCTCAGGGGACTGTCAAAACGGTTCGGCAGGTCAGTGTTCGGTTTTCCGAGGCCATGGTCCCTCTGGGCGATCCTCGAGGCTTCATCGAACCTTTTGAGGCGGTCTGTTCAGAGAAAGGAAACGGCCGATGGGCTGACGGCAGGAACTGGGTCTTTGATTTCGAACGAGATCTTCCAGCAGGAATTCGATGTGAATTCCGTTTGAAGCCAGACGTAAGAAGCCTATCGGGAAAGGAAGTGGTCGGCCAGAAAATCTTCTCCTTTTCTACAGGAGGTCCCTCCATTCGGTTCTCTATCCCTCACGAAGGGGAACAATCCCTCGACGAGGAGCAGATCTTCATCCTTGCCCTGGATGCGGAACCGGATGACTCCTCTGTCCTGCAGAATGTCACCTTCTCGGTTGAAGGGATTGAGAGCCATGCAGGGATCAGAATCATCGAGGGAAATGAGAGAAAGGAGATCCTTAAGACCCGATTCCGGAATCGCAAACCTCCAGAATTTCCGCTTCTTCTTATCCAGTGCACACAACGGTTTCCTTCCGATTCGAAGGTCAGTCTGATCTGGGGAAAAGGGGTCATGTCAAAGACCGGGGTCACCGGCGGCCAGGATCAGATCTTGCGGTTTCAGACAAGAAAACCCTTCTCTGCCGAGTTTCACTGTGAACGAGAGAATCCCAGGGCTGATTGTATTCCCCTCCTGCCCATGACCCTGAGCTTTTCTGCCCCCATCTCGAAAGACGAAGCGAGCAAAATTGTCCTGAGAAGTGCTGACGGAAAAACGTGGAGACAGAAGCCATTGGAGGACGACGAGGCGAGCTATGTCTCGTTCCCCGGGCCCTTCCCGGAGAAAACAAATTTTACTGTCGAACTTCCTCTGAGACTCAAAGATGACGCTGAGAGGCCTCTCACGAATGCGGACAAGTTCCCTCTTGCCATCCGAACAGACAGTTATCCTCCCTTGGCCAAGTTCGCCGCACGATTTGGCATCTTGGAGCTGAAGGCAGATCCACAGCTCCCGGTGACCTTAAGGAATTTGGAGCCCGAAGTGAAAGCAAGGGTAGTCAGGATTGACAAGGGAGAGGGGCTCACAGGAAAAATCATGGGGAAGATTCTGAAACTCCCTGTCGGAAGAGGAGAGCAGGTTCAAGCTTGGCTGAGGAGGGTTGCTTCGGCGTCTCGAGATCGATCGATTCTGGCTGAGGAGAAACAGGCGAAGGAATTCAAGGTTCCGAAACCCATGGGATCTCGGGCCTTTGAAGTGGTTGGTATGCCCCTGAAAAACCCGGGGCTCTATGTGGTCGAGCTTGAGAGTGCCATCCTCGGAACCGCACTCCTAAGTCCCCCCCAGTCCATGTACGTGCCGACAGCGGCCTGGTCACCAATCTTTCAGTCCACTTCAAATGGGGCCGGGAATCCTCTCTCGTGTGGGTGACTACGCTCGACAAAGGGGAGCCTGTCAAGGACGCCACGGTGACCATCAGAGACTGCCAAGAAAACACGTTGTGGATTGGAAAGACGGACGCCCAGGGTTTGGCTCGGGTTGAGATTTCTCTGCCTTCTCTCGATCGGCTTCCCCGATGTGATTACAAAACCGATCACTACGATGCCCCTCAGATGGGAGCGCTCAATTCCCTTTGGAGCGGACTCTTCATCATGGCTTCGACCCCGGACGATATGTCTTTTGTCCATTCCAGTTGGGACGAAGGGATCGAACCTTGGAGGTTTCAACTTCCTTATGAATATGACTCCGATGCCGTCGTGGCGCATACGATCTTAGATCGTGCCCTCTTTCGAGCCGGGGAAACGGTCCACATGAAGCACGTGCTGCGCAGACACACCACGAAAGGCTTCTCCGTCGCTCCGAGCTCAAAGATGCCTAACCGGGTTTTCGTCAGGCATTCCGGAAGCGAAGAGAAGTATGAGTTCCCCATCACGTGGGATCGGAGTGGAGTGGCGGAAACGACTTGGAATATTCCCAAGGAGGCAAAACTTGGAAGCTACGAAGTGATTCTTACCAAGGCATTGGACCAAAAGAAAGGAGCAGTGCCTGGAGATGCGGCTGAAGGACAGGAACGCCAACCCTCATGGACTTCGGGCCGATTCAGGGTGGAAGAGTTTCGCATTCCTCTGACCAAAGGAACCGTCCAGCCCCCTGCGGGTCCACTGGTTAAACCGCAAGAGATTCCTTTTGACCTCAGTGTTCAATATCTGGCGGGTGGAGGTGCAGCTTTCCTTCCTGTCAAGTTTCGTCATGAGATCAAGAGCCGATCTGTTGCGCCCTTCGAAGGATTCGATGAGTTCATCTTTGGGAATGGTCCTGTCAAAGAAGGACTTGTTCGAAGGGGAGAACCTTTGGAATCGGAGGAAGAAGAGGGGGATTCGGAAAGAAGGGGGACTCCACCGCCAGCGACCGATCTTACTCTGGATCGCTATGGAACTGTTCGAACCACCCTCTCGAATCTACCCGAGATTGAGGAGCCTAAGGAACTTCTTGCAGAACTGGAGTTCAGGGATCCAAACGGTGAGATTCAGACCGTCTCGTCCAAGATTCCTTTGTGGCATGCAAGGACTCTGGTGGGAATTAAACCGGACTCATGGGCCATGTCAAAGGAGACCTTCAAATTCCACACGGCAGTTGTAGACTTGACAGGGAAACCGATGGAAGGCGTGCGGGTCAAAATTGATCTTCTGCAAAGGAAAACTTACACCCACCGAAAACGGCTTGTGGGAGGATTCTATGCCTACGAGCATTCCACAGAGATTAAGAAGGTGGGCAGCCTCTGCGAGGGAACGACAGACTCGAAAGGGTTGCTGATCTGCGATGTGCGGTCTCCGGTTTCTGGAAATGTGATCCTTCAAGCGGACATTCTGGATGATCGGGGGAACCGGAGTGTGGCTCATCGGGACGTGTGGATTGCCGGGAAAGAGGAATGGTGGTTCGAGGTTGGCGATCATGACCGGATCGATTTGCTCCCGGAGAGAAAGCGGTATGAGCCTGGAGAAAAGGCAACGTTTCAAGTCCGCATGCCCTTCCGGGAGGCGACCGCACTCGTCACCGTGGAGAGAGAAGGGGTGATGGAGGCGTGGGTACAAAAGCTCTCCGGAAAGAACCCGGTCCTCGAAGTTCCCATCAAGGGGAACTATGCACCGAACGTTTATGTGTCCGCTCTCGTGGTGAGAGGTCGCGTCGCAGGGGTTCAACCTACGGCGCTGGTGGACCTTGGAAAACCTGCTTACAAACTCGGCATCGCCGAGATCCAGGTGGGTTGGAAAGCTCATGAGCTGAAAGTGAGCGTTTCATCGGCTCGGAAGGTCTACAGAGTTCGTGAGAAGGCGAAGGTTAGGATCCGGGTGAGAACAGCGGATGGAAAAATTCCTCCGCCTGGGAGCGAGGTGGCTGTCGCTGCAGTGGATGAGGGTCTTCTTGAATTGATGCCCAACCGCAGTTGGGAACTGCTGTCTGCCATGATGGGACGAAGAGCCTATGACGTCCGTACCGCCACGGCGCAGATGCAAGTCATCGGCAAGCGTCACTTCGGGTTGAAGTCATTCCCCCAAGGAGGGGGAGGGGGAGACAGCCCACCCGGGAAATGTTCGATACCCTTCTTTTGTGGAAAGCTCGCGTACCGTTGGATCTTGAAGGAGAGGCTTCGGTGGATATTCCCCTCAATGACTCCGTCACGAGTTTCAAGGTCGTGGCAGTTGCCACTGGAGGGACGGGACTCTTTGGAACAGGGGCCACATCGATTCAGTCGACTCAGAACTTAATGATCCTTTCAGGGTTGCCCCCTCTCGTGAGGGAAGGGGATCAGTTCAAGGCAGGATTTACGCTTCGGAACACGACAGCGGGCAGCATGGACGTGGAGCTTTCAGCGAAGGTCGAGGGCCTCCGAAATCAACCCAACCCCATGGTCGTTTCTCTGGCGTCAGGAGAGGCCAAAGAGGTCGGATGGGATGTGATGGCTCCGATCGGTGTCAACAAGCTTCAATGGGAACTGGAAGCATCTGAGCGCGGTTCCCCTGAGAAGGATCGCATCAAGATCAACCAGAGGGTTACCCCGGTCGTACCGGTGAGTGTGTTTCAGGGAACGATCATTCAACTCGATAGAGATCTTACGGTTTCCGTGGATCGGCCCCAGGATGCCATTCCGGGCCGTGGGGGTGTAAGGGTCACCCTTCGCCCCAAACTCAGCCAGGGATTGAGTGGGGTTACCGACTATATGGTCGGATATCCTTACCTTTGTATGGAGCAGAAAATCTCTGTGGCCGTCGCTCTGCGGGATGAGAACCGGTGGAAGAGGGTGATGTCTGAATTGCCGACTCATCTCGATGCCGATGGGTTGGTCAAGTATTTTGCCAGCATGACGTGGGGCAGTCCCACTCTCACCTCCTATATTCTTGCAATTGCTCACGAAGCGGGCTGGAGTATTCCTGAGGAAACGAAGGGGAAGATGGAGACGGCGCTGCGCAATTTTGTGGAAGGATCCATCGTCCGATATTCTCCCATCCCCACAGCCGATTTGTCGATCCGAAAATTGTCGGCTGTCGAAGCGCTTTCAAGATATCGAAAAGCTGAAGCGAAGCTGTTGAGTTCCATCTCCATCGAGCCCAATCTTTGGCCAACGTCGGCCGTCATCGATTGGTTGAACATTCTCCAAAATATGGGTGACCTTCCGAGCCGGACGGATCGGATAAAAGAGGCCGAGCAGATCCTGCGATCGCGGCTCAATTTTCAAGGGACCACCTTGGGTTTTTCAACCGAGAAGACCGATGCCCTGTGGTGGTTGATGATCTCCAATGACGTCAATGCCGTCCGTGCCGTCCTGTCCCTTCTTCCTCTTGAACGGTGGAAAGAGGATCTGCCAAGGATCGTTCAGGGAGCGTTGGGCCGACAGAAGAACGGAAGGTGGGATCTGACGCTCGCCAATGCTTGGGGCATGATGGCCATGGAAAAATTTTCGAAGGTTTTCGAAGCCATCTCTGTCAGTGGATCCACCCGAGCCACTCTTTCAAGCCAGTCTCAGATCACGGACTGGAGCGCATCCCCACAGGGAAAGGACTCTCTATTCCCATGGCCGATGAAAAGGGAGGATCTTTCTCTCACCCATCAGGGAACTGGAAAACCCTGGGCCACCCTCCAGAGCCTTGCGGCGATTCCTCTCAAAGAGTCTCTATCGAGCGGGTACAAGATAAAAAGAACGGTCATTCCGATGGAACGGAAGGACAACAACGCGTGGAGCCGTGGCGATATCTTGCGAGTCCGGCTGGAGGTCGAAGCCCAGGCTGACCAAACCTGGGTGGTCGTGAGTGACCCGGTGCCTGCAGGAGCCACGATCCTCGGAAGTGGCCTCGGAAGGGACTCACAGCTCTTGTCCCAGGGAGAAGAGTGGAAAGGGATGGCGTGGTTGGCTTACGAGGAACGCTCTTTTGAGGCCTATCGGGCCTACTATGAATATGTCCCCAAAGGGAAATGGGTTTTGGAGTACACCCTGCGATTGAATCAAAGTGGAGTTTTCCAGCTTCCAACGACCAGAGTGGAGGCGCTTTATTTCCCGGAGATGTTCGGAGAGATTCCGAATCAAACGATGAAGATACAACCCTGAGGAGAACGTACCCCTTTTTGACCGGCAAATGCCCCGTAAGCCCCGCCCTTGAGGGTGGGGTCGAGGGGCACAATATAAAAGAAGTACCTTACCGGGAAGCCTCGCCCTTTAGGGCGTGGAGCTTCACTTTGGATGAGGCACGAGGAGGACCCCGGCCAGGAATGCTTTCGAAGCGTTAGAATGCGGTCTTTTGGCAATGTTATGGGAAACAGGCGTGATGCTTTAGCGAGGCGAGAGCAATGTGCTGGAGACCCAAGCAGGGCGCACGAAAAGGTTTCCGCTCTAACGCTTCTCCAGCATCCCTGGCCGGTGTCCTTGCGAGATTTGGAACTCACTGCTTCCTCTCAGAGGATTTTGTGAGAAATGGTATGAGAGTTTGTATGAAGAGACGTTTGATCTGTGTCGTGGTTTTCACATTGGTTACAGGTGGGCTGGCACATGCCCTGCCGTCCTTTGATGAGGTCCGCACGTCTTTTGTAAAATCCGATTCTCTTTTACTCGATCGACATGGAGACGTCCTCCATGAATTGAGAGTGGATCAAGAAGCAAAGAAGGCTCGATTGGACACCTCTCAAGACGATTTCCCCTGTTTTGCAGGAGGCGGTCATTCAGGCCGAGGACAGACGGTTCTATGATCACGAGGGTGTGGATTATCGTTCCATGGCAGCCGCCGTGATCCAAGGGTTAACGACCGAAAGCCTTCGAGGGGCGAGTACGATCTCCATGCAAGTGGTCTCTCTGTTGAATAAGAATCTCCAGGCCAAACAACAGAGGAAGTCCCTGTGGCAAAAGGGACAGCAAATTCTGGAGGCATTGGACATTGAAAAAGAATGGTCCAAAGAGGAAATTCTGGAAACCTATCTGAACCTCGTGACATTTCGCGGAGAACTTCAAGGAATTTCTGCGGCCTCAAGGGGGCTCTTTGGAAAGGATCCCCATGGTTTGGAGCAGGCAGAATCTCTCCTCCTCGCTTCGCTCATTCGGGCCCCCAATGCCTCGATGAAGGACGTGGTGAAGAGAGCCTGTCATCTCGGTGAGACGCTGGGGTGGCAGGTGGATGCTCAAGAGGTCGAATTGGAAGCGCGGGAGGTCAGCCTGGGCCGCAACGATGTGCGACCGAGAATGGCCCTTGCTCCTCATGTGGCCCGGCAGTTATTGCGGTTGCATCCAGAGTCAACAGTCATCCCCTGCACCTTGGATGGACGAGTTCAACAATTTGTCCTTGATCGGTTGACGCATCACCTTTGTACGTTACAGTCGCAGAATGTGAAGGACGGGGCGGTTCTGGTCGTAGAAAACCGTACGGGAGAGGTTCTCGCCTATGTGAGCCATGCGGGAGAACCCTCCCACTCCCGCTTCGTCGATGGCGTTGTGGCCAGAAGACAGGCAGGTTCAGCCTTAAAGCCCTTTCTTTATGCCGTTGCTTTTGAGCGAAGAATTCTTGACGCCGGTCTCACTGTTGGATGACACGCCTCTGGATCTTGCCGTGATCCGTGGGATCTATCAGCCTAAGAACTATGATTCCCAATTCAAAGGACTCGTCACTTCCAGGGTCGCTCTCGCTTCCTCTCTGAATGTTCCTGCCGTGAAAACCTTGTCGCTGGTAGGGATCGAACCTTTTCTGAGCAAACTGCGTCAGCTGGGGTTTGGAGGACTCAACGAGTCTGGTGATTTCTATGGTCCTTCCCTTGCACTCGGATCCGCGGATGTGAGCCTGTGGGAACTCGTGAATGCCTATCGAACGCTGGCCAATGAGGGTCTTTGGAGTGAGCTTCGTTTTACGCGAGAGAAAGACCTCACGACGTGCTCACGAAAAGTGTTCTCAAGGGAAGCGGTCTTTCTCATCTCTGATATTCTCTCTGATCGCGGAGCCAGGAGTCTTACCTTTGGTCTGGAGAATCCGTTGGCCACACGTTTTTGGACAGCGGTCAAGACAGGCACGAGCAAAGAGATGAGGGATAATTGGTGTATCGGATATTCAAACCGATACACGGTGGGTGTTTGGGTAGGAAATTTCACTGGGGAGGCCATGTGGAATGTCAGCGGTATTACCGGAGCAGCTCCCATTTGGGCTGAAGTGATGAACTTCCTCCATCAGAAGGAAGGAAGTGTGAAAAGTAGGCCGCCGGCGAGTTTGGTGAGGAGCAGAGTCCAATATTCCGGGGAGGGTGAGACGCGTGAAGAGGAGTGGTTTATCCGTGGGACGGAGCCCCATGTGAAACATCCAAGAACAGGCCAATTCAACCGTCGAATTGTTTATCCGCCATCCGGCGCCGTCATTGCGTGGGATCCGGATATTCCACCTGAGCTTCAAAAAGTCTTCTTCGTTTCCCAGACCAGCGAAGGGAGTCTTCAATGGATTCTGAATGGGGAAACCATGGACAGGGTTGGGAAAACGGTTTCCTGGACCCCGAAGGCTGGAAAATACGCTCTTGCCCTTGCAGACCCAGAAGGCAACATTTTAGATTGTGTCTATTTTGAAGTCCGAGGTCCTGAGCTTCACCCGTGACCCCATTTCTCAGGGATTTATGAACGACGAAACATGAACAGGTCCACTTCCTCTAAAATCCAATGTGTCATCTATGACTGTGACGGAGTTCTCTTCGATTCCTTGGAGACAAACCAAAGATTGTACAATGATCTCTGTGGTTCGGTTGGGAGGCCTCCCTTGAGGGAAGGGGAGATTCAGTACGTTCATAGTCACACCGTTTACGAAGCGATCCACTATCTCTTCCCAGGCGACGAGGAGCTCGAGAAAAAGGCGTTGGAGCAACTGAAGAAGATCCATCTGAGAGACTATATCGTTCACTTGAAAATGGAACCTCATCTCCTCGAGACATTGGAGTGGCTAAAGAAAAAGGGAATCCATCGAGCCATCAACACCAACCGAACGACATCGATGCCCTTCATCATGGAGAGATTCAATCTTTGGCCTTATTTTGACATGGTGGTCACGGCCCTCGACGTGAAACATCCGAAGCCTCACCCCGAATCGATTGAGAAGATTGTCAAGGCGTTGAATGTGAATCGGGATGAAATCCTGTATGTGGGAGATTCTGACGTTGATAGGCAGACGGCCAGCGCGTCAGGGGTCAGGTTTGTTGCTTACAAAAATAAGAGGATTATAGAGACGATCTTGATCCAAGACCATCTCGAGATCCTGGCCTTTGTTGATGAATGACGAAAACCAAGCATCACGGGTTCAAGCGAAAGCCCATTTGAAATGGAGCTCGAGACGTGAATCGAAAGGTGCGGTTGAAGGGACCACCACTTCGGAAGGATTATGTGGCACTGGATGCCACACATCCTTCCGAAAAGCCATGGGAACATCGTACAATGTTAGGTCAAGAGAGGTGCTTCATTTCATCGTTTTGACCGGATTATCCTTCTTCTTCTCGATCATCGCGCTGTTTTGGTCAAGCAATGTGTGAAGCCGTTCCTTTTCTTGAGCGGTCAGTTTATTGGCGGTCCTCAGACGAGCCTCCTCTCCTTTTACAAAGTCTAAATTCTCAAGCAGTATTTTAGATTCGTCTGATGTAAGCTTCTTCGATTTAGTAGCGTTGTCAATCCGTCGCTGCTGCTTAGCAAATCGTTCCGGGATCGTCATTTTCCGCTCAGTGAGCGCCCTGTGCTCTGCGAGATCCTTTACCGGGTTGTTCTTCTTATCTTTGATCATCTTGTCGTTATCCGCGAGCATCTCGAGGAGGTCAGCCTTGTCCTCTTTTGAGAGCGTCCCATCTGCGCGGAAGCCAGTCTCCTCCTCGCGGATTTTATCGAGATTACTCTGAAGGGTCTTTGATTCGTTCAAGGTAAACTGTTTCGATTTGATCCCTTCATCGATCCTCTTTTGCTGGCTTGCGATCTTTTCTTTGATCTCAGGGTCTTGAGCCGCTGGAGTTGGGACCGCGGTTTTTGCTGGCGCCGGAGTGGCTGCAGGGGCCGCTGTAGTCGGGGTTGCGGGTGTTGCTGCAGCTGTAGCGGCAGTTGTTGGGACGGCTATTGCCGTTATAGGGTACTTCTTCTTGTCCTGAATCATCTTATTGTTCTGGTCGAGCAACTTGTTGAGCTGGGTCTTTTCCTCTGCTGTAATCTTTCCGTCTCCCTGGAGGCGCACTCCTTCCTGACGGATTTGGCTCAGATTGTCCTGAAGTATCTTTGCTTCCTCCTGAGTAAGTTGTTTTGACTTTACCCCTTCAGCAACCCTATTTGTCTGGTTTGTTAACCTCTGTTCGATGTCCTTGTCCACCAGAGTCTGGCTGAATGTTTGAGAACTACTTGCGCCCAAAAAAATCACTGCTACGAAAATCACCCACCACACATGTAACCTTCTCATATCGTTTCTCCTTTCTGACCATTGTCTATTGCCGACACAAATTTTGGACTCCTGAATCTTAAACAATGTACCAATTTTAATAATACAATTGGAATCAAGAAAAGTAAATGGGATGGTTCCAGATGAGACCTTGATGTTACTGTTCAGGTTCCGAGTTTTTCTCCCACCGCCTTCCCATAGTCGTGGCAGGCTTTCATGCCTTCTCGTGTTTCAACGATATCTTCTTTCAGATTCATAGAGCCGAGGTCTGTCATGTTCATTTTGAACACATGCTCCATGGTGTCGTAGATCAGCTTGGGTGCGTCGCCACTGTGAGTATACGAGCCGAAGGTCCCTCCCACCTTCCCCTCCGGGTTAGCCTTTTTTGCCAGAAAAAGAAAGGTCTTCATGTTCTCTGTCATGTCGCGGTGATAGGTTGGAGAGCCAAAGACATAACCGTCGTATCCTAACAGATCTTTCTCATTCTTGATCTGGGTGATCCTCTTAGTCTCTGCCTCGTGGCCACTGATTCGAATCCCTTCTGCAATGTACTCTGCCATCTGTTGAGTCTTCCCCGTGAGGCTGACGTAAGCCACCAAGACCTTTTTCATCCTGAGCCCTCCTATGGTAAATATGAGACTCTATTTGAAAGGTGAAGTAAGAACAAGTACTTATGAAATGATTACCATGTCGGACCAATGATTGTCAAGAAAGACATCGGAAGAAGTAACCCCTCAGTTACCGGTCACGCCATTGTCCCCGGAGGTCGACCTGCTCCGTCCTCGCGTTCCAGAGGCGGGGTTTTAAACGTGACCCTAACTAAGCTCTGGGCATTGATGGACGGTGATTTGCCAGGAGTCGCGGTGAGTCCTTCGCAAAAGGATCCGCCACCGGACCGCTGCGGGTGAGCAGGTCAACCTCCGTGGAATGGGGGGGCTGCTGTGCGGTAACTGAGGGGTTACCGGAAGAAGGATATTGCGCTTGACTAAGCTGCAAATTTAGAGAATATTAAAAGTAGGGTGCACTTGTTCGGGTGGGGGCAAGAAACTTCAGAGGCAGCGACAGCGAATGGCCTCTTCTGATCCTTTCCTGACGGTGTGGGTTTTTCCACATTGATCCATTGACCACGTTAAAATGACGCAACCTCACGGACCCGGGGGGACCGGCAAGTGCCCCGTCCCGCCCTTTAGGGCGGGGAGCTTCACTTCCTGTTGTGATCCTCTAGGGTCATGAGGAAAAATTTGGCCATCGTGGAGACCGAAGATGAAGGGTCCAGAAAAGCGGTCTAAAGTTCTCGTGATTGGCAGTGAAACAGAGTTCCTCCAGATGGCTGGGAAGTGCCTGGAAAATCAGTTCGACCTTCAATACGCAACCGATCAGAACGAAGCGCTATCCAAAGCGAGAACAGAGCGGCCTGACGTCCTCATCCTAGGATACCTCGATCCTCGAGGCACTTCCTTTCGACTTCACAAGACACTCCGAGAAGGTTGGATCACAAAACATATTCCCCTCCTCGTGGTGGACGTGGAGTTACCCGGACGACCCGAAAAACGATGGACCAGTCAGGAAGCCATGGAGATGGATGCCGAAGACTACCTGTCGATTTCGGTGAACGATACCGCATCGATTCCCCAGGTCATGGCGTCCTTCGGTTTGACAGAGAGGATCGATACCAAGTTAAGCGAGAAGGCCAATACCCTTCGAGAAGCGATACTCAACCCCCATATCTTCTGTGTCACCTGGGAACAGATCCCGGGCAGAGGCGCCTTCGAGTTGCAGCAGGAACTCGTGATCGAAAACGTGAGGAAGGCGGCCGAATTAGGCAGGATTCATGCGATCAGCGTGACAGACAACCCGGGAGGGAATCCGGCCATTTCGACGGAGATGCTCTGCATGGAGATTAAGAAATTGGGGACAGAGCCTCTCGTTCACCTGGCGTTACGAGACAAAAACAGAAGCGAGATCGAGAGCATGCTCTACGGCCTTGCCGCGGGTGGCGTGAGAAACATCTTAGTGTTGTCGGGCGATTACCCGTCGATGGAAGGATTTGAAGGAAGACCCAAGCCGGTGTTCGACATTGACCCAGTCAACGCCGTCCGTCTGATCGAAACGATGAATCGCGGTTTAGAACATATGGTCATGGGGAAAAAGGTGACGCTCGCCTCCACAGATTTTTTTGCTGGCGTCTGCGTTTCTCCGTTCAAGCGAGAAGAATCTGAGTTGATAGCCCAGTACTACAAGCTCAAGAAGAAAATCGACGCAGGAGCGAAATTTATCATCACCCAAGTGGGTTACGATGCCAGAAAGTTTCACGAACTCATGCAATGGCTGCGCATCAATCATAATCCCATCCCCGCCCTCGCCAATATCTATATCTTGCCTTACGGAACAGCAAAGCTCATGAGTGCCAATAAGATCCCAGGGTGTGTAGTGACGAGCAAGCTCGTTGCTGAATTGGCAGAGGAAGCTAAGACCCAAGACAAAGGAAAATCGACTCGTCTCCTTCGAGCGGCAAAACTCTACGCGATCACCAAAGGGATGGGCTATGCCGGAGCCCATATCGGAGGGCACGGGATCACATCCGACATGGTGGAATTCATCATCACCAAGGGAGAAGAACTATCGAAGAACTGGCAGCCCCTCATTGCTGAATTCGATTATCCTCAGCCGGACGGTTTCTACCTCTTCGAGAAAGATCCCAAAACAGGCCTGAACACCGGTACCTTAGCCAAGCGACCCTTGAACCCGTCAAAACCCCTCATCTATCAGTTTTCGAGACTGGCCCATCGTTTGATCTTCAATGAGAAGAGCAGGAGATTTGAACTTCTCCAGAAGTTCGCTCAAAGGGTGGATGCCTTACCCAAAGCCAAACGAGTCCTGGGACATGTTGAACATCTCGTTAAGGCCGCCCTGTTCCACTGCATGGATTGTGGGGACTGTGCACTCTTTGATATTGCCTATGTCTGTCCCATGTCGCAGTGTCCGAAGAATCAGAGAAACGGAGCATGTGGGGGAAGCTACGAGGGGTGGTGTGAGGTCTATCCGAATGAGCAGAAGTGCATCTGGGTTCAGGCCTATGAGCGACTGAAGGCTTACAGCGAGGAGGCGAAGCTCGGGGAGACCATCATTCCTCCATGCAATTGGGATCTCTGGCAGACTTCCTCGTGGCTCAATTTCTACCTCGGCAGGGACCACACGGCCAAACGGCTCGGCGTGAAGCCGCCCCAACCGAAAAATCTACCAAAGGACCCTGGCGGAACAGAAAGCGAAAGATAAGCGATCCTCTTAGAAGAGATCCATCAGATCAAAAGGCAACCGAGTATACACTTATTAAACTGACGCCTCTGGGAGCCACCTTGTTCATTCCAAACTCTCCCTTGATCAGACTACGTCCGTGACCGGAGCGTGCCCCGCAAGCCCCGCTCTGTGCCTGCCTGCGGTAGGCAGGGGCGGGGAGCTTCACTTCTCCGTTCCACAGGACTCGGGGCTCAATTCCTTCGGAAAAAGAAGGGTGAACGTCGTGCCTTTGCCCTCTTCGCTTTCAACAGAGATTTCCCCTAGGTGGGCGTCAACCATACTCTTGACAATGGAAAGCCCCAAGCCTGTTCCGATGATGTGGCGCGTTTCTTGGGATTTGACTCGATAGAATCTATCGAAGATCCGAGAAAGATTCTCTTTCTTTATCCCAATGCCTGTATCCGAAACGGTTGCCTTGACGTACCCGCTCTCCTCCCCTAAGGTGATCCAGACCTTCCCATGCTCGGGTGTATATTTGATCGCGTTGGAAATGAGATTGATGAAGATTTTCTCCACGTTGCCCCGGTCAGCACAGATGAGAGAAGGGATGACTGAGGGGGAGAACTGGAGGTCGATATTCTTTTTTTCTGCATCGGTTTTCATGAAATCGACGATTTTCCGGATGATCTCTTGGAGGGTGAGGGGTTCTTTGTACTGAGTCATCTTACCTGCTTCGATTTTGGATAGATCGAGGAGATCTTTGATCAAGGCGAGGAGTCCTTTAATTCTCTCCCTGGCCCGAGAGAGCATCTCTTCTTGCTTCTCAGTGAGTTCTCCCGCAGCCTTGCTGATGATGGCGGATATCTGCTGATCCACCGTGGCGATGGGTGACCGAAGTTCATGGGCCACCATGGCAATAAACTCTGATTTCATCCGATCGAGTTCCTTCAGGTGACTGATGTCTTGAAGCACGGTAACCGTTCCCATCATCTGTCCGAGATCATTCCCTACGGGTGCCGTGTGGACCCGAAGAGTGATTTCTTCGGCGGCTCCGACCGATAGTTCTCTAGAAATGGACGTGTAGGACTTTTCCCCCATGTTCAGAACTTCGGTGATGGTCGAAGACAATTCCGAAGGGAGGGGGGCATTGGAAAGCGTTTTTCCTAACAGGCGGTCTCCAGAGACTTGGAGCATGCGGCCGGCCGCCGGGTTGGTGAGCACGATGGAACCGTCCTGATCGCAGACCAGGACACCATCTCCCATGGCGTGGATGATCGTCTTGATCTTTGACTTTTCCGTCGAGATGTCCCTTAGCGATCTTTCTCGTTCCGTCCGCAGGAATTCGGTCTCCCTTTGGAAGGCCCGCCGCTCGAGTGCCCTTCCAACCACAAGACGAAGCTGATCGGGAGTGAAGGGTTTGGGAATGAAATCATAGGCGCCCTTCTTCATCGCCTCCACGGCAGATTCCACAGTGGCATAGCCCGTGATGACGATAACAGGGAGATCAGGATCCAAGTTTCGAGTCTGCTCCAAAACATCCATGCCACTGACTCCGGGCATCATCAGATCCAGAAGGACTGCGTCGATCTTGACATGATGCGTTTGGATTTGACTCAGTCCCTTTTCCCCATTCTCGGCAAGGAGGACGGACCATCCCATCTTAGAAAGAATGCGTGCACATCCTTCCCGCATTGTCTGCTCATCATCAATGACGAGAATGGTTACTTGATCGTGTATCACGGCCCTGCTTCCCTATTCACCCGTGGGAGTCTATCGCGAGTTGCTCTTCGACAAATCGACCGAGAGTCTCAAGAGGGGGCGGTTCCTATTTTGAGAGAAGCCCCTCGATCCGTTTCACCAATACTTCGGGCTCCACGGGTTTATCGAGGTAATCGTCCGCTTCTGTCTCAAGCCCCATCTCTTGGGTGTACCGGGTCGTTGGAACGTGCGATGCCACGGCAGTCAAAAGGAGAACCGGAATGTGACTCATTTGAGGATTCGACTTCAATTCCCTGCAGACGGCATAGCCGTCCTTTTCCGGCATCATGACATCAAGCACAATGAGATCCGGCTTCTCGCTCGTCGCTTTCTTCAAACCTTCTATCCCGTTGTAGGCCGTCACCACGTCGAACTTCTTCGGCTTGAGAATCAGGCTCACTGCCTCCACAAAATCTGGATCGTCATCGACCAATAGAATCTTTTTCGCCATCTTTCTTTCCTCCTTTGACGCATGCCTTCAGGTCATCATTTTTGTTGTTCTGTCTTCGGAATGTCCTTCCCTGGGTTATCCCTGGTAGAGTTCACTGAATGGAAGTCGCCTGTCCTCCGTCAAGACCTGTTTCGTTTTCCGCACTGACAGGAAGTTCAATGGTAAACGTCGATCCCTTCTCCCACCTTGCTCTTCACGCCAATCTTTCCGCCATGACTTTCGACGATACCATAAGAGGTGGCGAGGCCCAATCCTGTTCCCTTGCCCACGTCTTTGGTGGTGAAGAAGGGTTCGAAGATACGGGAGAGATTCTCCTCAGGAATTCCCTCCCCCGTGTCTGTAAACTCCACGAAAACAGAGGTTTCGGTCGGGTGAAGAAAAGGTGGTGATGGTGAGGTCCCCAGTTCCATGCATGGCCTCGGCGGCATTGATGATGATATTCGTAAAGACCTGTTTCAACTGACCCGCATGTCCAGTGACCCAGGGGAGCGAGGGATCGAGTCTCTTCGTGATTCGGATGTTGTGAAAGAGCGCTTGATTCTCAAGGAAGAAAAGGCCGTCGGTGATGGCCCGATTGATATCCACAGGTTCCCTCTTGGGTTCGGTCTGTCGAGCAAATTCGAGAAGGCTCTTCACGATCTCCTTGCACCGACCCGTCTTCCTGAACAATCCGTTCGAGATCCTGTCTCTTGGGATCCTCTTTTGGAAGATCTTCCATCAAGAGACTCGAGTAGATCAGAATGCCACCCAGCGGGTTATTGATCTCGTGGGCAATGCCGGCGGCGAGTTTTCCAAGAGAAGCCATCTTCTCCGAGCTCACCAGTTGAAGATGAGTCTCTTCGAGTTTTTTTTCCATCTGTAGACGAGGCCGCAAATCCGTGAAAATACCGACGGTAGCAACCTCCTTGTACGACCTGTCATAGATGAGAGCCGCTGAGAGCTGGATGGGAACTTGCTCTCCCGCCTTGTTGAGAACGGTCAACTGGAGAGGCGTCAGTTTTCCCACCCCGCCGTGGTCTGGACTTCGAAGGTTTTCCATGATCTCTTTGGCCATGCCTTTGGGATAAAGCTCCGTGATGTGAAGCTTTCCAATCACCTCGCTTGCCGAATACCCCGTGAGATCTTCGGCCCCCTTGTTGAAGATGAAAATGTTTCCTTTCATATCCGTCGCTATGATTCCGTCCACCGAACTTTCGATCAAATTCCTGAAGAATTCATTCGTCTCGCGACGCTCTTCCTCGATCCGTTTCCGTTCCGTAATATCCAAATTAATTCCCTGGTAGCCGACAATGTCTCCTTTCTCATCTGCGGATGGGGTAACCTGTCAATAAGCACCGTCATCTTTTCCCATCTTTCTTTTTGAATTCCACCTCCATGTCCTTAACATACCCATCCCGTTCGATTTTTTCCTGAAAGGTCTTTCGATCCTCAGGGTTGGCATAGAGATTTTCTGTGAGGTCCATGTTAAGACATTCCTCTTTACTGGAGTAATCGAGCATCTCAAGCAACGCCTGGTTGCAGTCCAGGAACTTGCCTTCTTTCGAACTGATAAAGAGGCCATGTCTCACCCGTTCGAAAAGATTCCGAAGCCTCTCCTCAGAGTCCTTAAGGTCTCTTTCGTATTTCTTTCGGACCGTGATATCGCGGACATAGGCATAGATCTTCACGCCACCCTTCTCCGATTTTGCCGAAGCGATGCAAATGTCGGTCTCTTTAAGTTGACCTTGGGGGGTCAGGATATTCATCTCTACGCAAAGCTTCTTTCCCGGCCCCTCTCCTCGGATGACGGTCCCTTCGAGAAATTCCCTGTCTTTTTTTCCGATAACAGAGAAGAAATTTTTTCCGATAAGGTCTGATTTAGGAATTCCTGTAATGTCAGAGGCCATCTGATTGGCAAACAAGATGTTAAATTGTTCATCGAAGACAAAGATCCCATCCTCCCCCATCTCGGCAATCTTGTCAAAACGATATCCGATCTCCTGGTTTTCCGGTTCTTTGTTTCTAGCCCAAGGGCGAGAAGATGTCTTTTTTTGCCTTTCCTTCACGGAAACGCCCTCACAGGCCTGCGTGGTCAAAAACTACTGGAATCTGACTCTCCCACCCGATGGGGATCAGATGGACTCCCTGGCAGAAAGGCCGGATAGCCTTGACGATCTCTGCTGCAATCTCGACACTTGTTCTCTGTTTATCAGAGGCTTTCATCAAACGGTCAATGATGGCTTCGGGAATGGAGGCTCCCTCCACATGTTTGCTGATATACCGAGCCATGCCCACCGACTTGAGTAAGGTGATGCTTGCGATGATGGGCACCTTGAAAGGGCTCACCTTTCCGGCGAAGGCCTCAAACAGAGCGGGATCAAAGATGGAGTTTGTGAAAAAGAAATCCACACCCAAGCGAACCTTTTTCTCCACATCGTCAAGGTCGAGCCCCTGTCCCAAGGTTCCAACATGGGTCTGAGTCCCGAGGGTGAACGTGGGTTTTCCGCTCAACTCATGGCCCGCAAGATCCCATCCCTCTCGAAGCCGTTTGGCTGCTTCCAGGAGACCCAAGAGGTCCAAATCTGAGACAGACTTCGCTTCGTAGTGATCCCCGAGAGAAGGATCGTCTCCCTGAAGGACAAAAATATTTTCAAGGCCCAGAGCAGAAGCGTTGAGGAGATCGGATTGAAGAGCTAAACGATTACGGTGACGACAGGCGAGGTTGAAGATCGGTTCGATGCCTTTTCCTTTAAGCAGCGTGCAGACAGAAAGAGAGCCCAGTCTCATGATGGCATTCTGCAGATCTGGAACACTGACCGCATCCACGCGATGTCGGAGGTGCTCGGCGTGTTCCATAAGCTCGGAGACCTGGTTGCCCTTCGGTGGCTGGAGTTCAGCGATGACGATGAACTTTCCAGAGGCCAACTTTTCTTTGAGTGACATAAGGGTTCTCCTCTGAGGTGGCGACTCCGTGTTCCAATTTATCCGCCTGCGGGTTCTGAAAGCTAAGCCGTAGCGCTCGTCTGCCCATAGCCCCACGCCGAGTGGAACAATAACCTTGTTTGTGTTTGAGAGGGAAATCAGATCAGAACATCACGTTCAAGCCGTGATGACAGTTATGGAACGATTGAACCTTCCTCCGATTCTGTCAACCTCAGAGGAGACGTTCACTGAGCATATCGTTTCTTATAGGGCTCTTGGATGAGAGATCCCCGCTTTGTGTTTTTCCATTCTCGCGGAGGCCGCACCTTCAGGATCAGGTCCAACCGATCCTGTTTTTTTAAACGATCATAGATGTCGAACCATGCACAGGGGGTGTCTTTGCTGACTTCACACTTCCCATCGACAGACGTCCCGCCGCAGGGCCCGTTGAAAATGGATTTCGCACACCTCGTCACTGGACAGATCCCTCCTGTGTCCCCCAGGACACATTCTCCACAGGAACGACAGTTCTCCTCGTACCATCCGAGGTCTCGATCCACTCCCACGAACACCGTATTGAGAGCTGGGAAAACGACTTTTTCAGGATATCGATCCGCCAGAAATTGAACGCCTGCCCCGCAGGCCATCGAGAGGACAGCGTCGTAGGACTTAACTTTTTCATCTAATTCAGAATAGAAATCAGGGTTGCATTGGCGCTCAATCGTGTACCCGTCCATGTGAAGCGAACCTTGATCGGCCTTACACAGTTCCTGCAATTCCTCGTTGAGCAGGCCGACCTCTTTTTGACCTCCGGCAAGACAAATCGATGTGCACCCGCCACATCCCACGTTCAGCACTCGTTTGCGTCCTTTGATCATCTCCTTAATCTCTTCCAGAGGTTTCTTCTCTGCGACAATCATTCTCTTCCTCCACTGCTAAAGTCGCTATCTCTTAACGTGGCATTCTCCGCAAAAAAAAGGACCTGTCTTCTTCCCTTCTTTCTTGTTCATTCTGTGGCAATCAAGACACTGTCTATGAAACGCCGTCTGGAGATCCAGACGTGCCTTCGGTCCGTGGCATTCCTGACAACGAATTCCCGACTTTCCCTCTTCAAGCTCGGCCTCGTCAAGAACATTCTTCCCCTGATCGTACCGATGGTGACATTCCTTACAGGAGAGCCCTCCTTCCATGTGACGGTTGTGAGGAAAGGAGACAGGGGTCCGTTCTCGCTTCGGAAAGGAGGGGCTATTCAGCATCATCGTGTCTGGCTGGGCCCAGAGAGCCTGTCCAAAAAAGAGAAAGAAGACGGTCGCCGTGAGCGAGATGAGACGTTTCTTCTTTTTCACGGGCAAGTCGGCTGGAAGTCCTGCCCTGTAGGCAGGGAGGAAAGCCGACCCTATAATCATATCTTCATTTCCCGGAAGCCCCGCCCTGTGGGCGGAGAGCTTCATTCTTGTTCCATTCTTTATGATGGTCATCGCATCATAACCAGCTTTCGACAGGAGAGCCATCCATATCAGGATACACCTCCTGGGATCGGCAGATGCTCCGGCCGAAAGCGATGATACTCGGAATATCAACGCCAATCGGACAATAACAACGGCGGCAGAGAACACAGTTTCTCCAGACGAGGCTCTTGATCTTTTCCAAGAATGCCCGGTCCACGGCTCCTCGCTTTTTGTAAAGCTTTCCGACAGAGTGAATAGCTTTATAAGAAGGCATGTACTGAGGGTCCTTGTGATGGGACATATAAAGGAAACAACTCTCAGCACAGAGGCTGCAGTGGACGCAGTGGGAGAGGAGTCGTTTCATTTTTCCCTTTTTCCGTTTCAGCATCTGTTGGATCTCGTCCCGGTTCACAGGGGTTGGGGTCTTCTCAGACATCCTTCTTTCCTCTCTTCCATCCGCTGGGACAGCTACCACGTTCTCGTCCCGCGTGCGAAACTGTATTCACTTCCAATCATAAAACGATAAAGAAAGAAAAAGATCATATGGCCCAGCCTGGTAAAGGGAATAGTGATCAACATGATCTCCCCGGACAGAATATGCAGGAAGATCATCGTCCGATAGTCAAACCACTGATGGGTGGCAAAGAAACCGGTGATGAAAGGGGCCAGGACGATGAGCAAAACGAGATAGTCATAGGAAGTGGAAATACTCCGGACCAGGCGAAGAAAAATACGTCGACACAGAAAGAAGAGGCCGCCGAGCAGAACCAGAAGCGTAAAGACATCCGATGTTGACTCGTCAAAACTCCAGAGCTGAATTCCCCAGGCTGCTTCGAGAAGGATTTGATGGGCCAAAAGGAAAATGGGGACGATGAAAATCAGAATGTGAAAAGTGCAGGTGACCACGATGACGACAGGATGGGTGCCAAAAATCGTCCTCTTCAACAACTTGATCCAGGTACGAACTCGGGATCCTAACCCCTGCGAAGGACTCTGTTTCTTGAGTTCTAAGTTCAGGAGGACCCATTCTTTTTCCCGGGTGAGGCTGAAAAACCGATAGATCTGAAATAGGACACCCAGGATGAAGATGACAAATGACATCAGGATCAGGGGGCCCTCAATGAATCCAACCATGAAGATCTCCTCGGATCGAATCTAACTTCTTGTGCTAGTGCACCGTATCAGAAATAACATGCATAAGACCCAATAAAGGGGCGGGTGGAGATATCGGAAGAGCCTTACGGCGGCAACCTTTCACTGCATGCATACTACTCTCGAAGGGTACGCAATCCCTACTGTTTCCAGCCACCCACATAGTTGCCCTGACCTTTCCGATATGACCGCATACGTAAGGCGATGAAGATATTTCTACCCGCCCTGCCAGCAGGGCTTTTTTAATCTATTTCTGAAACACAACACTAGACTTGAGGTCTAGGAATCAATTTGGCTCGTTCAGCAATTTCTGGAACCCGGTGTTCCCACTCAATCGCCATGAGATGGATGCCACGAACGCCTTTGATCTCCCTCAACTCTTGGATTTGTTCCACGCAGAGCTGAATTCCCTCGTCTGCCGGTTTTTTCGCTTTGACCATGCGATCAATGATCTCATCAGGGATGATAATTCCCGAGACGTTCTTCGCCATGTACCGAGCCATACCTCCGGATTTGAGCGGAGTGATTCCAGCCAAGATATAGACCTTTTCGGTGAGGCCCAACTCATCGGCCTGTTTCATCCACTCTCGAAATCTCTTCATGTCGTAGATACACTGCGTTTGGATAAAGTCAACACCCGCACTGATCTTCTTGGCAAGCCGATGGACCCGCCATTCGAAAGGCTCTGCAAAGGGGTTCGCAGCGGCTCCGATGAAGATCTTGGGGGGTTCGTCAATGGGCTCCCCATTGATGAATTTCCCTTCATCGCACATCTTCTTGACGGTGCTGATCAACTGGATGGAGTCAATGTCGTAGACCCCCTTGCTCATCGGGTGATCCCCAAACTGTTGGTGATCCCCTGAGAGACAGAGCATGTTGCGGATGCCGTGGGTATAGGCCCCCAGAATGTCACTTTGCATGGCCAACCGGTTCCGGTCGCGGCAGACCATCTGGAAATTCGGTTCCAAACCCTCCTGAATGGCAAGGAGACAGGCCGCCCAACTTGCCATTCGAACGACACCGGTCTGGTTGTCCGTGATGTTCACCGCATCGACGATTCCTCTGAGATGACCGGCTTTCTTGCGAACGACTTCTGCATTGGCTCCGCGAGGAGGACCGAGCTCGCCCGTAAAAGCAAAATGCCCAGAGGTTAAGATCTTCTCAAGCCGACTTCCGGATTTCATAGGAACCTCTTTTTGTGTCTTTCAAGATCATAGGACATTGTTGTTGGCGAGAAGGTGCTTTTCTCAAAGGGGCTATAACTCAAGCCATGAATCGGAATAGAGAATTTTCCCCATCAACACCTTGGTTGTCTTCACATAGCCCCCCTCTTCCTTATTCAGGGACTTGAGGTCGAGCTCTTCCCCATCCATGACCCGGTAGATCAGCTTCTTGAGATCCTCCTGTCCGCCTCTCGCATAGCGTTTGAGGTCCTCGTCGAAGGCGTCGACGATGGCAGAGGCCATGTTGTATCGTTCGAGCATCAACAGGTACGTTTGATTGAGAATGGGCCGCAAATGGTTAGGGGCTCCGTTGGAGACGTTGGAAAGACCACAGGTAGACCTCATGCCCGGGCAGACCTCTTGGAGGTCTTTGAACATCTTCATAAACTCGACGCAACTGGGGACCTGAACTTGGCTCTGGGGGCTGGTAATGGGAGTGACAATGGGGTCCATCCAGATATCCTCGCCTGCAATCCCAAATTCCATCGCCTTTTGCATCAGTTCCGCGGCGAGGACTCCCCTTTCCTCGGCATCCCTGGGAAGCCCTGAAGGTCCCCAGAGGAGGGCGACGAAGCCTGCATCATATTTCTGAGCAATAGGCAATTTCACATCCATACTCTCAGGACGGGCCATGATGGAGTTGATGACAGCTTTCCCTTTCTTATTCTTGTAAACTTTGAGACCTGCTTCGATGGCCTCTGCATTGACGGTATCGAGGTAGAGCGGCGTGTCCACGACCTCCTGAACCCTCTTCACAACCCACTCCATCAGTTCTCCCCCCCCTTTACGGGCGGGTCCGAGATTGATGTCGATGTAATCCACACCTGCCCCGGCTTCAGCGATGGCAAGTTCCTGAATCGGTTTGGGATCCTTGTCCTTCATGGCTGTTCCGATCTTCTTCACCATTACATTCAGATTTTCTCCGATAAGCAACATGGCATCGCTCCTTTATTCATCTCATGTGGGGGTTATGCGTTCAGAGTCTGGAGCATCACTCTGATTGGGGTTACCCCGAACTCCGAACGCCGAACTTCAAACTTGGAATCATGCTCCCATCTTAAGATACGCCGTTAGGTGAGCTGCCTCTCGCGGGCCGATCTTCACTTCCCAATCTTTCCCCAATTCTTCTTCGAGATCTCCGCTGACCGCAGCCACTGATCCGGGAATGACCACACGGCGGTGTTTGACCTTCTCCGTAATCCCACTTTTCTTAATGAAGCCTCCGATCGCATCGCCCACAAACTTCCCGGCAGCCCAAGCGGTGAGAACGGAGAGCCCTTCGGTGTCCATCACGAGAAGCCAACTAGGGACTCGGCTCGCTTCAACTTCCGCAGACACGATGAAGTAGGTGAGAGAAAAATTGGTGGTGATCAGGACCGGAGAGTCCTCGCCAGGATTGCCGATCGGGTAAATGCCCTGTTGCATCATCATGGGTCTCTGGGGGTCCGTATAGATGTTGAGTCGCTCGACGAGAAGCGGGAATAGACTCTCGCCATGAAGATTGGAGAGCACAATAATCCCGGCATACTTTGCTATGAAAGTCGCTGCAATCAAGGCTTCCTTCATGGCGGTCGGTGGTCATCTCACAGGGGAACGTGATGGTAGGGAAACCGAGGGAGCGATTTTTTTGGTTCAGTGCAGCTCGGCGGATGAAGATCTGATCTTCAAAAGCCTTTCGCACTGTTCGCGAACCAGAGTCCAGAACAAGATCCTTGAGGCCTGCTCCCGTCAGCTTGTCGGAGAGTTGGGACAGAGCCTCAAAGTTATCGGCCTTCACCACCAGAGGACACTTGTTCTCTTTGGCAAGGTTGACCAGCGCTTCGCTATTGCCATTCGTCGCTGCGTAAATCAAGGGAACTCGGTCTGCACACACCTTCACGCCTGCGGCCAAAGACTCTGCGTTTTGGCTCATGAGGATGAGGGCTGCGTCGGTCTCGGATTTCACTTTGTTGATGAGCGAAACGAATTTTTGCGAATCTCCAGACTCGTTTTTGACCGCAATCATCTCAGGTCGTAAGGTGAGCCCCACTCTCTCGTACTTGAACTCTTTGAATTTTTTGAGACGAGAATTGACCTCGGCTTCGGGAAGGGTATCGCTCATGAGGACTGCAATCCCGGGTTTGTTCACAAAGGTTTTTTCGTGACGAAAGAGTACGGTCTCTCCGCCAATCCTCACCACGTTTTCTCCTGACCCAATGGTTAGAGGTCGGATGGGTGGCGCAGAGGCTTCCGAGAGCATGGCCTTTGCTTCTTCGGAGACATAGGGGCAAGCCGAAAGCTCTGCTTTCCCCGCAGCTAAGTTCATGGCAAAGGCCAGGCAAGTGGGGACACCGCACTCCTTGCAGTTCGTTTTCGGTAACAGCTTGAAGATCTGGATTCCCGTGAGTGCCATCGCGTTTGCTCCTTTCAGAATCCGTTAGGAGTGAGGCGTCAGGGGTAAGGGGTGACAGATGAAAACTATACTACAGTTGTCTCATCGTCATTAACCCCTCACTCCTTGCTCCTTGCGCCTTACGGCTTACTTTGCTATGCTCTATGCCTGCCTGCCGGCAGGCAGGCGCTTTGCGATTTATCCAAGAATCGGATCCATCGAGAGGGCGGGATGATTCTTCTCCGTCAGGAAGGGAAGAATTTCCTCCTCCGTCATGCCGATCGTCTCATCTGCGATCATGTCCAGAAGATCTGGTATTCCAATCTCTTGGGCCCGCTTCTTCAGACGTTCACCGATTTCGTCCTTGAGCATCTTGGGTATCCAGACGAGGCGTTTGAGTCCACCGTCTCCAACGAGCCATTTTCTCTGGGTGATATTGTACTTGCTGTGGCCCACAAACCCAGGAGTGACGGCACCCCCGCCCACGGAGCCTGCAAGCGTGGTAAACTTCATGCCGCAAGGCGTCATACCGAGGTAGTCACGGTTCACGGTCATCAATCCGTTGCACATGGGAAGGACCGCCGCGATGCACTCGCAGCAACCGCATGTCGTCATGGGGTCGTAAACCAGGCTATAAAAATTGTAGTGATCGATCTTCTGACGGGAGGCCTTGAACACAAACTCGTCAACACCCTTCCATCGGCCCAGTTTTGCATCGATGATCTCACCCTTGGCAACAGGTTGGTTGGGTCCGGTTGGACTGATTTCATAGGAGGCTCTACAATCCATCCAGTTGTAGGCGCCACAAAGTCCGGTCCTCTCGGGACTCACGACGCACACGTGGCTGGGTGCGAAGGACTGGCAAAGGGTACAGGAGTAAAAGATGTCCGTCGTCTCATCCGTCATCCCTTCAATCCTCACATCCCTTTTGCCGTAAACTTCTTTCGCTTTGGCGAGCATCTCCTCCACCTTATCTTTTTCGGTGTAGACTTTGACTTGAACCTTATCAAAAATCGCGCCGAAGTCCTGGTGGAATTTGGCATGGAGGATCTTTCCCAGGTGGGAGAGCCGGAACCCTTTCTCCACGGCGCCCTTGCTCACACGCAACCAGGCAATATCCCTCTGGCCAATATGCATGATCCCCTGGGCATAATTGATCAGATGGTGGATCTGCCGCTCCAGGATCGGTTCGAAATCCTCCTGCATCTGCCGTCCGGCCACTTCGGCAACGATGGCGAGGGGCAATTGAGCGGGAGGTTTGATCTGATCAAGGTCCGGACCGATGACTTCCACTTTTCCATCTTCTACCTCGTCCATGTTCCTGGAAGTGACCCACTCGACCGCGTGAGTTCTTCCTCCGCCACACTCCAGGTAGATGTCTTCGCCTCGTACCCTTTCCCCTTCGAAGGCAGGACCGTAGGAGACCGGGATGGGGACTTCCGCGACGGCGACCTTCAATCCTCTGACCTCCACCGCCTTCTGGACGATCTGGTCGTGAGGAATGTTGGAAACCACGTGCTCGTAGGTGCAGATGCCCGTCGGAAGGACCTCGGGAATGGGTGTATCCGCGATGGTGGGGAACCCCCAGTTGATAGCCCCCGCCGCGTTGGCATACCACTCATCGTTGACAAATCCCAAAGGCATGACAAAGGCGAAGGTACGGTCCTTGTTGTAGATGAGGTTCTTTCGGAAATCCCCGGGTTTGATTCCACCAAAGGCCATCGCCACACGGCAGGCAAACCCCATAGCAAAGACAGCAGCGGAAATGTCAGGTCCAAAGGAAACGAGACGGGTCGGCCACCCGATCTGAACCCCTGCCTCGACCAACTGCTCGGAGAAACGTTTTCCCTCATTCTCCGCACACATGAAAATGTAGAGGTTTTTCTCCTGAAGCTCCGTGGCAATCTTCTTGGCGATTTCTGGCGAGGGGGCTGCCCCGGCAATGGCTGCAAATCCAGGCGCCGTCCCATCGACGAATTCGATCCCACGCTTGCGGAAGATCACGTCATCCGCGGCTCCGAGCCAAATGTTATTGGGCAAGGGGTCTTCCTGTTTGGTATAAAAACCTGGATCTTCAAGGTAACGAATGGCTTCGATGATCTCCTCGGCAAAGAAGGTCACCATTCCGGCATCCAGAGCAGGAGCCAAGTAGGGTAGGGCAACCTTTTCCTTCACCAGGGGAGGCATCAAGCTACGACATCGGTCCAACACAGGCTTGAGGTCTGCCAGGTTCTTTACCGGAATCCCCAGGATCGCATAGATCACCGGCAGGTAGTAAGCGGTATTTGGGAACCCCACCTCCTGATTGGGTCCCCATTTCTCAAGGGCCTCCTGGTACTTCTTCTCGGCCCTTGCGAGGATTTTCTGACCCCCTCGGATTGCGGCGGATGCAATGATCTTGGACACGTTTCTCCTCCTTCGTCAGTGAATTCCCCTCCCCGGGGGAGGGATGGAGGGGAGGGGACGGACTCTTCACACCCCCACCCTAACCTCCCCCGTCAAGGGGGAGGAAGTGACTGTTGTTAAGTCTCTACGCGGCATCCAGTTCGCGACGTTTGGCCATATCGAAGAGGACTCTGTTCCTGGTCTTATCAATGCCCAGCGCCTTCCGCTTCTTGTCGATGTGTTCGATCATCAGCTTGGCGGCCTTCATCGGATCGAGCTCGAACCCCCACTTACCTTTGAGGGTATTCTCGAAGCCCTCGAAGAGCATCTTGGTGACTTCTTCGCTTCCCGTCGTCGGCCAGGTGGTGCCAAAGACCGTAAAGACCCCGGAGGTCACAAAATATTGACCAATGGCGATCGCCTTTTCGCTCATCCACTCCAGGGCCGCGCCCGCGGCTGGGAGATCACTGATATCATCGCCGAGACCTCCGTCTTTGACGACGGCCGTGGCGGCCATCAGGATCCGACTGTTGTCGACGCAAGCGCCCATGTGAAGGACCGGCGGGATGCCCACCGCTTCACACACCGAGGCCAGACCCGCTCCCGCGTATTGCCTGGCCGCCTCAGGTGTCAAGAGCCCCATCTTTCCACAGGTCATGGCACTGCAACCAGTCACCAAAACAATGACGTCATTCTTGATCAACTCTTTGATCAATGTGAGATTGGGATCGTCATGAGTGACCCGGGCATTGTTGCAGCCCACCACACCCGCAATTCCACGAATTCGGCCATTAATGATATTATCGTTCAAGGGCTTGTAAGAGGCTCGGAAGACTCCACCCAGCAGATAGTTGATCGTCTCATGGCTGAATCCGACCACCTGATCCATCGTCTCAGGAGGAATCTCGACACTGGCCTTCCGGTTCTTGAAATTCTGGATCCCCTCCATGAGGATCTTCTTCGCCACGTCGGGTGCCCGATGCTCGTCGAATTCGATATGCATGGCTCCTTCAATCTTTGCCTTGGGTGACGTGGTGATTAATTTGGTATGGTAACATTTGGCCACCTGGGCCAGGGATTGCATCTCACACTGAACATCCACGACCATGGCATCCACAGCCCCGGTGACAATGGCGAGTTCCTGCTGGAGGAAGTTTCCAGCCACAGGGATTCCGTGTCGCATCAAGATCTCGTTGGCCGAGCAGCACATGCCCACGAGGTTGACCCCCTTGGCGCCCACTTCTTTCGCTGCTTTCTGAATCTCAGGATCATGGACCACATCGGCCATGATTTCGGGCAGCAGAGGCTCATGGCCATGTACGACAACATTCACCTCGTCCTTCTTCAATACGCCGAGATTAATCTGACCATAGACCGGGACTGGCGTCCCGAAAAGGATGTCTTGGAGTTCCGTAGAGATCATGGATCCTCCCCACCCGTCCGCCAGGGAGCACCGAGCTGCTGCCATCAGGAGGTTTTCGTAATCTTGATCAACGCCCATGTGGGTTCGATGCATCAATTCAACGATCTCCCGGTCGATCCCCCGGGGAGTAATCCCAAGGTTTCTCCAGATCTCCTGCCTTTTCAGAGGAGCCCTCTTGATGAAAATGGTTTCTCCCTCCTGCCGGCCAAACTCAGCCAAGGCCTTATGGCCCACATCGATAGCAATCTCCTGAATGGATCGGTCACCAATGTCAACCCCAAAGTCCATTGCCACCTGATAAAGCTTCTGCTCATCTTTGATTTTAAACCCCGGCACCTCTCCCTTGGCTGCAGCCAAGAAGACCTCCGTCACGCCCCGGGCGTGATCCGAGTGAGCTGAGGAGCCAGCCGCCACCATCCTTGCGAAGTTACGAGCAGAGATGGTCTCGGCCGTGGCACCGCAGAGTCCCGTTCGCTTAGCCTTGTCGGTTGGCGTCTCTCCCTTCTTCTTGGGGGCCGGGACACGACACGGTCCCATAGCACAATTTTTGCAACAGCTGCCTTCTGCCCCAATCGGGCAGGGTTTCATGGAGTCTGCCCGATCAAAGATGGTTTCACATCCATCGGCCTGGGCCTTCTTCAACATCTGAATCGTTGCAGGATCAATGCTCTTCTTCTCAAAGTCTGACATGTGTTGCTCCTTCAATGTGATTTACTTTGCCGTCAAATCTGCGATCATCTCACGGACCAGTTTGACTGCATCTGGATGTCTCATGACCAACACATCGGCCCCTGCCAATAGAAGCATGATGGCCGTTGTGGCTTCCATTAAAATCCCTCTCCGCTTTGCATCTCCCAGAGCGGGCGCCTCTTCTGCGGGCGTCTTGGCTTCCTTGGTCTTCCAGACTTCCTTGGCCATGTTGCAGAGCATGGGAAATTGGAGTCGCTCATCCTGCTGGGTGAGGGCGGCCATACGATCTCGCTCCATGACGGAGTAGGTATACTCGATCCCGTATCCGAGTCCTCCGGTCGTCGGATCCACGAGGATCTGGCCATCGGGGACACCCAAGTTTCCAAGAAGAATGTTCAGCTGTTTTGCGAGATTGATGTCAATGGGGCTGGTGGCCACGGCGGTGTGTTTGTATCCGATGGCTCCTGCACCGACCTGTTTATAGTTTTGTTCGACGACTGGACCAATGATCAGGTTCATCCCGTCACAGGTTTCCGCCACCTTTCGAAGTACCTCGGCGTCCTTCTCAGCATTTCCGCTTCCCCAGACGATGACAGGGACATCCACGGCTTCAGCAACTTTTTTGGACGTCTGGGCAGCTTCCTCACTGGGGCGGTTGAGACCGTTTGGATCCGTACTGGCCAACTGGAGACAGATGATTTCAGCTCCGTAGCTCTGAACACATTTCTTGGCCCAGGCTGCCGGGTCGTTCAACACCTCTTTGTAGGGTTCCAGGGCAGCCTCTGGCCAGTCGTCCGGAACGGCGTCGTAAACCTCCATGGCGATTCGTGGAGGATGAGGCATCGCTCCTTCGAAGAGGTGAAAAGGATAGGAGGTCTCTCCTCCCAATGTGATGGCTTTGGATCCCTTCCCCAGTGTGATTTCTTTGATCTTTCCCGTATATGTGATTTTCGGTATCTCAAATGCCACGAGACTCACCTCCTTCTTTTGAGGGTGTTAAGCTTTTGTTTTCCGCTTCTCGCTACCGTACCAATCTTCGCTGAACCAGTAACGTTCGCCGGTCTTGAGATAGGCGAGCATCTCCTCGCGATTCCTCAGTTTTTGTCGCCAGTCGATGGGAGTCTCGGGTTTCCCTTCTTCAAAGGTAGGGCCCAACACCTTCACTTTCTTCCCGTCGAAAGAAGTTTTCTCTTCCATTTTGTATTCTGACACCGGAAATTCCTCCTCTCCTTCTAATAGGATCTCTTTCTAAAATAAGAGTGAACGCATGGATGAAGACAAACCTCTATCCCCTTGGAGTTTCCCTCCAAGTTCATTTTGCACCGCAGCGCTGAATGAGCCAAGTAAACCACTCGAGAAATCAAGCCAGAAGGAACAACCTTCTGTGGACTATTGTCCCCACCCTTTTCATTATAAAACAGCAACTGGATGCTTGTCGATAACTCAAAGGGTTCCTGCCGCGAGCTTCGCAGCCTTGACCGTGTTCATCATCAACATCGTGATCGTCATCGGTCCGACCCCGCCAGGGACAGGGGTGATCATGCCGGCTTTTTCTTTCACGCCCTCAAAATCCACGTCTCCGCAGAGCTTGGCCTTTCCTTCCGGAGTCATCCCGATTCGGTTGACCCCCACGTCGATAACCACCGCCCCTTCCTTGACCATGTCAGCGGTCACCGCCTTGGGTTTTCCTGCGGCGACGATGAGGATATCCGCCCGCTTCGTATGGAAGCCCATATCCCTCGTCCCCGTATGACAGATGGTGACGGTGGCATTCGCCCCCTTCTGTTTTTGCAGGAGGATGTTCGCGATGGGCTTCCCGACGATGTTGGATCTTCCCACAACGACCACTTCGGCCCCGTCGATCTTGACCCCTGACCGGATCAGAAGCTGCTGGATGCCTGCCGGAGTGCATGGCAGATAATCCGCCTCGCCGATCATCAGCTTCCCCACATTGACCGGATGGAAGCCATCGACGTCTTTTCTCGGATCGATGGCATAGAGGATTTTCGTCTCATTGATATGTTTGGGCAGCGGGAGTTGAACGAGGATCCCATGGATCTTCGGATCCTGATTGTATCGAACGATCAACTGAAGCAGTTGTTCTTCGGTGATGCTCGCGGGTTGGTTGTCTTGAATCGAATGGAATCCCAACTCCTTGGACGTCTTCTGTTTGGCGGTGACATAGCTAACCGAAGCGGGGTTTTCACCCACCAGGATCGTCACGAGACCCGGGACCACGTGGTGTTTCTCGTTGAGTTGGGCCACTTCCTGTTTCAATTCCTCACGGATCTGTTGGGCAATCTCATTGCCGCTGATCAATTTTGCTGCCATCTTTCCTCCCCCCTTATTCAGGCATCCCCTCTCCTCGAGGGGGCTGAATGGACTATGGAATATATTTCTCAAAGATACGCCTGGCGGCCTGCACCGACTTCGACGAGGCCGGCAGATGGAATGTGGGTCGCCCTTGGAGATCATATCGGGAGATCTCCTCGTCCACAGGGATCATGCCTCCGAGTTCCAGGCGTTGGTTTTTGGCCTCCTCCGCCATTTGGGGCTCGAGCTCCCCCTGGACGCGATTGATCACCAGCACCTCGTGAGCAATGTGTAGATCCAGTTCACGAACGAGATCTCGGATGCGCGAGGCCGTCCGGATGCTCCGCCGGCTCGGATCAGAGAGCACGAAAAGAAGATCGACATCTCGCGTCGTGAGGCGGCTGAAATGTTCCATCCCCGCCTCGTTGTCGATGACGATATATCGGTAATTTCCTGTCAGGAGGTCCAGACATTTCCTCGCCAGCGTGTTGGCGGCGCAATAACAGCCAGGGCCCTCGGGCCGTCCCATGACGATCAGATCAAATCCCTTGGCTTCCACCAGGGACTCCTGGACCTTATAATCAAACCAGATGTCTTTCGTCATTCCTGTCGGGACATCCTTCTTCATCAGTTCGCGGGCCTCTCCGAGGGTGGACTTCACCTCCACGCCCAGGACCTCGTTGAGGTTCGCGTTGGCATCCGCATCGACGGCCAGAATGGGTCCCTTTCCTTTGTCCAAAAGGTAGTGAAGCACCATCCCTGCCAGGGTCGTCTTTCCCGTTCCTCCTTTTCCGGATACGGCAATGGTAAAACTCACAGAGATCTTTTCGCCCTCCTCTCCGAACCGTTTCCCTTTCTCATGCGGCGGAGGGTCTCCATCACGAGAGGGAAAGCAGAGGCATCCGTGTGAGGAAGAAACATGGCTGCCGTGAACTCGTTCATGAAGGTAGCGTGGTTACTTAATTCGAGGTTCGTCATCATCTGGGCAATACGCTCGGCCTCTTTCAACAGATCCTTGGAGAAAGAGAGAAGGCGCGCCCCCAACAGGGATCCGTTCCCGACGAAGATAAATTTCTCGATCTCGAGCTCCGGGAGAAGGCCGATGAGGATGGCCTTCTCGAGATCGAGATGACGTCCAAAGCCTCCGGCGATGATCATCTGCTGCACATCGTGAAAGCCCAACCCGACGCTCTCCAACAGGACCTTGCAGCCCGCATAGATTGCGGCCTTGGTGCGAATCAGGTTTTCGATATCGATCTCCGTGAGGACGATATCCTCTTGGATCACCGTCTCGTCTTTACGGACAAGGACGTATTCATACCCATCCGGCCCCCGCCGAATCCGGTCGGTGGGGAGATCCCTGCGGAACTTTCCATTCGGATCAATCATCCCGGTGGCGACAAGCTCCGCCACCGCATCGATCAGACCCGAGCCGCAGATCCCGATCGGTTTTACCCTGCCGATCGTCAAGATCATCGGCTCAAAGGTATGAGGGTGGATGCTGACCTCCTCAATGGCGCCGCGGGTAGCCCTCATCCCGAACCGGATCCCGGCGCCTTCGAAAGCAGGCCCGGCAGAACAGGAGACGCTGGCGAGCCAGTCCTGGTTCCCAAGGACGATCTCTCCGTTGGTGCCGATATCCATGTAGAGCGTGAGCGTCTCTCTCTGGAAAATGCCGGAACCGAGGATCCCCGCCACGATATCGCCCCCCACATAACTGGCCACCAGCGGGAAGATGTAAATATGGACATGATCTCCAACGTTGATGCCCAAGTGGACGGCCCGCACCGGAGGGATAAAGTTGGCCGTAGGGACATACGGCTCTTCACGGATGTATTTCGGATCGAGGCCCAAGAGGAGCTGGGTCATCGTCGTATTCCCGGCGATGACGAGGTGGGAGATGAGCGACCGATCGATCCCGCTCATGGCGAGCAATTCGTCGATGATGCGATTAAGGGTGGTGACGACAATCTCCTGTAATTTCTTCAACCCCCCGGGCCTTTGGGAATAGACGATCCGCGTGATGACGTCCTCCCCGTAGCTGATCTGGGCATTATAATCCGAGGCCTCGGCGAGGGCGAAGAGGGTCGTCCCATCACAGCGACCGTCCGGACACGCAAAAACGACACACTCATTCAGATTGAGCAGCTGGCCAAAGATCGTTGTCGTGCCGATGTCGATCACGATCGAATAATTCTGACGCGTCGTATCCCCCGCCTCGACATTGATCAATTTATATCCCTTCTTGGTCAGGACCAGGGTAACGGTGACCTTCCAATCCGATTCTCGAAGGATCCGGCTCAGTTTCATAATGGTTCGAAAATCGGTGGAGATTTTCTCGAGACCATGCTGGCGTGCGAGAGCCATGGTCAGGCGGGTCAAATCACTGATGTTATCCTCGAGGGTAGGGGGATCGAGCTGAACGGTCCTTTTGAAAACAGCAGGGTCGACCTCCCATCCCTTAACCAGCTGATAGATATCCTGAGGGGAGAGGAGGTATTTGTGGATGGCCCGATCGCCTTTAAGTTTCAGAACGGATCGGTCTACCTGGGACTCGATCGGGATTTCGACATGGAGGTCATTTTGAATCGATGTGAGACAGGCGAGGCGAAATCCTTCCTCGTATTCCCACTGAGACAGCTTCGGATGCCTGGGTGAGTCAGCGGTTCCGTGGAGGATCTTAATTTTGCACTTGCCGCAGGTCCCGCTTCCCCCACAGGAGGCATTGATATGAATGCCTGCCTCCATGGCCGCCTGAAGAAGATTCTCCCCTGCATCGACGGTGATCTTTCTTTCGCTGGGATAGAAGGTAATAGAATGTTTCGCCATGGATGACGTCATTCTAGCTTCGCCAATCATTCTTTATCAAAGAGAGAAAGGGCCCTCCGAGGGCCCTCTCTCTCCATCCCTGATCTAAAAGAGCCCCCTCACCTTGCCCGTCTCAACGTCAACATCGACCCTTCGGAAGGCCGGATCGGAACTTGTCCCCGGCATCAGGCTGATCATTCCCGTCATGGGGCAAAGGAATTTCGCACCGGCAAAGATCAGAACGTCGCGGACCGGCAGGATCCACCCTTTGGGAACTCCCTTTCGAGTGGGATCATGGGTCAGGCTCAGGTGGGTCTTGACCATCATCGTGTTGAAATCCTTTAAATTCGGATCGGCTTCAAACCGTTTGGCTTTGGCTTCGGCCTCTGGCAGTCCACGAGACTCCATCTGCTCCGTAGACTTCTTTGGCAACGGTCTCCACCCGTTGCGCAACGGCATCTCCAGCGGATAGAGGAACTTCAGATTGGTTTTGTCCTTGCAGGCCTCCATGACGACATCGGCCAGCTCCAGGGCACCCTCGCCGCCCTTGAGCCAGTGTTCGGAAACGGCACACCGGGCACCCGCCTGCTCTGCATATTTCCGGACCAGGGCGATTTCCTCTTTGGTATCAGTGTGGAAAGAGTTAATGCAGACCACCGGGTTGATGCCTGATTTCTTGATCACCCCAATCAGGTGGAGCATGTTGGCGACGCCCTTTTCAAGGAGTCCCAGGTTCTCTTTGGTATATTCGTCAGGAAGGGGGCGACCCGCAACGACCGTGGGCCCGCCTCCGTGCATCTTCAGTGCCCGGACGGTGGTGGTCAGGACGGAGACATTCGGAATCAAACCGCTGAGTCGGCATTTCACGTTCCAAAATTTCTCGAAGCCGATGTCTGCGGCAAAGCCACTCTCGGTGACGTGGTAGTCGAACATCTTCAGGCCGATGCGGTCTCCAATGATGGAGGATTGGCCCACCGCAATGTTGGCAAAGGGGCCTGCATGCACCATACAGGGTTGATACTCGGTCGTTGACATCAATGTAGGGTTGATGGTAGTTCCGCATCCACGCACACATGGCTCCTGCGACTTCGAGATCAGACGTCGTGACCGGTTGTCCCTTCTTATCGTAGGCCACGATAATCTTGTCCCAGCCTTTCCCTGAGGTCTTTCAGATCCCGTACAATCGACAGAATCGCCATGAGCTCAGAGCTGACCGTAATACCAAACCTGGACGCCATCATAAAGCCGTCCATCTTTCCTCCAATTCCCATGATAATGTTCCGCAAACCCTGAGCACAGAAGTCCATCACCCAGCCCATTTCGATGTTGGTGGGATCGATGTCGAGGCGTTTGAGATTCCGCTTGGCCAACTCGGCATCATCATAGTTCCTTTCATGCTGCATCCGGGCATTGAGAGCGACCATGGCGAGATTGTGTGCGTTGGTGATATCATTGATATCTCCGGTGAGACCGAGGGAGAATTCGGTCATGGGGATCAGAAGCGCCTTGCCTCCTCCGGCCGCCGTTCCCTTCACATTCATGGTCGGACCGCCAGAGGGCTGGCGGATGCAGCCTCCCACGTTCTTCCCTCTCTTGCCAAGCCCCTCGATCAGACCCATCGAGGTCGTTGTTTTTCCTTCGCCGAGAGGGGTCGGTGTGATGGCCGTGACTTCGATATATTTCCCGTCGGGCCTGTTTTTGAGGCGATCGATAATCTTCATGAAATCGAGCCGGCACAATCTCCCCATGGGGATAATTTCGTCCTTCTGAAGCCCAAGTTTGTCCCGCCACTGTTCGGGGGTAGGCATATTTCCCTCGGTGGCCTCTGCAATCTGCCAATCTGCAAGTTTTCTCGGATCTAAATCTTCGTACTTAGGCATTTCGATCATCTCCTCCTTCCTTAGAATAGTCGTTTCTGGGTAAGTACAGAGACCAATCGCCGGTCCCTTGTAACTTATTTCACATCATACCACATAAACAAAACGACGCACATGGTGAAATGATAAAATCGATGAGTGAGGCAGGATGAACAAGGATTGCTAAAATGTATATTTACATAATACAGCGCATCACTCTGGGGAAGAAGTTAGTTCCTGATCCCCCCTTTCTTTGCTTATAGTCCCAAAGAAAGGCTATGACCTACGTTCAGCTTAGATGGTTTTGGATGAATATGTGGCAAATGTGTTCCGGTATGGTTCGTGGATGATAAATCAATACTTTTTATTTGTCAACGAAAATTTGGAAAATTTCGTAACCCCTCAGTTACCGGTCACGCCATTACCCCCGGAAGTCGACCTGCTCCGTCCTCGCGTTCCAGAGGCGGGGTTTTAAACGTGACCCTAACTAAGCTCTGAGCATTGATGCACGGTGATTTGCCAGGAGTCGCGGTGAGTCCTTCGCAAAAGGATCCGCCACCGGACCGCTGCGGGTGAGCAGGTCAACCTCCGTGGAATGGGGGGTCTGTTGTGCGGTAACTGAGGGGTTACAAAATTTCAACTTTGAGGGACCGAACCATCACCCAAGGGGAACAATTTGCCGTGAACGTGATGGTCTCCCTTAAACAAGAGGCCTTAGAATGATTTGCTTCGATTGGATGAATCGAGAAAAATGTGATATGAGGAAGGAGAGGAGACAAGACCATGAAGCCTGTCGAAGTTCAGCCCCATCTCTATCGAATTCCGCTCTGCAGGAACATCGATGGATTAGAAGGGTTCATCGGGTCGTGGGTCTTTGACGGGGACGTCACCTTCATCGTGGATGTGGGACCCAAAACCTCCTTGTCGACCTTACTCGAGGGGCTGCAGGAACTGAAGATCAAACGGCTCGACTTCATTTTTCTCACCCACGTCCATATTGATCACGCAGGTGCGACCGGTTCCTTGATCGCGCACTTTCCAGAAGCGAAGGTGGTCTGCCACCCACTGGGAATCACGCACCTCATTGATCCTCAAAGGCTATGGGAGGGAAGCAAGAAGGTTCTGGGAGAACTGGCCTTGAAATACGGTGAGATCGATCCCGTTCCAGAACAGAATCTCCTTTCCTCCGAGGAGTTTGAGTGGAAAGACTTCCGGATCATCCTTACCCCTGGACATGCCGCCCATCACCTCAGTGTCCTCCATCGTCATCGGCTTTTTGTGGGTGAGGCGGGAGGGATTTTCCTTGACTTCGGCGATGAATTCTATCTTCGGCCACCCACGCCGCCCAGGTTCATCTTGGAGGAAGCCGTTGGCAGTATCGACAGACTCCTGGATGCCCAGGCCCAAGACATCTATTATGCCCATGCGGGATTTCATCGGGACGCGAACAAAATGCTCACGCTCTATCGGAAGCAGCTCTTCTTCTGGAGGGACGTTGTCGCAGACCAAATGAAACAGCACGGAGAGAAAGATCTGATCGAGCGGTGTGTCTCCGTCCTATTGGAACGAGACGAGCTTTTAAAAAGTTTTTGCCTCATGAGACGCGAGGAAAGGGATCGCGAATTGAATTTCACCCGTAACAGTCTTATGGGATTCATTGACTATTTAAACCCTTCTTGACGGAGTTCTCTTTCACTGAAACGATGGAGGATCAGAAATGAAGATCTTTGAGAGTCAGGACATACTTCTTTTTGCAAAACGAATCGAGGAAAACGGAGAGAGGTTCTATCAACAATCTGCAGATCGGCTTCAGGACCCGAAAGCCAAAGAGCTCTTTCGTTACCTGGCTGAAGAGGAGCGAGTGCACAGAAATGTGTTTGAGGGAATGCTCTCAACGATGGAGAGATTTGATGTGAGGGAAACCTATGAAGGAGAGTATCTCTCCTATCTTCAGGACTATCTCGATCGCAAGGTCATTTTTGATTCCAAGGCAGCGGAAAGAGAACTGGCTGGCGTTCAAGACCCGGTGTCTGCCATTGACTTCGCCATCCGCCGGGAGATGGATGCCATCCTCTATTTTACGGAAGTGAAGCACTTTGTCTCCGAGGGGCAGCAGGGTCCGGTTGGCCGAATCCTTGAAGAGGAGAGGGGACATTTCTCGAAATTGAACGACCTTAAGAGAACCTTCGAAAAGGAAAAGTAGACCTTCTCGTTTGAGCAGCATGGCCCCGTCCCGCCCTGCGGGATGCGCGGGGAACTTCACATAAAAAATCTTCTTTATTTTTTCTTTCATTAGAGCTACAATTTTTCCGTCCTCAGGAGATTCTCTCACGGGCAAGTTGGCTGGATGCCCCGCCCTGTGGGCGAGGCTTCATAGACGGAAGGGAGAGGAGAGCACAGGATGGAACCTGTAAAGGTGGTTGTTCATTATTCTAGCGGCAATATCATGAAAGGATTTACGCAGGATTTCCTGCCTAATAAAGATCGCTTTCATCTCCGTCCAGCACTGAAGCCGAGCGGTGAAGGACCCCCGGTGGAGATTCTGGTGAAGGAACTCAAGGCCCTGTTCTTTGTCCGGGACTTTGCCGGGAATTCGCAACACGTTGACCGAAAGAAATATATCGAGGGGGAACACCCAACAGGGAAGCAAGTAGAGGTGACATTTGCAGACGGTGAAATAATGGTTGGGTCGACCTTAGGTTATGATGCAAATCGCCCCGGATTCTTCGTGTTCCCGGCTGATCCGAATTGCAACAATCTTCGAGTGTTTGCCGTTACGTCCTCGGTGAAAAAAGTTCGTCAACTTTAGCAGGTTGCTGAAAAACGGCCATCTGCTGCGTTTCTCCTGCCTGCGGGCAGGTCCCTCGTCGTTGCGGCGTACACGAAAGTACGCCTCACTCCTCAGGATTTCAAGAGCCTTGCATCTCGCCCTTTTTGAGCAACCTGTAAAACATGACTTTTTCTGTAGCAAGTGCAATAAGCAGATAGGTTCTTACCGTTCTTTCGAAAAGTAACCCTGTATGGCTCTTCGGCTGATCCCTGAACCAAAAAGCGAATTTCTTCCATAAACAAGACTTCCCCTTTCCGGCATTAGAATTAGCTCCGTTCATCGGATCGATTATTCATTCAGTTCACCAGTTTTCAGGAAGTTGACAAACTCTCTTTGAGATAATTTGTATTCTTTAACGGCTATTAGAGATGTAGATTCCTTATCCGGCTTATATATCGTGAAGTTAACCATGCCTTCAACAAGATTCTTATTCTTATCAAGAATCGTCGGTGTTGCAGATGTGATTTTGCAGGCAATTTTTATAGCTTTAAGAGCTTGTCCCCATTTTCTATAAGCTTTGGGGGTGTCATAAAACAAATGACCTTCAGCAAAAGAGAAATACGGCCCTTGAGTCCACTCCAAAAAGGACTGTTTATTCTTCTTACGTTCTGTAAATTTAATGTCTAGCTGATTGCGATAACATTCTTTGACAGCCATAAACCAGCCATCAGCATATCCATTGACAAAATCTGCAATAAGATGTGTGTGGCGTTTGCCTGTTTCCATTCTTGCTCCTAAGAATGAAAAGTATTCTCTCACCTTGAAGCAGTTTTTACCATTTCAAGCCATTCAGCCTCAGAAAGCAATGGAATTCCTAACTCCTTTGCCCTTTGTGCTTTAGAGCCAGCACCTGGCCCAGCAATCACATAATCGGTTTTGCTTGACACATCGCCAGCGACAATAGCTCCGAGAGATTCAGCTTTGGCCTTGGCTTCGCTACGGGTCATTGTCTCAAGTGTTCCAGTGAAGACAATTGTCTTGCCAGCCAATTGCGAGGTGGTTGTCCGAGAAACCTCGAAGTCTGTCACTTCAATTTGTGAAATGATATCTTTTAAAATTGAAGAAGTTTTGGGGGTCAGCAAAAAAAGCCAAAATCTTATCAGCTACTATTGGCCCAATACCATTGATGCTTTCCAAGTGCTTGTATTCATCGGATTTTCGGTTTTGAGCTGCTTTCATAGCCGCTCAAGAAATTGTTCAGAGATACATAATTACGAGCAAGTAACTTTGCAGTAGCCTCTCCAACTTGGTTTATGCCGAGAGCATAGATAAAGCGGTCAAGGGAAATTGTCTTTACGTCTTCTAATGGCTTCAAATAACTTATTTGCAGAAACTGGTCCCCATCCTTCACGTTCTTGCAACGGTAGGAATTTTTCTTTCTCCCTCTTGTTAGAGTTGAAAATATTTGAGGGAGCTAATTTCTCTTCGAGCCGAAAAATATCTGCAGGTGATTTAAGTAATCCTTCCTTAAAGAATATTTCTATATTCTTTTCCCCTAACCCCTCAATATCAAAGGCATCGCGTGAGGCAAAGTGTATTAAACGCTCTAATAATTGAGCCGGGCACTTGAGGCTTGCTGTACAGATCCAAACTGCTTCACCAGGTTCTCTAATTGCTACACTATTACAGGATGGACAACGATTCGGAAAAATGAATGGCTCAGCATCAAGAGGACGCTTATCAATTAGAACTGACACTACTTGAGGAATTACATCTCCGGCACGTTGAACTATAACGAGATCTCCGACACGAAAATCCTTACGTTCGATTTCATCCTGATTATGGAGTGTAGCACGAGAGACTAAGACTCCGCCGACGTTGACCGGCTCCAATTCCGCAATAGGAGTTAAAGCTCCCATTCTGCCAACAGAGATAGAAATAGACTTGATATGCGTTTGTGCTCTTTCAGGTGAGAATTTGTGCGCTATTGCCCAGCGAGGTTCGCGGACTATGAATCCTAATCTTTCCTGAAGATCAAGCCGATTAACCTTGTAGACTACTCCGTCAATAGAAAACCCAAGACTCGACCTTTTACTCTCCATCTCCTCATAATAAGCTTTGATCTCCTCAAGATTATTTACTAAACGTGAAGGTTCATTTAGTTTAAAGCCCCACGACGCCAAACGACTTCTTGCCTCCCATTGTGTTTTTGCAAAAGAGCGGGATACTTCACCCCAAGCATAGGCAAAAAAGCGGAGAGGACGTGAAGCTGTGATTCTTGGAGTCTAATTGACGGAGACTTCCTGCTGCTGCATTACGGGGATTAGCAAAAATCTTTTCGCCAGAACTCTCCTGTTGCTCGTTAAGCCGGATGAAATCATCGTCTGTCATGTAGACTTCACCGCGAATCTCTATCAGATTGGGAGAATTAGATGGAAGTACTTTGGGTATATCCTTGATGGTCTTGGCATTTTCGGTCACGTCCTCACCAACTTGCCCATCACCTCTGGTCGCCGCCTGAATCAGCCTATGATTTTCGTATCGCAAAGAACAAGATACGCCATCTATTTTAGGTTCTGCGACGAAATCAAAGTGGGCAGAAGAATCTTTCAGCTCAATTATAAAAGTACGTATGCTGTTTATAAAATCGCTGACTTTCTCGAAAGTATAAACGAATTTCAATGACAACATTGGGACAGAATGACGAACTTTCCTCAATCCACTTGGAGGGAGATAACCCACTCTCTTAGATGGGCTATCGGAGCGAATAAGATGGGGAAAGCGAGCTTCAATATCTTCATTGCGCCTTCTTAGTTCATCATATTCGGCGTCTGTAATTTCTGGTCGAGCTTCTTCGTACAGAAGGTCGTGGTGAGCAATCAATTCCGCTAAGTCAGCAAGTTCTTGACTTGCCTGTTGCTCAGTTAATTTATCCACATTGATATCAAAGTATTTTGAGCGTTTCTTTTTCATGTGAGTACACCCTTTGAGTTGGTGAATTGGGAGAGCGAAGCTCAGGGATACTGCTCTTCGAAGCTTCTCCAGCTCCCTCATCAGACGGTCGTATTCTGCATCGGTTATCTCCGGCTGATCGAGGACGTAGTAGCGGTAGTTATGGTACTCAATCTCCTCTCGGAGTTTCTCGACCTTTTTTCTGATGGCTTCCGAAACCATGGTTCCTTCCTTCTTATGAGAGATGTGTTCCTATCAATGGCATTTTAGACAGGATGAAGGACCGTGTCAAATTGAATCGGCTCGGGTTTGGCAACTTGCCCTTTACAACCACATCCCGATCTGCTCTTCTGCCATCACCTCCCTTTACAGCCCATCGTCAGTGTCTGCTGCAATTATTGGCAGACAGAATAAATTATTGTGGATAACCTGTGGGAGAACCCCCAAGATATAGCATCTTTGTTTTCCCCGAACCGTATATGTGGAGTCGATGGCCAAATGAGGGAAGTATTTTGAATTGACTATAAAATTTTACTTGACAAAGCTGGACTTTTTATTATAAATATATTGCTCAAGTGGGGAAAAGTGGGATAGGGTGGTATGAACTGGTTCAATTAGGGGGTGTAACCCGTGTTTCGTGGTAGATACGAACACACCATTGATGGCAAAGGCCGCATCAGTATCCCTGCAAAATTCAGAGAGACCCTCACCACTCGATATAATGAGCAGTTAGTCATCACCAATTTTGATCACTGCCTCATCGCCTTCCCTGCGGATGAATGGACCGCTTTAGAGCAAAAGGCCGGTTCTTTCTCTCTCGTCAGCAAGGAAACAAGCGCCTTCTTCAGATTCTTCTATTCCAGTGCCGTCGATTGTGTCATTGACAAACAGGGAAGGCTTCTCATTCCTCAGACACTCAGGGATTATGCAAAGCTGCAAAAGGATGTTGTGCTTGTGGGTGAGGGGAAGCGAATCGAAATCTTTGCCAAGGAGCGCTGGCTGGAAGAGGCCCGAAAGGCCGAAGAAGATTTTGACAAAATCAGAAACACCCTAGCCGACCTTGGTCTCTAGGGGAGCGGGTTATCGGTCGATGGGTTTTCGACACATCCCTGTTCTCGTGGAGGAGGTGGTTTCGCTTCTGAGATGTAGCCCTCACCAGACCTTTGTCGATGCGACGTTGGGCGGAGGGGGACACGCGTTGGAGATCTTGAGGCGGACAGAGCCTGACGGAATGGTGATTGGGATGGAATGGGATGAAGAGGCCATCCGTGTGGCCAGGGAAACCTTGAGACCTTTTGGAGATCGGGTAAAATTCGTTCAACAGAATTTTGTCCACTTGCCCGAGGTCCTGCCATCATTGAGGGTGGAGGGTGTGGATGGAATTCTGGTCGACCTCGGTCTCTCTTCCATGCAATTGGAGGATGCTCAGAGGGGGTTTAGCTTGAGGAATGACGGCCCTTTGGATATGCGCATGGATCAGCGTCTCGAGGACACGGCAGCAGATTGGGTGAATCGTCTCTCCCAGGAGGAGTTGTCCAAGGTTTTCTGGGAATACGGTGAGGAGCGATGGGCAAGGAGAATAGCGAGAGCGATCGTCGAGGAGAGACGGAAGATGCCCATAAGAACCACCGCCGTGCTCCGAAGGATCGTTGTCCGGGCGATCCCTTCACGTTTCCATTCCAGACGGATTGACCCAGCCACCAAGACCTTCCAGGCTCTCCGCATCACCACCAATCGTGAGTTAGAAAACTTGAGACAGATGTTAGAGACGGGATGGACGGTGTTGAAACGAGGGGGGCGGATGTGTGTGATCTCGTTTCACTCGTTGGAAGATCGGATGGTGAAGGAAGCCTTCCGGAATCTGGGAAGGGGAAGAGAGGGGAAAGGAGAATCTGGAGCCGTGCTCCGCGTGATTACCAAGAAACCGATCACACCTTCCGAAGACGAACGAAAGAGAAATCCCCGCTCTCGCAGTGCAAAGATGAGGTGTGCGGAGCGGGTGTGAGGAAAAGATGGCGAAAGGGACGAACAAGGCTGCGCATCGAGTGCTTTGGATGGATCAGCAACCCAAGGGGAAGAAAAAACGAAGCTTCCGAAAGAGAAAACTCCTCCTCTTCATGCTCCCCTTGCTCTTTTTCATCCTGAGCGCGCTCTTTTTTGTGTGGTCTAGAATCCAGGTGATCCAACTGGGATATGAGATCTCCAGTGCCTTGAAGGAAGGACGATCACTCGCTGAAATGAAGAAGAGACTCACGCTCGAAGTGGCTACGCTCAAGTCCTATGGACGGATTGAAAAGGTAGCCGTTGAGGAGCTGGGGATGTCTAAACCCAAACCGGACCAGGTGGTTGTGATTCGATGAAAAAGAAGTCGATCAACTGGCTCAAACTCCGAATGTTCATCATCGCCTGTGTGCTCTTTCTCGGGTTCATCCTCGTGGGAGCGAGGATGTTTCAACTCCAAGTTCTCCAGAAGGAACAGCTCTACAAGCTGGCTTCGCAACAGCAACATGTGCAGATTCCTCTGGTTCCCAAGCGAGGAACGATCTACGACCGGCAAGGCAATGAGCTGGCGGTGAGCATCGAAGTCGATTCAGTCTTCGCAGACCCACGAAAGATCAAGGATCTGGGAAAAACCGTGAGTGGACTTGACTCGGTCCTCCAGATGGATCGGGAAGAGCGTGAGACGGAGATTGAAGAGCGGGAGTTCCTTTGAATGGGTCCAGAGAAAGATTTCTCTCAGAGAGTCGGAGCAGATTAAGGCACTTCGTCTTCCTGGAATCTACCTCATGAAAGAGAATAAGCGGTTTTATCCAAACGCTCAAATGGCCGCACACGTGGTTGGCTTCGTCGGCCTTGATTCAAGGGGCCTGGAAGGCATCGAGTCCCAGTACGACACCTCGCTCAATGGAAAAGGGGAAGTCTGGAAGATGAACCGAGATGCCCTGGGTAGAGGGATAGCGATGGACGAGCCCCTCCCTTCGAAACAGGAAGAACATTATCAGAATGTGGTCCTCACCATCGACAAACAGATCCAGCATGTGGTCGAGACTGAGTTAGGTCCCGCCGTTCAAAAATGGGGGGCCAAGGGAGGGATGGCGATCGCCATGGAACCCTCCACTGGAAAGATTCTGGCCAGCGCCACCTATCCTTTCTTCAACCCCAACCAGTTTCTCCAATATGGCTCAGGGATCTGGCGGAACCGAGCCATTTCCGATCCTTTTGAACCGGGGTCTCTGTTCAAGGTTTTTTTGGCAGCGGCTGCGATCGACGGACAAATGGTGAAGCCCTCAGACGCCTTTTTTTGCGAAAACGGTTCTTATAAGGTTTACGATCGAACGATCCACGATGTCCACAAACATGGATGGCTCACCTTTCGACAGATCATCAAGGTTTCGAGCAATATCGGAGCCTCCAAGGTGGGAGAGAAACTGGGGAAAGATCGCCTGTTCAAGTATGTCACCGCTTTCGGATTTGGAGAAAAAACGAAGATCGGTCTGCCCGGGGAGAGCCGAGGCATCGTGCACCATCCGAGGTACTGGTCCCCTGTAGCTGTGGACACCATCTCCTTTGGCCAAGGGATTTCCGTCACGGGCATTCAGCTCGTTACAGCCTTATCAGCGATTGCCAATGGCGGATCCCTGATGAAGCCTCTTATCGTCGAACGAGTGACGAACGAAAAAGGAGAACCCCTTCAAATTTCCCAACCTGAGATGGTAAGAAAAGTGGTTTCCGAAGAAGCGGCAAGACAAGTGACGGCGGTGCTCAAAGGGACCACTGAGAAGGGAGGAACGGGAGAGGGAGCCATTCCTGCCGGATACGAGGTGGCCGGAAAGACAGGAACCGCTCAGAAGGCGGATGGTCAATTGGGAGGATATGCAGAAGGTCGGTACGTCAGTGGCTTCATGGGATTTGCGCCAGTCGAGGATCCGAGGATGGTCCTCTTGGTGATCATCGATGAGCCCCAGGGAACGAACTACGGGGGAGTGGTTGCTGCACCGGTATTTAAGGCCATCATGGAAAATGCGCTGCCCTATCTTCATGCTCATCCGAAGGGGACGGTCATCGTGAAGAACGAGGACGACCTTTCCATGGATCTCGAGCAGGTAGGAACCAGCTCATTCGTGGAAGATCTCCAAGTGAGGAAAGGAGCCGGGAGAGAAGTCATGCCGGACCTCGCCGGACTGCCCATGCGTGTGGCCCTCAGTCGGATTGAAGGGAAAGGTCTCATCATTAAGGTTTCAGGAACAGGGCGATTAGCCGAACAGGCTCCGAGGGCAGGAGTTATTATCGAGAAAGGGGACCTGTGTTATCTCAAGTTCCAGTCCCCGTCCTGATGATCGATGCATGAAACTGAACACGGTGTTGGAAGGGGTTGAGATCAGAGAAGTGATCGGCGAGACGCAAAGAGAGATCGAAGGCATTGCGTATCACTCGGGTCATGTGAAGCCCGGATTTCTTTTTGTTGCCCTTCGCGGACAAGAGGTGGATGGCCACCTCTTCATCCCCGATGCCCTCGATCACGGCGCAGAGACCGTGGTTGTGGAGAGGATGGAGGGGCTTTCAGAGTCTCACCGGGCGACGTTCGTCCGGGTCGACAACAGCCGTCAAGCGCTGGCACAGATGGCGACAAACTTCTATAGCCACCCTTCGTCGAAAATGACACTGATCGGTGTGACTGGAACGAATGGAAAAACAACGACCACGTTTCTTCTGGAGTCAATCTTGAAGAAGGCTGGGTTTCGCGTCGGGGTCGTTGGCACGATCAACACCCGTTATGGAGAAACGGTGATTCAAGCCGTGAACACCACTCCCGAGTCCCTGGACCTTCAAAGGATGTTCTCGGAGATGGCAGAGAACGGTGTCTCACACGTGATCATGGAAGTCTCCTCCCATGGCCTCGATTTGGATCGAGTGCTCGGGTGTCAATTTGATCTTGCCGTGTTCACGAATTTTGCTTCGGATCATCTCGACTACCATCAGACCCTTGAACATTACTTTCAGAGCAAGCGAAAACTCTTTTGCCCATTATCTGGCGACGAGCCCGAAGCCTAAGCGGTTTGCCATAACGAATGGTGACGATCCTAAGGGAGAAATCATCGCGAGAGGATGTAACGTTCCTGTCGTCCGCTATGGTTTGAAATCCCCCGGGGAAGTGAGCGCACACCTGATAGAATCGACCTTCGAGGGTCTCCGGTGCCGCATTCGAACACCTCAGGGCGAATTTGATGTTCATTCCGAGCTGATCGGCGGATACAATCTGTACAACATCCTCGCTGCAGTTTCTGGCGGGGTGGCCATGAACCTCCCCAACCCGGTGCTGAAAGAGGGCATCGAAGCGGTAAAGCGGGTTGCAGGAAGGTTCGATAAGGTCGAAAATCAAAAAGGGATCAACGTCATTGTCGATTATGCCCACAAGAAGGATGCCCTGGAGCAGGTTCTCTTGGGGTTACGAAGTGTGCTTTCGGATGCCTTTCGAGGTTCCTCCGCGATCGGGAAGGTCATCACCGTCTTCGGATGCGGTGGTGATCGCGATCGAACTAAACGACCGTTGATGGGCGAGGTGGCAGGCAAGTACAGTGACCTCTGCATTCTGACGTCGGACAATCCGCGCACAGAGGATCCCGTGGCCATCATGGAGGAGGTTGAAAAAGGCCTTCGCACACTGAATCTGAAAAAATGGCGGCCTGACGAGATCAGCCTCTGGCGGTCAGCCAAGGGATATCTCTCCATCGCCGATCGGAGAGAGGCCATTCGGACGGCGATACGATTGGCTCAGCCCTCGGATACGGTTCTGATCGCAGGGAAAGGCCATGAGAATTACCAGATTCTCGGTAAAAAGAAGTTTCCTTTCGATGACCGGGTTGAAGCGAGAAAGGCGCTGGAGGAAGCGTGAGTCTCTCTGTTGAGGAGATTTTGAAAGCAACCGAAGGCAGGCTCGTTCAAGGACAGAAAGGAGCCTTCTTTGAGGGAGTCTCGACGGATTCGAGGACGATCAGGGAGAAAGAACTTTTCATTGCCCTGAGAGGCATCCGCTTCGATGGCCATGCCTATGCCTTGGAGGCTCTCGACAAAAGGGCCGCGGGTGTTCTGATCGAGGAAACCCGGGTTGGCGATTTTCGTTGGAACGGTTATCGCAGCCAAACGGTCGTTGCCGTGAAGGATAGCCTTCAGGCTCTAGGCGATCTGGCTCGCGCGAGGAGACGGAGATATGGGACACCTCTCGTGGCCATCACTGGGAGCAATGGGAAAACAACCACCAAGGAAATGATTGCCGGGTGTCTCGGAACTCGCTTGCCCATTCTCAAGACGAAAGGAAACTTCAACAACCTGATCGGTCTCCCACTGACCCTATTGAATCTGACTGAAAGAGAAAAGGTCGTCGTCCTTGAGTTGGGAATGAATGTGGTGGGTGAGATTCGACGGCTCACGGAGATCGCCGAACCTGACATCGGGCTGATCACCAACATTCAGAGGGTTCATCTGGAGGGGATGGGAAGCCTGGAGAGATTGACGGAAGAGAAGGGAGAGCTCTTCAGGGGGGTGAAGAGAGAGGGGACGATCGTCGTGAATAGAGATGATCCGAGGGTCGTGGGGCTGGCGAAGGAATTTCCTGGTCGACAGATCACCTTTGGAGTGGAAGGCCGAGCCGATGTGGGGGCCAAGAAGATAGAACTCACACGGACGGGAACCTCTTTCAGATTGGTCGCAGGGAATGAAGAAACCGAGGTCGTCCTTCCAGCCTTTGGCAGACACTTCGTCATGAATGCCTTGTCGGCGGTGGCCGTGGCCTCCCTTTTCGAAATCGATTTGAAAGACGTAAAAGCGGCCCTGGAGCAGTTTAGGCCTTATGCGATGAGAATGGAGATCATCCCTCTGCCTGGAGCGAAAACACTGATTAACGACACTTACAATGCCAATCCCGTTTCGATGGGCCTGGCCTTAGAGGTGCTGGTGGGGATGAAAGGGAAGGGCAGAGCCATTGCGCTGCTGGGAGATATGCTTGAACTTGGGTGTTTTTCGGAAGAGGCCCATCGACAACTTGGGAAAAAGATCAGTGAACTGCCGATCGATTTTCTCATGATGTTGGGAGAAAAAGGGGCGCTCGTCGTTGAGTCGGCAGTTCATCACGGATTTCCTGCCGGTAGAGTGAGACGTGTGAAAGATCACTCAGAGGCCCTTCTTGCATTGAGTGAGGTAGCCCAGGAAGGGGATTGGATTCTGATCAAAGGGTCAAGAGGCATGGCCATGGAAAAGATCGCAGAGCGGTTGCAAGAGGGGAGGGCCTAACGCTTGTTTTACCATCTTCTTTATCCTCTCCACACCCTCTATTCCGTCTTTAACGTCTTTCGATACATCACGTTCAGGACCATCTACGCGATTCTGACCGCACTGTTGATCAGTTTTGTCATTGGGCCATGGCTGATTGAGAAATTGAGGACCTTTCAGATCCAGCAGGTCATTCGAAAGGACGTTCCGGCGAGACATCTGGTGAAAAACGGAACCCCCACCATGGGGGGAAGTCTCATCCTGATGGCCGTTCTCATTCCGACTCTCTTCTGGTCCGACTTAACGAGCGGGTACATCTGGATCGTTTTGCTGACCACCTTAGGGTTTGGGGTCTTGGGTTTTCTGGACGACTACAAGAAGATCAGAGACAAGAACGGTATCGGCATCAGAGCCCGATACAAGTTTCCTATTCAGATGGCCATGGGCTTGGTGGCCAGCCTGATTCTGTTCAGCACAATTGACCATGACTCGCGGTTGATCTTTCCCTTCTTCAAGAAGATCACGCCGGATCTGGGAAACTGGTACATTCTTTTCTCTGCCCTGGTCATCGTGGGGTCGGCAAACGCAGTCAATCTCACGGACGGGCTGGATGGATTGGCCATTGGACCTTATCTGATTGCCAGCGCCACGTTCATGCTCTTCTGTTATCTTGCTGGAAATTTCCGTTTTGCCGCCTACCTGCAGATTCCCTTTGTGAGAGGGAGTGCGGAGCTCACCATCCTGTGTGGAGCGTTGGTCGGTTCGAGCCTCGGGTTTCTCTGGTATAACACCTATCCGGCTCAGGTCTTTATGGGGGATATGGGTTCCTTGTCGCTCGGTGCTGCGCTCGGGACCATTGCCGTGGTGACGAAGCAGGAATTTCTCCTCGTCATCGTGGGCGGCATCTTTGTCATGGAGGTTCTCTCGGTAATGATCCAGGTGATTTCTTACCGGTTGAGAAGGAAGAGGGTGTTTCGGATGGCACCCATCCATCACCATTTTGAATTGAAGGGGTGGGCCGAGCCGAAGATCATCGTCCGATTCTGGATCATTGGCATTATCTTGGGGCTCGTGGCGATCAGCACACTGAAGTTGAGATGAAACGCCAAGCGCTTAGCCTGCCTGCCGCAGGCAGGCGCTTTGCGCATAGCGAAAAAGCATGGCGCACATGGATTTGAACGGAAGAAGGGTTTTGGTTGTCGGCTTGGCTCAGACCGGATTGGCGACGGCGAGGTTCTTAAAGCAAAAGGGCTCCATCGTGAGTGCTACAGAGATCAGGCCAAAAGGTGAGATGACGGAAGCGGCTCGGGCCATGGAGGAACTCGCGATTCCAGTGGAATGGGGCGGCCACCGAGAAGAGACCTTTCTCAGGCAAGATCTGATCGTGATGAGTCCAGGAGTGGATTTGGCCACTGAACCGATTCAAAGGGCACTGAAGAAGGGGGCGCGAATCATCAGCGAGATTGAACTGGCTTCCCATTTCATTCACGCTCCGATGATTGCGGTGACAGGGACCAATGGCAAGACCACCACGACGCTCCTGATTGGCGAGATGTTAAAAGAAGACGGTAAGAGAGCAGGTGTGGGGGGAAACGTGGGAGAACCTCTCATCCTTTTTGCCGAAGAGGAGACGACCTGGGACGTACTCGTGGTTGAAATCTCAAGCTTTCAACTCGAGGCGATCGAAGAGTTTCGACCCAGGATATCCGTGCTCCTGAACGTGACAGAGGATCATCTGGACCGTTACGCGAAGGTCCAAGACTACGTGGACGCAAAGAGGAGAATCTTTGCCAATCAAATCAGCGAAGACACCGCTGTTCTTAACCGAGACGATCCGACGGTGATGATGTTGTCAAAACAGATTTTGCCGAAAAAGATCTTTTTCAGTCTGAACGAAAGGCTGGCCGAGGGGGCCTTCTCAGACGGGAAGCAGATGACACTCCGGCTCCACGGGGCGGAGGAGGACTACCCTCTGGCCCAGGCGCGTCTTAAGGGAATGCACAACGTAGAAAATATGATGGCCGCCATTACGGCTGCGCGAGTTTTCGGTTGTTCCCGGAGAGCGGTCGAAGCGGTGCTCGGTCGGTTTGAAGGTTTGGAGCATCGTCTTGAGTTCGTACAGGAGATCGAGGGGGTTCGCTACTACAACGACTCGAAAGGGACGAACGTTGGGTCCGTAGTGAAATCACTCCAGAGTTTCTCCGAGCCTGTGGTGTTGATTGCGGGAGGAAAGGACAAACAGGGAGACCTCAGCCCTCTGAAAGATCTGGTTCGAAACCGTGTCAAACAATTGATCCTGATCGGTGAGGCCAAGGAGCGAATGGCGCGAGAACTTGGGACGTTGACGGATACGGTCATGGCGCCGACCCTCGAAGAGGCTGTCCTCATGGCCCATCAAACAGCTAAGAAAGGGGACGTGGTTCTTCTGTCCCCTGCCTGTTCCAGTTATGACATGTTCAGGGACTACAAAGAGAGGGGCAAGATCTTCAAGGAAACGATTAGACGGATCGGAGACTCTTCATGAGAAGGAAAGGGAAATACGACTACATTCTATTGACCCTGGTCCTTGCCCTGGTGGGTTTTGGGATTGTCATGGTTTACAGCACGACAGCGATTATCGCAGGTGACCGTTTTCAGGATCCGTACTACTTCTTGATCAGACAGGCCGTTTATGCGGGCGTCGGGTTTCTTCTGATGGTTTTCATGATGTTTTTCCCTTATGGGAGATTGAAGCGGTGGGCCTATCCCATTTTCGGAGTCTGTATCCTGCTGCTGATCGCCGTCCTCATCCCCGGTATTGGCCATCGCGCAGGAGGATCGATGCGATGGCTCAAGGTCCAGGGGTTCTCCTTTCAGCCCTCGGAGTTCGCCAAGCTGGGCCTCGTCATCTTCTTGGCCTATTTTCTGACCAAGAAGGAGGAAAAGATTCGGAGCTTCTCGTTCGGATTTCTTCCGACGATCGTACTATCCGGTGGGGTCATTGCTCTGGTGCTGAAAGAACCCGATTTTGGCGCAGCGACCTTCTTGACGGTTATGGTATTTCTCCTCCTCTTTGTCAGCGGGGCCAGGGTCATTTATCTGGCGGGCTCGTGTCTGCTCGCCGTTCCGATCGTCTACTATTTTCTGACCAGTGCCGCCTATCGTTATCGGAGACTGCTCAGTTTCATTCGACCCTGGGAGGACCCCAGCGGAAGCAGTTTCCAGATTGTTCAATCTTTCCTCTCCTTTGGTTCCGGGGGTCTTTTTGGAGTGGGACTGGGCGAAGGAAAACAGAAGCTCTTCTTCCTTCCTGCGCCCCATACGGACTTTATTTTTTCTCTGGTTGGGGAAGAACTCGGGCTCGTGGGTGCGATGGTGGTCCTTCTGCTCTTCTTCATTATCATGATGAGAGGGATTCATATCGCTTACTCCCTGGAAGACCGCTTCGGAGCTTATTTGGCCATGGGGATTACCCTCATGATCTCCCTTCAGGTCGTGATCAACATGGGAGTGGTTTTAGGGCTGCTCCCCACGAAGGGGCTCACCCTTCCCTTCATCAGCTATGGAGGAACGTCGCTGGTGACGAACCTCGTCGCGGTTGGAATCCTTCTTCAGCTTTCCTCCCATGTGGAGCGGAGGTAAACAAGGATTCATGCAAATAGAAAAATGTAAAATGAGAGGTTTTGGAAATAAAGCAGAAACGGAGCTGTTAGGAATTTTGAGGCTTCACTTTTGGATTTTGGATTGGGTCATTCCATGCGGTGTGTGATCGCTGGGGGCGGGACAGGAGGGCACCTTTTCCCTGGCATCGCCATAGCGGAAGCGTTCATGGATAAGGAGCAAGGGAACGAAGTCCTGTTCATCGGTACAGAGAGAGGGATCGAGGCCAGGGTGTTACCTGAAGGGAAATTCCCGTTGAAGACCATAGAGGCCAAGCCACTCAAGGGGATGTCTCTGGTGGCGACGATGCGAGGGGTGTGCGCGATTCCCAAAGCCATAGGGCAAGCCTTTCGGATCTTGAAAGAATCCAAACCTCAAATGGTCATCGGTGTTGGAGGATACGCCTCGGGCCCCACGGTGGTGGCTGCGTTTCTGCTCAGAATCAATAGGGCGATCCATGAGCAGAATATGGTGCCTGGCATGACCAACCGATGGTTAAAGTGGATCAGTCAAAGGATCTTTGTCTCTTTCGAAGAAACCCGGCGTTTCTTTCCAAAGAGAAAGACGTTTGTGACAGGAATGCCCATTCGAAGAAATCTACTGTCCTGTGTGTCTGAGCAGAAGACAGACAGGGCGGCTGGCACAGAGGGAGAACGATTCACGGTTCTCATCTTTGGAGGAAGTGCAGGAGCACACCGGATCAACCGGGCCATGATAGAGGCCCTGGATGCTCTCGCAGGGATAAAGTCTTCCCTCAGGGTGATTCACCAGACCGGAAAGATCGATCTCGATTTCGTCTCTCGAGGGTATCAGGAAAAGGGGTTCGATGCCTTGGTAAGACCTTTCTTTGAGAATATGGGTTCTTGTTATGCAACCTCGGATGTGGTGATCTGCCGGGCCGGGGCAAGCACGATCGCAGAATTGGCTGTCTGTGGCAAAGCAGCGATTCTTGTCCCCTATCCCCATGCGGCTCATCAGCACCAACTCCTAAACGCTCAGAAGTTGGTTGCCATGGGGGCGGCAAGGATGATCCGGGATGAGGAGTTGGGCGGAGCGTCATTGTCTCACGCGATTCTCCAGATGGTCAACCATCCAGAGGAACGCAGGACGATGGAGGACACGATCCAGAAGATGGCCCGGCCGAGAGCGGCCCAGGAGATCGTGGACCATTGCTATGCGTTAGCGTGTGGAAAAATGTGGACACGATTTGAGGTTCAGAGAGTTCTGAGGCAACTGATTCGCCTCCAATCTCACGGACCTTTAGCCTCTCGCGAGATGAGTCTTTAGGTTGAGCATGTATCGTCGAGGGAGAATTCAACATATCCATTTTGTGGGCATCGGCGGGATTGGCATGAGCGGAATCGCTGAAGTCCTGCTCAATCTGGGCTATCACATCAGTGGCTCTGACGTCAAGGAGACGGAGGTGACCCGACGACTGGCTTCTCTCGGGTGCGACATCTCTTATGGCCACCGCAAGGAAAATGTGAAGGAAACCGATGTCGTGGTCGTGTCCTCCGCCATTCGCAAAGGGAACCCGGAAGTGGAGGCCGCTGAGCAAAGACTCATCCCGGTGATCCCAAGAGCTGAAATGCTGGCCGAGTTGATGCGGATGAAGATTGGGATTGCGGTTGCCGGAACTCATGGAAAGACGACAACGACCTCCCTGATTGCAACAGTCCTTGCCGCCGGAGGACTCGATCCGACGGTCGTGATTGGTGGAAGGCTGAACAGCCTTGGAAGCAACGCAAGGCTGGGGCAGGGTGAGTTTCTGGTGGCTGAGGCGGATGAGAGTGATGGCTCTTTTCTCAAGCTCATGCCCACCATTGCCGTCGTTACGAATATTGATGAAGATCATCTCGATTACTACTCCGGGATCGAAGAGATCAAGGAGGCCTTTCTCAATTTCCTGAACAAGATTCCCTTTTTCGGCCTGGCCGTGCTCTGCCTGGATCATGCCCAGATTCAGAGCTTGATCCCAAAATTAAAGAAGCGATTTGCCACCTACGGGCTTACGACCCAGGCTGACTTTCAGGCCAAAGAAATTGTCTTTGAGGGGCTGACGACCACGTTTGACATTCTCCACCATCGGCAGGAGATCGGCCGGCTGTCCATTCGTATGCCAGGTCTCCATAATGTTTATAACGCTCTGGCTACGGTGGCTACGGCCTTTGAGCTCGACATTCCCTTCCAGGTGGTACAGGAGGCACTACGGGACTTCGGCGGCATCCAGAGGCGGTTTCAGATCAAAAGCGAGAAAAGAGGGATTGCCGTGGTCGATGATTACGGCCACCATCCTACAGAGATCATGGCTACACTGAAGGCTGCAAGGACAGGTTGGCAGAGGAGGATTGTGGTGGTTTTCCAGCCTCACCGGTACAGCCGAACGAAGGCCCTCTTCAAAGAATTTCTATCCGCTTTTAATGACGCGGACGTTCTCATCCTTACCGAGATCTATGCAGCGGGTGAGGATCGGATCGAAGGGGTGGAGACCAGGTCCCTTTACGAGGGGATCCGAGAGCATGGGCACAAGGATGTCACCTTCTTGGAGAGTAAGAGGACAATTGTGGACCATTTGCTCAAGACGCTTCAACCGGGGGACATGGTCATCACTCTGGGGGCCGGTGACATCTGGCAGGTGTCGGATGAGTTGGTAAAGCGGTTATGAAAAACAGGGGTCCAAGGGATCTAGGGTTCAAGGGTCCAAAGGAATAGACAAGATGGAGGGAAATCGGCACTTTCGTTCTTCACCCGAATCCTTGAACATAGGTCGTGTCATAGAAGCGCCATGTTAGGCCAATGAAATGGGTCAAGGGGATGACCATCGATTATCGGGAAGAGATCCGAAGATTAATCAAGGGAAAAGTCCTTTTCAACGCGCCCATGAAGCGATTCACCTCGATGAAGGTAGGAGGACCCGTCGATGCTCTTCTCTTTCCGAGGAATGTCGGCGAACTGAAGAAGGTGGTCCGTTACGCGAGAAAGAAATCTATCCCCGTCATGATTCTGGGAAAAGGAACAAATGTGATCGTTCGGGACAAGGGGATTCGGGGGTGGATGATCAATCTGATGCAGGGATTGAAGAAGATTCGTGTCGAGGGAGAGGTTGTGGAGGCAGAGGCAGGAGTTCCTCTTCAACGTTTGGTTCAATTCTCCGTTCAGAAAGGGCTGACAGGATTCGAGCCCTTTTACGGAATTCCAGGGACCGTCGGAGGTGGCCTGGCGATGAACGCAGGTGCCTGGGGATCCGAATTCAAGGATATTCTCCTCTCCATAACGCTGATGAAAGAGAATGGAGACATCGTCGAAAGGCCCCGCTCGAAACTTCGGTTCTCTTACCGGGGATTGGTCCTGCCCTCGAAATGGATCATCCTCAAAGGAGAGTTCCAGTTGAAGAAGGGGAAAAAGAAGGAGATGGTCGAACGGATAAAATCCTATTCGGAGCAGCGAAGGAAAAAACAACCCTTGGACTATCCGAGTGCGGGCTCCGTTTTCAAAAATCCAGCCGGAGGGCGTGCAGGCCGGTGGATCGAGGAAGCGGGCTTGAAAGGATATCAGGTTGGCCAGGCGATGGTTTCGGAGCGCCATGCCAATTTCATCATCAACCTTGGAAACGCCACTGCCACGGATGTCATCCATCTGATGGAATGGGTGGAAAAAAAGGTCTCTGAAGAAAAGGGAGTTTCTCTCGAGAGAGAAGTAAAGGTGGTTGGAGAGTGAAAAATCACTCTAAGGAAAAGAGAATCGGCGTGCTGATGGGAGGGATGTCAAAAGAAAGGGACATTTCTCTTAAGACCGGGAAGGCCATCGCTAAAGCACTCACGACCAAAGGGTATCAAGCCCAACCGATCGATGTCACCCATCGCATTGCCGAAACATTGTCTAAAGAGAAGATCGACTGTGCCTTCTTGGCACTGCACGGGAAATTTGGAGAGGACGGAACGATTCAGGGCATGCTTGAACTCATGAGGATTCCGTACACGGGGTCAGGCGTTCTGGCAAGTGCGTTGGCCCTTCATAAGGTGATGGCCAAGAGGATATTTCATTACGAGAAGATTCCGACCCCGATGTTTGATGTCTTGCACGTGCAGGAGGTCAAAAAAGGACTTCAGAGAGAGATTTCTCTCCCCTTACCCGTTGTGGTTAAACCCGCAAGGGAGGGATCAACGATTGGGGTTTCCATTGTCACGAAGGAAAAACAGTTGATCCCGGCCCTGAAGAAAGCGGGCCAATACGACGAGGAGATCTTGGTGGAGGAATTCATTAAAGGCAGAGAAATTACCGTCGGGATTCTCGAAGGTCTCCCTCTGCCCATCATTGAAATTGCTCCCAAGAGCGGCTTCTATGATTTCCACTCCAAGTACACCAAGGGGGAAACAGAATACATCATCCCTGCCCGAATCCCAAGAGAGAAATACCTCACCGCTCAGGATCTGAGCCTGAGGGCTTTTCGAGCGTTGGGGTGCTCTGGTGTTGCCCGAATCGACCTGATGCTCGATGAGAGAGAGAACCCTTTCGTGTTAGAGGTCAACACCATGCCGGGAATGACGGAGACCAGTCTTCTGCCGAAAGCAGCGAATTATGCGGGGATTGCCTTTGAAGAGCTGGCGGAACGGATCCTGTTGGGGGCTTCTTTGAAGATGGAGAGTGCGACGTAGAGGAACAGGATGGACGAGTCAGAGACCATCGAACGAGAAAGGTTCTTTCGACCCGAAAGGAAGACCGAGGGTCAGGGCGGAGAAAAATTCCGAAAGGTGTTGAAAAAGGCCATCCAGGTCTCTTCCGCTCTCTTGATTCTTTCTTTTCTCGTCTTCTTCGGTCATCAAGCGTATACCCAACTACTCGCAAACCCCTCGTTTCGAGTCAGGGATATACAAGTTCAGGGATGTGGCAAGATTACGAAGGAAAGCCTTCTCTCGTTGGCTTCGATCGAGGGGATGCCCAATCTGTTCACCGTGCGAGTGAAGGACATTGGCAAACGGTTAGAGTCTCATCCCTGGATTGAAGCCGTGGGTGTCAGAAAAGTTTTTCCCAACCGAATCATGATCGAAGTTCAGGAACGAAAGCCGATCGCCATCATCCAACTGGAGGATCTCTACTACATTGACGCCAAAGGCGTGATTTTTGCCCGGGTTGGAGATCGAGATCGATACAACTATCCTATCGTGACGGGGCTGAATCGGGAAGCGTTGGACCGCGAGCCTGAGGAGACGAAGCAGTCCATCACGAAGGCGATGGAGCTGTTATGGATGGCAGAGAAGGAGAGGGTCGATCCTTTAGAAGACATTTCAGAGATCCATCTCGAAAAGATCTTCGGCATTCAATGTTTCACCAAGGCAGGGGGAGTGAGAGTCGACATGGGATGGGACGATTTTGGAGAGAAGCTGAAGCGTGTGTCCATGGTGTGGGCCGATCTTCAGAAGAGAAAGATCTCTGCGGTCTCCATCGATTGCAGTGATCCCAACCGGGTCGTCGTTAAAAAGGCCCCGGACAAAAACGGGTCCAAAAGGAGGTGAGGCCGAAGTGGGTAAGAAAGAAGCGGTGGTGGTGGGGCTCGATATTGGAACCACAAAGATCTGTGCGGTGGTTGGGCAGATCAACGAGGGTCAGGTGGACATCATTGGACTTGGGACCTACCCATCGAAAGGCCTGAGAAAAGGGGTCGTGGTCAATATCGACAGCACGGTTCAGTCGATCAAGAAGGCCATCGAAGAAGCCGAGCTCATGGCTGGGTGTCAGATTACCTCGGTCTATGCGGGCATCGCAGGGGGACACATCAAGGGGATCAACAGCCACGGAGTGATTGCGGTTAAGAATCGAGAGATTACCTCGAACGATGTGAAGCGTGTGATCGATGCTGCGAGTGCCGTGGCCATTCCCATGGACCGGGAAGTGATTCACATCATTCCCCAGGAGTTCATTGTGGACGAGCAGGATGGCATTCGGGATCCGGTCGGGATCACAGGGATCCGACTCGAAGGAAGGGTTCATATCGTTACGGGAGCTATCACCTCTGCCCAGAACATCATCAAATGCGCCAATCGGGCGGGGCTGGACGTCAATGACATCGTCCTAGAGCAACTGGGGTCCAGTGAAGCGGTGCTCATGCCTGAGGAGAAGGAATTGGGCGTTGCCATCATCGACCTGGGTGGAGGAACGACCGATCTCGTGATCTTTTCCAATGGCGCCATTAAGCATACGGCAGTCGTCGCGCTGGCGGGAAATCACATCACCAATGACATTTCCATGGGGCTTCGGACGCCGCTGGAAGAGGCGGAGAAGATCAAGAAGCGTTACGGATGCGCCCTGGCGAGCATGGTCCAAAAGGATGAGACGATCGAAGTTCCGAGCGTAGGGGGTCGAAACCCTCGAGTCCTGTCCAGACAGACTCTCGCAGAGATCGTTGAACCGCGAGTTGAAGAGATTCTTACTTTGGTCCACCACGAAGTGATGAAGACAGGATATGCAAACCTCATCGCTTCAGGCATCATCCTTACGGGTGGCACCGCTGTGCTGGAAGGACTGCCCGAGCTCGCCGAGCAGATTTTCAACCTACCCGTTCGGCGCGGATTACCGATCGGCATCGGCGGATTGGTGGACCTGGTGCATAGCCCGATGTATGCGACGGGAGTGGGTCTTGTCCTCTACGGGAGCAAGCACGAGACCCAAAGCAGGTTCAAGATCGGGGAAGCGAATATTTTCAGTAAGGTGACCCATCGCATGAAGGAGTGGATTGGTGAGTTCTTTTGAGAGAATGATGGGGGATTGGAATATGGGAAGTCTGGGAGAAATCAAGAAATCTTTGAGACCCAACATTCCATTATTCCATCGCTCCAGTATTCCATCTCCACAGAGGAGGGAGAAATGATCGAATTCGACGAGAACAAGAGTTTAGCCGCCAAGGTCAGAATCGTCGGTATTGGGGGAGGTGGCAACAATGCCATCAATACGATGATTTCATATCAACTCTCCGGTGTCGATTTTGTTGCAGCCAACACCGATGCTCAAGCCCTTGCTGCAAGCAAAGCCCCCTTCAAACTCCAATTGGGAACAACCCTCACAAAGGGTCTTGGGGCCGGAGCGAATCCGGAGATCGGGAGAAAGGCTGCTTTGGAAGACATCGAGATGATTCGAGAGGCCCTCAAGGGTTCGGACATGGTCTTCATTACAGCCGGGCTGGGCGGGGGTACAGGCACAGGAGGCGCCCCGGTGATCGCGGAGGTCGCTCGGGAGTTGGGAGCCCTGACCGTGGCCGTCGTCACGAAGCCTTTCCATTTTGAAGGAAAGAAAAGGATGAGACAGGCTGAAGAGGGACTCGCCAACCTTCGGATGAGCGCCGATGCCTTGATTACGATTCCAAATCAGCGGCTCCTGAGCATCAGCGGGAAAAGTATGACCCTCCTGGAGGCCTTCAAGAAGGCGGACGAAATACTCTACCATGCGGCCAAGGGGATTTCTGACATTATCGTGGGTCACGGAATTATCAACGTAGACTTTGCGGATGTCCGGACCATCATGTTGGAGACCGGAGTGGCCCTCATGGGGACAGGAATGGCCACAGGTGAGAGTCGAGCTGTAGAAGCGGCACAGAAGGCGATCTCGAGTCCTCTTTTAGAGGATGTTTCTATCGAAGGAGCCCGAGGCCTCCTCATTAACATTACGGGAGGACCCAACATGACCCTCAACGAGATCAACGAGGCCACCACGCTGATTCACAAAGAGGCTCACGAAGATGCGAACATCATCTGGGGTATGGTGATTGACTCCACCATGCAGGACGAACTACGGGTCACGGTGATTGCGACCGGCTTTGGGAAGGCGGAGGAGAAAGCAGTCCCAGCGACCTCGGCTGCAACCACCACAGCGACCACTGCCGCGACCATCGCCCGATTGAAGAAGATTGCCCCTGTGTCTCTCAACACAAAAGAGAACAGAGACATCCCGGCCTTCCTCCGACGGGTGAAGACGAATGAGCGATACGATGAGGTGAAACTCGATGAATCGACCGAAGTCTCCGTAGAGGACGAAGATCGGTTTGACATCCCGACGTTTTTGAGAAAACAGGCCGATTAGTTTCGTAAGGCGTGAGGGGTTAGGGGTAAAAGGTCTATGACAGGCAAGACTTCCGTGACCTGAGAAAAATCTGTTATAGTTAGTCTGCCACTTACCACTGACGACTTGCGACTTACGAAAAATGATTTCCTGGAAGCTCGTTCAAAGAGCAAAACAGATTCTTGAGAACGAAAGGGGAACGGTTCACAAGCCATGGGGTGGAAGAATTGCGATCTGTCTCATCTATCCCAACCACTATGCGGTGGGCATGTCCAGCCTGGGGTTTCAGACCGTTTACCGATGTCTGAACGCCGAAGACGATGTCGTCTGCGAAAGGGCCTTCCTTCCTGACCCGGACGACCTCCGGGAGTACCGCGAAACTCAGACTCCTCTTCTCTCCCTCGAATCTCAGAAACCGCTCTCTGATTTCGATATCCTGGCCTTCTCACTCTCTTTTGAGAACGATTTCATCAATATCCTGACGCTCCTGGACCTTGCGCGCATTCCCAAAGAGAGACAGTTGCGCGGCAAAGGTTCCCCATTGGTCACGGGGGGAGGTGTCGCCGTTTTTTTAAACCCGGAGCCTCTCAGTGATTTCTTCGACTTCTTCGTACTCGGTGAGGCAGAGGAGGTCATTAAGGAATTTCTCCAGGTGATTCGAGCGGCTCTCTCGGCAAGGGGCGAGACGAGCAGAGAGACCCTCTTAAGACGACTCGGAGCCGTTGAAGGAATTTATGTTCCTGCCTTCTATCATGTGACTTACGGGGCGGATGGAAAGATAGAGGCCATGGTTCCGGAGGCAGGATTCCCGCGGCAGATCAAGAGGCGATGGGTAAAAGATCTTGACCCCATTCCTGCTCAATCGGTTCTCTTCACGGCGGATACTGAATTTAAAGATATGGCGTTGGTGGAGGTGAATCGTGGTTGTCCCCGCGGTTGCCGTTTCTGTGGCGCCTGTTTTGTCTATCATCCTTTTCGGAATCGAAGCCTCCCAGTCCTCGAATCCCTTTCGGTAGAAGCTCTAACCAAGGAGCCACGGATCGGCCTCGCAGGCACGGCAGTCTCTGATTACGGACAACTTCTTCCATTGTGTCAGGCGATCCTGACCCAGCGAGGAAGATTTTCGTTGAGTTCCTTGCGGGTGGATGCGATCACTCCTTCCCTTGCTCAGTGTCTGAATCAGAGCGATGTCCATACGGTGGCGATTGCACCCGAGGCTGGATCCGAGAGGCTTCGAAGGGTGTTGAAGAAAGGCTACAAGGAAGAGGAAATCTTGGAGGCCGTGAACACATTGGTCGAGAACGGCCTTTTTCAAATCAAGAGCTATTTCATGATCGGCCTTCCCTCAGAGACGGATGAAGACGTGAGAGCCATTGTGCACCTGGCCAAGCGGATTCGCCATCAGGTGGTTTCGAACCCCAAAACGCAAAAACGCAAATGGAAGTTGGTTCTGAGTGTCAATCCTTTTATCCCAAAGCCCGCCACACCCTTTCAGTGGACCGCCTTGGATAGCGTAGAGGAGCTCAAGAGAAAACTGAGGACGATCCAAAGAGAACTCAAGGGAGAAAAACAGATCAATATGATCCACGACCTTCCGAAGTGGGCCTATGTCCAAGCACTGCTCTCAAGGGGAGATCGGAGAGTGGGGAAGATGTTGCTGGAAGCTCATCGGTGGCAGGGAAATTGGCCGCGGGCCTTTCGGGAATCGAGCCTCAACCCAGACTTCTTCGTCCATCGGACGAGAGATCTGGATGAGGTCTTCCCGTGGGACTTCATTGACCACGGCATCCCAAAGGAGAAGCTAAAAGAAGAGTATCTCAAGGCGATGAAAGAAGCAGATATAAAGATCACAAGTTGAGTGGGTTGAGTAAGTAGAGTAAGTTAAGTCAGTGAGTAAGTTGAATGGGTAGTATCTTGAATAACCCAATAACTTAATCACCAATGACTTAATAACTTAATGACGAATGACCAGTGAGTAATGACTCAATGAACTCTGTAGTTCAACGACTGGAGGTTGTGATGAAGACTGAAAACGTTTCTTTTGAAAGCGAAGGACAGAAGATTGCTGGAGTTCTCCATCTTCCTGATAAATCCAAGCCTCCCTGTGTCATCGCATCTCACGGTCTTCTCGCGAGCAAGGACAGCGACAAGTATGTGCTTCTTGGAGAAAAATTGACTCAGGAAGGCATTGCTTTCCTGCGTTTCGACTTCAGGGGATGCGGTGAGAGTGAAGGGAAAATTGAAGAGAACACGATCACCGGAAGGATCGCGGACTTGGATTCCGCAATTAACTTCATTCGATCCTATCGGGGCTTGAAAAAGCGGATCGGGCTCCTGGGGTCAAGCCTTGGAGGCTACGTTTCGTTAATCAAGGCTTCGAGAGATCCGGAGATTCGGACATCGGTGGTCTGGGCGACCCCTTTTCATCTCGATGATCTCGAAGCAAAAAAGGGGACAGAGGACATTCCTCTCCTGGGAGAGACCTTTTTCACCGACCTCTTAAACTACCGCCTCCAGCCTCTCTTGCAGCAGGTGACCCACTGTTTGGTGATTCACGGTGAGAAGGATGAAATCGTTCCCATGGATCAGGGATGGGAGATCTTCCATCTTCTTGGGTCTCCCAAAGAGATACGCATCATCGAAGGAGCTGACCACCGGCTAACCCATCCAGACCATCGCCAGCGGGCAACGGATCTCAGTGTGGCGTGGTTTAAGAAGTTCCTTTGAACTGGCTTTTCAGGCCGATTGCTCGATTGTCTTTGGCCTACCTACAGATGCAGAGCAGCCAGCGACCCTCCTGTACAATTTTTCGCTCTTGGTTTTGTTAGCAACTCAATCCTATTTTACCCATCCATTGACGATTTGCCTACCCATGTGCGTATTTTAACCATTTGGATTCTTCACGCCACTGTAACCCTTCATAGAGGTTGACCTTTCTCAGAGTGTGGAAAACAGCGTGGGCGGTAAATTTCTATACATGGAATTTTCAGATTTTGTAACCTCGCTGATGGCCTGATCTGCTCTTCTAGTCATAAAAATATCAATAACTTCAAACGCTTATAGACATCACATGCGGCTGGCACAATACTTGCTATATAGCAGACTGTAATCATTAAGCAATAACCAGAAAGGGGGGGCCATGAGGCTTTGAAGGAGCGCACTATGGATTTGCGCGTGTAGGACAGTTAATTTGTCAGAGTTAGTCTATCAGGCTGAATGTCGGGGAAAGAGTGAAAAAATGAATGTGAGTATGAGTAAAACTGAGATAAAGAAAAGACCTATTAGAGGAGGGTCTAGCGTGAAAGGAGGGTTTGAAATGAAGAAGAATTACTTGGCATTGGTGATGGGGTTATTCCTGCTGTCAGTAGGAGTGTCGGCATGGGGTGCTGATGTGACGCAGGAGCTGTATTTCACAAAGAAGACAACTCTTACGGCTGGCGCAACCTATACTTTTAGGTTCAGTCTATGGGATGCCGAGACAGGGGGGAACTGAGGTATGGTCTGAAGAGAAACAGGTCACATTGATCAGGAACGACCATAAAGACTTATCTTGGAGACTCGGAATTGACACCATTCGTTGGAGTTGATTTTTCCCAGCAGTATGTGGGTTCAGGTGGAACGAGTAGAAAAAAAATGACGACCTTGTCGTGATAGGAAACAAGAGGAGCAAGCTTGGAGTCGTTCCTTACGCCATGTGGGCGGTAGTATCTGCAGAATGGTCCTGTAGGAGCGACTGGACCGACAGGACCCACGGGTGACACAGGGCCGACTGGACCTACGGGGCCTACAGGAGCGACTGGAGCCGATGGGTCCGATTGGAGCTACAGGGTCCTACGGGAGCGACAGGAGCCGACTGGAGCCAGGTCCGACTGGAGCTTACAGGTCCTACGGGAGCCAGGTCCACGGGAGCACAGGGCCGACTGGAGCCACAGGGAGCCACGGGTGTCGGCAACTTTCGCGGTGCGTGGGATGATTGCAACACCGTATGCTACTCGATGACATTGTAACGGACCTGGGTCAGACCTGGCTGGCACTCAGCCCGACTACAGGCGTCCAGCCCGTCGAGGGCGCCGATTGGACGCTCATGGCTGCAAAGGGCGACACGGGAGCGACAGGGGCGACAGGAGCCGATGGATCGATTGGACCTACAGGGCCTACGGGGCGACTGGGCCAGGGAACTGGAGCGACTGGGCCACAGGATCCACAGGAAATACGGGAGCGCCGGGTGCTACAGGAGCCACGGGAGCCACAGGAGATCCGGACTGCGGGCCACAGGGCTCGACTGGAACAGGTATAACAGTGTCGCCCGGGAGACACTAGATAATACTGGGACGACCACTTCGACCAGGTCTATACGGGTACTCTTAGCGGCACCGACCGGCACCAGGACCCATCGGGTGACGGTTACTGACCGGATCCAGTGTTATGTGATCCTCACGAGCTCTGTTCTCGCTGCAGGTAGCCAGACTGCGTACGTGAGCTTCGCTGTTTAGGCAACGACAATGACCTACTGCTGACAGTACGACCCTTGTGCGTCAACATGGGACTAGCAGTGGCACCGGTCTGATCCAGGCCAGCGCAGTTAGGGTGTCACCGGACTCACCGCCGGGTCAACTGGACCCACAGGGCCGACTGGAGCCACAGGTGCTACGGGAGCCACAGGGGCAACCGGAACCACGGGTTAACTGGAGCCACAGGTCCGACTGGAGCCGCACGGGTGATCAGGGTATTCAGGGTGTAGCAGGTCCGATTGGGCCGCAAGGGCCGATTGGGCCGACTAGGACCACAGGAGTCCAATAGGTCTTACGGGAGCCACAGGGGCTACGGGAGCCACAGGGCCGACGGGAGCCACAGGTGCGACGGAGCCAGGTCGCTACGGGAGACACAGGGGCAACCGGAGCCACAGGTCCTACGGGAGACACAGGTCCGACTGGAGCCACAGGGCTTTCAGGAATCGCTGCCCAGGCTTTTTCAGCTGAGTCGGTGCTGCTAGTATCCCGACTAGCTCGGAATTTCTCGCACCGCCGGCGAGTGTGACCATTTCTGCTTCAGGGCAGAAAATTTATGTCAATTCGGTCAAGGGCTCTTGGCAGTTCGGCAGCGGGTGGAGCGAGCAATCTCGTTCTCGATATATGCTATAAAGAGTCAGCTGGTTCGATCACAGCCGTGGGACACTCCTGAGTATGCAGGTCCCGCAGAATACCAAGGTGCCTATGGGCTTGAATGCGATCATTAGCGGCCTTGCCACAGGAACCTACGACGTGGGGCTATGCGGGTACGCTTCGGACTGCTGATCATCAGACTGGGATTTAATCGATTATGGATACACCTCTGCTTTCGTGTTTGTCACTCCATAATCGCAGGGGAGGGCGGGGCATGATCCCGCCCTTTACGATCCCACTGTAATTGTCAGACGAACAAGAGCAGGGCCGATTCGGCTCTGCTCTTGTTCTTTCCAGTGCTTGACAAACATCTTGATATCATGCAATAAACCGACTAAGATTCGTACGCTTCGTCACTCAAAGATTATTTTACAAATGACTCTTCGATATATTTATCTCGGACCCTCAGTGGCGAGGCTCGGTAATGCGCACTCTTATCCAACATAAAAAAAGTCCCGGAGGCGTGCATCGAGGGACAAGATACTTCATCTAAGACAAGCCAACCGAGTTTTCCTCATTCTTGCCTTCGTTCTGTTGATTGGGACCCTCATTACCTATTCCAATCATTTCAGGAACGGCTTCCATTTTGACGATTCCCATGTCATCGTCGAAAACGTCCACATTCGAAATGTCCGCAATATTCCCCTTTTTTTTAAAGATGGCACGACGTTCAGCTCCCTGCCGAGCAACCAGTCCTATCGGCCCGTCGTGTCGGCAACCCTTGCCATCGATTACTGGCTGGGCAAAAGCCTTAATCCTTTCTATTTTCATCTCACCACATTCATCCTCTTCCTGTTTCAGGGGGTGCTCATATTTCTTCTCTATTTCAAGATAGTAAATCTATCGTTGGAACATCCCTGGAATAAGTTTTTGGCGCTCTTTGCAACCGCCTGGTACATGCTTCACCCTGCCAACGCAGAGACGATCAACTACGTCTCTGCCCGCTCGGATACCCTCTCGACCCAGTTTCTTCTCTTTGCCCTCGTGCTCTTCATCTATTCGTCACGGTGCAGGAAATGGCACCTCTATCTGATCCCCGCGGGAATCGGCATCCTCGCCAAACCGATTGGCAGGAGTCTTTCCCATATTGCTATTGGCCTATGTCATCCTTTTTGAGAAGAGAATATCCCTGGCAGAGATCTTCCACAGAAAAAACTTTCCGGCCCTCGCTTCCTCCTTCAAGAAGGTTCTGCCTTCGCTTCTCTTCTGCGGGATCCTGGTGGTCTTTATGGGAAGGATGGGGCCAGCCACATGGGTTGCGGGCGGATCGTCTTTCTATCACTATGTCATCACACAACCTTTTGTCATTCTCCGTTACTTCACGACCTTCTTCTTGCCCATCGATCTGAGCGCAGACACAGACTGGACACCATTCAAGACCCTTCTGGATGGGCGGTTTTTCATCGGAATATTGTTTCTGCTGGGACTGTTGTGGGCGGCTGTGGCTTCATCAAGAAAAGAGAGAGGACGACCAATTTCCTTTGGTATCCTTTGGTTTCTCATTGCGCTGCTCCCAACCAGCCTCACCCCGCTTGCCGAGGTCATGAACGACCACCGGATCTTTTTCCCCTACGTGGGCCTGACGATGAGTGTCTCCTGGGCCATTGCACTGGGGCTATCTCATCTGAAAAAGTCGGTGCAGCCGGCGCAGACATTTAACCGTGCACTGGTCGTGGCAATATTGATCGTCCTCGCGGCTTATGCATACGGAACGTATCAGAGGAACAAGGTATGGCTCACGGATGAGACGCTCTGGCGTGACGTCACGGAAAAAAGTCCAAACAACGGCAGGGGACTTATGAATTACGGCTTGGCCCTGATGGCAAAGGCCGATTACGCGGGGGCGGAGCGGTATTTCAACAAAGCCCTTGCCTTGACGCCCAACTATTCCTTTCTTCTCGTCAACCTGGGAATACTGAAGGAGGCCACCGGCCACCCGGTCGAGGCGGAGTCTTTCTTTAGAAGGTCCGTCGTCTCCAACACCGGATACCCCGGATCCTATTTCTATTACGGGCGCTTCCTAAAAAGGCAGGGACGGATCGATGAGGCGATCCAGAACCTGAACAAGACGCTTGCTTTGGTCCCTGCGCATCTGGATGCAAGACATCTCTTAATGGATATCTATTTCGAGCGCAGGGAATTCACTGAACTGGCAACCCTGGCTCAGAGCACACTTGATCTTGCACCTGAGGACGAGAAGGCGACGGCTTACCTTCGTGCGACCCAAAAAGGGAACCCTCTGCTTCAGGTCGCCTTGGAAAGGGTGAAGACTCATCGAACTCCTGAGAACCTTCTTGAATTGAGTTTCAGGTATTATGAGGCAGGCCAATTCACAAAGTGCATTGATGCGGCCGAAGAGGCGCTGAAATTGAAGTCTGACTATGGTCCGGCTTACATTAATATCTGTGCCGCCTACAATGCGCTGAAGCAATGGGACAGGGCGATCGAGGCAGGGGAGAAGGCCGTCCGACTCAACCCGAATAATCCACTGGCAAAGAATAACCTGGCCTGGGCAAAAAGGGAAAAGATGAAATCAGAAAAGGTCAAAGCTCCGACCGCGGAGTAAGCTCTTGCAGGAGGTGTCAACGATCGGCCATGGAACTCACCGCAATCATCCCGGCGTATAATCCCCCTCAGGAATTGGTCGGATTTGTCCGTCAGTTGGCTGCTTCCGAGTTTGCCAAAATCATTGTCGTGAACGACGGCAGTACCCGGCAATGTGACTCGGTATTTCAAGCGATTGAAGGGATTCAAAAGGTTACACTTCTCAGGCACGCAATCAACCTTGGAAAGGGCGCTGCCCTGAAGACAGCGTTTAATCACGCCTGTTGTTATTTTGGCGATCACATCGGGGTCGTGACGATCGATGCGGACGGCCAGCACCTGCTCGAGGATGCCCTCAAGGTGGCTGAGGTTTTGAAAAACCATCCGGAAAACTTCGTGATGGGCGTAAGGACATTCGGTAAAAATGTTCCCTTGCGAAGCAAGATCGGAAATATTTTGACGAGCTTCCTATTCCGGCTGTTGGTAGGCCAAAAGCTGACCGACACACAATCCGGACTTCGGGGCATCCCCAAATCGTTTCTTCCGGGGCTGTTGAAAATCGGTTCGAACGGGTTCGAATTTGACCTTGATACGCTTCTCACATGGAAGTACACCAGGCGCCAGATCATTGAGCAGCCGATTCAAACCGTTTACATCAAAGGGAATGAGTCATCGCACTTTAACCCCATTATGGACTCCATGAGGATATATTTTGTCCTCTTTCGCTTTACCCTTGCATCCTTGTCTTCCGCTCTCATTGATTATGCGGTATTTATACTGATTTACGGCCTCACCTCAAACCTTCTCGCGGGGCAGGCCTGCGCTCGCCTGGTATCGATGCTCTATAACTATTCCGTAGTGAAAAAAATGGTATTTTTTTCCGGGGAACAGGTTACCAGAACCTTTCCCAAATATCTCGCTCTCGTCATTTGTTCCGGCTCAATTTCGTATTTCCTGATCAAAGTCCTGACTCAGTTCTCCCTATTGCCCGTGATCGCTGCCAAAGCCGTTGTGGAGTCTCTGGTCTTTCTTGCCAATTTTGCTATCCAGCGCGATTTTATTTTTGTTAAGAATACCGATCTCAAAACGCAAGCGCCCAACTTGAAACAAAGGGTTAAATGAAAGCAAGAAAGCGTCGCAGAGAAACCTGAAAGAGAAGAGAAAGGCCAACACGAGAAGAAGAACAAGTAGGCCTGGAAGAGACTGTCTCATCAAAGGAAAGAAGTCTCTGAGGACTGGGATGTCGGGTTTAGAGTTTGTTTGAGCGCTGATCAGCTGATCCAAGGGAAGAAGCCCTTATGAGCATGGCGTCTCTGCCACAAGATATGCAACCACAGGAGATAGACAGAACGATTGACTCCGTGTCTGGAAACGAAGGCAAAACGCCTATGGAGTTTAGATCGATAGCACTCAAAGGGCTTTTTATAATCGTCCTTTTCTATACGCTTTATTTTGCACGTGCCTTGGTCCTGCCGCTCACATTGGCATTGCTTTTCACCTTTCTTCTCAGACCGGTAGTTCGCGCTCTCAAAAGGGCCAGAATACCGGAGTCCGTAGGAGCCGCTCTGGTGCTCATCGTGTTGCTCGGGAGTGTGGGTTATGGTGCCGTCAAACTCTCTATACCTGCGGCCCAGTGGATTGACAGAGCACCGGAGAGTTTACGCCAAATCGAGCTAAAAGTGAGCTTTTTACGTAAACCCATCGAGGGAGCAAACAAGGCGGTTGAAGAGTTGAAAAGGGTCACAAGAATGGGAGCTGAAAAGAAACCGGAAGTCGAAATAAAAACCCCGGGCATCACGGAGGCTGTTTTAACCGGCACAAGGGAAGTGATTGTAAAAAGTTCTGTGATGTTTATTCTCCTCTACTTCCTTCTAGCTTCTGGTGATCTGTTTTTAGGAAAGTTCATTAAGCTCTACCCGAAGCTCCACACGAAGAAAGAGATCCTGAAAATCATACGAGCCGTGGAACACGAGATCTCACGATACCTTTACACAGTGACAGTGATCAATATCTGCACGGGGATTTCCCTGGGAATTGGCTTATACCTGATCGGTATGCCTAACGCTGCACTCTGGGGAGTGATGGGAGGATGTCTTATCTTCCTTCCTTATCTTGGTCCTCTGATGGGCATTTCGATTGTTACTATTGTAGCCTTCTTGACCTTTGACAGTATCGGACGGGTATTGCTGGCGCCCGTAATCTATGTGGCTCTGGAAACCCTGCAGGGCCAAATCATCACACCGATGATACTCGGTTCACGTTTTGCACTCAATCCTATCGCCATCATTATCTGGCTAATCTTCTGGGGATGGATGTGGGGTATCATTGGTGCTTTGCTCGCCTTTCCTATGCTGACCGTTTTCAAGATCCTGTGCGATCATACCGAGTCCCTCTCTCCTGTTGGCAAGTTCCTCGCAAGATAACTCCGGTAAACCATAGACATTCGGTGTCAGGCATTACTAATAGAGTATTGGGTGGGTCAGAGCTTTTGAGGACAATTCTTGACTCTTGACAAAGAAAGACGTTATTGAGCAAAGCAAGGATATCGAGATCATTGCCCAAGGCGCCTTCGGAGACAGATATCCGCAGAAAGAGGAAGAGATATGAAAATGGGACTGAGGGAAAAAGCATCAAGTTTGCGTGTCGGAGCTTTCTTGATCTACGCATTGAGCTCTCTGCTTCTGCTGGGGACGGTGTCGGTGCAGGCGGCGGACCTGTCCCAGAACATGGCTGAATGTGCAGCGATCGAAAACGATGGAGAGAGACTGAAGTGTTATGACCAACTGGCCGGCCGCAACTCCAGGAAGATGGAGGAGGTCACCGAATCAAAGGAGAGCGAGTCAACAGAGAAAACTCCGAAAGGAATGGAGGAGGAATCCTACTTTTCGCGGCTCTGGGATTTGGACCGCGAGACCCGCGGAGGAAAATTCGCGATAAGGCCCCATCGATCCAATTACATCCTTCCCTTCACATACAACTTCTCGCCGAATGCCGCTGCGGTACAAGAAGGCGACCCTGATAAGGATGTGATGCGATCCGAGGTCAAATTCCAGCTGAGTGTGAAGGTGAAACTCCTGGAGGATGTTCTCAATAAGGATATGGATCTGTGGTTCGCTTACACACAACAATCCTTCTGGCAATTGTACAACTTCGATGATTCCTCCCCATTCCGGGAGACAAACTACGAGCCTGAGTTGCTTCTCAACTTCAGAACCCGGTTTGATATCCTGGGGCTGACAGGACGCTTCTTCAATGTGGGTATGAACCACCAGTCCAACGGCCAATCGGAACCCTTGTCGAGAAGCTGGAACCGTATCGTGGGGAGCGTAGGTCTCGAGAGAGAGACCGTTTTTCTCTTCTCGTGAAAGGATGGTACCGCATTCCGGAAAGCAGCAAAGATGACGACAATCCCGATATCGAAAAATACCTGGGCTACGGGGAGATCTGGGGGTACTATTTCCTGAAGGAGCACAGGTTCGGAGCGATGCTCAGGAACAATTTCAGTGTTCACCATAACCGCGGCGCTTTGCAGGTTGAATGGAGTTTCCCACTCCTTGAATGGGTCAGTGGGTATGTGCAGTATTTTCTTGGATATGGCGAAAGCCTTCTGGACTACGACCACTCTGTGAACCGGATCGGCGTCGGCTTTATATTCAAGGAGTGGAATTGAAGCTCCACCCTGTGGGCGGGGAGCTTCGCTTTGGTTTTGTTTGGGTCGATGACAATGTAGTCGTTCCCTAATGCGTGGTATTTGTGAAAGTCATGTCGTATAACGTCTCCGTCCAACGGAATCTTGTCTTTCTTGTGCCTTGTCTTCATATCAATCATTAACGAGTTTAGATTGCTTAATCCCTCACATAACTTTGAGACTTTGTCAACGAGGGAGGCGACGGTGGTTCACACGTAACCATACTGGAGGTGCGAGAAGACTGGTCTTCACTGTCCTTGGCCCTTTCAGGATGGCTCTCTTTCCGAAACTTTGGAACGCCGGGCGTCATAGGTTGGATAACCTTTCATGGAGGTAAGCGCACGAATTTACTGCCATTGGATCGCCCGAGTTTGACTGTAAGAGGTTCGGCTCCAAAGTTCTCCAAGAGAACCATCCTTGCGGGCCTGGACTTATTTTTGTCGGGATTTTATATTTTTTAACACCTTCTCAGCCGCCGGTGACTGATTGCTTATCCCTCAAAAGTTTTAGTTGATTTTAGAATTTTTCCTGATAGAATAGAAACGCTCATATTGAAGGGAGGATATGTCCATGAAGATTCTGGTTTTAGGGGGATGCGGAATTCAGGGCAAGGCGATTCTTTATGATTTGTCGCGGAACCGTGACGTGAGTGAAGTGGTTTGCGCCGATGCTTTTCCGGAAAGCCTTTCGCCGTTTCGAAAGCATCTCGATATGAACAAAATCAAACTTGTCCACGTGGATGCCAAGGACAAGAAAATGCTTGTCTCTCTGATGAGGGAAAACGTCCAGGTGGTCGTTGATGTTCTGCCAGCACAGTATTTGAAGCCAATCACGGAAGCAGCCATCGAGTCCGGGGTGGGTTTAGTGAATACGAATTACGGCTACGAGGTTCGCCCTCTCCAAAAGCAGGCAGTGGAAAAGGGGATAGCCATCATGCCTGAATGTGGACTCGACCCGGGGATCGACCTCGTCATCTACGGTCACGCAGTGAAGCAGTTTGACGAAGTTCATGTCCTTAACTCCTATTGTGGCGGACTTCCTGAGAAGAAAGCCTGCACGAATCCCATGAATTACAAGATCAGTTGGAACTGGGATATGGTTTTGAAATCCTCGAAGAGAGAAGCCGTGTTCATTAAGAACGGGAAAAAAGTGACCATTTCTGGGGATGATCAACAGGACAATGACTTCATTCATGAGATCGACTTTCCAGGTCTTGGCCGGTTAGAGGCCCTTCCCAATGGTAACGCGGTTTTTTTTACGGATCTGCTGGGGGTTACGAAGACCATCAAGGAAACCGGCCGTTACAGCCTCCGTTGGCCTGGGTGGTGTGCCTTCTGGCGGCCTTTGAAGAAATTCCACTTCCTGAGCGATCAGCCAGTGGCGGGGCTGCCCGGCGAGATTACGCCTCACCAGTTCATGGTGAAGTTCTTAGAACCTCAACTCCAATACAAGGAGGATGAGAAGGATTTGGCAGTGATGCAGAACGTCTTTGCCGGGCTGAAGGATGGGAAAAAGAAGAAGATAGTGGTTAACCTCCTAATCGAGCGGGATCTAAAGACCGGACTCATGGCCATGAGCTTGGGAGTCGGTTACACGGCCAGCATCGTGGCCTGCATGATTGCGAGCGGAGAGATCAAGGGCAAGGGGGTTTTGTCTCCGGCCACTGACATCCCCTATGATTCTTTCATGAAGCAGTTGAGTCAGAGAGGCATTGCCTTGGACGAGAAGATAGAGTTCTAGGGGCAAAGATGACCGGGACAGATTCCCATGGACAGGAGACCGTTTAGAGGAGCCATCGCGGTCGTTGAAAGGAGGTGAAGTCTTAAGGGGATCATGACGTTGGAAGGGTTTCGGATGGGTGAGGCAGTGTAATCCCACTGTCCTTCCATGGCACCCACATAGGATAAAAACAGAAAGGAGAAAGGAACATGAAGAAAACGTGGTGGATTTGGATGTTGGCAGTTGTTTTAGGATTGGGTTTCTACGGCGTGGCAACCGCAGATACCCTGGATGACATCGTCAAGAATGGCGAACTCAGGATTGTTTGCCAGACACAGGGAACCCCATTCAGTTTCATCGATAAGAATGGCAAACGGACCGGATACGCTGTGGAAGTTGCCAACCTGATGGGAAAAGAAATGGGTGTCAAGGTGACGTTTCTTGATTATGACTGGGATGGTCTACTTCCTGCGCTTCTCTCAAAGAAGGGAGATGTTCTGGCAGCAGATATGACGCCCACGCTGGCACGTGCCTTGAAAGTCTCCTTTACCCAACCCTACTATTACACGGGAAGTATCATTTTTACCAAGAAGGGGAGCAAGTTCAAGACGATCGAGCAGTGCAATAAGGAGAATGTGAATGTGGCTGTCCTGCTGGGTAGCACAGGCGAAGCAGACGCCAAGAGGGTGCTGCCTAAGGCCCAACAAAAAGCGTACAAGGGAGGAGGCCCCCTTCTCATTAATGCCGTGATCGCAGGCCATGCAGACATTGGTGTCAATGATGATACCGCCGTGGTCGGCCAGATGGCAGAATTTCCTCCGGGAAGCATCGAGCTCCTTCCGGGTCAACTGTCCAAATTGCCTCTGGCCTTTGCCGTTCGCCCAGATGATGCACGGCTGGTCCAGTGGATCAATCTCTTCTTTGACTGGATCCAGACCGATGGGAGGCAGGAGCAATTGCTGAAATACTGGGTGAAGACCCTGGATTGGAAGAAAGATCATTAAACCTCTGTGGAGTGGTAGGCGGCATGCTGGAGTATTTTAACTTCCGGGTAATGTTTGAGTATTACCCCTTGTTCTTGAAGGGGTTTCTGTCAACGGGGTGGATTTCTTTCGTTTCCCTTTTCTTGAGCCTTCTTGTGGGAATCCTTTCCTGTGCAGGACGTTTGTCCAAATCTCGTTTGTTTTCAACTCCGGCAGCCGCCTACATCGAAACAATCCGCTCCACTCCCCTTTTAGCGCAGATTTATTTCTTTTACTTTGGGCTTCCCAGCCTGGGATTCCGAGTTCCTGAGCTTCAGACAGGGATCCTGGCCTTGACGCTCAACAGCGGGGCCTACATGGCTGAGATCGTACGAGCTGGGATGCAGTCCGTCAGCACCGGACAGATCGAAGCAGGCACCTCGTCGGGTCTCAATTATTTTCAGCGCCTTCGTTTCATTATCTTGCCCCAAGCCATCGGGGTGACGATCCCACCTCTCCTTGGCCAGGCCATTGTTTTGGTGAAAGACAGTTCGCTCCTCTCGCTGATTTCCGTCATGGAGCTTACCCGAGCAGGCCAGATTTTGACCAACGAGCGTTTTATGCCTGCAGAAGGTTTTTTTGCCGTGGCAGCTTTATACCTGGTTTTATACTTCTTACTTAAATCGCTTTCGACCTGGTGGCAGAAGAGATTGATTTTCCGACAGGCCGTGTAAATAGCAGTGTGGGAATGAGACGATGTGGGGTTACTACACCCAGCAGTTAATCCATAGCATCCCTTTCTTCCTGAAAGGGCTCTGGATGACTATTGCAGTCTCCCTGTTGAGCCTGATTGGTGGCACCGTTATTGGGTTCTTTGCAGGGGTTGGCCGAGCCAGCCGAGCAAAGTGGCTTCGACGTCTTCTCTCCGTCTACGTGGATGCCATCCGCGGGACCCCCTTTCTGGTTCAGTTGTTCATCCTGTTTTTCATTCTGCCCGAGTGTGGAGTTCAAATCGAGGCATTTCCTGCTGCGGTGTTAGGCTTGACGATTTGTTCAGGGGCCTATATCTGTGAAATTTTTGCGAGCGGGATCGAGGCGGTTCAATGGGGGCAACGAGAAGCTGCTATTTCCACCGGCCTCAATCGTTATCAACAACTCCGTTTCATCATTTTACCTCAAGCCATGCGCACAATCCTTCCACCGCTGGTGGGTCAGTACGTACTCTTGATCAAAGATTCGTCGGTGGTCTCCGTCATTGGAGTCCTCGATGTGACCCGAGTAGGCTGGCTGACAGTCCAACGAATCCCGGAAGGCATCCTGGTCTTTGGGCTTGTGGGAATCCTCTATTTCATCATCTGTTATCCCCTCATCCATCTGGTCAATTATCTCGAAGCTCGAATGACCGTTCAGAAATTCCGACTTTAGTCCTCTCCTCCGAGTCAAACGGACAGTCTCAACCAGGTTCAGATTGTTAGCTGGGAGTTTTGAGTGGTATCAAAGTCCTGAGAACCTTGGGGAGAGATCAGGGCCTTTCCTTTTGCTGAAATTCGAGGCGGACGTAGGGGGAGGCCATGAGACGCATGAGCGAGTAGTAACCGAGCTGAAAGGCAAGGGTGTCGCCGACACGCGGTTTTGGGTCCATGTTCGTCACATCGACAAGGGTGTGATCACTTGAGGCCCGAACAATTGTGACCCCAGGGGATACAGGAAAGAGGAACTCCTGAGCCGTATCAAGCTGACCGAGGGAGAGCATGCCGAGCAGCCTGTCCCGCTTCTTAAGCTCGATCAGCTCAGCCTTAAGAACGAACGTGTCGTGGTGGAATCCTTGGATACGGCGCGGTCCGATCGATGAGGAAATACCCAGAAGAATCGCCGTGCCGATTCTAAGCTGATTCACACCTTGAATAGACTTATTTTCAAGGGTGAAATTACCAAAGACGTTGGTGGATCCTCCGGAAATGACCGGAAGGCGAAGGCCACATTCTTCCTCTATTTTTTTGACCAAAGCGACAAGGCGTTGGAGAGATGTGAGCCTGAAATTCTCTTTCGCTATTGTACGCGAAATACGCACCGAGCCCCTGTAACGTCAACTCCTTCATTCCTGAAACTTCGCGGCACACCCCTGGCACATCCTCCGGTTGGAACCCTTCGCGCCCCGTATCGAGATCGACCATCAGGATGACAGAATGATGTTTGCGGGTCCTCGAGGCTTCGGTTGACAGAGCCCGAAGAACATCGAGATCTACATTCAAGCTCGTGTCTGCTCGGGCAATACACTCGCCCACTTCACTTAAGGCAGGCGACCGAAGAAGGACCATAGGCACTTCAATGCCTGCCTTCTGCATTCGGGCAATGTTCTCGAGCCTGGAGTCCCCAAGCATCTTGATACCCCCTGCGATCATCGCCCGTGCCACTTCTGGTGTACCGCACACCCCCTTGGTCACACCGACAACCTCGATACCCAGGGGACGGCAGACGGAAAGAGTCCTACGGGCATTGTCTGTAATCTTCGCAAGGTCTATGGTGAGGTGGAGTGTGGCCATAAGAGATATTCCTCGCTTCAAGAGGAGCTGTCATATTTGCTCAGTCGAGCCGTGACCGGCAGGTGCCCCGCAAGCCCCACCCTTCAGGGTGGGGTCAAGGGGCGCCCTACCAAATAAAAATACCTTTCCGGGAAGCCCAGCCCTTTAGGGCGGGGAGCTTCACAAATAGGATATGCGTTCTGTAGACAGGTCCCATGAGCAGATGGTGAGCGAGGTAGGTCGCAGAGTTCAAATCCCTGTAAGGCTAATGCGTCAAGATTTTGCTCAAAAAGTATTTGGTTCGTTCGTTCTTCGGGTTCCTGAAAAACTCAGCGGGGGACGCGCTCTCGATCAGCCGGCCTTCATCCATGAAGATGATGCGATGCGCCACTTCCTTTGCGAACCCCATCTCATGCGTGACGACGATCATGGTCATCCCCTCATGGGCCAGGTTGCGCATGACATCCAGAACCTCATTAATCATTTCGGGGTCGAGGGCGGAGGTGGGCTCGTCGAAGAGCATGATCTTCGGCCGCATGGCCAACCCTCGGGCAATGGCAACGCGCTGCTGCTGCCCGCCAGAGAGCTGGGCCGGGTAGGAATCGGCTTTCTCAGGGATGCCAACCTTTTTCAGGATCTCTCGTCCCAAATCTTCCGCTTCCCCCCGCTTCATTTTCCTCACCTGGATCGGAGCAAGCGTCACATTCTCTAAGGCGGTCATATGGGGATAAAGATTGAATTGTTGGAAGACAAAACCGATTTCTGCCCGAAGGCGGGTGAGGTTGGTCCGACTATCCTTCAGGGACATATTATCGACAACAATTTCTCCTTCCTGAATAGGTTCAAGCCTGTTGATACACCGTATCAAGGTGCTTTTCCCCGAGCCGCTGGGACCACAGATCACCACCACCTCGCCAGATTCTATATGGAGATCAATATCCTTGAGAACATGGAGCTTGTCGAACCATTTGTTTACTTTCTTGAAAGTGATCATTGCCTCGCTCTCCTTTGGAGACCGTCCTATCTTAACAAGTTAGGAAAATATGTCAAGAAATCTTCCGAAATCCCTGATCCTCAATCCCCGGTGCCCGTATCTCAATACATTTGCCTTAGGGACTGACGGCGGGTTACCATGAACATGTGGATAGTCTCACCCATACGCTCACAGGGGCAGTCATTGGCAAGGCGATAGAGGACGAGGAGGTTAAGCCCTGGGGAACGGTAGCGGGCCTGGTGGCGGGGTTCTTTCCCGACATGGACTTTGTCCTCGGTCTAATTAACCGTCAATTCTATCTCCAGTACCATCGGGACTTCACCCATTCTTTCCTCCTTCTCCCATTTTATGCGCTCCTTCTCAGTTGGCTTTTTACTAAAATCACAAGGCGGCCTCATCTCTGGAGTTATTACAAAATCTGTCTTCTGGTCCTCATCAGCCATGTGCTTCTCGACCTCTTCACCTCTTATGGAACGATGGTCTTTGCCCCATTCTCCGATCATCGATACGCCTGGGACCTTACCTTTATTGTTGATCTGATCTTCTCGGGAATCCTCTTCATCCCTTGGATTGTTAGCCTGTTGTGGAGAAAGAGGGCTGCTTGGATTTGCCGAGGATCTTTGATGCTCCTGACCGTCTATATTCTCTTCTGTGCGGTTCAACACCACCGAGCCATGAGCACGACCAGACAGTTCGCTGCGAATCTGAACGAGGAGGTTATAAAAATAGCGTCCCTGCCTCAACCCCTCTCTCCGTTTCGGTGGTCCAACTACGTCGAGACTCAAGAAAACGTCTATCAGGGATTCGTCGATCTCCTCGCCAAAGGATCCTCTGCGCAGAAAAATCCGGGCACAGAGGCTGACTTTGATGGTTCAGGCTTTTTTGGAAGATTCAGGAGATGGAAACTGATGGAGGGACGCTACCATTCGGCCTCGAGTATTCGTTACTCCTCGTATCAAAAGAATGACGGCTCTCCCTGGGTGAAGAAAGCTATGGCCACGGAGGGAGCTAAGTTTTACTACTGGTTTGCGCGATTTCCTGTAGCCAAATTGGTGAACTCGAGCAATGGAACCCACCGCATTGAATTCACGGATGTGAGATTCTTCCTTCCCGGAATTCGGATGCCTTTCTCGTATTACATCGAGCTGGATGATGCTGGCAATGTCAGCTCAGAAGGGTTTGTGCAGAATGGGAAAAGGAGCTGAGATGACCTCCAGCCCCTCTGACACAGTTTGATTACGGTGATGGCTGGATCGTAAAGGGTAAGTCGCTCGCATCATTGCCGATAGCATTCCCCCGATCGTCCAATAGGGTGACTTTCACCTTACATTTTTTCTGCTCTTTTGAAGCCGACGGAACAGTCCAATCGCGTGTTCCCGGGTTTGTGTCAAGGGTCTCAATGGAAATCCAGGTCGTTCCATCTTTTGTATAAGATAACTTCACTTTGCTCACAGACCTGATAGTATCATAGGTAACCCAGGTGATGGTCTCCGTCGCTCCCGGAGTAAGGGTTTCTCCTCCGTTGGGATAGGTCAACTTCACCACCTCAATCCTAAAGGGATCATCCGACGTATCAGCGCCAACCTGCCCTCCTGATAAATCGTAGAGGATCACCTTGACCAAGCACGACTTCTTGTTTCCGTTGGGCGCAGGGACGGTCCAGTCATGCGTCCCGGGATTGCCATCCATGGGTTCAATGAGAGTCCAGGAAGACCCTCCATCCTTGCTATAGAACAATTTTACCTCTCGCTACATCCCTGACAGTCGCTTGGGTTGTCCAGGTAATGGTTTGGGTTGTGCCCGCCTCCCAGACCTCGCCCCCGTTGGGCGACGTCAACCGGGTGACCTCTATCGTAAAGGCACTGTCTGATTTATCCATTCCCCTCCTTTTCCCTTCACTGTCAACCCCTTTTACCCGAATGAGGCAGTTTCTCAGGTTCTTCGTCGGCTTGGGCACGGTCCAGTTATGGGTGGTCTCGGTCAACTCTTTCGCGATCAACTTCCATGTACTTCCTCCATCAGTAGAATACTCGACCGTATACGTAAGGTCAGAGGCCAGATCTCCGATCGCCTCCCATTCGATCGTATGGGTCGATCCAGAAGGAATGATCTCGTCCTCCATTGGGTGACAGAACATTCAAGTCGACCGTGTAAGACATCACCTCGTTTGAAAACGCTGAACCGCCCGCACCATTATAAGCCCAAACGGCATAATAGTAGATCGTATTTGCCGTAACCTCCGTATCAAGATAACTCGTCACGTCGGTCCCCACCGTGGCGATCGTTTCATACGTGCCCCGGACACCCGCCTTCCTCTTTATCTTGAATCCCGTCTCGTTATCGGATCGGTCCTGCCAAGAGAGGGAAATCTTACTCTCGTTCTTGACGGTCGCTGCAAGACCGGTGGGCCCATCAGGGAACAACCGCTTTGTTCGGAACTTTTGGATCCGATTGTTATTTGTATCGGTGACAAAGGCGTTTCCAGATGCATTCACGGCGACGCCCGAAGGAGAATCAAATTGGCCATCTCCCGTCCCGGCAGCTCCCCAATGTGTGATATACTTGCCTCCTCCGTCAAACACCTGAACGCGCTCATTTCCCTGATCCACCACATAGACGTACCCGGAGGAATCCGTGCTAACCCCAACGGGAAAACTGAACTGTCCTGTCTCCGTGCCCGAGGAACCCCACGTGAGGAGGAAATTGCCGTCTTCGTCGAATTTCTGGATCCGATGATTGTCTCTGTCCGCCACATACACATGGCCCCCACCAATCAAGAGCGATGCCTGATGGGGAGTTAAACTCTCCGTCGTGGGAACCGGAAGAGCCCCAGGCGGACACAAAGGTAACCGAGGTTTTTGTGACACGAAATGTTTGGATCCTTTGATTCCCTTGATCCACCACGTAAACATGGCCTGACGAGTTTACGGCGACAGCGACAGGTAAGTTAAACTGTCCTTCGGCAATACCATAGTAACCCCAAGCAATCACAAAATTGCCAAGGCTATCGAATTTCTGGATCCGATGATTTCTTTGGTCTGCAACGTAGATGTTTCCAGAGGAGTCAATGGCGACCCCGGCAGGTCTGTTGAATTGCCCGCTCAATTCCCCCAAATACCCAAGCTTACCAAGATACTCACCCCGACCGCTGAATTCCTGGATTCGATGGTTTTCCTCGTCAGCAACAAACACGTTACCAGAACTATCCACAGCAATCCCCGTGGGGAAATTGAACTGCCCGTTTCCAAACCCACCAGTACCCCACTTGTCCTTAAAACGGTAGTTGTAATCACTCACCCTGTTTCTTCGGATGGGTGTGTAGGTTTCTAATTGTGCCCAAGTCCACTCACGGTATCTTGCCTTAGGGGATGTTTGTTCCATCGCCAGAATCCCACTCCCATCGGAAAGGTAGCTGTGGAATAGTAGGATATGATCCGTCCTGACAAAGGCATCACCCGGCAAGAGGCCGCTCGCGTCGCTTCCCGCCTCACCGAGGCTATGGACATAATCATCGGAGGACGGAACATAATGCGTCCCGCAACTGACGTTCGTGCTATTGCGGGCATCGCAGAGGAAATCCTCGGCTGTAAATCGCTTGGGTAATTTCCAGCTGATGCTGACGAACCCTCCGCTGTCATTCCCATATTCTGTGGTTCCGCCTGAGGTTTCATTCATGGCCTCATAGAACTCACCCCAATTCCTCTGCGGAGTTCCTTCACAGTAAGCGATCCCGTGATAGACCTCATCGGAGGAAAAACTATGCCCACAGTTCGTGATGCTGTTCATAGGGCTCCACGAGAAATCGATCATCTCATCTGCAATTCTCACGATCGTTTCCCCGCTCATCGCATCCCACGTATCTCCAGTCCACGACCAACCAGCGGAAGGTGCCAAAAAGATCCCGATGCAGTGCAGAACAATCACGAAGGCTACAATCTTCTTCATGGGGTGCTCCTTTTCTTTATCTCCTGGCCGGCAAGTGCCCCGAAAGATCCACCCTTTAGGGTGGGGTTGAGGGGCACAATATAACACAATATAAAAGATAAAAGGAAATTACCTTCCCGGGAAGCGCCGCCCTTCAGGGCGGGGAGCTTTACTCAGACATTCGATATCGCCTTTATCTTCAAACCGAGAATTCTCATTCTATTCAACACGCAGTTCCCTGAGATGTCAAGCGTTTTTTGCAGGGTCAACCCGTGTCAATTGCGGATTGATGCGATGAAAATGTGACAAAGAGTAATCAAGCTTTGCGAAAATTTCAAAGGCTGTCGCTGTCGACCTTCTGTGAAGAGGGAAACGCCGAGAGAACGGCAGACCGGGTGCCGGTAGTCAATTTATACTTGAAGGAAGGACAAAAAGCCAACAAAGCTTCCTTTTCAGAAGCATGAAAGCACGTCGATACCTGGGTTGGAAAAATCGAAGCATATCATCCTAACCTTTTTTCACTTTTTCCAGAATTTTGGCCATCGTGGGGCCTGCCGAGCCGTGGATGACCACATCGGCCATGTCATCGTAGGGGGTAGGATCACGGTTGATGATGACGAGTTTGGCTCCGCTTCGTTTGGCAATGCGGGGCATCGAGGCTGCAGGTTCAACGACAAGGGATGAACCGATGACGATGAAGAGGTCGGAGCGTGATGAGCGATTATAGGCTTCCTCGGTTTCCCTCACGGGCATGGCTTGGCCAAAGGAGATCGTGGCAGGTTTCAGAAGTCCCCTGCAAGCATCACAACGGGGAGCCTTCCGGGTTTTCCGGAGCTGTTCCTGGATCTCGTCACGATCATACCGTTTTCCACAACTCAGACAGGTCACATACGTTGCATTCCCGTGAAGCTCGATCACCCTCTCTTCGGAATTGCCAGCCTTGAAATGGAGGGCATCGACGTTTTGCGTAATGACGCAATCGAGTTTGCCCAACTTTTCCATCTCGACAATGGCCAGATGGGCGGGATTAGGCTGAGCCTTTCTGATAGGCTCATACATCTCGGTTGACATCTGCCAGTATTTGATGCGGGACGTCTCACTGGAGATAAAATTTTGGTAATAGAAGTCTTCAGGATCGTAACGATCCCACACACCCCCTGGACTGCGGAAGTCGGGAATCCCTGATTCTGTGCTTAGGCCTGCTCCTGCGAAAACCACGGTTCTTTGGGAATCGATAATCCATTGAGCTACCTTTTCAGTTTCGTCTGTTTCATTGAACCCCCATAGCAAAGAAGAGCATAGCGCTCCTGCTCGTCCCGATGCGGGACTACGGACAACACTGAGCGTATAGCGTAAAAGGCATAGGATCATACACCATCAGCAGCATAGGGTTGAAACACACTCCTTCTGGGTGAGAATCAGCACCTCGTGAAGCAATACTGCCCTCCCATATTGACTCTTTGCCTGTATACCACAGGGCTTATTCTCTTGCAAGGGAGAGAGAGCCTGTGATAAAATGTTTTAAATGAAGTGCAATTTGATTCAGCAGGGTTATCCGCAGGGGAGTTGCCTCGTCCAGGTCGATCAGGGGAAAGCCCTGGCATGCGAAGCAACCATCAAACAGACCGACAACGGGGTTCTGCGACGCATCTCTGCGGTTCACCTCTCCCGTCCAGAAAATTATCTCTCCATTTACCAGTCGGGCTGTAACTTCTCGTGTCGAAAATGTCATTCTTGGAATTTTTCCAAAGTCGCAACGGGAAATTGGTGGTCGCCGCCGATGTGCTTGAAGGCCTGCAAAGAATACGAGAGGGAGGTGACTTTGCGTGAGCCACGACAGACGGGCCACAGCGTTTCATGCCCACGAATGCCTGCCGATGCTGCGGGGCTTGCGTGATGCATGGGAAGCGCTCTCCCCTCTGCCCCAAGGTGATCCGGAAAAAAGAGATTCTCCTCAGCCCTCAGGGATGGGGTCCGGCCCGCAATATCGTGGCTTTCACGGGAGGAGATCTCACCTGTTGCCCGGAGTTTTACGTTGAATGCGCCCGTCTCATTAAGGCGGAGACGAACCTCTGGGTGCTGATCGAAACGAATGGCTACGGTCTCACACCTCAGAACCTCGACGCGTTGAAGGAAGCAGGGGTGGATTCCTTCTGGCTCGACATCAAGGCCTTCGATGAAGGAGACCACAAGTGGTTGACGGGATGCTTCAATCGAAACATCCTCAGACTTCCTGAAATCATCCTGAAGAAGGGGTTCGTTCTCGAGGTTCTTTCTCTTTATATCCCAGGGCTGGTGGAGATTCCCCAGCTCAAGAAGATTGCTCAGCTCCTTTTTGACGTGAATCCCGATCCCTTTCACGATTCTGGGCTTCTTCCCTGAATACCAGATGAAGCGATACAAGAGTCCGAAAGTCTCACAGATGGTGGATGCCTTCATGGAAGTCAAGGCCGTCGGGCTAAGAAATGTGAGGCTTGGCAATACAGGTATCTTTGTTTCGACCGAGCAAGATCATCATCTGCTGAAGGAGAAAGTGGGAGCAGGAAATTATTAGTCGTGATGGGGTCCTTCACAAGGGGACCCGCCACTGGATCACTGCGGGCGGGGAGCTTCGCTTTCTGGTCTGAAATCTATCTTGGTCAAGAGGGGGGTCTTCATGGAAAAGAAAATCCTCATTGTGGATGATGAGGAGAGGGTGGTTGAATCGATCGCAGGGGTCCTGGAGGATGAAGGATTCCGGGTTGCCAGGGCGAGGAGCGGAGAAGAGGCTGTTGACGTCTTCGATCGGGAAAAACCGGATGTCACGCTCCTGGATATCTGGATGCCAGGCATGGATGGCATGGAGGTATTGAAGCGCTTAAAACGGATGGCCCCCGAATCCCAAGTGATTATGGTTTCGGGCCATGCGACCATTTCAACCGCCATGACCGCTGTGAAACTGGGGGCCTTCGATTTTCTCGAGAAGCCTCTCTCCATCGATGTGCTGCTCATGACCATCCATCGAGCCCTTGAACATCAGAAGGAATGGCTTACATCGAGACCCTCGGAAGAGGTGACTTCGCAAAGCGCGTTGCCTCTCAGCTTTCCGTCATCCACTTCCCAGGAGAGTGCTCGCCCTGCTCCGAAGGTTTCACCGAGACGGGGAAGTTCCCTCTTGCCTCAGCGAACTGTCAAGCGGAGCGTCGTTGTATACGGAACGGGACTCCATTCCGGGATGAAAACAGGGCTCCTTCTCCAGCCCCTTCCCCCCAATAGTGGCGTCCTTTTTGGAAATATCTCGTCCGATGAAGTGGTCCCTGCCCATCTCGACTATGTTCAGACGACCGAGTATGCCACGGCACTCAAGAAGGGTCAAGCCGTAGCCAAGACCGTGGAGCACTTCATGGCGGTCCTTCATGCCTATCGCATTACGAACCTGATGATTAAGATGATCGAAGAGATTCCGATCATGGACGGTTCGGCGTTGGAATTCTGTAAGATGATTGAGGAAGCAGGCATCGAAGAGCAGGAAGAGCGAGTCGATGAACTGGTGATCAAACGGAGATTCGAAATTGTTCGGCGGGATAAGACGTTGACCATCGAACCTTCGGATGGGTTTTCTGTCCACTATGAACTGGATTACCCCTCTCCCATTGGACGACAATCCTTCGATTTTGTCCTGGACAATGAAGAGACCTTTAAGAATCAGATTGCCCCCGCACGGACCTTCGGTTTTTTGAAAGATATAGAAATGCTGGAACGAATGGGGTTAGGCAGCGGAGGAAGGATTCACAATTTCATCCTGGTCGATGACGAGCGAGTCGTCAACACGGAACTGCGATTTCCAGACGAGTTTGCCCGCCACAAGGTTCTCGATCTCATCGGAGATCTCTACCTTCTCAATCGTCCGATCCGGGGGAAGGTGACCGCTCACCTGACTGGGCACACGGAAAATATTGATCTTCTCAAAAAGATTCAGGAAGAGATACGGGATGGAGATCGCTGAGAATCTCGGGCTCACTCCAGGGAGGGACCTATGGCTGAAGAGGAATATCGACCCCCGATGAAGGAATTTTTGGACATGCTCGCGGATCTTTTGTCGGAAAAATATTTTGAACGAATGGACGACCGGATGAAGAAGATTCCTGAGCTGCGACGGTTGATTACCGCCAAAGAAGCGAGTCAGTATCTGAGTCTTGCGACGGATACGGTCTACCGGATGGCCGCGATGAAGAAACTTCCCTACCTTAAAATCGGAGACCGAGTCCTTTTCGATCTAAAGGCCCTCGATCACTGGATTGAGAGACACTTGGTGAGGGAGAAAGAGATCAAGAGGCAGGAGTTGAAAATTGAGATCGAAAAGGGGAAGGCGAGCACCAAATCTCCCAAGGAATCTGACCTGCTCGATCTTCTCAAGAGGAAGGGAAAAGAGTAAGCACTCGAAGCGATCTTCGGCCCTTTCTGAAAGACCGGCCTAAAACCACGGTCTTCGGCATGATGGTTGTGCCTCGACGGAAGGGAGTCTCACCGAAGGCCACCTAATATCTTTTAATTGAATTACCTGAATGGATCGTTTATCTTTATGGGCAAGTCGGCTGGATACCCCGCCTTCCTGCCGGTAGGCAGGGGCGGGGAGCTTCACTTCTGTTCAGCTGATCTGAGGATCGGAAGTCCTATCGAAAAGGAGGAACAGGTATGGCATTGGGATATCGAGGCAAGATTCTTCATGTGGATCTGACGCACCGTAAGGTCGAAGTGGAAGACAAAGACGACACCTTCTATCGGACTTATCTCGGTGGACGGGGAATCGGGTATCAATACTTGCTCAAAGAGGTGCCTCCACGCATTGACCCTTTTTCTCCCGAGAATATCCTTGTTCTGGCTACAGGGGTGATGACGGGAAGCCCTCTACCGGCAGCCTGCCGCTTTGCCGCTGTGGGGAAGTCGCCGCTCACAGGAACCGCAGGGGAATCGGAGGCGGCGGGGTTTTTCGGTCCTGAGCTGAAAATGGCAGGATTTGATGCCATTGTTTTTCGGGGAAAAGCGGACCGCCCTGTCTACTTGTGGGTGACAGAAGGGAAGGCGGAGATCAAGGACGCTTCGCATTTCGCCAAAGAGGGATCCAGAGAGGTGGAAGATAAGATTCGCGAAGAGATGGGCAGTAACAAGATACGCGTTGCCCAGACGGGTTTGGCAGGCATGAATCTCGTTCGGTTCGCAAATATTACAAACAATCTGGGTCACTTCAATGGCCGTGACGGGTTGGGAGCGGTGATGGGCTCTAAGAACGTCCGGGCTGTGGCTGCCCTGGGTACAGAAAAGATTCCCTTCCAGGACGTGGAGTTCTTGCGTCAGACCGCCAAGGAATATGCGGCGACGTTCAAGGATGTGGATCTGGGGAAGGGTCTATATGTTTATGGAACGACGGCGTTCTGCCAAATCCTATCCGTAGGCGGAGCCCTGCCAGTCAACAATTTTCGCCGGAGCGCACTCGAAGATCCAACCCCTGTCAGCGGAGATACCTACAATGAAGTCCTTCTTAAGGAGAGGAGGGGCTGCTATGCCTGCCCGATTCGCTGCAAACGAGGAATAGCCCTTGATGATCCCAAATACGGTGTTGATTCGCGGTATGGGGGACCGGAGTACGAAACCATGGCGGCCCTGGGAACCAATCTCAATATCGTAAACCTCAAAGCGATCGCCAAAGGAAATGAGATCTGCAACCGTTACTGTCTCGATACGATCTCGATGGGAATGACGATCGCCTTTGCGTGTGAGTGTTATGAGAACGGGGTGATCAAGAAATCGGATACGGGGGGGCTAGAGCTTCGCTTTGGCGATGCAGACCTCATGATTAAATTGCTTGAGATGACTGCGCGACGCGAGGGATTTGGCGACCTTCTGGCTGAAGGGACGGGGCGGCTGGCCGAAAAATGGGGAGTGAAAGACAACCCTTGCTATCTTGCCGTCAAAGGGCAAGAGCTCCCCATGCACGATCCCCGGGTGAAGGTTGGAGTGGGCATGGGATACGCCCTTAGCTCGTATGGAGCGGATCACATGTATGCGGCGCACGATACGGTATTCACGGATGAGAAGTTTCTCTCCTTTCAGTCCATCAAGCCTCTGGGGATTCACAAAGCGCTCCATGCGACTCAGATTACGAGCGAAAAGGTGAGGATGTATGCCCTGTTGGATACCCTCTGGAAGGTGCAGGATGCCCTGGGACTCTGCGTGTTTGGATACGCCCCCCGGGGAGTGATGCCTCTCGAAAAAATGGTCCAATGTCTGAATGCGATTACAGGTTGGAATGCGAGTCTCTTCGAGCTGATGAAAGCCGCTGAGAGAGGAACCATGATGGCAAGGGCCTTTAACAGCCGCGAAGGGTTCACGATCAAGGATGACAAACTTCCCAAGCGCCTCTTCGACCCCAAACCCGACGGACCGAATGCCGGAAAGAAGATTTTTGAGGAAAGAGATTTTGACAATGCCATCCGGCTCTTCCACGAGATGACGGGCGTCGATCCTGAGACAGGCCGTCCCCGGAAAGCAAAATTGGTGGAACTCGGATTGGAATGGGTAGAAGAGTTGTATTGATTTAGACTTATCTCAAGGATCTTCTCGACATAACGCGTGAGAAACGCTAGTATAGTATTAATATTGTTCAAAAGGAGGTGAGGTCGATGAGATGGATGTTTCCCCATGCAACCCACTGTTCGACCTGCGGATCCATACGTCGGTCCTGAGCACGACGTGAAACTGCTCAGCGAAACGGCAAGAAAGAGTTACAGAAAGAAGGAACGATACAGGCCGGTGAACCCAACACCGGCCTTTTTGTTGCTGTCAAGAGATAAACGTGCAGCCCTTTTACCTTGCGAGCCATCCACCATCAACGGCAATCGTGTAACCGTTAATGTAGTTCGAGGCTTCCGAAGCAAGGAAAACAGCAATGCCTTTCAGATCATCCGGTATACCCCATCTTCCAGCGGGTATCCTTTCCAAGATCTCCTTGCTTCTTACCGGGTCTGCGCGCAATGGGGCCGTATTATCGGTCGCCATATACCCGGGGGCTATCGCATTCACATTGATATTGTGTTTCGCCCACTCATTGGCCATGTTCGGTTCTAACACCGTCAGGCCCATCACCAACTGGCAGGTCTTCAACACCTTGGGATGGATAAACTGATTGATCGTTCTGACATTGCTCTTCTCAGGAGCACCCAGATGGAGGTGTTGAACATCTTTCATCGAAAGCTTCATTAGAGGATAAGCTGCGTGGGCAGGGGCACTGTTGAAATAGAATTTTGCCGGACTCTTTCCGTCAGGACTCTTAAAGGTCACCTCCTTGGAACCCATACCGATATAGAGGCACTCCCTACTCTCCAACACGTGCTCTTTTCCATCCACGGAGATCATTCCTTTCGATCCAATGTTGATGATCCCCATCTCCCTTCTCTGGAGAAAAAAATCGACGCCCAACTCCTTCGTCACCTTGAGCTCCACCTCCTGGTCTGCCGGGCAGGCTCCTCCAACGATGATGCGGTCCACATGGCTATAAACCATGTTCACTTTGTTCCTCTCGAAAAGTCCTTCTACTAAGAAGTGTTTCCTTAATGCCTCGGTATCTAACAGCTTCATCTGGTCAGGGTGAACCGCATATCGAATATCCATAACATTCCTCCTTCCTCTCTGGATTTATCCAACCCCTCTGATATTGCAATAAAACTCCTACCATTCAACCACGTTTTTATGACAACTGGAATTCATTGTCAATCAAGTTCTTGGAGCTGGTTCGAATCCTGCGATGGGGAGTCATATCCCTGGTATTCCCTTGCTTTGCGGACAGGTCGGCTGGATGCCCCGCCCTGGTTCTGTCCCGTCTTAACGGAAGACAGGGAACTTCACCCGTACAACCGTGCAAAGCCCCGACTTTCAAAGTGGGGTAAAAAGCACGGCTCAGGGTGAACCTCGAGCAAGCCCCGACCTTTGGGCCGGAAAGTCGAGAGGTTCACTATTACAACAGGTTGTGCAAGAAATAAACAGTCCCCTTGGTCCAGGGCCATTTCTCTATTGACAAGAGGTGGAGGATTGTATAACATGCGCTTTAATATGATATGAGCAGGGAAAGGAGGAAAACATGAAGAAGATTCTAGTCGTCGTATTGTCAGTGTCTTTGGTATCTTTTCTTTTTGCAGGAACCGCTTCCGTTGTTTTTGCGCAAAAGGTGATGAGGCTGGCGGAGACACATCCCCAGGATTATCCGACCACAAAGGGAGACTATGAGTTCGCCCGGCTCGTTAAGGAACGGACCAATGGACGGATTGTCGTCGAGGTTTTTCACAGCAAACAGCTGGGTGAGGAGGCCGCGGTCATTGAGCAGGTTCAATTGGGGGCCATCGATATGACCCGCGTCAGCATCTCGGCCGTCTCCTCCTTTGTCAGAGACCTCGATGCCTTTCAGCTGCCCTATCTGTATCGAGATGCAGCTCACATGTGGAAGGTATTGGACGGACCCATTGGGGATGAGATCCTAAAGAAACATGAGGCTTCTAATTTTGTGGGGGTTGGGTGGTTTGAAAGCGGATCCAGAAACTTCTATACGAAAAAACCGGTTAAGACCGTGGGTGATCTGAAGGGGATGAAGATTCGTGTCCAGCAGGCACCTCTGATGGTAGGGATGGTGGAGGCCCTCGGCGCTGTGGCAACACCGTTGCCCTATGGCGAGGTCTATTCAGCTCTCCAGACCGGGGTGGTTGACGGTGCCGAGAACAACTGGCCAAGCTATCTCACAACAAGCCATTTCGAGGTGGCGAAGTACTGGATTAGCGATGAACACACAAGGGTCCCGGAGATTACGGTGGGAAGCAAGAAGATTTTTGACAAGCTCTCCCCGGAGGACCGGGCCATCATCCTGAAAGCCATGAAGGATGCCCAGCCCTTCCAATATAAGCTATGGGTTGATTTTGAGAAGGTCGCTGAGAAAACGGTTCGAGACAAGGGATGCACTATCACCGATGTAAGTCCTCAGGAGAAGCAGAAATTCATGGATGCCATGAAGCCAGTCTATGATAAGCAGCCTCCTGAGATCATGGCCGTGGTGAACAAGATCAGAGCGGTCAAGTAAAGGTTTCTGCGACGGGATGAAAAGGGCAAGCGCTTTTTTATGTGCTTGCCCTTTTTTATAGACTTATTGTGCTGCAGTTCGTTTGGAAGCTCATTCTCTGTTATTCTGTCACATCTCCCCGAGTCAGCTCACGGGAAAGCTATAGCTCCATCCGACACACTCCACTTACTCAACCCACTCAACCTGATCTTGGTAACTTCAGGGCATGAGAAGGTTCGGCAGAAACATGGTGATGGCCGGAATGTAGGTGACCATCATGAGCGTGATGAACATAGAGATATAGAAGGGAATGCAACCTCTTGATGCTCTTTCAATGGAGATTTTGCCTACGGCAGCTCCGACAAACAGGGCAGAGCCCACCGGAGGAGTACACAGTCCGATGCAGAGGTTCATGAGAAGCATGATGCCAAAATGGACTGGATCCATTCCCATCTTTAGAACCAAAACGGGGAAGAGGATGGGCGTGCAAACAAGGATCAGGGGCGCCATATCCATGATGCATCCGAGGCCGATGAGCATCATATTGATCATAAAGAGAAGGACGTAGTAATTATCGGTGATGGAAAGCAGCCATTGGGTGGCGAGCATGGGGATCCTCAAACGAGAAAGAAGATACCCGTACGCGCTTGCAGCAGCGATCAAGCTCATGACAATGGCCAGAGTCTTCAGGGAAGAGTAAAGGATCTTGACGAACCGGGTCAGTGGCGCTTCTCTGTAGACAAAGAAAGTGATAACGAAGGCATAAAGAACGGCAAAGGCGGCTGCCTCGGTCGCGGTGAAGACACCCACAATCACACCTCCGACAACAATGAAGGCCGTGCAGAGAGCGAGGAATCCATCGAGAAAGACGGCCACGCCCTCCTTGAAAGAATAGCCCTTACCTCTGGGGTATTTTCTCTTGATCGCAATGATGAGGGAGATGATCAACATCGTCACCCCCATCAATATTCCTGGAGCATATCCCCCCAAAAAGAGTTTTCCAATGGAGACGACTAATAACTTTCCGTCTGTGAGCTGAGAGGCGCTCCCGACGGCGAAAGCATAAATGATCATATTGTGGCTGGGTGGAATGATGACCCCCTGACAAGCAGAGCAAACGGTCAGTCCAACAGAGAATTCGTCATCGTAGCCTTGTTTCTTCATCATGGGAATCACAATGGATCCCAGGGAGGAGACATCAGCCACTGCAGAGCCGGAGATGCCCTCCGAAGAACATGCTGTCCATCACATTGACTAGCGCAAGGCCGCCCGGAAGTCTTCCCACAAAGAGATTCGCCAAATTGACAATCCTCTGAGAGACGCCCCCTTCATTCATGATCTCTCCCATGATAATGAAAAAGGGGATCGCCAGGAGCGAAAAATTCATGACCCCGTCCGCCATGACTTTCACGATGGCCTCCAGGGGGACATTCAAATAGGTGCCGGTGATGATGGCTGAGATCGCCAGACAGAAGGTGATCGGCACTCGCAAGATAACCAGGATGCCGAAGATGCTCAGTAAGAGAGTAATTCCTATGGAGTCAACGATCATCTCTTCTCTCCGACGCTCATAAATTTTCGGTCAAGGTACTGGTCATCTTTATCCATACCGAAAAGGCCCATGACGGAATCGCAAAGGATCAACAAGCCGGCCAGGGGGATCAGGATAAATTTAAGGGAAGCGGGCAGGCTGGGTACGGAGGCAATGCTCCCTTTGATCCCCATGATGAGCAGAATCCCGTAATAGCAGAAGACAAAACCGATGACGGCGAGAATCAAATGTTTAAGCTTCAGCAGGACAGTGGTGACCCATTGCGGTGTCCCTTTGGGAAAGAGGTTGACATTGATGTGGAGATCAAGCTTGACCCCGATGGCCATGCTCAAAAAGGTAAAAGCCGTCATGAGCACACAACTCGAGATCTCTTCCATCCAGGAGATCCCCGAAGCGAAGAAATATCTCATGATGACATTTGTGGAGATAATCACCAACTGAAATGCCAGACAAAAAGACGCCAGAATGGCACTCAGGAAGTGGATTCTGTTTAGAATATATTTTACACTCACAGCGGCCTCGCTCCAATCATGACGTTTCACCTTCGAACTATCAATCCCCGTGGACTGTCAGTCCACGGTCCCAAGCCCAGGCACAATGCCCATTAAATACAAAATAGAATTGCTCATGTCAAGCTTTTTGTCCAATGGTTGGTCTAGGGTGAAGCCATTGACTGGCAAGTGCCTTGCAAGCCCCGCCCTTTAGGGCGTGGGGCTTCACACCAAGGAGGATTCCATGGCAGATCGGCTAATCAAATCAAAAGGCATACCTTTTCAAGAACTCAAGCCAGGGGTGAGCAGAAGGATTCTGGGGTACATTGATCAGCTCATGCTTGTGGAAATGCGGTTCAAAAAGGGAACGATTGGAGAACCCCACGGTCATCCCCATGCACAGACAGGGTATGTTCTCCAGGGAAGTTTTGAGGTTCAGATGGGGGAGAAGAAGGAAATCCTGAGAGAGGGGGATTGTTACCTTGTAGAACCTCATGTCATTCACGGCGTGGTCTGTCTTGAAGACGATTCAAGGTTACTCGATGTCTTTACGCCCAAGCGAGAGGATTTCTTGAAGTACTGAACGAGAGTCCGTCCCTATGATGGCGGGAGCGCTTTGGCGCCCAGGGGCATAGGAAGGTATTCTTATTGTGAGATGATGTGGTAACAAAACGGGGGGACAGTGGATACTGTCCCCCCGTTCTTGTTTTTAAAACTGCGCCCGTCCAACTTGCGCGTAAACCTATCCATCTCCCGCTTAAGGGCTTAATTGAAATCTAAGATTTTTGCTTACGCCAAGACTTTCTACTTCTTTGGAAGGATTGAGTCTTTACATGCCTTGGCAATCCGCATCTTGACCACTTTCTTAGCCGGGATCTTGATTGGCTCGCCAGTGGCGGGGTTTCGGCCCATGCGGGCTTTGCGCTGAACAAGAACTAGTTTGCCGATGCCCGGAAGGACGAAGACACCCACTTTCTTCGTCTCTGAAACGGCCAGGGCCACTAGTCCTTCGAGGGCAGCGGCGGCACTCTTCTTGGGGATGTCACACTTCTCAGCAATGTGACTCACAACTTGGGCCTTGGTCAAAGGTTTCTTTCCTGCTACCATATTGTTCCCTCCTCCTTGTTATAAGTTCTTGGTGCTGTACAAAAAGTCCCTTAGAAGAACAACTATATTTGAAAGATGACCGGCTGTCAAGAAAAAAAGCAAAAAAATTTATGCTTTTCGAACTATGATATCCGTTAACAAAAATTGTCACCTGTTCGACCGTGCGAGCCCCGCCTTTCAAGGCGAGATAGGGAAGCACGGCTCAGGGTGAACCTCGAGCCCCTCGGCCTGAGCCGTTCGACAGGTTCAAGGCCCTGAGCTCAATCGAAGGGCTCGGGTCGAGGGCAAGCCCGTGCTTTTGGCCGGGGAGTTGACAGGTCACGGGCAAATCGGCTGGATGCCTAGCCTTGCAGGCGGGGAGGGCGGAAACGGACTCCCGCAGTGGAGTGAAGCTCCACGCCCTGAAGGGCGCGACTTCCCGGTAAGGTGCTTTCCTTTTATATTGTTCCCCTTGACCCCGCCATTGAGAGCGGGGTCAAGGGGAACTTGCCGGCCAAAGCCGACCCTATAATCCTGTCTACGTTACCCGGAAGCCCCACCCTGTGGGCAGAAAGCTTCACTCCCCCATTTCAATTTGCCAAGAACTGTGGCATAAGATAAGGCCAATGACTGAGTCTCAGGTTTCACACGTGTCGAAAACGGAGACGACCCAAAATCCTTTTTCTTCGTCTTTAAGTCCGATCTTAAGCCTCGCCGGGATTTTCTTTTTGAACTTCCTTTCTCGAATTGCACTCTCTCCTCTCCTTCCCACGATTGAGAAAGACCTGGGTGTGGGCCATGGAGAGGCAGGTTCTTTCTTCTTGCTGATCTCTCTTGGGTATTTCGCCATGTTGTTGGCTTCAAGTGTTGTTTCCTCTCAACTCGATCATAGAAAGACGATCCTTCTTTCCTCGGTGCTTGTGGGGTGTGCTCTTCTGTTCGTCTCGATGAGTCAGGATCTGTGGGGAATACGTTTGGGATTCGTCCTTTTGGGGATGGCCGCTGGGCTTTACCTTCCCTCTGGAATTGTCACCTTAACTGCGCTCGTCAGATCCCAAGACCTGGGAAAAGCCATTGCCGTCCATGAACTCGCGCCTAATCTTGCCTATGTCGTAGCGCCTCTTCTCGTTGAAACGCTTCTACGATGGGGATCCTGGCGAGACGTGTTAATGGTTCTTGGTTTTGCCTCCATGCTCTCCGGGTTCGCTTTTGGTTTTTGGGGGAAGGGAGGAGCCTTTCGAGGGGAGATCCCAAATACAAAAACTCTCTCGAGCTTCTTATTCACCCCCTCCTTCTGGCTCATGGTCATCATCTTTACGTTAGGCATTGGAGCAGCCCTGGGTATTTACTCTATGATACCTCTTTATCTGGTTGCGGAACGGGGAATGGAGAAGTCTTCAGCCAATGCACTGGTCGCACTCTCACGGATCCCCACTCTGGGAATTTCATTCCTTTCAGGATGGATTACTGACCGTATCGGACCGAAACGGACTCTGAAAGTGACTTTTGTGGGTGTGGGGGTAATGACCTCTCTCCTTGGGCTAACCTCAGGATCGTGGTTGTCGTTGATCGTGTTCTTGCAGCCTGTGGTTGCGACGGCGTTCTTCCCTCCTGGTTTCACAATGCTATCAAAAATGAGCTCCGTGGGAACCCGGAACCTGGTGACTTCTCTCACGGTCGCGGTGGGGTTTCTGCTCGGGGGAGGCGTGATTCCAGCTGGACTCGGGGTGATGGGAGAGGTGAGTTCCTTTCAACTCGGTTTTGTCATGGCAGGAGTCTTATTTGCAAGTGGCGCTCTGCTGATACCCCGTCTTAGGCTTGTCGAGGATTGAAGCTCCCTGCCCCTACCTGCCGCAGGCAGGCACAGGGCGGGGCTTCCGGGTAATGTACATATGATTACAGGGTCGACTTTCTTCCCCGCCTAAAAGGCGGGTCATCCAGCCGACTTGCCCGTAACGGACAACTGGCCATCCAACGATTCTTGTCTGCGCCGCAAAAAGTTTAAACGCTGTCTTCTCTTACTAGTGCGGTTCCCCGACTCCGTGGGTTTTCGCCAAATACCGGCAAATCTCGATGTCGTCAGAGATAAACCGATGTCCTTTGGCCTGGTTAACCGTCACGTTCGAAGGAACAGGGCGCGTGGGGTCTCCAAGGATAAGCTTTGGACAGCCCTGGTGTTCTTCCCCAAGCTCAGAAACGAGGGCAGGACGGGGTCTCTGGAAATCAATATACTGAATCTCGATCTTATCCCGAAGGGCTGGGTAGTAGGATAGCATTCCCTCTACTCGAGCACATCCAGGGCAGAAAAACGGTCCGCTTCCTTTGTCTGTGAAGTTTGGTTTTAGAAGATACAATCGATCCTTCATGACGTTCCCTCCATTTCGCCTTTTTGTGATGACTAGAATGTTTACCCGCCTACTCAAAAGAGCGCGGCGTAATCTATGTCCCCTTCGTACGAATTATATCCCTTGATATTCTGATGGTCAATTTGGAGGGGATGCTATTGGATCCTCACGGGCTGTTGCCCAAAGCCCGTCAAGACCTGCCACACTATTCGCTGCTGGAGATCCTATTGCGATACATTGTAGAAAAGGTTAAAGTTCAAACTCTTCCTTGACTTTCCACCGAGAAAAAGTCTTAACCTCAAAACGTCCGAAAGGGGCTTTGCATGTATCATGTTGGAATTATTGGGACAGGGTCCTATGTTCCAGAAAGGGTTCTTACAAACTACGATCTGGAAAAGATGGTGGCGACCAGTGACAAATGGATTGTGGAAAGGACAGGCATTCGTGAGCGAAGGATTGCAGCGGAAGAAGAAACGAACGTTACCATGGGCAAACTTGCTCTTGAACGGGCCATAGAAAATGCACGTATCGATCCTAAAGAAATTGACATGCTCGTGATGGGGACCAATACGACTGAACCGGTTTGGCCCTCTGCTGCGGGCCACGTCGCGCGTCTCCTCAACCTCCGCAAGAACATCCCTTTCTTTGATCTGCAGGCGGGGTGTACCGGTTTCAACTATTCTCTGGCCGTGGCAGAGCAATTTGCAAAATCAGGACAATACCATACAATCGCTGTGGTCGGATCGGACAAGCTTTCAACCATCACCGATTATGAGGACAGAAACACGTGCGTTCTCTTTGGAGACGGGGCAGGAGCCGTGATCATACAGCGAAGGGTTCAAGAAGGTATCATCCGGTCCCATCTCGGTGGTCATTACAAATTGCGTGATACCCTGGTACTTCGCAAGAATGGAGACAACGGCCAGCGATTCATGTGGATGGAGGGGAAGAAAGTCTACGCTTTCGCCAAAACTGCGATGGCGAACAGCTGCCTGCGGGTCCTTGACCCTGGTCAAATGGCTAGCAAGGAAGAACTCTGTTTATTGCTTAATCAGGTTGACAGAATCATTCCCCATCAGGCCAACGCAAGGATTATCAAGAGCGCTGCAGAGGATCTCGAATCCAGGCTCGAACTTCCCGATGGGACCGTTAAAAATAAGATGATCGTTACCATCGAAAAATATGGGAATAACTCCACGGCTTCTATCCCTCTCGCCCTTGATGAATCCGTTCGGGAAGGCAGCCTCAAAGCGGGAGATCTTGTGATTCTTGTCGGTTTCGGAGCTGGCCTTACTTATGGTGCCAATCTTGTGAGACTGTAGAGTTGCGATCACACGATCCCTGATCACGCCTCCAAATGTCCTCGCCTGAATTTTCCGCCGAAATGTTTAAATGAAATGTCAGAAGAGTAAACATGTTGACCAACCTAAACAAGGGCGTTAGCATAGGCCTAACCTGTTTGTTAAGGAGGAAGCTTGAATCACCAGAGAAAGGACCAAAGGATTTTTAAAGAACTGATCAGGTTTCTGGATAGGAAGAAAACCTCCAGCAACATCCCCTGATCAGCTCGTGCTCGAGATTGGCAAATTCTTTCTGGGAACGCCTTATGTGGTCGGTACACTCGAAACGAAGAGGGGCGAGCACCTTGTCGTCAATCTGAGAGAGTTCGACTGTGTCACGTTCGTCGAAAACGTGGTCGCTCTGGCATGGCTGTGTGAAATCCCGGCAAAAATCTTTTGAAGGGTTTCGGAGGTTACTCCGGAAGATCCGTTACAGAAAGGGGCGGTTGCAGGGCTACTCCTCGAGGCTTCATTATTTTTCAGACTGGATTCATGACAACCAGAAGAAGGGTATCGTCAGGGATGTCACAGCAGAAATCGGAGGCAGGCCTTTCAGGAAGACCATCAATTTCATGACGACACATCCGGACCTCTATCCTCCGCTAAAAGATGCGGCGAACCTTCGGAGAATGAAGTCTGTTGAAAGGACGATCAGCAGAAGATCGCTCTATTTCATCCCAAAGAAAATCGTGAGGACTCTGGAAGATCGGATTCATGATGGCGATCTTATCGCCATCACGACGAACACAGAAGGCCTTGATGTTCAGCATGTGGGGCTTGCCGTAAGAGTGAAGAATCGAATTCACCTGCTTCATGCCTCCAGCGCCGAGAGGAAGGTTGTTCTCTCCAAACAGACACTCTATCGGTATCTAATGCAGAGCAGGGCCCGCTCCGGGATCATGGTGGCGCGGGTGTGTGCAGAAGGCTGAAATGAATTTCCGCTTAGGGTGATGTGGCGGAGCTTTGAGAAAAATGAAGGTCTTTATTCTGGATCGGTTTTACCATCAGGAGTGCGATTAAGGATGTCGTGCTGACCAGCAAGCAGAGGACAAACCCAAGCTGATAACTCCCGGTCACATCATAGAGGTACCCTACCAACATGGGACCGAAGGCTCCGCCAGCCGATCCCCCGATCGCGATCGATCCGTAGATGGTTCCGATAGTCCTTAAACCGTATAGTTCGGCGGCAATAGCTGGAACCAATCCGCCAGTTGCCCAAAGGCCGAAGCTAAAAATAACCCCAAAGACGTAGAGCATCCAGAGCCCTTTAGCGAGAAGAAGATAGGCAAATGCAATCTCCGACAGAATCAAACAAGTTACCAATGTCTTCTTGCATCCGATCTGATCGGCCACATTCCCAATCGCGACCCTCGCAACGAGACTGATTCCAGCCGAAACAGATAGAACGCTGGCGGCGTTTGAAGCAGAGATCCCTTGGTCGATTGCGTGAATCACAATATGGACGGAGACCACATGCATGAGAAACATGTCGCATGAGAACACCAGGCTGAGAAGCCAGTACTGCCTGGTGCCCACGGCCCACCGAAGGGACGCCCCCTTTTCTCTCTCCTGTGAGTTTAGAGAATTCCCGTTCTTATCTCCAAAAGGTCGAAGTCCCATGTCAGCCGGATCCCGTTTGACCAGGAGTGCTCCTGTGATCATCAATGCCAGTGTCATCACACCAAGGATGAGATAGGCAACTCTCCACCCACGGGTATGAATGACGAGGGTGAAAAGAAACGGGAAGACCATGATCCCCAGGGCCCCCCCTGCAGTGAGCACTCCTGTCATTAATGCCCTTCGCCGGGTAAACCATCGAGTCCCTAGAGATAACATGGGAGAGCTGACGCCCATCCCGATTCCAACCATGAGGCCATAATAAACATAAAGCTGCCACAGGGTCTGAATCGTAGACATTAGGAGATAGCTGCATCCAAGTGAGATACCGCAGCCGATGACCACGACCTTTGGCCCCAATCGGTCGGTGATTCGACCCCCGACAGCCCCGAAAATTCCCATCCCGACCATGGCGAGCGTAAACGCTCCAGAGACGACCGCCCTGGTCCAACCGAATTCGCGGAGCATTGGCTCGAGAAAGACTCCGAAGGTCCGAGTTGTTCCCCAGGCCGTGATCATGACCAGGGTCGCTCCTCCGATCACGATATAACCGTAGTAGATTCTACCTCCGGGTAGCTTAAGAGACACGCGGCAGACCCTTTCTTGATGAGGCGCTCTTTACGACGCTCATCTCCAAATAAAGGTGCTCCAGAAAATCCATCCTAGGAAACCCTGTAACTTGGATGAAATTCTCCCGTTTTCTTTCTTTGAGCTATCTGTGAAATCCAAATCCTTGTCAGGAGTGCCACAGCATTGCGGACATGACGCCTTCGATGGTCTTGCGGTCCAAGGACACTTCCCTGTAGATGCTCTCCACAGCCGCTGCATCCAGTCGTTCGAAATCCTTTTCCACGGGAGTGATCACGAGGCCGCCCATATCGATCGCCCCAGGGCTGACCACAACACGGTCATTCCCTTCCTTGAAAAACGCATCAGGACGATGTTTCCGGCGCGGAAAGACAATAAGACGCCATTTCCTTTCTTCATAGAGACCAACGATATTGATCATGGGTTCTTCGTTGAGAAGGAGGACGTTTTGCAGACCGTTCAGAAAACCCTTGAAAACACGCTCCACGGCCATCGGGTCACTCCCTTCCAGGAGGATGGCTTCGCGTCCTAGATTGTTCACCCGATAGAGCAGAACATCATCCATCTCTTTGACTAGAGTGAGTCTCTTCCCTTCCCGAATTTCTTTCTCAATCGGCATCTGTCCTGATCGGGCTGCCTGAAAATGAAGATGCTCTGGCGCAGACGCACCACATTTCGGCCCATTGTAAAGGACTGTCCAGCCGGACCCCAGATCCACCATGAGTTCGAGGAAGGTCCCAATGTGTTCGTCAATGGCTTGGAGGCGGTGATCTAAATGGGAAACGGTGAAGTGAGAAGAGAGAATAGGCATGGGATTGCAGAGAATCAGGTATTCACCTCGGTATAAGATGCCTTTCTGCCCTTGGGGAAGATGATCCAGGCAGAGGAAACATCGCCGCCCGTTTTGATTGTTTAGGCCCGCATCAGCCGTGGAACTTTTGATTCTTCGAGGGTTGTGCTGGAGACGAACAGAAAAACCCCTGCAGTCAACACTCCGTTCCGTGATCTCTTTGAACGATTCGCAGCCCTCGCGAAGGTCGTCCCAGCGTCTCTTGCTGTTCCGACAGAAGATCGAGGCAAAGTCCTGGAAGATCCCTCGAACTTTCTCCTCCCTCGAAGGTTGCAAGAAGCTTCCTGTTAAGGAGCGGGGGTCGCCCTAATTTCTTGAAGCCAATGATGTGGCCAACCGTGGTGTGGGTTACCGCAAAAGATTCTTCCTTGACAAATAGGAAACCGATCTTTCTGTAAAGGGCGAGGGCCCTTTTGTTTTTGACCATCGCGCCGATCCAAAGTTCATCGAGTCCCCTTCCGGCAGCTTGTCCCTCCGCCACGTCAAGAAGCTGGGTGCCGATCCCCTGGCTCTGAAACTTCGGAACAACGTGGAGCGAAGGGACATAGAGACGATTTTCATCCCGATTAAAGACCAACCTTGCGTAGCCAACGATGTGACCGCCCGTTTCTGCAACAAAGCCGAATACGAAGGGGTCGTCGAACATGGTGAGGAGGTGCGTTTCCGTGTAGTGATTGTTGACATAGGACTTGAGGTCACTCCCGGGGATGAAACTCGAATAGGTGGAGATCCAGGACTGCAAGGTGATTTTGCTGATGGTGGCAAAGTCCTCTTTCTGCCAGGGCCGGATCAGAATTCCCATGGGTGACGTCTATCCTCCGCAGGGAAAAAGGTAAAACGCATAGGGCATGGCGCATAGCGTAACTTCTAAAATCATATTCTCCAATCTTAAAGCCTAACCGAAGCATCCCACCTGAAATGTGCTGCCCCTTTGGGTAGTGACTCTATGCCCTATGTTCTATGCGCTCTGCGATTCGTTGCCGGGCGAGAATTTCCTCAGTGCGAATCTTGTCCTTGAAGGCATCGTTTCTGTTGGTCTCTTCAAGGGTGAGCGTCTGCATCCGTGTTGCCCGACCAGCGTCTACACAGGTAAAGACTTTCGTAAATCCTTCCGATCCGGTAATTCCCGGCAGATTCTCAGGGCGGCCGCGTAATCCTCACCGTAACTTACATTGAGAAATCCGATCTTGCGCATCAGGCGGGTGTTGAAAGCCCGCGGAGCACCTAATCCATTGATGCGTAACGCATTGTTGTGACCGTTCTCATCGGTCCATTCACGGTGGTCGATGAGACCCGGTGGAATCTCCCGCAACTCGAAATCGACGAGAGTATAGGAACCGATCACCATGGGGTACCTGCCCTGGCGGAGCATGATGACCATCTTCTGCAACGTTTGAGGACTGCTGTAAAGATCGTCGGAATCGAGTTGGACAGCATATCGTCCGCAAGCTTCGGAGTGGATGGCTTCATTCCAGCAGCCACCGATGCCAAGATCGGTCCTTTTCGGGACAATGTGTTTGAGATTAGAATACTGCCTGGCGAGATCGGAAAGAACCACTGTTGTCCCATCCGTCGAGTGATTATCCACCACGATGACGTTGAATGAGAAGTCTGTCTGCTGTGACAGTGCGCTTTTCACCGCTTCAGAAATCGTTTCTTTCCGGTTCCGTACGGGGATGACGACAGAGGCCTCTACAGGGAAGGATTCTGTCGTTGGGTTGACTTCCCTCAGCTGATGGGGTGGCAGATAAGCTCCGATCTTCTTCAGGTATTCCGTGAAGACGGTCTCCATCTCCTTCTGTACGGCTTGATGACGAGGATCAACGTACGCAAAAAGTTTCTCATTGCAGGAGGACTCATCCGTCTTTATCACCGTATAGAGCGGTTCCCCAACATGCAATACAGAGTGGTCAATGGAAACCTTCAGACGAAGATCATAGAGGCCAGCAAATGTCACTTCCGGTATGGCACCATATGTTTTCAGGGCCTTCCGAATAGCAGGGACCGAAAAGAGCATCATGGCGCCAAAGTCAAAATCATCGCGCACGCTCCCTGGTTGATAATCATTCAATGGATGAAGGGTCTTTGTCTGTGTGCTTTCATCATAGAAATCCGAATAGACAAGACCTGCTTTGGTAGACTCGGCCACTTCGAGATATTTCTCCAGAGCTTTGGGTTCAAGGGATATCTGTTGAGGCCACGAAAAGGCAAGCAGGTACTTTGTCTGAATCCCGTCCAGAATCAAGTTGAGCGTCTCTTGTGATGGAAGAGGGTCGGAGGCAAGAACATGACACCTATCCATTTTGAAATGAATAGGTTCCTGACTGACGATCACAATACGTTCGACCAAGTCTGACTTCGTCAGGGAAAGCAGAGTCTTCTCAAATAAAATCCCTGGGCTGTAAGGGCTGACCACCGTGAGAGGCTTCATTGCCCTTCATTATGCTTAAAGATGTCGTCCGAATCAACGTTGCCCACCCCACGATCTGACAAGATGGGTCATCGCCCGTTTTTCATGAAGTCCGTGACCTTTTTCCCCCGCTTGGTCATGATGGCGTTGTGAGCTCTGAGCCGGATGGCGTTGACGACGATGAACCCATACGAATCCTGTTGATCGAAGCCGCCCTCAATGTCCATGCTCGAGAGGTCCTTGTCATAGAGTGAACTCGGTGACTCCCGACCCGTGATGAGGACGTTGCCTTTGTAAAGTGTCAAGTGGACGACTCCGTCAATCACCTCTTGGCTTTTGTTGATGGCGGCCATGAGAAAGTCCATTTCCGGTGAGAACCAGAAACCATAGTAGACGATCTCAGCGAACTTGGGGGCTAACATGTCCCGTAGCCGCATGACCTCGCGGTCCATAGCGATTCCCTCGATGTCCATGTGGGCGGCGCGGAGGATCGTCAGTCCGGGTGTTTCGTAGACTCCTCGGCTCTTGATCCCGACGAATCGGTTTTCGACCATGTCCACCCGACCGATGCCGTTCTCAGCGCCAACGGCGTTAAGATAGGTAAACAGGTCGTAAGGTGAACTTTTTGTCATGTTGTGGGTTCGGTCGACGACCTTGACGGGGATGCCGTCCTTGAAATGGATGGAAAGACGCGTCTCCTCGTTCGGCGCATCCTTAGGGTTTTTTGTCCAAGAGAAGACGTTTTCTCCAGGTTCGGCCTCAGGGTCCTCCAGGATTCCCGACTCATGGCTGATGTGGATGAGGTTAGCGTCTTCGCTGAACGGTTTGGCCTTCGACACCTTCACATCAATGCCGTGGGCTGCTGCGTAGGAGAGGAGGTCGCTCCGGCCTTTGAATGTCGCAAGGAATTCCTTGTCCTTCCAGGGCGAGATGACCTTGATCCCCGGATCGAGGGCGTAATAGCTCAACTCGAAGCGGACTTGGTCGTTGCCTTTGCCCGTCGCACCGTGGGCGATGAAGGGGGCCTTCTCGATATGGGCGATTTCAATTTGCCGCTTGGCGATGAGTGGTCGGGCGAGCGATGTGCCCAGAAGATAGCGGCCTTCGTAGATGGCATTTGCCTTAATAGCGGCAAACACGTAATCGGTGATGAGCTCGTTTTTTAGGTCTTCAATATAAACCTTGGAAGCCCCGGTCGCACGGGCCTTGGCTGCGACAGCCTCGAAATCCTCTTTCTGGCCGACGTCGGCCACGTAGGCAATGACCTCGTAGCCTTTCTCGACCAACCACTTTAGGATAACCGATGTGTCTAACCCACCGGAATAAGCAAGCACAATTTTGTCCATAAAGGTCTCCTTTCATTATCTTGCGTTTTCTCTCTCTGTGAATGACGAGTGTGTCCGGCGGCTAGGCCGGAGGAAAAGGGGGGATTTAGCGGCGCCTGGCGCGCCTGCGGAAAAGGCGGACACGATTCCATGGTCGCTCAGAGGGGCTGTTTGAAGTTTTGTTCGGCATCGAGTTCTTATCCCTAAGTGTCCAAGACGATCAAGTTCCCTTGAAAGCCAATTAAATATAAGAAAAGAGGACTTCCGTGTCAAGGGACAACAAGGCCATAAAACATGGGAGTATTTTCTAACCTGTCAAGGAAAAGACACTCTATCCTCTCTGATCGATCACTCTCTGACACTCTCCGGTGAGCTCGCGGAGCCGGCGTAGAGAAACCACCTGTGTGGCTGCAAGGTGAAGGCTGCGAAGACCGGCAGGGATGTGGTTGAGATAGGTTTTCAGCTCTTTTTTGAGGCCCAAAAATCCATAGGCTCCAAGGGCCTGCATGAGGCGCTGTGCCGAGGCTTCCCAAAATGTGTTCTGGAAGGCAGCCAGGTCAATTTCCAATTTGGAGAGTTCATAGTAAAAGGATAGAAGTTCATAGCGCTCGCTGTCGGAAAAAATCACATAGGGATCGCAAAGAAGCGAACCAAGATCGTAGAAAAAACTCCCAAAGCGCATTCCCTGGAAGTCAATGAAGAAGGGTTCGCCGTTTCGGACCATCACGTTCTGGGATTGCAGATCCCGGTGAACGAGAGAGCGCTTTGTTGCCATAAGTCGCTCTGCTAGTTTGGAGAGTTCGGCTTCAAGTTCACGCTCAAAGGAAGGCTCGAGTTTGATGCCGCAAGCATCCCTGACAAAATGATGCCTGAAGTAGTCTCGCTCCCAGCGGTAGAGATCAGGGCCAAATCCTTCCATGAGCCTCACGCGGCTCGAAGGAAAGTCTCTTTCGGGAAAAGCATGAAGTCTGTGCGCGACGGTAAGCGTCTTTTGGTAAAGAGATCTTCGAACCTCCCAGGGGTTTTCCCTGAGGGACCAGAGGTCCGTATCCCCGAGGTCTTCCATGACGATGAGACAGCGGGTTGAATCGTGGCGGATTAACTTCGGTACCGGGACATCGATGTCAACGAGAAATGCGGCAATGTCGGCATAGTACGTGTTCTCCACACGCTTCGGATCGTAACGCACGAGGATGACCGAATCGTTACGGCTCCATCTCAACCGGAAGAACGCCCGATCTGATCCTCTCCCCTCCAAGGGAGAGAGTTCAATGACGGCGGACTCCGAAAGCCCCAAGGCCTCTCGAACAAAGCCGATCATGTCTTGATATTTCGGATTTCGAAATTCGGATTGCGGACTCATTTATCTAAGATTCTCGATCCTGCGCGCCATTTTCTTTGATGGTTTTGCCGCTCCATGCGCTTTGCCGTTTCTTGGTAGGCTTCGAGGGAGCCGATGTCGTGCCACTCCCCTTCGTCAACAATCATCCCACGGATGGACCCCGGTCTTTGTACAATGCTTCTGATGAACACATCAACAATGGATTCGATCTTCCCAGCCTCCAGAAACTGGAGGAACGATGTATCCACAGTGTAAATGCCGGCAAAGAGGCAACTTTTGACTCCCGGATTTTTCAGGGTGTGCCGAAGGTCGCAGATCTCACCAGCCTCATTGATGTTTACATTCAATAAAGGGCCGCTGCTTCTCAGAGCAAGCGTCACATCGGGTCGTTTCTGTTCATGGGCCTCAAGAAGTTTCTGTAAAGGAAGGTTGGTCAACACATCGCCGTTGTAACAGAGGATAGCTTCGTCCTCTTTGAGGAGATCTTCGATGTTTTTCAGTCCTCCTGCTGTCTCCAGCAGAATGGGTTCATGGCGAAAAGTAATGGGCACGCCGCGCCATTGCCTGTCAGGGAATTTCTCCGAGTAAACCTTTGGACAGTGATGGGTATTTACGATGAAGCGATCCACGCCGACGTTCAGGAGGTGATCCATGACGTAAGTGATGATTGGACGTCCCCCGATCTCGAGAAGTGGCTTCGGGATGCGCTCTGTTAATGGACGAAGCCGAGTCCCCAGTCCAGCCCCCAGGATAAAAGCTGTCTTGAATCGTCGTCGTTTCAAAGCGTTCTCACTCGCTGGAAGCAGCATCTGTCACCACAGAGCACAGAGTACACGGAGGAAGATTTTTTGTGGAGAATCGGGAGATACCGATTCCCCAAAAACTCTCGTAGACTTTTGTCAAGCCCCGCGAGCACATCTTCAATTGGCGGGATCTCCGCGCATTGAGGAACCTCTGCGTTCTCTGTGTCTCCGCGGTGAACCCACTTCCTTACGTCTTCTTTCCGAACTCCGGATCGATCTTCACCAGGGCGGTCACGATGAATCCCGGAATGGTCGCGGCCATGACCCAGAGGAAATAGTTCTGATAGCCTAGCTGCTCCTGAAGCCAACCGCTGAACATGGCTGGTAGCATCATGCCCAAAGCCATAATTCCTGTGGCGATGGCATAGTGGACCGTCTTATACTCCCCCTCCGACACCATGATCATAAACATCGTGTAAGCGGTAAAGCCGAAACCGTAACCGAACTGCTCTACAGCAACGCAGAGGTTAATGACATGGATATTATTAGGCATGGCTTGTGACAGATAGACATAGACGAGATCAGGCAGATGCATGGCACAGGCCATGACCCAAATCCAGAACTTGAGCCCCTTTCTGTAAATGGCATACCCGCCGAGAAGTCCTCCCAGTAATAGCGCAATGACTCCCACGGTGCCGTAGACGATCCCTACCTCGGATGTCGTAAGCCCCAGTCCACCTTTTGAGCCAGGGTCAAGCAGAAAGGGTGCCAGGATCTTGACAATCTGGGTTTCGGCGAACCGGTAAAAGAAGAAGAAAGCAAGAATGCTCACGATGTGTTTCTTCCTGAAGAAGAGGCCAAAGATGTGGGAGAAATCGGCGGAGAGAGACGTCGAAAGGCTGCGGCTAGCCGGACGGTCCACAGCAGGGTAGGGAAGAATAAAGAAATGATAAAGGAGAAGTGCGCCAAAGACGGCAGCCCCCACAAAGAAGCTGATGGACCAGGCGGCAGGGATAGTATGACCGCTCCCTTCAAGGGTACCTGCAAATATGACGAGCCCACCCTTGGTGGCGATTGTGGCGATGCGGTAGAAAGTTGTTCGGACGCCGACAAAGGCAGCCTGGAGATCCTGCGAAAGGCCGATCATGTAAAAACCGTCGGCAGCGATGTCGTGGGTTGCCGAGCTGAAGGCCATGAGCCAGAAGAAGGCGAGGGTATACTGGAAGAACCGAACAGTCGGGACGGTGAATGCAATGCAGGCAAGAGATGTCCCGATAAGGAGCTGCATCAGAACAATCCAGTAACGCTTCGTCCTGAAGAGGTCAACCAACGGACTCCAGAATGGTTTAATGACCCAAGGAAGATAGAGCCAGCTTGTGTAAAGGGCGATATCCGTGTTCGAGATGCCGAGGCGCTTGTAGAGAACCACTGAGACCGTCATCGCCATGGTGTAAGGGATTCCCTCGGCCATGTAGAGAGACGGAACCCAGGACCAGGGGGTTCGTGAGGTCGGTTTCTGTTTGGCCATGCTCTTTGACAACCGGAATGTTGGGAAAATGGAATGTTGGAAGATTGCGTCTAACTGAAAACGACCGAAAAATCAACAATCGCTCTTACTTCTCACCTATTCCGATCTTTTCCCATTATTCCACCATTCCATTACTCCATTTCTCCTTCTTTAGTAAACCTTCTCAATCTCTATGTTCCTGAAATAATGCTTCAGGATTGCCTCGGCTGAAAATCCCCGAGTGGCCATCACAGCGGCGCCGATCTGGCAGAGCCCCACGCCGTGTCCCCAACCAGCACCATGGAAGATAACTCGGCCGCCTTCAAATGTCACAACGAATGCGCTGCTGTAAAGATGACTCCTGGAAAGCCAGCGCCGTATTTCGAGCTCCTTCCCTACAACCATGCTTTTCTTCGACCCGACAATTCTAAGCCGAAAGATCCTTCCTGAAGGGCCACGGCGAAGGGGTACGATGTCGTCAAGAGTGCCAAAATCAAATCCAGATTTTTCTCGCAGGATCTTTTCCAGCTCTTCTCGACGATATTCAACCGTCCAGCGGAAGAAAGTCTCCGTCTTGCGGTCGAAATCGGGAAGGACTTTGTCGAGAAGGGCCTTGTCTTTTGTGTTGCAGTAGGTTTGAGGGTCCGAAAGTATCCAGCGCCGAGCTTCTTCCTCCGTCCTGATTCGCTGATGGGAGATAGTTGCGTCGGAGATGCTATCAAGATAGGGGACTTCTCTATTATCCCAGGCCGTGCCAAAATCCTCTGTGAGCCCTCCACAGCACTTGGAGTATCGAGCGTCACAGATTTCACCTTGATAGGTGATGACCCTCCCGTGGGTTTCTTGGGTAGCTTCTTCAACTTGTGTGGATACTATCTTCGTGATGCCCTGATAACGCTGGCAGTGGTCATCGGCACACACATCGAAGAGATCGTGATCCTCCCGGTCATACCAGCGTATCACCTCCTCCTCCCGGCAACGGGAAGTTACGTCCTCGGAACTGGAGCAATGCGCTATCTTTTGGCCGGGATGTCGCCCCACAGGGGCGGCTAATGAGACCGCACGCTTGTTCGTGGGGCTCCATCGGTAATCTTTTCTGTCGTTGAGGGCCTTTTCCCCAATTTGTTCTTTTGATTGAGCGCGGCCAGAAGCCAACTTCTGGAGAGCATCGCGTGGGCCTTCAGAAATTCCATCGGGGCGTGGGCATTCATCTCCGAGGAGATCACACTTGTCAGATAATCCTCTAGGGAGATTTCATTGATGACAGCGATTGTCCCGTCCTCTCGAAGCCGAAACATTAGGTCTCCCTGGAAGGTTTGGTCCTCTGTCCTCTCCCAGTGAAACTGGTTTCCGATGGTAACGTTGGAGAGCGAAAAGGTTGACGCCTCCTCTGGCGTGAGTCTGATCGATAGAGAACGGTGGATCTCACGACGGGCCGCGTCAAGAAGCACGATCATTCCCGCCTCTGACCTTGCCGAAAAGCGGCCTGAGAGAGAACCGAACGGCTCCCCGCGGAAAGATCCATTTAGACAGCCGTTAATTTCGGTCCTGCCTTCCATGATGCCGACTGTGATTTTGGGTTGCTGTTTCATGCTAAAAGAAGGATTCTAGGTTCCAAGGGTTCTAGGGTTCAAGGGTTCATTCTAGACTTCCTATCTTTGCGGTTCTTAACTTTCGCACTGGCAGGTAAGGATTTCACCAAAATAGAGACGGTGAAAATCACCCTTTGGATACAATTCGGGAACGATGGATTTTCTCAATTCCGATGGGATCAGATCATTTTTATTAACAACCTGGCACTCAAAATGGAGAATACATTCCTTGATGATGGGTGTTTTTACCGTCTTCGATGGGAGAGGGGTTAGGTTTTTTTCCTTGAATTTGTTATGGTCTCGACCTGACACGGTGCCACAATATTGAACCACCTCTTTCAATTTCGGTGGCACAATATTGACTGTGAATTCCCCAGTCTCTTCAATCAGTTTGTAAGTATAACGGGAGGGACGTACCAACACCATGAAGATCGGTCTTCGCCAAATGATTCCCATGGTCCCCCATCCAATCGCCATGACATTGGGAAGTCCTTCTCTTTCGCAGCTGACAAGAAGCACACGCCCTTCATCAAAAGCTTTTACCGTTTCCTGCACGTGATTCTGATAGTCAGTAACCGTTTTCGCCATGATAGACCCTCCTCCTCGTAGTTCGTTGTACCTCATTCTAATCGAAAAAGACGAAAAATTCCCTACCGAACAAAAGAGGGTGAAAAATGCAACAGGTGAGCTTGTTCTGACTAAAACTTGACCGCGACGAAAGTTCTTCCGTTTTTATATTTTTTGGTGTAGTTATTACATTTATCACATTGCAGTCAGTCTGTTCCTAGGTTGGGCCGATCAAACGAGCAGCGAGTAGTGTGAAAATTTTGATCACACGGTGTAGGAGGTGCCCTAATGTCACAGATCGAGAAACGAGTTAGAGGAGCAGATCTTGGGATCAGAATCGGGCGGCTGCCGCGGGGACCATATAACGCCATCACCGATGTCCCTGGGGTTCTGGTCGGGCATGCGACAGTCATCGAAGGGCAGCCAGAAACTGACAGGGTCAAGGGAATTGCCAGGACAGGAGTGACAGTCATCTTCCCTCACAAAAACATCTGGGAGGAGCAAGTCTACGCGGGCGCATTCTCTCTGAACGGCAACGGCGAAATGACAGGTCTTCTTTGGGTGGAGGAATCAGGACTGCTTGGGACCCCGATCGCGATCACCAATACGCACAGCGTAGGCATGGTGCGAGACGCGATCATCTCGTACTATTTCTCGAATAACCCGGATTCAAAAAGTCGGTGGATGATCCCGGTGGTGGGTGAAACTTGGGACGGGTTCTTAAATGATGTGAATGGAATGCATGTCAAGCAAGAACATGTCCTTCAAGCCCTTGATTCCGCTTCCTCTGGAATGGTCGCCGAAGGCTCTGTGGGTGGCGGTACCGGGATGGTCTGCTATGAGTTCAAAGGCGGCATAGGGACCAGTTCCCGAGTGATATCGTTGAACGGTCGTCAGTTCTGCGTTGCGGCGTTGGTGCAAGCCAACTACGGGCGCCGCTACCAGTTGATTGTCGACGGTGTGCCCGTGGGCAGGGAAATACCGGTCACTGAAGTACCCGGCAGGACGGACCTGAAAGAAACCGGCCCCAGTTCCAGTCATGAAGGGTCCATCATCGTCATCATCGCTACAGACGTCCCCTTGCTTGCAGACCAGTGCAAGAGACTGGCGCGACGAGGAGCCCTGGGAATTGCACGCGCGGGCTCGATGGGCGCGGACAGTTCCGGTGACATCTTTCTCGCCTTTTCAACCGGCAACCGCATCCATTCCTCCCTGCATGCCGCGTCCGATGAGGGCTTTGCAGTAAGGACTTTTGGACACGAAGTTCTGACTCCTATTTTTGAGGCGGTGGTGGAGAGCGTTGAAGAGGCTGTCCTGAACGCCCTGTGCACGGCTACGACATTAACCGGCATCCGAAAGCAGACTGCTTATGCTCTTCCCCTCGACAGACTGGTTGGGATCATGCGCAAATACGGCAGACTGAAGTGAAACTCCTAACCCTGTGCCTGCCTGCCGCGCCCGCTGTCGAGATCTGGGAGGAGAGCTTCACTCGTCCTCCAAATGTCTTTGCTTTCCAAAGCGGTTGATCCCAAGGGAACTGATGTCCATGGTTGTGCTGTGTCCGTGGCTGATGTATTCCGCGATGAGTTGACCTGCGATAGGTGCCTGGATGATTCCCGTTCCACCCCATCCACAGTTTAGAATGAACCCGTCCAGAGATGGAACTGGTCCCAGAATAGGACGATGATCAGGGGTCATGGGTCGTACCCCTGCCCAGGACGTCAGGACCGAAGCCCTCTTTAGAACCGGGACCCTATAGATTCCCGCTTCTATGATCTCCTCCATCATTTCGTAGGTCATTTTCACATCCAACTCGTCAACCGGTTTCTTTCCCATACCTATCAAGACACCAGCCCCTTCAGGGCGGTAATACCACTCTGTAGCCACGTCCTCCACGAAAGGCCTTGAAGAAGGAATTTCAGGAAAAGGGCCGGTTACCAAAATACCCCTCGCCAGGTTGAGGATCGGGATGTCAATGCCTACCCATCTTCCAATTTCAATCGCCCAAGGCCCACCAGCGTTTACTACCACCTTTGTGGAGATTGCGCCCTTATCTGTGTAAACTCTTTCCACTTTTCCGTGCCGAACATCGATCCCCGTTGCGTGGACACCCTGATACAATCGAACACCCATCTCCGATGCCTTCTTAAGGTACCCCCACATGATCATATGGGGATCGA
>CAVOIK010000023.1:0-11518 GCA_963695895.1 uncultured delta proteobacterium
AAGTTGACCTGGTTCTAATGTCGCGTCTCGGAAGTGACATGAATAACTGACGCAACAGGTGATCAGAACATAAGGAGACTCCATGGAGAAGGCCATTGAAAAGCTGGCTGAACAGATTCTTTCGTTCGATGAAGCTTCCCTGGTTCATCTGAGAGAGAAGTACCGGTTGAGAATCGAGGACTTTGACGGGACAAAAGACTGGGAAAGGGCCGTCATCGCCTACTGCATCATCAATGCCGTGAGTATGAAGAATGCGCTATTCAACCAAAACGTTCGCAATCAAAAGAGTGAAGCTCCCCGCCCACAGGTCGGGGCTTCCGGAAAAGGTAGACATGATGACAGGGACGGCTTGGCTCCCCGCCTAAAAGGCGTGGCATCCAGTCGACTTGCCCGTGAAAAGGGAGAACCTCCGGCTCGCCCAAGGCGGGAAAAACCCAGCCTAAAGCGGGTCAAGTAGATGAACCCCCTTCCCCTGGTTTTTTTCTGGAGCCTCTGGTTCCTCAATTTTTCCTCTCGAACTGTTCTCTCCCCGCTTCTCCCCTTAATTGAGGAAAATCTCCGTCTCTCCCACGGACAGGCGGGTGGCCTCTTCACCTCTCTCTCCATCGGCTACGGTCTCTCGTTACTCATAGCAGGTCGGTTCGCTTCGGTCTGGGGCTGTAAGAGGGTCGTAATCGCCAGCTGCGTTGGGATTGGTTTTGTCTTCGTTCTTCTTCAGTGGGCAGACCGCTACCTGGCCTTCCATGGCGTCTTCTTCTTGCTCGGGCTCGCTGCGGGAAGCTTTAGCCCAGCCATGATTCCCATCATCTCTGAAACTTACGCTTCAAGGCACTGGGGCAAAGTTATTGGCATCTATGACTCTGCAGCTAGCTCTTCGGTCTTCGCAGTGCCACTGCTGGTCACATTCGGGCTACACTTCCTTCCATGGAAAACCCTTCTTCTTGTTCTGGCCATCGCGGCGTTTCTCTTACCGATAGGGTTTGGGAAGATTGCCATCGAGCCGAAGCCAACTGCGTCCTTTCAAAGAGGCTACACCTTGAATCTCCTCAAGAGGAAATCGGTCTGGGTGATGGCACTCCTCTGGGTGGCTGCCAGTGCATCCTACTCGGGCCTCTTCTCGATCCTACCTCTCTTTCTCATTAAGGAGCGTGGGCTGTCCTTCGACTATGCCAACACCCTTATCGGAATTTCAAGAGCAAGTGGCATCTTCGTCAGCATCGCCTCCGGCTTTCTCGTAGACCGTTATGGCTACTCTCGGGTGATGGCATTCAGTCTCTTGAGCACGGGACTAAGCACCATCGGCATTGCGCTTGCTCCCAACCCTACGGTCTTAATGATTGCTCTGATCGTCCAGGCGACTCTCTCCAATGTCTTTTTCCCAGCCGGCCTCGCCGCAATCCCTCACCTCAATCCATCGTCCGACCGCTCCGCAGCAACGGGCCTCATCTTATTTTTTGGAGTTATCCTTGGGAACGGAATCTCTCCCTTACTCCTCGGTGTTACAGCCGATCATATTAGTTTTCAGATAGGAATTCTTGGATTTGGAATCTTGATATCGCTTTCCCCCCTTATTCTTCGATTCCTCCACAAGACATAAAGTCAGCACCGAATCTGCAATTTTTTCACCCACAGGACAGACTTTTCACCCCTGATGCGGACTATTCTGTTGACTGGTAAGCGCCCGCAATCTCCGCCCTTGAGGGGGGGGAGCTTCACTCTTTTCCAAACCTTCCACCTGCCCACAGCAGGATAAGCAGGGCGATGGATACGGGAAACCCAAACGCTCGATTCACCCTTCGTATTCCAAGCCAATGTAACTCTTGACAAATTGCTAATTTTGTATTATTATATCTGCACTTTTCACAATGAGGTCCATATGGATAAGACTGACCCACCTATACAGGTCGAACATCCTCCCCACCAGAAGGGTATCAAGAAAACTGCCTTCTTCATTGGTCGTTTTTTAGCCAAAACTCTCCTTTTCTTTTTAATCTTTTCTCTCTCCTTCTATTTCTCCGAGCCCTTCTACGACAGCCCTTATTCAGAGCTTCAGAGGCGACAGAAGTCGATCGAAGAGATCACTACCGTTCTCGAAGAGCAGGGGACAGAGCTTAAGAACGTGAAACTGGAGGATTTGGCTACGGTCATTTACGACGAAGCTACCCGGTATAATCATGACCCTAAATTCATCCTTGCCCTGATTGCCATCGAGAGTTCCTTCAAGAACTTTTCGGTTTCCGAGAGGGGAGCCATAGGATTAATGCAGATCATGCCCTATGTCGCCGAGGCGACAGCACAAGAGCTTGGGATCGAGTGGACGGGAGACCACAATCTGTTCGACCCTATTATCAACGTGAAACTCGGCGTTTACTATCTCAGCAGGCAAATCAATGACTTCAAGAACCCTGGCCTTGCCTTGACAGCATACAACTACGGACCCTCCTACACCAGAAGCCTTGTGGAAAGAAGGCAGAGGGTTCCCCTCCATTACTACCGCAGAGTCCTTGCCTTCTATCAGGCTATCTAAGCACAACAAGGGGGGAAATACCCCTCCCCCCTCAACTCATTCCACAAATCTCCGGGATGTTATATAATAAATCCGGTCATTCTCTCCCCGGGGGCTGTTCGTGAGTTTCGTCCCTTCCTATATTGCGCTGACTCAACAGGGAGATCTCAAAAAGAGGGTCCACGCCCTTGAGGACATTCTCAAAGATTGCCGACTTTGCCCAAGAGAGTGCCGAGCCAACCGCCTAGAGGGCGAGGTGGGGTACTGCAAGGCTGACTCTGGACTCATCGTTTCCAGTGCCTTCCCCCATTTTGGGGAGGAAAGTCCACTTGTGGGATACCACGGGTCAGGGACCATCTTTCTCACCCACTGCAACCTCCGTTGTATTTTCTGCCAGAACTACGATATCAGTCATCTTGGAAGGGGTGAAAGAATCACCTCCTCTGACATGGCACGGATGATGATCAAACTCCAGGAACTTGGGTGTCATAACATCAACTTTGTGACACCCACGCACTATGTCCCACAAATTGTCGCCTCTCTTCCTGAAGCCGTTGAGCGTGGCCTGCGGATCCCCCTCGTCTATAACTGCTCGGGATATGAGTCTCTGGAGGTCATTCAGCTCCTCGAGGGGATCGTGGATATCTACATGCCCGACGCGAAATTCATGGACGAGAAGTATTCAAAAGAGTACTGTAATGCCCCGGATTATCCTGGTGTTCTGCAAGAAGTGTTAAAAGAGATGCATCGGCAGGTCGGCGATCTCAAGACGGACTCTCATGGGATTGCCGAGAAAGGTCTTCTCATTCGGCACCTGGTCATGCCCGGAGGGATCGCCTCCTCCGAAACTGTTCTCAGGTTCATTGCCGAAGAAATTTCTGTCCACACCTATGTGAATATCATGAATCAATATCGGCCGGAGTATCATGCCTGTGACCATGCTCCCATTAATCGACGGATCACGCACAAGGAATATCTGGACGCCACTGTGTTGGCTAAACGGTTTCAACTCCACAGGGGGTTTTGACTTTCTGATATTTCGCTATGCGCTACCTGCCTGCTTGCAGGTCCGTAGCACTATTTCTGCGAAGGATGGATGCTCCATGCCTGCCTGCGGTAGGCAGGCGCTTTGCCATTATCTCCCATGAAAACCAAAGAGATCTTGAAGGAAATCGAATCTCTCAAGAGCAAAGTGAATGCCCTTTCCAGAGACATTGCTTCTGTGAGGTCCTCTTTTCTTGAAGATCCTTCCCCTGTGGAGCGGATGCTCAGGAGCAGGGGCCTTAAGGTCTTCAGAGACAACCCTACCGATAAGCTCTTCTTCCTCCCCGACATTTCTCCTCCGGACAGGGACCGGTTCTATGAGCTGATGAAGAGATACTCCTTCCGTCTCATCCTGCGAGACATTATCAAACAACAGGACCGATTCCGAATCCACGACCTGACCCATTACTGCTCCCTGAAGACAGCTCAACGATACGGTGACCTTCTGTTGAAAATGAAGATGATTGCCCAGGAGGGAAGAAATAAGTTTCGAACCCTCCGGTCACCCATTGACAGTTTTGGGCCGACCCTGGAGTGGTTCATCTCAGAGATGTTCAGGAGGGAGTTCGCGTCGCCTGCCATCTATGGTGTGTCTGTTAAGGAGACACCCTCCGGAGGCGACTACGACGTGATGGCCATCTGGAACCGGAGGCTCGTTTACGTGGAGGTCAAATCCTCTCCGCCTCGGGGAATTGAGTTGAAACAGGTGACCGCTTTCTTTTCCAGGATTGAAGACCTGATTCCGGATGTCGCCATCCTGTTCAATGACACCCAGTTGAGGATGAAGGATAAACTCGTCCTCCTGTTTGAGGAGGAATTGGAAAGAAGGCATGGGAAGGCATTCAAGACCTCCTCCCCTGTCACGCGGCTAGTGGGGGAACTCTTCCATGTTCAGAACCGCATTTTCATCGTGAACAGCCGGAAGGATGTGGTGGAGAATTTTTCCATTTGTCTCAAACATTATCTTCGGCATGGAGAACGGAAACCACAAAGAACGTAATATCCCTCACCATTTGTTCCCTGTGGCCTCTGCGGGCTCTGTGAGAGAAAAGTCCTAAGGAGTTCGTCATGAAGAACAGAGAGGTAGCCAATCTCTTTGAGAAGATGGCAGACTTGCTGGAGTTCAAGGATGAGAATCCCTTCAAAGTCCGGGCCTACCGGAAGGCTTCGAGGATTATTGGAGACCTTACTCAAGACATCGACGAAATCGCTCAAAGCGGAAAGTTGAAGGATGTGCCGGGCATCGGTGACGGCATGGCTGAAAAGATCGAGGAGTATTTGAAAACGGGGAAGGTTTCCAAATTCGAAGAGATCAGAAAGGGAATTCCAGACGATCTGATCGCTCTCATGGATATTCCAGGGATGGGACCCAAGACTCTGTCGATGTTTCACAAGGAGAGAGGGATTAGCAATCTCTCACAACTCGAAAAGGCCTTGAAAGACGGTTCCCTTGTCGACCTCCCGGGGATTGGGGAAAAAAGGGCTGAAAACATCAGGCGCGGGATCCAGCTTCTGAGACAGAGTCAAGGTCGCATGCATCTTGGCATTGCTTTTCCCGTTGCCAAGCGGATGGTCGAGGCCTTGAGGGAGAAAGTGGGTTCGAAGAAGATCGAGTGGGCAGGGTCTCTCCGGAGGATGAAAGAGGATATTGGAGACATCGATATCCTTGCGACAGGGCGAGACACGAAGAAGATCCTCCAGGCCTTCACCCATCTTCCGGAGGTCAAAGAAATCCTTGCCTCTGGAGATACCAAAGCCTCTGTCATTGTCGAGGGAGGCATACAGGTCGACCTTCGGGTGGTCGAGGAAGAGTCCTATGGGGCTGCCCTCCAGTATTTCACGGGATCCAAAGGCCACAACATTCATCTTCGGGGAATCGCAAAGGCCAAAGGAATCAAGATTAACGAATATGGAGTGTTCAAGGGAGAAAAACGGATCGGAGGCAAAGAGGAGAAGGATGTCTATCGATCCCTCGGAATGGCATGGATTGAACCTGAACTCCGTGAAGATCGGAGTGAGATCGAGGCAGCTCAGGAACATCGATTGCCCAAACTGATTCAGGAACTGGAGATCAAGGGAGATTTCCACGTTCATTCAAAATGGAGTGATGGGACTTCGACGATCGAGGAGATTGCACGAGCGGCCCAAAAGCAAGGTTATCAGTACGTTGCCCTCTGTGACCACTCAAAGTCACTGAAGATCGCTCACGGGCTTGACGAATCGAGGTTGATGAAACAGGGTGACGAGATTGATCGTCTCAATGAGAAGTCAAAGACCTTTCGAATCCTAAAGGGAACGGAAGTGGACATTCAGGCTGACGGAAAGTTGGATTTTACTGAAAGGGTCTTGGAGAAGCTTGATATCGTGGTGGCCGGTATCCACAGCTCCTTCAAACAGGACAGAAAAAAGATGACACAGCGGATCGTCCGCGCCTTGGAAAACCCTCACGTCCACATTCTCGCCCATCCCTCCGGAAGACTCCTGGGAGGTCGAGAACCCTATGACGTGGATCTGGAAGAGGTGATGGAGGCTGCACAACGATTCGGGAAGGCCCTTGAGATCAACGCTTACTTCGAGCGTCTCGATCTCGACGATATCCACTGCCGAAAAGCGAAGGAGATGGGAGTCCGAGTCGCCATCGGAACGGATGCCCACCACATCGATCAGATGTGGATGATGAGCCTGGGAGTAGCTGTGGCAAAAAGAGGCTGGCTTGAACCTGCAGACGTACTGAATACCTTGCCTCTCAAAGCTCTCATGGACTGGTGCCAAAGAACTTGAGAACGCGCAAAGCTCTTAGGTTTCAGTTTCGCCTCCCCTTGCGCCCGACGCCTCTCGCCTAACGTCTTTTTATGTCCAGTGGAAGACGTCCTTGAGTTCCTCGACGACATCGGGAAAAGGGGTAGGTGTGAAGGAGAGGAAGAAGGCAAGAAAGGCAAGGCCCGCAACGAATTTTCTCTTCCCATCGAGAGGAGTTTCGTCATCCAGGGGGGCCGGATGTCGAAAACCGAAAAGAATGATCAGGACGAGGAGAAGGAGCCATCCGGGATTGTAAAAAATGGTAATAAAACTCATCACGGCCACGGTCATTAAGAAAACGGCTCGGCTTTTCTTCCCAAAAAGAGCATAAACAACGTGGCCTCCGTCCAACTGTCCTATGGGCAAGAGGTTCAGAGCGGTGACAAAGAGACCCACCCAACCCGCATATCCGATAGGATGGAGGATGACCTCGTAGGTCTCTGGAACCTCGCCCAGGACGATACGTTGAATGAAGGAAAAAAGAAGGGGATCGGCGAGACGCATCATTCCCTCTTTGACCTGGGCCTGGGGGATCACCTCAGAGAGTCTCAGCCCGATCACAATGGCAGGAACGCTGAGGCAAAAACTAGTCAACGGTCCAGCCACACCGGTATCAAAAAGGGCTTTCCGCGATGAGACGGTGCTCTCCATCTTGATGATCGCACCCAAGGTTCCAAAGGGAGAAAAAGGAAAGGGCAAAAAGAAAGGGAGCGTCGCCCTCATCCCGTAACTTCGAGACATGAAATAATGCCCAAGCTCATGTCCAAGAAGGATCAGGATGACGGCGATCGAATACCCGGGGCCTCCGGTCAACCACGTAGATGCGATCGTCAGGACGAAGAGGAGGATGTGGATCCAAGTTCGCCGCATGGGCACTCTTATTTCTTCTTATGACGATCCCGATCCAACTGTTTCTTGTGTTTGTGTTTTCGCATCTTCTTTCTTCTTTTCTTGACCACACTTCCCATACGTTCTCCTTGTCACAACAGATTTGACCGTCAAGTGCCCCGCAAGCCCCGCCCTTTAGAGCGGGGTCCCTGCCTGCCGGCAGGCAGGAAGGGGCACAATATAAAAGGAAATTACCTTCCCGGGAAGCGCCGCCCTTTAGGGCGGGGAGCTTCACTCATTCCACAACTTCATCCGAACCCACATCCCCCCTTAATCCACGACCACATTCGTCTGTGTTCTCAAAACACCGGAAAGCCCCTGAATCTTGGTAACGATGAAATCGCCCAGGACATTAAGATCCGGAGCATCGACGAGGGCAATGACATCGTACGGACCCGTCGTCGCATTGGCTCGAACTACTCCCTTAATCTTCGACACCTCCTTGGCAACGTCCCTGGCGGCCCCTGCCGTACATTCGATGAACACATATGCAGTAATCGCCATACAATCACCCCCTTCAACAAGATAAAATATCTCAAACCTCACTTTATTTCAAGCTCAAAAATTATGGTGAGAAAATAAGACAGGGACTAGCAGTCTACTGAAAAAGCCATTTTTCGAAGGTTGCTCAAAAAGGACTAGATGCAAGGCCCCTGAAATTCTGAGGAGTGAGGCGTACTTTCGTGTACGCCGCAACGACGAAAAATGAGGGGAACGCCGCAGATGGTCATTTTTCAGCAAGCTGCTTGTCGTTACCTGCTCTCCTGAGATACACCAACGTGGCACCCCAAGCTCCTGCTTCCAAGGGTGCCGTTTCGTAAGAATCCACAAGGGGGTTTTTTTCTAAGAAAGAATGAACGATCGTCCTCTGAACCCCCTTCCCTTTCCCATGGATGATCCGAACTTCCAACAATCCCTTTTTCTGACACTCTAACAGATACTCTTCCAGAAGTGATGGAATCTCCTTGGGCTGGAAAGTATGAAGGTCAATTGAGTCTTCAATTGGAATGCGAACAACCATGTTTTGTAATTCAGAGTCTGAGCTTCAGAGTTCAAAAAGCTTCCCAAAAGAGTCCCCTTGCCCTAACCCCTTGCTCATTACGTTACTGAGCCATCCTTGGCTCTATGCTTCAAGCCTTTTTCTAACCATTCTGAAAATCCCATGAAACATGGGCTTCGTCAATTTTCCGGTTTGGGTGTTTTGTTGGCTGGGATGGTAGGTCGTGACAATGGTCTGACCGTTCTCGAGGGGATACACCCGTCCATGGCCAAAGTCGAGCGGGGGAACCTCAATTCCCCTTTGCCTCATGGACTTGATGGTTTGCCTGAGGGCGATCTGGCCCAGAGGAACGATGACTTTGATGTTTCGAAGGAGACCCATCTCACGAAGAAAATAGGGCCTGCAGCTTTCTATCTCTTCTGGCAAAGGCTTGTTCTCCGGGGGAGCACACCGGATCGTGGCTGTGATGTAACAGTTTTTCAGGCTGAGCCCGTCGCCCCGATGGGTGGAGTTGGGTTGGTTGGCAAACCCAAATTCGTGGAGGGCCCGAAAGAGCCATTCTCCGCTTCGATCTCCCGCGAACATCCGTCCCGTCCGATTTCCACCTTGTGCGGCGGGTGCAAGGCCAACGATCAGAAGCAGGGCATTGGGGTCACCAAAACTTGGCAGCGGTTTAGACCAATATTCCCACTCGTGGTATCTTCTGGGTCTGCGCCTCTCAACCTCCTGCAGATAGATTGTTAATCTGGAACACTTTCGGCACCGAACAACCTTCTGCTGCAATTCTCTAAGTTCCTGCTCAGTTCCCATCTTTTCGTTTTGCCGGGAGTGTGGGGTCTGGCAACACAACAATTTCATCCACATACTTGACCCACTCATCTCCGTACACATCTTCATAAACAAGCCGTAAAGGGAATCCGTGCTTTTGAGGAAGGGTCTCCCCATTGACGCGATAAGCCAACAGCACCTTCTTTTGCTCGTTGCTATCCAGCTTGATTCTGATGACCTTATCGCGCCCCCCTTTGATATCCGCAAGCAGAGCGTTTCCCTTAGGTTGACTTGCCTGGAACAATGTATTCAGATGAACTCCAGTCCACCGCCCATAATTCGCGAAATAGCCCGGACAGACTAACAGAACGTCGGCTGTTATGGAAGGGAGCTTCAGAATTTCTTCGTAGGTTAAGGAGAGGGGACGATTCACCTCTCCGCCGATCCTTAAGCGATAAGTCGTCAGGTCCACCGAAATATCCGTAGGTCCCATGGTTCCAAACTTGTCAGTGGGATCGAGGTCAAGGTTGCGAGGGTCGACATGCGCGGGATTCATATCTTTCAGTTTGCTTTTGGAGAATCCCTTGGGTAGGATCTCTTTCACAAACGCCCATGCTTTAGCAATCCATCCCCAGAAACCACTGAGGTGAAAGAGGAAACCGGCTGAGATGATGGGAAGGTATCGTCTTAAAAGCTTTCTTCGCGTGATCATATTTTCATTTTAAGACAACGATAACCGTAACGCCAATCCGAAGACTCTATGTTTGGCGGGAGACCAAAGGTGAAAGAACTATCATGGCAAAGACCAGTATTCAAGATAGCCTGCCTGAAAACCAAGGAGAAGGTTTGCAGAAAGGAAAAACATGGGAAAGAGGATGATATTTTTGTCAGGATGGATGAAGACCTACAAACTGGGAAGTTGTGGAGAGTGAAGCTCCCCGCCCCTATCTGCCGACAGGCAGGCACAGGGTGGGGCATCTAGCTGACTTGTCCGTGAAAAGATAAGTATTCTTGATAAATTCTGGACGGCGGTGTTCTTATCCCCTTCTTAACCAAACGTTTGCGATACCCAGAGAGACTGTCAGGAAGATGAGTGTGACGTAGGTAAAGATTTCTAGCTGCGCAATCGGTTTCAAATGGTTCGTGTGATGAATGATCTCGACTATTGTCTCCATTGGCCCTTCCTTTCTTGCCACTCATTAAAGCAATTGCGGTGCCAGTGAATCTGTAATTCGAGCAACCCATTGACATTACAGTGTTTTTCAGCACCTCACCTTATTTCTGGCTGGGAGAAAAAGGAAGAACTTTTCCACAAAATCCCAAATTCTTCGACTCATGAGGGAAAAAATACTCTCAATCGAATCCCTGTTGACCCGTTCGGCTGCGCCAAGCCCCGTCTTTGAAGACGGGGGGAAAGGAGCGCGGTTCAGGGTCAACCCCTGCCTACCGGCAGGCAGGCTGAGCCCCTCGGCCTGAGCTCGGGTCGAAGGCAAGCCCTCCGGCCATGCACCGGAGGGAGTCGAAGGGTTGACTTTTTCATGAAAATTAAATAGTCTCCGTCTTGCGTGTTTCGAAAGGTGGTACCCAACATCATGACCACCATAAAAAAGCGATGTCCTTTCTGCCATACGGAGATGGAGATTCCGCGGAGCATTGGTGAACAAGGGTATTGTCAGTGTGGTGCCTATGGACTGATTACCCTGCTGAGTGAAGCAGGTTCCTTTTTCCAGAGAGCGAGAAAAGCCCTTGGTGTCGATCCCGCTCAAACGGGTCGGTTCATGGAAATTGTGGACGGAGGGATCGTCTTTGAGGAAGATGGTGAACCCGTCATGATTCAGTGGGCCAAGAAACCTGACTTCCCACACTGAATCTTCATTCTATTAGACAGGGCATAAAATTCTTTACATTTACCACAGAGACACAGAGCATAGGCTGAGGATAGTTGAGGGGAGTCGTGGGACGCGCACTCTTTTGTCTGTCGGGGAGGTACCAACAGACAAAAAGCTTCTGTCTAGAATAAATTCGGGAGTTCATGGAGAATCGGCACCTCCCGATTCTCCATAAGAACATTTCTCTCAGTGTGCTCCCTGCCTGCCGGCAGGCAGGCGTGTCTCGAATGAGTCCCGTTAACAGGACGAATGGGTGGTGAAAATCGTTTTGAATCCGGTACCATACGGATGTGGTGAAACATTATCCTCCCGGCCAGGCGAAGAAGATGGAGAAGGGCAAAGGCAAGGGTAAAGGAGATTAGATCGGAGTTTTCCCGTCCGCCACAGCGGAAGTATCAGGCGGAACCTCGGTATTAAGCTCCCTCTGAATCGTAAGACTCTTTAAACAAGAAAGGAGTTAGGTTGTTGAGCCTAGCTCCTTCTTCTTTTGGGTCTTGTCCCATAGTTGGGTTCATCGCAAAGACAGTCAATTTATTGAACCACGGCTTTAACATCTATGGCAACACCGCCTTTGGGGAATACTTTTAATGGATTGATATCTATCTCCATAATCTCTGGAAATTT
>CAVOIK010000024.1:0-42834 GCA_963695895.1 uncultured delta proteobacterium
GGGCACGGTATTGAACCAGAGGAAGCTGAAGAGGTATTCGCAGCGGAGCCCCTCTTCCGTAAGACGAAGAAGGGACATTATGTTGCTATGGGACCTACCCTCGCTGGGCGATATTTGATTGTAGTCTTTGAAATGAAACAGAAAGGCATTGCTCGGGTGATCACGGGTTGGGATATGGAGGATGCTGAAAAACGATACTATCTGAAGAATAGAAGGAGGTGAGCATCGATGAAGAGAAGGACGGTCATTCCCAAAGAGGCTGTTGAAGCACAGTATTATGACAGACATGGGATTTTGAAGGATTTGATTGATGAGCCGATGGAAATGAGTCTAAAAACCGAGCTACGGAGAAGTATCCTTTTGGGGAAAAGGAAGAAAAAGCTAAAGAACATATCCATCAAGGTGGACCCGCTACAAATCCAGGCGATCAAGAAAGTGGCAGCCATGAAGTCCATACCCTATCAGATCCTCATCCGCCATTGGCTGTCTCAGAATCTCAAGGAGGAATTACATATCGAATGACCGGTCCATTGCGGAGGCATCCGTGAGATAGGAGATCGGCCAAGGTTATTTTAGCCAGGGGAAGGCATCAGAAATTATTAGACTTTCCTTATTGCTCGTTTACAATTCGAAATGAGGGGCATTCATGCAGGGTATGCATATCGCTCTTGTTGAACCGAATTTCTTCCGTGAGTCCCAATTGGTTGAAGTGAGTTTGATCTCAGGCATGATATGAGGCGGTCTGAGTAAAGACCCTAGGAAGTCGTCAAGGAAAACCCGTCTGCATAGAGTCCTACGTCACTTTCAGATAAGTCTCATTGGCTGGATAACCCTGCATCATCGTCCACTTTTTATCAGCACTTCCACGGTTTTGGCCACGCAACGAACGGGTTGACACGCTTCATTTCCAGTTACTCTAACGCAATGAAAGATGCCTCTTGCCTCCGATGTAGGGGCCCCGCTGCCAGAAGGTTGCGATATTAGTCCACGACGCGAAGCACGATGTTAAACAGCGGCATCATTGGTCCCCTTCTTTAATTGTTAATTCTCCATTGCAGGACTCGAAGCGAGGATTCCGCCGACCGAGTTGGAGTTGGTTGGGGACCGCTATTGGTCAATACAAGGACCCGCGGGAAGGATCGTTACAGACGAGGTTATAATACTTCCGCTTCTTCTTGAATTCTCCCCAGCAATGAGTCAACGCTCAACTTTTTGGACCAGTGAACCAGGTAGTCCATATCTAATTTCTCAAATTGAACTTCATAAACCCGAAGGGCGTCCGTATACTGCTTCTCACTTCCCCCTGACAACTTGGCCCATTTCAGTTTCATCAGAATTGTGTCCTCGGGGCTGGAAACCATGATCCTTATTCCCATCGCCTCCTCAGCGTATTTTCGTTTAAACCGTGAGCAGTCAAAGGGGTCGTCTGTCAGTATCCAGAAATCAACTTTGTCTCCCGAGTTAACGTCGATGAGATTGAACATGCCCTGATCCTGAATGGCCTCAAGAATGCTTTCTTCGGTCAGATAGTAATCGGGGGAAGGGAAGGCTCTGACGAGTGCGTGGGCCGTCGATCGTTGAACCGCAACGACGACATCAATGTCATGGGTCGATCTCGGTTCCCCCTGCAGACTTGAGACCAGAGATCCGGAAACCATATATTCAATCCCTGCGCCTTCAAGGGCCTGTATCACCTTCTTCAATAATTCCTGTTGTGACATTTATCGATCCGCTCCAGATAGATCTTCCTGATCGCCTCCTCCGAAAGACCCGGGAATCTCCTGTGCAGTCCCTGAAGAAATAACCCCTTTGAAAACTGGGACAGTTCAAAGGCCTTAAGAAGCCTCTTCTCCGGCGTCATACGGCGAAGCGCCTGAATATAGATTTTCTGGTTTGGCCGCTTTTTGACCTTCATCACTCGAATAAAACCTCCTGCTTCCCATCCCCGGATAACGCCTCAATCTTAATCGTTACGGAATTATATCAGATAGAAAAAACCCGTCAAGAGGTGGTAGGAATAAAATGTCTTACTTGATCGCTCTACAATGGCCCCTTCTCCGCTCGCTAAAAAGTTGCGAAATTCGTCCAATACGGGGAGCCAGCAAACAATGAGGCCCTTGCGAATAGCATGGGCCCTTTTTGTTTGCTCTTTCTCATTTGGAGGACGAGAAGCGAGGATTCTTCAGACCGAGGAAGCAGACGGCGATTCAGCCGAGCATCCTCTTGGGCATCAGATGTTTTCAATTTCGGACTTTGCATGTACCCAAGGGCCACCCGCACTCCAACTCTTGGGGATCTGATCTTGCTCGGAAGCAGCCTTGAGTGGCAATAGCAGGAATTTCCGGAGATCCAAGAGAACTTTCTGTAGTTCCGGCACGTCCTTTTGGAAACCCGCCTTGCGGACAAACGCCTTCCACTGGACGGACTTCAGGTCGTCTCGTCCGAACTCTTCCTTCAGCGCCAACGGAGTTTCGTGTGGGATTTCGGTCTTGCGCCTTTTGAAGGTTGCCTTGATCGCCGCGGTGAGGGTAGCGCCATCAAAGGCGAAGTCCCGCGCGAGCACGTACAGATCGTAGAAGTCCTTCATCCGGCTGTTAGCGATGCCCAGTACGACTAATGTTTGCAGTTTCTCGGCGACGACTGTTTCGCGCGGGTATGCTCGGATACGCGGTGCCGGAGAAGTCCAGAAGCGTGGGGAAGCGAATCAGTCTTGCTCTGGGTGTGACCACATCACCGAATCCGACATCCACCTGGACGGAGATTCGAGATTTACCCAGAGTGGCTGTCAACGTGATACGCTGCCCTTGGTACACCTGTTCCTCTCGAATCGGTTTAGCCTTCACGCTCTTGGCATCAAACTCCAAACCATCCGGTTCTACCTCAAGGCCACAAACGTCACGGAATACTCCGACAAGCCGCTCGTTGGATGCTACACCATGGCTGAGCAAATCCATATCCACGGTTGGCCTATAGGACTGACCCGTCCACGCCATGAATAGCATGGCTCCCTTGAGAATGAAATCTCCGGCATATTCTGAGACGGAGAGACGATAGAGAAGCCGTTCGTTAGCATAGTGCGTCCAAACGAGGTTGGCATCGTCCCCGGTTTCACGGATGATGCTTACCAGCCGTTGGCGAACCGAGGCCGAGACGTTTGATAGTTCGTGCTGGCTCATACGATAGCTTCCATGTAGGGCCGCATGATCTTTGTTACTCGGCAGATCTTCGCATACCGCCATAGCTCGTCGGTTGTACATCTCCGCTCACGTATTGCCTCACGGAGAGCCTCGAGAGCAACATCCAGCCCGATCTTGTTCCGGTATTTAAAGCAGTCCGCCACGGTCTTGGCGGGGTTATATATTCTCACTAGGACGCCCTCGATATTGTGCCCATCAATGCCTTCGGTCAGGGATTTACCGGAGAAACGCACGATCCGCGTTCTGGGATACTTGACCCGAGGGCGCGCAGCCTTGCGGTCAATGGCGACCCACACTTCGTGGGGTGCCTGTGTTCCGATCTCATGGAATCGAAGTGCGGACAGCAGGCATATCACGCCTTTGGGGATCGATTTCAGTGCTTGTGCCAGTCCATGGTGAAGTGTGACATCAGCGTCAGGTAGGCTGTAGAGTCCTCGCCCCACACGTATGAGCTTGCCTTCCTTGCAGAGTTGTCTGAGGTATTCGTGGTGAATCCCCTGCGAACGCACCTCCGCAGTACTCACAATCCCTGATTCGTGAGCGAGTTCCAGTACACGCTTTGTCTTGTCGCCGTAATTCTCCATATGCATAATTATAGACATTTGTCTATAAATGTCAATATGTTTGCAAAGAAGCGGCCACCCGAGGTAACCTTTTTTGCGCATTTATCGCCACTTCTTTGTAAATGTAGAGATGTTTGTCAACTTTGAATCTTCGACCTGGGTTCCGGCCGAGAATAGGGTTCAGTGCCGCGGCAGGAATCCGAAGGGGAGGTTACGCAGGGAGATACAAAAAAGTTTGGACCGTAGTGACCGAGTTTACCCTGAGCCTGTCGAAGGGTCCTCCTAGGGGAGCCATTTGGGGGGGAACAAATAGTTATGGGGTCGATTGCTTTATTGAAGGACCTAACTCCATCTCGATTTGATTGCCTCCCCGAAGAATCTTCTCAGCCAAATGGCGGCACCCCGATTCTTTCGTGTGATCGTATTCTGCCAGGGACAATGAAATCGCTTGACATTCTTTGGTTGAATCGTATGATTAATTATTCGGTTCCGCAAATAGGGCAAGGACCATAGGGCCATGAAAATTCATATCATACGGAATCGTCCGACTCCAGAACAAATCCGTGAAATGCTGGAAGAACTTGAGACCTATATCAAATTGGCTGTCGACGTTGAACAGAGCATAGTTGCAGGTGGCGGGGAGTATCATGCCGATTGCGAAGAGGTTTTGCTCGAAGATGGGAGCCGGCAGGAGGACATCTGGGGTGCTGACTGGTATCCGGAGTCTAAGACAGTGCAATTTGTGGCACTGATCAACATCCGGCCTCGGCAAGACAACCGTGGGATGGAGATTGAAGACCCGAAGCTGCGAGAGAAGATCGAAACCATCGTACGCCGGTTGTTGGAGGTAAAATCCAAATGAAAGATTTAAAGAGAATGCATGAACGTTTTATTCGGGATGATGGTCCCGTGCGCATGGGCAATTTGGCGTCGAACCTTCTACGGCTCAGCAAATGGGTCCAAATGGGGCACGACGATGAGGCCATCGTTGATCTGATGCGCCAGATTGCATGGCTTATGGAATGGATGGGCGATTTCGCTTCGCCTGATCTGGCTGACATGCAGCGCGAGATCTGCCGGTGGCGCCGTGTCTGGCCTGTCGAACGGACAAGCCACATCCTGGCACTTCGTTCAGCCCAAATGTCTAATCGGATCTTGGAATTGTCAGGACTTCTTGGGCAGACTACGCTCAATGTCAGACAACCTCATTGAAGTTCACCTGTTGTTATTATTTTCCTTGAGCCGCTAAACAGAATAGATTTGTAAGAAACCTATTGGGCCTGTTCACGGTATTAATCCAGAAGAAGCTGAAGAGGTATTCGCAGCGGAGCCCCTTTTCCGCAAGACTAAGAAGGGACATTATGTTGGAGATTTGCGAATGAATGGAAGGATGAGGAGTCGAGATAGGGCGAGTTCCTTTGGACTCCGGAATTGGGCGAGGCCGATCGTCATGCCTTCATGTCCTTTCTCAGGTTGAGCTCGGTAGGTTCCTAAAATCCTATCCCACCAGGGCAAGTTAAAGCCGAAGTTACTGTTATATTCCTTAATTAAAACAGAGTGATGCACTCGGTGCATCTCTGGTGTGACAACGAATAGTCTTAACACACGGTCAATCGAAATCGGGAGCCGGAAATTGCCGTGATTGAACATGCTTGTCGCATTTAAGACTATTTCAAAAATAATGACGGCTATGGGGGCAGGCCCCAAGACCACAACAGCTGCCATCTTAATTCCCATGGAGAGAAGAATTTCGATTGGATGAAACCGGACTCCGGTGGTAACATCGAAGTCGAGATCAGTATGATGGACCCGGTGAAGCCGCCAGAAAAGAGGAAGAAAATGAAAGATTGCGTGTTGAAGGTAAATGATGAAATCGAGAACGACTACCCCGATGACTATCTCCAGCCCGCTGGGAAAGGAAAGATGGTTCAGTAACCCCCACCCACGATGTTGAGCGATCTCCGCCATCCCTACGGCTTGCATCGGAAGCAAAACCCTTAGGGCGAGCGTGTCAATAAAGACCAATCCCAGATTGCTATACCAGCGAAGGCCTTTAGGGGTGTTGAGGATCCGGCGTGGTGCGAGGATTTCCCATGAAGCCATGACGGTCAAGACCCCTATGAAGAAAAGAAAGCGTATGGTTCCTTCATGAGTCAGAATCTGATCGATCATTTTTCATCCTTCTTAAATAGAATGTCTCCGTAATAGGCAATGGCTCTTTCGCCGGTATTGTCTGTATCGGTCATGATGGCCACTCCCGAGATCATAGGAGGTTCTCTGCCAAAGGCCTTTTTGAAATCCTCATAGAGATTTCTCTCTTCATGGATCCATTGGTTGAGTTTGGTTATTCCGCTCTCGACCACGATCATCATCACTCGATCGGTATAGGGATTAGGAACGATTGTGCCAATTGGCGAATTGCTCTCCCATATGTAGTTGATGGCGGCGATGGGCGGATATTGGCCATAGAGCAGTCTTGCCAGGTCGAACTTTGCCTTTTCAAATAAACTCGATTGAGATGGGTCATATTCAAATGTGATATAGATCCTTGCAGGATAGTCATCTCCTTGTTTTTTGCGGACATCTCCTTTTTCCAAAATGTTTTCAACCTTCCATCGCCACAGAAGGATCGGATATTGCTTTGGATCGATCTTGATCTCCCGAGTCAAACCTGAGGCAGAGGCTTCAGAAACTGCTTTCAAAACGGTGTCCTCCCCATCTTTGACCAGTGTATAAGTCGTATGCCTTTCGATGTTCTTAAAGGTCAGTGGCTTCCAATGAGATGGAGTCTTGTTCTCAATCCTTTCCGTTGAAAACTTTCCCACGTCGATGACGGATTGGGGTTGACTGGTTGCGGTGAAAGGAAAAATCAGGAGCAGGAACATGAGGAGATAACTTTGGGTGTTTTTAATGCAGTGGTTTTTCAATTTCATTTGATCAAACCTGACTTTCTCAACCTCTCCACATCTTCGGGCCGGTCCACATCCCACCTTTCAGGGAGTTCTCTCCATCTCCACCTCAATCTGCGAAGCCGCTCCCTGGTTTCTTCTAGGACAGAGCTCGTCCCCCAGGAGATTCCTTCGAAGAGAGTTGGTTCATATTGACGGAGACCGATGAGGACATACCCCCCATCTTCGACGGGTGAGATAACAACAGGAGTGCCCTGTTTTAAGGCTTTTTTTGCCTCTTTCAGATCATCGGATGTGAGAGAAGGACAATCCGTACCAATGAGGAGAGCCATCGGAACCTTTTCCAATGTCTTATCAAAGGCATGCGCCATCCGTCCGCCAAGATTGCCCTCTGTCTGGCGGTGGAGTTCGACCTTGAATTTTTCGGCACATTGAATGAAGAATGGATGTTCGATCGAGGGCGTACACCATAGTTCAACAGAACCCGCTTTCGACTCCACAGCCACACTCAAGGTATGAAAAACAAGTTTTTTGTGGAGGGTTGTCGCAGCTTCGGCATTCATCAAAGGGAACAAACGGGTCTTTACCTCTCCAGAAATGGGGGCTTTTGCAAAGACAAGAATACTACAATCCGGATTTTTCAGAGTCAATTGGGGTTATTTTCTAAATCATTCGTGTTACGGGCAAGTCGACTGGTTGCCCCGCCTTCCTGCCTCTGGGCAGGGGCGGGGAGGAAAGCCGCCCCTGTAAGCGTATCCACATTTCCCGGAAGCCCCGCCTGTGGGCAAGGAGCTTCATTCGAGCTATTGCATAATAAAGCTTTGCCAATCGTTTCGGATCCGCTTTAAAAAAGTAGGCAAACCTCAGAAACCACATAAGCAGGACAGTGCGAAACAGGCCTTTCTCCTCCCAGCGACGGCTTGATGTGATAATACGTTGCCGCAGGCAGAGAGGTCGACCGTATTTCTTCAGCATTTTACATAAGGCAATATCTTCCATGAGATCGATCTCCGGGAAACCGCCGATCTTCTCAAAGAGGTCCCGTTTTACAAAGATCCCCTGATCACCCGTGGCGATGTAAGAAAGCCTGGATCGCCAGTTCATCAAAAACTCGATGATACGAAGCAAGGGATGTTTCCCTGAGAGCTTCACATCGAAACGGCCCCATAATCGACGCCTGCCATTCATTCCCTCGATGATCAGTCGGTCCGCATTGTTGGGCAGGAAGGTATCCGCATGGAGAAAGAGTAGGATCTCCCCTGTTGATAGTTCAGCACCCGCATTCATTTGCCGACTTCTTCCCCGGAGGCTCTGGGTCACTTTATCGGAAAAGGACGCTGCGATCAAAAGGGATTGATCATCGCTTCCACCGTCGACGACTATCACCTCATGGCCTCTCCTGCGGATGGGCTGAAGGCTACTGAGGGTCTGGGCAATCACCGGGACTTCGTTGAAAACTGGAATGATGATGGAGAGCTTCATTGATCAATATCCAATTTCAATACCCAACGGTCAGACTCATTGTTGACCGGCAGGTGCCCCGTAACCCCGCCCTGAAGGGCGGGGTTAAGGGGCACAATATGAAAGGGAATACCTTCCCGGGAAGCGCCGCCCTTCAGGGCGGCGAGCTTCACATTCGTTTCGAACTTAAGTCATTGCCATTGGTTTGGTATTTGTCGGTTCTCTTAGTATCTCCTGTGCAACTGCTCCCCTGGCCAGCAGTACAACCGTAACAGTGATCCAGGAGTGGAATTGGATTTCCTTTAAGATCCATTCCTCTAAGCTTCTGAGAGATGGATCCTGGATCTGTCTCCCAGTCGAAGAGGGAGGCCAAGTGCCTGGTTGAAATCGCAATCGTAAATATAACCTTGCCAGTCCACACTGATAAGGGTTCTGCACATGATCGATTGGAGATTCGTTTCCTGATGAGCCTCCCGCAACAAATGCATATAACTCTCATATTCCCCTTTAGAGGTTAGGCTATGGCCAAACCGATGGATCGGCATATTCGTGATCGTGTAAAGAGAGTTGAAAACAATGTGATGGTGCTTGCCCAGCTCGCTTCGATATTGCTCCTCTAAAACCTTCTGTAAAGGAGGTAAAAAAGCACCTAGAGGGTTATACACCAAGTTTAGAGTAAGACTTGATTCTTTCTGGCCGTAACCCAGTTGATTCAATCTTTTCAGGGCCCGAATACTCCTATCATACACTCCATTCCCCCGTTGGAAGTCCACATTCTCCCTGAGATAACAGGGGAGGGAAGCGATGATCTCCACCTGATGTTGAGCCAGAAATTCGGATAATTCTTCTTGCCCCGGCTCTTCTAAGACCGTTAGATTACAGCGATCCGTCACATGAATGTTCATCTCCCGTGCGACTCGGACTAAATATCTGAAGTGAGGATTCAGCTCAGGGGCTCCCCCAGTGAGATCAAGTTGTTTAACGGCTGATGAGCGGAGAAACTCGATGACTTGGTTCGATCGTTGGCTTTTCCATCATCTCCTGCCGCTCAGGTCCTGCATTGACATGGCAGTGGATGCACTGTTGGTTACAGCGGTATCCCAGATTGACCTGAAGAACCTCTAAGGAAAGTCGAGTCACGATTGGGAAATCGGCCACGGGATGGATGGGAAAATGTTCTGGCATCTTATCCTCCTTTTCAATCCTCTTGGACCCCGTTATAATTTAGGTAGACGATTCTGGGGAAAATAGTCCTTAAGATCAAATTGTAATAAGGAGTGGGTTCGTATTCAAGTTCTTTTAGTGAAACTCTTCGCCATCCCGTTAAGACGGGACGGAGCACCTAGCCGACTTGCCCGTGACTGACTTAAAATGCGGGGAGAGATCCATTCTTATTGTGAGTCTATGAAGATCAATCGAAAAGCAACCATCAAGGCCGGTATTTTATTGATCTTCGTCATCCTTGCAATTTTGACCTTCCGTTTCACACCACTTAATGCCTTTCTCACAGAGGAAGCCCTGAGCCGTTTCTTAAAGTCATCAGGTTTAGGTGCGCCTCTGACTCTTTGTCATGATATATGCTGTAGGAGTATGTTTATTCATCCCGGGCACTTTACTGACAGCATTAGGGGCGGCCATTTTCGGGCCTTATTGGGGGTTTTTATATGTTTGGGTGGGGGCCATGATCGGAGCCAGTGCTGCCTTCTGGATTGGGCGAAACTTAGGGAGGGATTTTGCAGCCTCGGTGATCGGAGATCGTTTAAAAAAATATGATGAGGCCATTGAACGGAATGGGTTCGCCACCGTTTTCTATTTGCGAATGATCTATTTTCCCTTTACTCCAATGAACTTTGGAATGGGATTAACGAAGGTTAAGTTCTCGGACTATTTTTGGGGGACTGCATTGGGGATCATCGTGGGTACATTTATTTTCACCTTTTTCATTGGTACCCTCCGGGAAGTCTGGGGCAGTGGCCATTGGGGTCTGCTCTATTCAGGAAAAGTCCTTTTTTCTTTGATGCTCTTTGTCTTTTCTCTATTCATCCCCAAACTCATGAAAAAATTTAAAAGAGAAGAAAGACTTTTTCTTCTTAATCATCAGGAGCAGGACGATACAGAGCTGGATCGGCCTATTGATATCGTCCTGGTGTTAGCCCTGGCTGATCTAAAGGCAAAATTCTTCGATATGGAAAGGGGTAGCGTCTCCTATCAAAAGATTCGAGGATCGGAGGAGTTTGAGAGATATAAAGGCCTTACGGGGAAACTGAGATCCTTTGACTTAACCACTTTAAAAAGCAGAGAGCAAAGACTCGCCTTCTGGATTAACCTCTATAATACCGCCGTGATTCACGGAATCATAGAGTTAGGGATTCGACAATCCGTGAAAGAGGTTCATGGTTTCTTCGATCGAATCACCTATGACATCGGGGGGTATCGTTTTTCTTTGAATGATATGGAACATGGAATCCTTCGAGGAAATCGAAGGCATCCTTACCGACTCTTTAGCCCATTCAAAAGGGAGGATCCCCGTTTGAAATTTACAGTGGTGCCTATGGATCCAAGGATCCATTTCGCTTTGGTCTGCGGTGCTCGATCCTGTCCTCCCGTCGGGTTTTACGAAGCCGAACAAATCGATTTTCAACTCGAGCTCGCTGCAGCGAGCTTTATCAACAGCCCCCAAGTGAAGATTCCATCGTCGGAGAGGACAGTACTCCTCTCGATGATCTTTAAATGGTACAAAGCCGATTTTGGAGGAACCGATCAAGCTCTGATCGATACATTATTGACTTCCCTCGACGAGGGAGAGAAAAAGGATTTTTTAAAGCAGAACAGGGATCGAGTTCGACTCAGATATCAGCCTTATGACTGGAATTTAAATCAGACCTAATTATTCTTCAAGGAAAGTTCAGTAGAGGAGTAAGAATTACTCTTCACTTCCAGATAAGGTTTGCGTTGACTGAGATAGATTCTGCATCATCGTGCATTTTCTTATCATCACTTCCACGGTTTTGGAAGAGCAACAACGGGTTGATACGCTTCATTTCCAGTTCCTCTAACGAGACATTGAAATGTCTTCCTTGTCCGATGACAAAGGTTCCCCGCTTGCCAAAAAGTTGCGAAATTCGTCCAATACGGGGAGCCAGTTATCAAGAAGGTCGCTTTTCGGAAGATGAGCGGCCTTTTTCTTTTCATCCTCCCGATGCATTTCCACTATCATATCGAAGGGTTGACGGTAGGTAACTTCAAGCTCACCATTCTTCCAGGTGCAGTTCGAAAGTAAAAAGTTGAGAAGTCGCCGTTTCTCACGGGAGTCCTGTCTTTGAAACAGTTCATGGGCACGCGCGGGCGGGTTGGAAGGCCCCTGCGACAATGATCAGTGCCAGTCCGGTTGCGCAAAATTCTTTCCATTTGTCATCCATACGGACTCAATCTATACAGCGCAGCCCCTTTTCTTCTGACACCCTAATTATTTTAAGTCTCGGGACTTGTTATTCCTTATTACTAACTCGTCGGATTCATCTTCTGCAGTCAAGATGATGAGGTTTTCTTCTATCCTTGTAACCCTGTATATCGTTTTCGTTTTGGCATCCATAATTCTTTGGTCAATTCTCATGATTCCCTTTCCGTCTTGACTCAAAATCCTGTTTAAATTTTGAACATCGACAATGCCGACCCTGTTGAGTTTGAACTTCTCCTCGCATTGTGGACATGAAACGTCAAAATCGAACATAGGCTTTTCCTTTCTGTGAGACGGGGAAAAAGCAGCCATTTTCTTAATTTATTTGGGTTTTTTCTTTGCCTCATCTTCCTCGAAAGGCTGAAACTCCGATTCCATGCTGTTTGGACTGACAAACAGCGAATGGGATTCATCCTTTGTTGCCAGGATAATGATGCTCGGATCAACACTTCTAACTCTAAACACCTCTCCGCTTTTCACGTTTTTGAACAGATCACCCACTTTTATCATCATATTTCCTCTAGGCTAATTCACGATCAAAACCAAGAGAATATTGCTTGAGGATTGCTGTCCTCACAGGATAGATTCCCACCATCAATATTCATAGTTTGTCTAATTCTCTTAGTAATTATTGAAACTCCTCAACTTATCGGCCCGGCTGGATTGTCTCAACTTTACCAAGGCTTTATCCTCAATTTGTCGAATTCGTTCCCGGGAAAGATCAAAGTCCTGTCCAACCTCTTCTAGGGTATGGTCCTGCTTCTCTCCGATCCCGAACCGCATCTGCACAATCTTTTCCTCCCTTTTGTCCAGAGTGGAGAGGACGGCTCGAATCTGCTTGGTCATGTTGGCGGCTATGACTGCCTCCTGAGGTGAGATCCCCTTTTTATCCTCGATGAAATCCCCTAAGTGACTCTCTTCCTCATCGCCGATAGGGGTTTCAAGGGAAATGGGCTTCCAAGTGAGCTTCAAAATCTTCTGGATTTTTTCCAGGGACATCCCCATCTTTTCACCGATTTCCTCGATGGTAGGCTCCCTCCCATTCTCCCGAACCAGGGTTCCAGAGGTTCGGTTCAGTTTGTTGATGATCTCGATTATGTGGACAGGAAGACGAATGGTCCGGGCTTGATCGGCAATGGCTCGCGTCATGGCTTGCCGAATCCACCATGTTGCATAGGTACCGAATTTGTAGCCCCGTCGGTATTCGAACTTGTCCACCGCTTTCATTAACCCGATATTGCCCTCCTGGATCAAGTCCAGAAAGTCAAGTCCCCGATTGATGTATTTTCTGGCAATGGAGATGACCAACCTCAAGTTGGCCTTCACCATCTCAATCTTGGCTTCTTTGGCCTTGGCCTCCCCTTGCTCAATCGCCCTCACGGCCTCTTTGATCTGACCCGACGAAAGGCCACATTCCAGTTCCATTTTGCTAACCTTTCTTTTAATTGTTTTAATCATTCGGGCGGGCCAGTCCATCACTTCTAAATCCTTCGGTCTCATGCCCCCTCGTTTATATTTCTCCATCTCACTGATAGCCCTCTCGATCCGAAGGTCCACCTCTTTCAATTTTTGAACGATCCTGTCGATCTGTTTTTCCCTCAAATTAATCCTCTCAAGGGCATCGAATATCTTGGTTCTTTTTTTGAAAATTCTTTCCTGAATCCTCTTTTCTGAAACTTCTTTATCCCTGAGCCTCAACTCTGCCCGGAGCATTCGAATGCGCTTCTCTCCTCTCTGGATCTGATTGATCAAATTAAGAACTCTCTTCTTCTGGACCTGTTCTTTGTCGAGACTCCACTCTTCTTCGTCGATCTCATTGGTCACTTCCTTGATCGTGGTCGTTCCGGCATGGAGAGCGTTCCCAAGGTTGGTAACCTCCATAATAGCGAGGGGGCAGTTGAGCACTATGCGCAACACCTCCTGCCTTCCACTTTCGATCCTTTTAGCAATTTCCACCTCCCCCTCCCGGGTCAGCAAGGGAAAGGGTCCGATCTCCTTCATGTAGATTTGAACATGATCCGCCGCCTTTGCAAAGGTCTCCGGTTCGTAATCACCGAGCTCCTTTTCCTCCCTCGAATGAACGTTTGCATCCCCCGCTTCCAATATCGAAAATTCTCTGGCCGTATCGATGTCAAGTTCGTGGGACAAGGTCAAACCGTCTTCGTCCAGTCTTTGGCAAGACTCGGAACTGCGGGAACCTCTACGATTCCGTCCGATCACTCCGCACGCGCTGTTCTTCTTTCTTTTGTTTGATTTCACGTTACCCTCTCCTGTGGAGACCTAGAAGAAATTCCGCTCAGGGTGGTTTATTGAAGGGGGGACACCGCATGCCCGTGGAGGGCGTTGTTCCAAGCAATCAACGCAGTTTTACTGAGATCATCGAAGTCGCATAAAGCCGACTTCTCAGTTCATTAGCGGAGTATCCGCACATTGGCGGCATTAGGACCTTTTGGGCCCTGGGTAATTTCGAATTCCACCTCATCTCCCTCTTTCAGGGACTTAAACCCTTCCCCTTGGATGGAGGAGTGATGGACGAATACATCCTTCGCACCTTCCACTTCGATAAACCCAAAACCCTTCTGATCATTAAACCACTTGACTCGACCTTTTGGCATTGAAAACTCCTCTGAAGATTCGATTTGTAAGTTGCAGGTTCTGATAAGATTCCCTTCAAGACCGCATAAAAAAACCCACAAAGAAGCTGTTTAGAGTACTCTGCGGGTTTCTCTTGCGTCCAAAAGGACTCTTTGCAACTAGATTTAGTCTTCTTATATACTATCCCCTGCGAAATAGCAAGACAAATATTCTTTCTCACACCCCTTGCCGTTCGGCGGAGGATGTGCTAAGTTACGGTAAGAGATTGGAAGTTTTTGTTTTCAGACGGCCACAAAGACTTTTGACTTTGTGGCTTTTTTTGTAACGGGATGTTTAGAAATTAGAAAAGGAGATGAAGAAATGGCTCAAGGAACGGTGAAATGGTTCAATGACAGCAAAGGGTTCGGCTTTATCACGAGCGACGACGGAACAGAGGTTTTCGTCCATCACTCCTCCATCAAGGCCGAAGGCTTTAAGAGCCTGTCGGAAGGCGACAAGGTTAGTTTCGATACGGAAAAGGGACCGAAAGGTCTCAAGGCGGTTAACGTCGAGAAACTTTAAAGGAGCTGATCAGGCTCATCCCCTCGGTGGTTGCCTCTTCATCTGCCATCCTTCTACTTGGCGTAAGCTTTCAGTCAATCATCCTGATCGTCTATATCGGGGCAGTCTGAGCGAAATCTCAGAGGGCCGCCAGCATTCATCCCGTTTGCAGTAGGGTTGCTGCACGTTGAAGCACCCCCTGCAATGTCGGGCTCACACGTACAGAAAGAAAGGAACATATGAATTTTGATTCGTTCGATCTTCACCCCCAGATTGCGGCCGGCGTCCAGGCGGTCGGCTATTCCACACCCACTCCAATCCAGCGCCAGGCCATTCCGCCAGTCCTCCAGGGACAGGATGTGTTAGGTTTGGCCCAGACCGGGACAGGCAAGACTGCTGCCTTCGTGCTGCCGATCCTGCAGCGTCTGATCAAAACACCCCGGGGCTGCATTCAAGCCCTCGTCATCGCGCCTACGCGCGAGTTAAGCGATCAGATTAACGCCACCTTCGAAACGCTGGGCCGCCAGACGCGTCTGCACAGCTTTCCGATCTACGGGGGGGTCCCCATTGCCCCACAGATCCAAAGGCTCCGATCCGGAGTCGAAATCGTCGTCGCTTGTCCAGGTCGGCTGCTCGACCACATCCAACGGGGCACAATCCGGCTTCAAAACCTGAAGGTCCTTGTGCTTGATGAGGCGGACCGGATGTTGGACATGGGGTTTCTTCCCGATATCAGGAAGATCATTAAACACGTGCCTGCCGTGCGCCAGACGCTGATGTTTGGGGCAACCATGCCCGACGACATTCGGCGGTTGGCCAAGGATGTCCTCCGCACTCCTGTTACGGTGCAGCTCGATCCTCCCGCGCCGGCAGCTACGGTCGCTCATGCGCTCTACCCGGTCGCCTCTCACCTCAAGACCGCACTCCTCCTTCAACTGTTGCACCATACAGAGACGGCCTCCGTTCTTATTTTCACGCGTACCAAACACCGAGCCCAACGTTTGGGGGTTCAGATCGAAAGAGCGGGTTACTCGACCACATCACTTCAGGGAAACTTATCTCAGAACCAGCGCCAGGCAGCCATCCGCGGATTCCGTAACGGCTCATATCGGGTCCTCGTTGCGACCGACATCGCCGCCCGAGGCATCGATGTCTCACGGATCTCGCATGTCATCAATTATGACATGCCGGATACAACAGATGCCTACACCCATCGGATCGGCCGTACCGGCCGGGCCGAGAACAAAGGCGATGCCTTCTCATTGGTCACCCACGAGGACGAGGCGATGGTCCGCAGCATCGAAAGTGTCCTTGGCACGAGGCTGGAGCGTCGAAGGCTGAACAGCTTTGATTATCATAAGCCCCCGGCTAGAAGGGATGATGATCCAGGGCAGAGGCAAGCGGGCCGTGGACGACCCGAGCGAGAAAGGACTTTTAGAGACCATACTTTCGCAGCGGGTTCGGAGAAAAAACATCTATCCGAAGGCGGACTCCAGGGAGCTGGCCCTCAGCCATCCTTTGGTTGCAGGAACCGCAGGGGTCGGTCGCTGCAACACCGGTTTCGCTGAATCGCTTAGGGATTAAGTACGAACATAACGTTGGTCTCGAACCAAGAAAGAAGCACTTGTCTCAGGGAACTTATCCTCTCCATGAAACCTATCGAAATCAAAATAGAATAGATGCGCAACGTCAGGAATCCGAAGGGGAGGTGACGCAGCGAGAAACAGAATGTTTCGACCGCAGTGACCGAGTCCTTCTCGCGGAGCCAAACAATTTTCTCGAAAATCACCCCAAATGTATCTAATTTCTGACAACTTCATTTTCCATACCGCCTTTGATTTATTTTCTTTTTATACCTATGTGCTGTCGAAACTGCAATCTTTATATTATCCCAATTGACATCTGAAGGCAGGGTACAGTCAGCACCCAGGATAAACTCCTCTGGTGCGCTATCTAAGAGCTCTTCCACCATGCGCTCAATTTCGTCTTTACTTCCGGAGAGAATCTTCCCCTTCCTTTCGATTCCCCCCATATAGGGCCTATTGAACATATTGGATACTTCTTTCCCGGTTAGTTTTCTCGATTCTAGTTGCAGACCGCAATTCACTATATGACCTGGATAATCTAAGAAAGGAGTTAAGTCGTTGTACAGGCCATGGATATCGCAGATATGAAGGATATTGAAAAGACATGATTTGTTAATCTCTTCCATGAGGATAAGGTCATAGGGTTTAATACATTCCTTGAAAAGAGAACTGCCACCGAACTTATGGCTTTCCCCTCCTTGTGTGGAGTGATAAAACCCATCGATACCCAAGTGAATACACTCTTTTACAAAGATCATTAAACTTTCTGTAATAATCTCCATTCCTCTCTTCGCTTTTTCGGGGTTTTCTCTAATATGCTCCGTAATTTTTTCTGTGCTTGCAAATCTCGCACACATATAGGGAGAATAAAGCGTCATAATTACCAGAGATTCTTTTTTTGCTCTCTTCACCAAACCATCAACAACTTTCAAGGGATCCTCGTAAAAATCCTTCTTGTACAATGGCATATGGACCCAGTCGTCTGGCCTCTCTGGCCTGAAAGGAAAGTTAAGCTCAAATTGGATTTTCACAAAATCCATTCCAGTAAATCGGAAAAATTCCAGATGCTTGTCGACCGCCGCCTGCCCTCGATGATAGACTTGATCAAAATGCAGAAAGAATGCAGCAGGAATACATTCCGGCTTCTTGGTTCTGTCCAGCAGACTCAAGACCAAATCTCTCTTGTTCATCATCAGAACTCCTTTCTTTGATGATCTAATGTTATCAATTCAACAATGCAGATTGTGACATCCTAATAGATATTGATCTTCCCTTTCTTGAGGACTGTTACAAAGCGTGAGGATCGGCTATCTTTATGATCTGATGATTTCAGATTGCTGTCGAGTACACCGCCAAAAGTGAAGCTCCACGCCCTCAAGGGCGGGACTTACGGGGCACTTGCCGGTCAGCAAGGCCATGAGCCGTCCGAAAAGAGTTAGGCAAATTCCCGTTCATGGATGTTTTTTCAAAACATTCTTATCAATCTCAGGAGCGCCTTTCTCCCATGTCAATGGCTGACTCCCTTTCTTTTTTAGACACACACTGGATTGGTCGGGTGGGTTTGACATCTGGCGGCTTAGAGGATTCCTCAGTTGCCGGAGGCAACTCGCTGAGCGGCTTGGCAGCTTCAAAGTACAAAAAGCGCCTATGAGCTGTGGCCCCTGAGATGCGACCCCTCAGCGGGAAAAGGATTTTGCGGCGAAGCCCTGCAAGGTATCGTAGGAAATAAATGATTTGGAGCGTTCAATCGGGATGACAGTGGTTCTGGCCACTCCAGGCAGGCTGGCTATAACCGTAGCCACGTATTCCCTCATCACAGCCTCACTCTTAGCCAATATCGATAACTGGATACTGTCAGACGATAGATGGAAGGTAAAAGCAAAATATACTTTCTTCATTCCGTCAGGAATGTTCGGGTCAATCAAATTCTTGTAAACATCTGTCAGATACGGAGGTTCAACCTTGAGGTTGATGACAAAACGCATGTATTCCTTGGTATCGCGAGGCAATGGGTAGAACTTGGGTTTGAAAAGATGGTGGATAACAAAATTGTCAACACCCTTAATTTTAGCCAGATGAGAGACAACTAAATCACCCAGTATGGATTCGTCAGATAAGTCCATAAAAAGGCTGGCTTCTCTATTGAAACCCAGCCGCTGGGTCAAGTAAAGCAGTTGGCACTTGTCTGCGAATGCTTTCTGGATGGGTTCTTGTTGCTCAATAATCCTGTCCCAGACCGGCTGAATAGGCCCTTTGGAGTGAATTCTAATAATAATCAGCATAAATACTCCCTTTTAGTTATTGCTGTTACTCAGGCATTAGCCCTGTAAATTCACTCTTCTGAGTAAACCAAGTCCTGCTCTTAAATCGCAACAAACAATACTTTCTATAAGAACTTGCTTCGGTTAGGTCGAATATACAAAAATGGGAGTAGTTTGTCAACAAGAAAAACCACAAGATATGGAAGTGCTTCCTTCATCTGTTTGCGCCACAACCCAACAGTCAGACCAGATAAGGAGCACTGATGATGACCCATTCAGAGATTACATAGACAAAGGAAGTTACTAATGCGGTGTATCTTTGTCGTCTTCGTTCTGATGCTGTTTGCTTCAAATGTTTCTCAAGCTTTTGAGACAGACGGCTCTGCTTACCAATAGGTACCATCCGAAGAGGACGTCATGCAGGGAGAAACAGGGATTTCGACCGCAGTGACGGAGTTTTACCCTGAGTTTGTCGAAGGGTTTTTTTCGGAAAGTCTGAACTGAGGCTCAAGGGTTCTTGGGTTGGGGGTCCATGGATTTTTCGACGAGTTCGGCGATGTCGTAAACCTTCACAGAGTCGTCCTTTCCTCTTGCCTTGAGGCCGTCTTGCAGCATGGTCAGGCAGTAGGGGCAGGCCGTGGCAATCACGTCCGGCTTCACGGCGAGGGCCTGGTCCACGCGCATCTCGTTGATCCGCTTTCCCAGGTGCTCCTCCATCCACATCCTGCCGCCTCCGCCACCGCAGCAGAAACTCCGGTGGTGCGACCGTTCCATCTCCTTTAAGGTTACTCCGGGGATCGCCTTCAGGATGTGCCGCTGGGGCTCATAGATCTGATTGTAGCGGCCCAGGTAACACGAATCGTGGTAGGTCACGGTCAGAGAGGATCCGTTATGCAAAGTTATCTTTTTTTGATCAAGCAGGGTTTTGAGAAACTCGGTCTGGTGGATGACCTCGAAGTTCCCGCCAAACTGGGGATATTCATGTTTCAAACTGTTATAACAGTGGGGGCAGGTCGTGAGGATCTTTTTAACCTTGTACCGCTCAAAGGTTTCGAGGTTCTTCTGCACGAGCATGGAATAAAGGTACTCGTTGCCCGTCCTGCGAGCAGGGTCCCCGCAACACCCCTCTTCCCGACCGAGAACGCCAAAGGAGATCCCCACCCGCTGAAGGATCTTCACCAGGGCCTTGGCGACCTTCTTGTTTCGATCATCAAATCCCTTAAAGCACCCCGGAAAATACAACCAATCCACTTCGGGGTTTTCAGCGAGGGTCTTCACCCCGAGCTCCTGGGCCCAATCAGCCCTCTCGGCTTTTTCAACCCCCCATGGATTGCTCTTTCTTTCCAAAGCCCGGAAGACTTCCTTGAGTTCACTGGGAAACCGACTCTCCATGAGAACGCTGCTTCGCCTCATGTCGATGATCTTGTCATAGCCGGAGATAAAGACCGGACACTGTTCATAACAATTCAGACAGGCTGTGCAGGCCCACAGGGTGTCCTCTGAAATGATCTCTCCCACCAGAGGAGACGACTCGGGTTCCGGTTGAGGGTTGGTAGGGATAATCGTCCCTCCCTTGGTGAGAAGGTGGGCCCTGAGATCCTGAATCACCTTTTTCGGATTGAGCGGTTTTTCGCTCAGGTGGGCAGGACAGTTGTCCTGACATCTCCCGCATCGGGTGCAGGCCTCAAGATCGAGCAGCTGTTTCCAGGTAAATTCCTTGACCTCTGTGACGCCGTAGGTTTCCGCCTCCTCAAAATTCGGGATGGGCCGCACGGCTCCTTTCGGTTTCAGGGATCGATAAAAAACATTGAGGGTGGAGAGATAGATGTGCTCGAGCGAGGAACGGCTCGCAACAATATAGCCAAAGAAAGCTAGCGCGGGGATGGCGTGGATCAGGACTCGATGCCAGACGAAAAGTTCGTTTAACGGCTCGGAAGGCAAAATGAGCATGAACCGGGACAGGATGGAACTGATCGGCGCCCATGAGAAAGTATCGATTGGGAGACTTCCACCGGCAAGGACCAGTCGGTAGCCCTTGATCAGATAGCCAGTGAGGAGGATCAGAAAGATCCAGAGATATTTCAGGTGGTCATCGGGTTTCGAATCGAGCCGTGACGGTTTAACAACGAACCGCCGTAAAACAGCCATCACTGCCCCTAAGAGAATGATCACTCCTCCGACTTCGGAAATAAACGAGGCAAAAAGATAAATGCTCTGGGGCGGGGTTGTCAATCCGGTTACCATAGAGAAAAGTCGGATCCCCTTTCCCAGAAAGACGAAGAGTGTCCCCCAAAAGATCAGAAAATGCATCGTCCCCGGGTACCCCTCTCTCCAGAAGCGCGCATGACCGAAGACCACGGACAGCAAGGTCTTCAGCCTTTCAGGGATCTGGTCCGAACAGGCCTCCTCTTTTCCAAGGCGCCATAGCCGGTAATGCTGCTGCCGGAAGGTGTAGAGGAAAAGTCCGGCCAGTCCGATGAGGATGATGCAAGAGCCGATGCTGACAGGCAATAGGACGTTCAGGAAATATGTATTTTGTTTTGCCCAGAAGTGCAGAAGTGTCGGGTCCACGTCGATCCCTCGAACCAAGACTAAGGTAGAATTTTAGGGTAGAACAGGGTCAGATGGGCAATGAAGAATGCCGAGATCATTCCGCCCACGATCCTCAGGGTCCATGTCACGAACCGGCTATATTTCGAATCAAAACCGACATCAAGCATCGTCAGCCGGACGGCCAGGAAGAGGCAGTAGATCACTCCCATCAGGGTCAGAACCTCAATGACAATGGCTATAGGTCTCAATGTTCTTCCTCCATATCGGACATCAGGATCTCCCTTAATCCGAACCGTTTCTTGCCGGTCCCCACGCTTTTCAAAAATCTCCCGAATCAGGCCGTCGGGGCTGTTCCGGCCGGAATAGACTCGCCGGTCCGGGCAGGCAGGATCTCCAGATACCTCAGGCCAAGGACAAACAAGAGTCCCACGAATGCAACGATGCTCAGGCTGAGCAGGGTCTCCCAGGGCGTAATCGGAAAGATCCCCGGTTCCCCCCATGGCCCTTCGATCTGGCCCGGGAAAAACGGCTGTGGATTAGCCGTGCCCGGGATAACCAACGCTGCCCTCTCTCCAAAGACCCCTATGACCACCGAGGCCGCGGCGCAAACCACTCCCCTCAGGGTCTTCTTTGTCCTCGGGTGAATGAGGAGGATCAAGGGTAAGACGATCCCCATGCCGATCTGGAAAATCCAGAAGATCCACCAGTAGTCCCCGGTCAACAGGTACACCGTCGCCTCGCGGTTCGGAAAGTAGAGATGGGTCAGCTTGTCGAAAAAAACCATGACCAGCAGGACAAGAATAATGCCGGTGAGTAGCCTACCGAGCGAAAAGATCAATTCGTCCTGAATGACCCTCCGGGTGAGCTTGAAGGTCACCACGGATGTCAGGATGATCAACGATGTTCCGGAGGTGAGAGCCGCCGTTAGAAACTCGAACGGCTTGATGGGCGAGAAGAAAATCTCCCGGTTCCCGATCAGCCCGAAGATGGCCCCTGTCCCCATATGGACGGCGATGGCCCAGAGGACGTCCACGGTTCCCACAATGGCCGCCAGCCGTTTCTTTCCTTCGAAGATCAGCCAGAGATAGATCAGCATGAGCGTGATGTATCCCGTGTAGAAAATGGAGTTGATGGCAAAGAGGGAGGTCATGTTGTTGAGGTAGAAGTACATGAAGAGCCGCCACGCCTTCTCGGGCCTGCCCAGGTCGACCATGACAAAGGACATGGCCCCCACCATGAGCAGAATCCCCATGAAGACGGCCATTCGCCCAATGGGCTCATAAATCTCCTTCTTAAACACGTAACTGAGGGAGGAGATGATGATGGCCCCGGCACTGAGGCCGATGAAGAAGATGTAGAACGTGATGAGCTGTCCCCAGGGGATAATGTTGCTGACCCCCCACACCTGTTGACCCTTGAGGTAGGCCACCAGGAAACTCACAATGAAGACCCCAATCATCACCCCCAGCAGCGCCACAAGAACCTTGTACCCCTTCGACGTTCCTTCAATTGTTGAATAGTTTCGTTCCATCTGTCAGTCCTTCACCGGGAGAGATAAATGACCTTCGGTCGTGTGGCCAGCTCCTCCCGAAGCCGGAAAGAGGCGCGGGACGCCAGGAGTTGTGCCACCGAACTCTGAGGGTCATCCAGGTCCCCGAAAGTCCTTGCATGAGACGGGCAGGCCTCGACACAAGCCGGGACGACCTCTGTCCCGATCTTCTTCCCTTCCTTGAGTCCCTGGTCGATCCGGTGGAAACAGAAGGTGCATTTTTCCACCACGCCCTGTGTTCTCACAGGAAAAGGCCAGGGGGCCCAGGACTTGCGGTCCGGAGGCTCGTCCTGGCGGTGATAGGCTTTTGTCTCCTGCGCCTTGTAATTGAAGCTTCTCGCCCCGTAAGGACAGGCCACCATGCAATATTTGCAGCCGATGCACCTCCGGTAATACTGTACAACGATCCCATCGTCCCGTTGGAAGGTGGCCTTTGCCGGGCAGACCGTGACGCAGGGGGGATGCTCGCAATGCATGCAGGGCATGGGGATGAGCTCCGTCCGGACATAGGGGTATTTCCCTTTCGTCACGGCAATCATCTTGTGCCAGTAGATTTCCCTCCTCGACCGCTGCTCCTCGGGCGATCCGTGGGGGACGTTGTTTTCCTCCTTGCAAGAGACAACGCACGCCTGGCATCCGACACATTTATCCAGATCGATGACCATGCCCCATTTTGCCATGTCTGCGGTCCCTTCTATGCCTTGTAAATTTTGACCCTTGTGTTGAAAAAAGCGGACTGCCCGCTCAGAGCATCAAAATCAATCCCGATCACCTCGTTTGGATTGCACCCGACCCCCTTCTGCCACTGTCCGTAAGAGGTGTGCCCTTGCCCGCTGGGCATACAGACAATCCCGGGATGGACCCCTTCGGAGAACTTGACGTACGTTCGGATTTTACCGAAAGGCGATTCAATCCAGACCTCGTCGCGATCCCGAAGATTCAGACTCCGTGCCGTCTCGCTGTTGATCTCTGCAGGGCTCACCCACCCTACCCCCTGCATGGGCAGGAATATCTCCTGGGCCCAGGGGTAGTTCTGGCTCCCGTTCTCAATAGTGAGCAGCGGCTGGTAAGGAAAGAGGACCAGAGGATATTGCGCCTCCTCCCCCAGCCATTTCAGCTCCGAATAATGCGAGGAAACTGCGATCCCTTCCTTTTCGCTTCTTCCCTTCTTGATCTGGAGGGCACGGAGGTTTCCGGAGACAAACTCAAACTTCTTGGAAGGGGTGTGGAAGATCCGGGGATATTTCCTGTATTGATAAGCCGGGCCCTTCCAGACACCTGTCTTCAGAAATTCTTCCCAGGGAAGGAGAGAGGACGTTCGAAACCTGACAAATCCTTCTACTGACCCTCCCATGTCATTGAATGCCTTTGCCACCGCTCCCGGAAATTTTTCAGCCAGACGAAAGAAAATATCTCCAATCGATTTTGAATCTCCAATCGGCTTGACAACAGGCTGTTTGATCCTGGCTTCGGCAGACCCCCCGCCAGGGGGAGAATGATCGTATCCCCATTCCTCTAAAAACGTGGTTGAAGGCAGGACCCAATCGGCGTACTCCGCCATTTCACTGATAAATGGAGCGACATGAACATAAAACTCGGATCTTCTTGAGGGCCTCCTCCCATTGGCCTGTGCCTGGAGCGGTCATATTGAAATTGCTGTTGAACCCGATGGCCATTTCGATCGGATAAGGCTTCCCGTCCAGTATGGACCGTGGGACCTGATTCGTGACAACCCGAGCGGCCGGAAAGCCTTCTGTCCCGTGAAGATCTAGAGACGGTTGTTCGAGTCCTCTTCTTGCGATCTCATCACGGGCGCCATTTGGAAACGCCCGGTACCCTGGTGATTCCTGATAGAGAATTCCGCCCGGCATATCAATACTCCCGACAAGCGCGTTCAGGCAGTGGATCGCGTAGCCTGTGTAAGACCCTCCAGGCCAGGCGATAGCTCCCTTGCCCGGAATCGCCAGGGCAGGTCGGGTTCGCGCAAACTCTCCTGCTATCCTGTAGATCGTTTCAGCCGGAATCCCCGTGATCTTTGAAACGGTCTCGGGCGCATAATGCTGAAGGGCTATCTGTCGGTACTCGTCAAAATCCACGGTCCATTCTTTGATAAACCCATGATCAAAAAGGTCCTCTTTGATGATGACATGGGCAATGGCCATGGCGAGGGCGCCATCGGTCCCCGGGTTGATTGGGATCCACTCATCCGACTTCGAGGCAGTCAGCGAATACCGGGGTTGGACGTCGACGACTTTGGTTCGGGTGGGTTTCTCACGACGCAACCTGCCCCACTTTCTAAGCCACCGAGCAACCGGCGGGGTCGATTCAAGAAGATCCGCGCCGAAAGAGAGTAAATAGTTCGTTTGATCCAGATCATAGGCGCAAGCATCAAAATGACCATCCGCCATCCAGTTCCCTGTCTTTTCGGCCTCCCGATCCAGGCCGTCCCCCGAGACCAGGTTCGGCGTACCGAAGGCCTCGGCAAAGCGTGAGAGCAGGTCTTCGTTGCTCCTCGAGTTCAGTCCGGACATGAGCAAAAGGTGGTGGGGCCCGAAGCCGTCACGCAGGGTTCGGAGTTTCCCTACGATCTCCTCTATCGCTTGATCCCAGGACACAGGCTTCCACTGGGGATCAATCCCCTTGCCCTTTTTCGACTGGGACCTCTTCAACGGGGAAAGGATTCTCTCCGGATCATACAAGACCTGAAGGCCGATGTGCCCACGAGGACAAATCTGCCCTTCCGAAACGAGAGATGAGCGATTCCCTTTGATCTGCAGGGCTTTTCCATCCGCCACCTTCACGTTTATTCCACAGCGAGCAGGGCAATTCAGACAAGAGGTTGAAATCCATCTCCCCTTGGCAGTGCTTGCGTTAACGGGTTGAACAGCAGGAGCGGAATCGGATTGCTTATGGACCCCAATGGCACCAACAGAAAGCCCTGCTATTGCTGTCAGTTTCAGGAATTTTCTACGACTCAACCGCGAATAACGGCCACCCTTTTCATCCGCCCCTGAAAGATGATCATCCATGTCTCTCTTTGCTCCCATTTTCCTCGGACAATAAGATCAAAGATAAACTCTAATCACTTGGCCGGCAAGTGCCTCTTAAGCCCCACCCTTGAGGGCAGGGTCAAGGGGTACAATATAAAAGGAAAGTACATTACCGGGAAGCCACGCTTTTAGGGCGTAGCTTCATTTAACTACATCCATAACTTTTAGCCATGGCCTTCCGCTGCACTGTTTGTTCAAATTTTCACTTACGTTTCTTCTCACATAACAACACTATAATGCTCCTGTCAAGAGGACGGCTGAATCGTAATCGTTACGGGATTATGTCAGATAGAAGAAACCCATTAAAAAGTGGGAGGAATAGGTTGCGTTTTCCCCTTGTTGGGGCAGAATCCTTCATTCCATGGAGCAGCCACACCATTCCAGGATAAAATAAGCAAAGACCTTTGTACAGTCTATCACGGAGTCTAAGTCAACATACTCATCAACTCCGTGAAGATTTTCTCCGTTCGGTCCGAAAGAAAGAGATGGAATGCCGAAATACTGCCCAAATCTTGTATCAAGGCCAGCGGTCTTACCAATCACGTCGATGGACAATCCCAAGACATCCTCGGCACATGCTTTGAAAGTCCTGACGAATGGATTGTCTGGATCCTGTTCCCAGGGCTCCGCGTTCCACCCGAACCATTTGACCTCGGGGAGGTGATGCGTCAGCCATTCGTCTCGACGAGCCACATCGTCAACAACCTGCTCAACCTCATTCTTAACTTCAGCAATGGTTTCTCCGGGGAGGGATGAGATTCGGCATTGGAGTTCAGCCCACGCAGCAACCGTGGACGGCCAATCGCCACTTCTGTAAGTGCCGATATTTAGATGGCACGACCTTTCGGATTGTTTCTCAAATAGCGGGAAGTGTTTCTCTCGCCCCCGTTTCTCATCAAGCTCCACCAATGCCTGGTAGATTTGATTCATCTTACCGATCGCATTGATACCCGTATGAGCTCTTCCGGCGTGAGCCGGCTTCCCTACAAGCCGGACACGGAAGTAGTTTATCCCTGGATGAGCCACAACGATTGCCATTCCCGGCTCTGGAATGAGAAGGGCATCGGCGGTGAATCCCTTCATTAGGCAGGCCAGAGTTCCTCCGGCACCTCCAGCCTCTTCCTCAACGACACTTTGAAGCACCACTGTGCCTTCAGGTTTCAAACCAGCCCTTAGGATGGTTTTTAGGGCAAAATAATTGGCTATCAGGCCGCCTTTCATATCGAGGGTTCCACGACCATACAGTCTCTTCCCCACCCTCTTTCCTTCCCATGGAGGATACTTCCACTCATGGATAGGTTCAGGAGAAACCACATCTATGTGCCCATTCAAGATCAAGGACTTTGCGGAGGACTTGCCTTCAAGCATACCAATGACATTAGGGCGACCTTCATAGTCCAACCCTGAATCTGAAAATGCCTTATGTTTGCTGACCTGATCACGCTTGGCTTCAAATGCTACCACCTTCAAATTGAGAGCCGCGTATAACTCTTGGATGTACTTTTGGCCTGTTCCCTCGCTCCCGACCACAGTGGGGATCTGTACGAGAGTTCTCAACGTCTGAACAATCTCCTCTTTTTCGTCTTCTATGATTTTGCATACTCTATTCTTTGCTTCACTCATCTTCTGTTTTCGTTGTGTCGTGGACATCGAAACCACCTCCGAGGTCAAAATAAGATCAGCTTGCAATGGCCGCCCTCCCAGAGGAAAGAGGGAGGGAAACCACGCCCTATAGGGCGTGGTTTCCCGGTAAGATAGTTTCCTTTTATATTGTGCCCCTTGACCTCATCTCCACCTGGCACGTTCCAATACTATCAGCACCCAACTCTTCTGTCAAAAAAATAGAACCATTCCCTTTTTATCGATCATCCTAGTGAAGCTCCCCGCCCCTGCCTACCGGCAGGCAGGCACGGGTGGGGCTTCCGGGAGATGTAGATACGATTACAGGGTCGGCTTTCCTCCCCGCCCCTGCCTACAGGCAGGAAGGCGGGGCATCCAGCCGACTTGCCCGTGATGCGTCTCAGATCAGGTTGGAGATGGGTATCGGAAGAGCTTTACGCCTGCCTGCGGTAGGCAGGGCGGCAACCTTTTTCTGCACGGTCAGCCCTCACTGATGGCAACCCTTCTCATGGCAGAATCAACAACGTACTCTATTTGCCCATCACTTTCCGAAATAACCGCATTTGTAAAACGATGAAGATACTCATCCCCGACCCAGGCAACGTGACGTATTGAAGTTATTTTTGAGACGCAGCACTAGATGTCACTTCCATGTTCGCGTCACAGGGAAAGGGTTTGTCTCTGGAGACCAATTCCGAGTTGCGGGTGAACCAGTTCGCGGCCGGTGGAGGTGAAGGGAATGAATACCAACGCGCTTTCCACAGGTCTGATGGTGATCTCATGCAATTTTGGGAAGTAATCTTTTTTCTTAGTCAGAAGGTGAGCCAGATGAATTTTTAGGCTTATAGCCGCGCTTTCTTCGGAGAGTGTGACGGGATGAAGCGACGCATTAGGCAAGACGGCTTCCGTCTTTTCTGCCGGCTGAAAAAGGGTCATCTGTTTTGACAAACGAAGAAAGAGACTCGGATGCACCCTAAACGCAGGAATCCAGAAGTAGGCTTCCTGCCCTTCCCATTCCGAGCGGATCATTTTGGGAAGATTGGCTGCACGCGCAAGATCGGCATAGGATTTAAGCTCAACGCCCTCAACAGCAACTCTCATCCTCCAGAACGGAAGATAGACTGAGGAATCTCCTTTTCCCGGGACGACCTCGAATTGAGCCATGACCAAGCTTCCAGACGAAGGGTTCCATGCAACCTGACATATCGTGCAAAAAAGGAGGAGGCTTTCCCGCCCTCCGTGAAGTACGTTTCCGCAGTTGGGGCACAGTGTCGACATGGGCTTGATTTGCCAATGGTCAGGCATCCCGGACGGAGCTTCGTCCAGCTTCAAATCTTTTTCGGGCCCGATTACTTTCCCAAGTATCCCATCTACGATCGTCCCGTTACGCACGAAAACCGGAAAGAAAATTAGGCTTCCAAGTTCGCCGATGAATTCACGATGAAAAGGAGGCCGATTCAGAAGAGCTCCCTCAAGGCCTTCAAACTGGTTCTGGATCCGCATGACCGCCTCTTGGAGGGACATTTGAGGCTTGATGAATGTTCCCTGGATTTCTCCAGAGGCGAAGCGAAGCTTCAGTGCCTGGGGTCTGATTCCCAAGTGTCATAGGGAGAACCCGGTGAGAATAAGCAAGAAGTGTTGCGTCGAGGATTCGGTGTCGAACTTCAAAAGGGATGACCGAATAAGCAACCCCCTTGAAACGCCAGTACGGGATAAATAGAAGGTCCTCCGATGAGGCTTTGAGCGGGGGAAGACAGTAACAGAATTGGCTGGGAGTCCAGAGATAGAGTCTTACGTGGCAATAAGAGCAGATGAGAAGTCGGTCCGTTTCCTCCAGTGAAATGGGTGCTCCACATTGCGTGCACTGGAGTTCTATCTCCCAGGACAATCTCTCCATAAACAGCCCATCACGAAACGACCATCGCCTAGCTGTCGCCTCTTAGGATGCAATACGTAGAGTATTCTGTGAAGGGTGCCACTGATCATCAGTCATACAGGCTCAAGCCTGTGGCACCACCTGTTGCCGGGATGAACTCAGTCCAGTTTCTCGCCGCAGCCGTTGCAGTAGACGGATTCAGGGAGATTCTCAACCCCGCAGCGAGAACACTTCTTTGGACTAGCTTTGGCCTCGACCGACTGTCCGCACCTTGGGCAAAATTGCGCTGTTGGCGGAAGGTTCTTATTGCATTTTGAGCATTTGTCAAAGACGATTAAATGAGAACCACAGTAGGGGCAAAAGACCGCATGTTTGGGCACAATGTGCTGGCACTGAGGACAGCGGTTTCCTTTTGACGAAGGCGTTGTTGTCACCCCGCTGTAAAGGTTGGCCAACATGGCTGGCATCATCAAACCAACCCCCATTCCCATAGCCGTTCCCGCTTCGCCCTGTGATTCGGAAGCTTTCTCCAATGCCATGGCAGCCTTCATCTGGAGGAGACGATTCAGATCGTCAAAGGCATTGAGCCGACTCTTATCATCGATCGCTTTTTGGACGTCGAGAGGAGGTGTGATCGAATTGATGTAGAGATTGGAAAGCCCGAGTCCGAACCGACGGAAATCGTCTTCGAGCGTCTTCATTAGCTCTCCTGCCAGCTCTTCATATCGGCCTGGAAGATCAAAGATCGTATCCAACTTCTCTCCTAAGAGATCGTTGATACGTGACACGATCACCTGGCTCAGGTAATCTTCGATGGCTTCAGTGGTATAGATGCCTTGAGTCCCGACGAGTGTGTTAATGAGCAACACCGGTTGAAGAACTTGAATATTGAAAATACCGAAGGCGCGGAGACGAATCAGTCCCAGTTCCGAGTCACGAAAGGCCACCGGATCTTTAGTCCCCCATTTGAGATTGGGAAAGATCTTCATGTTGACGAAGTACACTTCTGCCCGAAGAGGACTCGTCATTCCCCAGGGAGCACTGAGAACCCGGGTCAGAATTGGAAGATTTGCTGTCTTGAGGGTGTGGCGGCCTGAACCAAGGGCATCATAGGCTTTGCCATTATAGAAAAACACGGCCGACTGGCTTTCACGAACGATGAGTTGAGCTCCGTACTTAATGTCTCCGGATCCCTTTTCCGGAATGCGGTGGACGATTTCCTTCCCGGTTTCATCAAACCATTCGATGATCTCAAGGAAAATGACATTGTTGGTTCCCATGGTGGCCTCCTTAGGATTGAACGGAATCCCTGGGAGATAGAGTCTGCAAGAGTCAAGCCAAAATAGCAACATTGAAGTGAAGCTCCCAGCGCCTGCCTACCGCAGGCAGGCACAGCGCGGGGCTTCCCGGCAATGATTTGTTATTTAATATTGTGCCCCTTAACCCCGCCCACAAAGCGGGGCTTGCGGGGCACGCTACGGACAAAACCTAATAATTTCAATAAGATTACCTCGCCTGATTCACTCCCTGCTACTTGAATAAAGACAAGAGCCCGAAAGTGTCACAGAAAAAGCTGTATCTTCCTTTACCAGGGAATGACAAAAATGGACACCTTACAAGTCTGCGAGGGTTGTTTGAATCTCCCCGTCCGCTTGGTCTGGAGCAAGCTTAGGGACATTGTTTGAAGTCCTAATGTTCTCGCTGGAAGAGTTCAACAAACGAATCATTTAAGAAGGCGGGATCAGAATCTACGCAGTTCATCGAGTTCAAGAAGGAGGGTTGCCAAAGGTCAGAACGGAACTATTAGAGCGCTTGAATACGGAAGGTTGTGTCAGCTAGTTGACTGAATTTTTGACTCGGAGATGTCAGCGTCTGCAATGAAAATCCGTAAAGAGTGAGGCTCCCCGCCCACAGTGAACGCGGATTTTGGCCTCTAATCCTCGATTCCGGCAAGGCGTTTGGCACAACTTTTCTTGTAGTTGATATCTGTTTCTCGGAAGATCGTGATGCGGTGAGCCGCTGGAGAGCCTCCACCGTGGATGTCCGAAATCGTGTCGGCGCTCTCCATCGCCATCTTTTCCACGAGCCGAAGCATCTTGATTCTCTTCTCCACCGGCACTCCGGTCGCACCTTTCAAATATTTCTTGAGCAATCCACCGATTTCAGGATGATTGATGTCCCGGTCCGAAGGCAGGTCCGCCACAAACCCTCCTGCGACGTCGATCAGGAGCCGCGTAGCCTGAGCCATCTCCCGCCCCTCGTGGATTTTTGACGCGTTGGCCAAAACAGGATCGATGAAGTAAGTTCCCGAGGGCTCCTTCTTTCCCTCATAAGATGCAGCCAGACTGCACCCGTAAAGCGTCTCTGCGATGTGGATCATATCGGTCACTTTTTCTTTGTGGTGGCTTGCTTTGCTCGTCCCGTTGTACTCCATCATCAACAGGGCCGCCCCGATCATGGTATCGATTTTGCCAGATTTACAACCTCCGTGCGATTGACGGTGATAAGCCGAAAACCGGCTCACCATATCCGTCGCAAACTCCACTTCCCGGAACATGAAGACCCTCTCCCAGGGGACGAGTACCTCGTCAAAAATGAGCGTTGGGCAGTACTTGCTGTACCGAGTATTCCCGCAGTCGACCCCTTCTATTTCTCGGGTATCCATCGAGTTCCGGCCCACCACGTGGATGAGTCCCTTCGTGTCCGCGGGGATGGCAAAGGCCAACGCATAATCCTCGTCACCCTCGGCCAATGCCCGCGTGGGCAGGACGATGACCTCGTGACAACTCAATGATCCCGTTTGGTGCACTTTGGCTCCCTTGACGAGAATGCCCTCATTCGTCTGATCCACAACGCGGAGGTACATGTCCTTGTCCTCTTGTTCATGAGGGCTGAGACTCCGATCTCCTTTGACGTCGGTGACACCCGCATTTCCGGTCAGGTCGTGCTTCTGGATGTACTTCAAGAAATCCATGAAACGGCTATGATATGGTGTTCCGTATTTATTGTCGATGTCGTAAGTTACAATGGAGAGAGTGCAGAGACAATCGAGTCCCGTACATCTCTGGTGGCAGGTCCCCACCCGGGATCCCAGGGCACGATTGATTTTTACCCGCATGACCAGGTCTTGGATAGATTGTGGAGGCAAGGTGAACCGATTGATTGGCTCTCCGCTGAGCGGTGAAGTGGTGATGATGAGGTCCCTGTATTTCTCGTCCTGGGCCAGCTCATATGTGGCACCTGTCGCATTGATGCCTGCACGGATCCGCGGGTTATCGACCGGGTTCTCGATCTTTTCTCCAAACATATAAACGGTAGGTTTCAGTTTTCTCAGACTGGCCACATACTCATCGAACGTCTTGATTGCCACGCTGCTCCTCCTTCGAAATTGGGTCGAGAGTGTGAGATTCTCTGCACGTGGGCGACAGATCACGCCACCGGGTAAGGCTCACTAGAACAATAGTCCCCCAAACCGTGCAGACGCCACACTCATGCCACTTCTCTTCTATTCATGAAACCTTCTTCCCGCTGGGCAGAGACGACGAAGATCGCCAGAGACAGAAAGATGACGCCCACCAGGAACGCCAGGATAGGATCCCGGATCAGAAGTTCCAGCCAACGTCTTGCCTTGGCAAACTTCTTTATGAAAGGTCATCACGAAATGACCCGCCCAGCCACAGGAATCCGGTGCCCAAGTTCAATAAGCGATTATAATAGAAGTCATTTGCCGAGCACTTCCTTGACCCAGCGGTCCACCAAGCGATTGCGGTTCTTGGCCAAGGCATCCCGATCGTACTCGATCAGTTTGATATCTGAAAGCTTGGGTAGTCCCTTGCCTGCGGAAACGTCTTTGCGCACCGGAAAGAAAAAGGTCTTCTTGGCGTTCAGGGTTTCCTGCCCCTCTTTGGAGAGGATCCAGTCTACCAGGGCCTGAGCTGACTCCAAGTTTTTCGCACCCTTCAGAATGGAAAGCGCTGGGGACTCATAACCCACTCCCTCTGCGGGGAAGACCACCTTCACGGGGTACCCTTCGTCCATCAGTTGTAAGAACAAGGGCGTAAACTGGACGGCGATCTTTGCTTCTCCGATGGCCAGGCTCTTGGCCGGCCCTGTGCTACTTTGGGTGTAGGTCTGGATGTTGGGGTTCATCGTCTTCATGAACTCATAGGCCTTGTCTTCCCCGTAGATCTGCACGAGCGTCATGATCATGACGAGCGCCGTCCCGGAGGACTGGGGCGAAGGCATCTGGATCAATCCCTTGTACGCGGGGTTGAGCATGTCCTGCCAAGTGGCAGGGACCTTGATGTTCCGTTTATTCAGCTCATCCACAAGAACACCTACCCCCAACGGGTTCATGTAGAAAGCGTGCCAGTACCCCTCGGGCTCCCTGAAGTTCGGGTCAATGGCAGAGGCATTCTTGGAGACATAGGGCAAGCTGAGTCCCTTGTTTTTAGCCATGATGTGGTTCTCGTTAGGCGCACCGAACCAAACATCCGCCTGCGGGTTTGCGTTCTCGGCCTCGATCCGGCTCAGTGCCGATCCGGTGGAGAGGAAAACCATCTGTACTTTCACGCCTGTGGCATTAGAGAACTCGTTCAGGATTTTCTTTGCGTTTTCTTCGTCCACACTTGAGTAAACTACCAAGTCTTCTGCAAATGCCTTCGCGGGCAGCGCCACTCCCGCTGAAAGGGTCACGCCGATCACAAGAAACACTCTCAGGTACTGCTTCCAACCGTTCATGCGTCCAACCTCTTTGTTTTCCGATGTCGCCACAAATTTGGACTATCTTAACTTACAGCCCTTAACCCCTGTCAAGGAAATAGATGATCAAACAGACCACAGAAAACGAGAACCTTGATCAAGGAACGCCTTGGATTAGGATCGGAGTTGCAGTTGGGAGGTTACAAATGGTGAACGGTCAATCCGTGCAAAGACCGTCTTTCTGAAAAAACCGAGATCAAGCAAAGAGTGCTTTCACAAAAAACCCAAAGTAAAAAAAGCACCTCCCCTCTTATTGTTCTTCCGTTATCAGGAAATGTCGTCAATTTCCTCGTCCGAAAAACCCATCCCTTTGAGTCTTTCTCTTCGCAACCTCTTTTCTTCTTCTTCGGCTCTTCGTTTTCTCCCCATTTCTGCTATGACTTCCATCGAAGCAACAATACGGTCAGGTTTCCGAGTGTATAAACATAAAATCATTGCCCCAACCCCAAGTGTAGCACCCAGCAGAAATGTCTTTAGAGCAGCCGACTTCAATTTTGCCTCCTCTCCTTTTCGTATAACCCTTTGCCTTTTAATTCCGGGACAACTTTCTTTCATTATACCATGCCAAGGGGACTCCAGAAGTGGAAAAAATCCATGAAACCTCTCTTAGAGAATGGGGGTCAATTCTGCTGTTCTGGCAAACAGATCGAAGATGCCTCCCGTATGAACAAAAATGATGCGTTCACCGAAGACTCCTGGTTTCTTCTTGAGTTCTTGAGTCATGCCATAAAAGGCCTTGCCTGTATAGACTGGATCAAGGAAGATTCCTTCCGACCGTGCAAGTTCTAACATGAGATGAAGTTCTTCAGGCCGTGACAAGGCATAACCCCGGCCTACATAGCCATCAATGATTTCAATGTCCCGGTCTCTCGAAAAAGAAATACCCAGTTTGTAGGTGGAGATCGCCTCTTCGCAGATGTCACCGATGGCCTTGATGAAGTAGTCTCGATCATCGCAGACATTGATGGTCGCGACTCGCGCCTTCAGTCCATGTAAACGCGTGCCGAGAATAAGCCCCGACGTTGTTCCTCCTGAGCCAGTGGCATTAAGGATGGTGACAGGTCGAGTCTTCCCTCTGGGAAGGGAGGCAATATCCTTCTTCAGTTCTTCTGCCGCTCGAATATATCCCCAGGTTCCCAGGGCATTGGAGGCCCCTTCAGGGATCACGTAGGGATTGTGCCCGTCTCTCTTAAGAGCCGTTACTTCCCGATCAAAGATCTCGCGGCGCCTTCGGTATTCTTCGGGTGTAATCCAGACAATCTCTGCACCTACCAAACGATCCAGAAGGACATTCCCTTCAGGAGGGGGGGGATTAGATGGATCTGGAGTCCTGAGAATGAGACGGCTTCGAAGTCCTACTTTGGTTGCACTGATGGCTGTCGCCCGCGCATGGTTCGATTGAGCCCCACCGCAGGTCAGCACAATGTCAGCACCTTTCGCAAGGGCATCGGCAAGGACAAACTCGAGTTTTCGAACCTTGTTGCCTGAGAGTTCCGTTCCGGTGAGATCGTCTCGCTTGATGTAGATCTCAACTCCCAACTTCTCACTCATCCGCTCCAGTCGTTGAAGCGGAGTCGGCGTTCTTGCCAGATCCAAACGCGGCGGGTATGCAATCTTTGGTTTTGACGTTCTCATCGACGTTCTCATCAATGACCCTCCAAATTCTGTGGCCCTACTTCCTCTCCTTCAAGTACAGAGCCCAAAATAACACAACCGAGTGTGAGAATGAATTTGCTTTTTCCCGCCAGGGTAGCTCGAAGTCTTTCTATTTTGTTCAGGTGTCATATCCTCGGATCCGAAGTAATTAGCACCCCCTTAATAGGAGATTTTAGCTCCAAGTTTTCTCGAAAATCAATAGGGTAAGTTTACAAAATAGATACTTTCTTGATCATTTTCTCTCAAATGACTATGATAACCTTGTTAGCACACTGAATATGTTTCAGGTGTTTTGTTCGCTGGGTTGCTTAGATGCTGTCAAAACCGCATGGAGGGTAACATGAAATTCACAGAATCGCTATGGCTTTCGATTGGAAACATCTATGGCAAGATTCTTGAACATCCTTTTATCAAAGGGCTTACAGATGGCTCACTCGATGAAGAATCGTTTCGCTTTTACGTGATCCAAGACGCTCTCTATCTCAGAGACTACGCCAGAGGACTTGCCCTTCTCGGAGCTAAGGCGCCCCAGGATCAGTGGTTGATGATGTTTGTCGAACATGCACGAGATACGATCGTGGTTGAACGAGCCCTTCATCAGAGTTTTTTCAAGGACTGGCGACTCAGTGATGAGGATGTCTCTTCGACCCCCATGGCTCCGAACAACCTGCTTTACACCTCCTATCTCCTAAGAACTGCATACGAGCGTCCGTTTCCCGAAATCATGGGCTGCTTTCTGCCTTGCTACTGGATTTATTGGGAGGTCGGCAAGGAACTTGAGAAACGTGGATCGCCTAAAGAGCTTTTTCGTCGCTGGATTCAAACGTATTCAGGTGAACTCTACGCATCCATTGTCAGGCAAGTCCTGGAGGTTATGGACCAAGTCGCCCAAGGGCTAAAGGAAGACGACCTAAGGCTAATTCGGCATCACTTTATCACGACCTCAAAACTGGAATATCTGTTCTGGGACATGGGCTTCCACAAACAAACCTGGGGTGTCTAGCAGCAAGCTGCAGCAGATAACTTTTTCAGGAGCCTGGCACAGATCATTCTTAGAGTTGTAGATCAAGAGTTGACTAGAGACGGAGTTTCTTTTGTTCCTGGACTTCGTTGAGTTTCTCTTCGGACAAATACAATCTTCCGTCTTCGGTTTGGCAGAGAACGCCTTGTCTGGTAAGGATCTGGAGAGCATAGGGTTTATAATCTCTGGGCTTCATGAATCGTTCCATGAAGCTGTGGGGTTTTAATCCCAAGGCCTCTACGGTTTTGGCGCTTTCCTTCGACAAAGAGCGGTGATATTGGAGTACGCGGATGACTTGAGAGATGGCTCTCTTGAGCATGAAGCGCGGTAGGATGAAGAGACTGATTCCAAAAACCGCCAGAAGAATCAGTATGAAGAGCAGATTGATTAACCCGTTTGTTCCCATAACAATTATCTTTAGGAGATCCAAAGTAGGAAGAGCTATGTTTTATTCTAATCAATTTACGGGCTTCATTCCAGTCCCCCCTGAAAATCTTTCCCACTGAAGGGGTTTCTAATCCCCAGTCTGTTGAGCTATGGTTGGCCCAAAGCCGAAAACGGTTATCATCATCGCTACCCTGATTATCGTCGCTCCCTTGTTAGTAAGCACTCGTTCCCATGCAGGAGAAACCATTTCGTCTTCAGAGATCTGGGCCGGATTACTCCAGAGAATGCCTTACCCCTATACGATTCCGCTTGCCCCTCAGGAATCGACCGCGATCGATGGTACCTACACTAAGTTTGAGTTGAAAGATACTCCACCGATCCCCTGCAGGCGTTGTCCGGATTATGCCCCAGAGGGTGGCATATGGAAAATCAACTTCAACAAAGGGGTTTTCAGGATAATGCATACGGTTACAGGCTGGAAGAGTATCGGAACCTTCATCCTGTCAGGAGATCAGCTCGTTCTCGCCAATGACCCCACCTGTCAAGAGGTGATCGGCGTTTATGCGTGGAGGTTGGAGAAAGGAGCTTTAATCCTGAAGGTGATCGAGGATCATTGCGCTATCGAATTAAGGGGTAAGAATTTGGCCGGTCTTCCCTGGCTTTCCTGTCAACCTCCCAACGCAGAAGCTGCTACAACCGGTCACTGGCTCAAGCCCGCCGGTTGCGACGATTAGACTCTTTCAGGTTGCTGAAAAAGGGGCAGATGCACGTTCCCCGCATTCTGCGGCGTGAGGCGTACTCGCCGGTACGCCGCAACGACGCAGAATGAGAGGACCGTTGCATATGGCTCTTTTTCAGCAACCTGAACGAGATGACTTTTCCCGTAAACTGCTAGGCCCCTCTCAACCCTTGGTCAATCAAAGCAATAGCGATACCAGCTTTACGGCAGTTCTTTGCGTGATGCTCTCGCATTCCAACCACGTCTTCGGCCCGGGGAAGAGCGATGCGTAGGGCAGCGACTGCATCGTTGTGCTCGGCGCATCGAGTAATGCTGTCGAGGTAACGAAGATCTTCTCGTGCTATACGACGGGCATCCTCTGCGGACAGCCGCGGCCCGTGCCCCGGGATCACCCTTTCGATGTCCGCGGTGATCAGAGTGAGTAGGCGCTGGAGGGTGCGGCGGTAGTCGGCCAGGTTGTCCACGAAGGGGATTTCGCAAGGCGAAAGATAATCGCCAACCAGAAGATAGTTTTCTGCTCTGATGGCCATGCAGTCTGGGTGATGTCCGGGAATGAGAAACGCCTCGAGGTCGAGGGCGCCGATTCTGAAGTGTCCGCCATCATCGAGCCCCCGAACATCAGCTGGCCAGGCGTACCCCCAGGGCCGTTCGACGTACCACTGCGAGTCAAACTCATGAGCCTTCGCCATGGCTTCAGCCGCCAGCTTACCGCGTTCAGCAACAGATTGAGCGAGAACCGAACTGGTGTACACGGGCACGCCAGGAAAGACCCCATGGCCTACGATGTGGTCCCAGTGGCTGTGCGTGAAAAAGAGCGCCTTCACGGTCGTACCGTTGGGAATGATCCGGACAAGATCGGCGAGTTCCCGCGGGAAATATCCGGGATCGACCACCAGACAGTTACGGTCGCTGCAGATGAGCGTGGTCGTCATTTGCCAGATTCCGCTCGTTAGAATTTCGATCCGCGTTTGACTCACGGGCGACTCCGTATCACGGGCAAGTCGGCTGGATGCCCCGTCCCGCCACAGCGGGATAGGTGGGGAGGGCGGCAACGGACTCCCGAAGTGGAGTCAAAGCCGACCCTGTAATCACATCTACATTTCCCGGAAGCCCCGCCTTATGCCTGCCTGCCGGTAGGCAGGGGCGGGCAGCTTCATTTCCGGCTCTCTGGAGCAAGAGCGCCCATGAGCCTCGGCAGGTCGCCGAAGCGGCCAATGAGCCCAAAAATCAGCGCTGCCAGCAAGACGAAGGCAACGCTCACACAAGCCATCACCGGCGTGTACCCGTAGCGCAGGGCGTTAAAGATCTTGATCGGCAGCGTCTCCACTGTGAAACCGGACACCATGTAGGCGACGATGTACTCGTTCAAACTGAGCACGAAGCAAAAGGCAAGACCCGAGACCATGTAGGAGCGTACCATCGGGAAGATCACTGTGCGGAAGACCATCTTGGAGTCGGCGCCCATGGTCTGGGCGGCCTCGATGATCTCCCGGTCGATGGACTCGAAGCCGAGCGAAATCGTGACGAGAGGCAAGGTGACGAAGAAGATGGCATGGGAGATGATGGTCGCCACCATCTGCCCGTAAAGCCCAACCGTTGCCCAGAACGCGAGAAACCCCAGGGCCGTGATGACCGGCGGCAGGATGAAGGGCGATATCCCGAGCATGAAGAGGACGCGGGCATAGAAGACCCGGTAGCGCCACAGGAAGTAGGCCAGAGGCAAGGCGATCGAAATGGCCACCAGGCTTGAAATAGTGGCGATGACGAGGCTGTTCTCAACCGGGATCATCCAGGCACTTTCCGTGAAGAGTTCGACATACCATGCCAGGGAAAGCCCCTGGGGCGGAAAGAACAGGCTTTTCTTCTGATTTAGCGACACCCCGCCGACAACCACGATGGGGCTCATCAGGAAGATGAGGATGAATGTCAGAAAGAGACGGCGCAGTGCTCTATTCATCTTTGTTCAGGTCCCCTCCCTTTGCCAACCATCATGGTGAGTCCGACCAGGGCAAGACTTACCAGCATGAAGAATACTGCCATCGCTGCGGCGAAAGGGAGGTTGGAGCGGTAGATGGCCTCGTCGGTAATCAGCACGGAGAGCGTCCAGTGCTGGGGCCGCCCTAGAATCTGCGGGATCAGATAGGTCCCAAGGGTGAATACAAAAACCATGATCAACGTGGCCACGATGGCGCTGCGAAGGGATCCTATCACCACCGAGAAAAAGGTCTTGACAGGGGACGCGCCCAAGGTCTGAGCAGCTTCCGGCAGAAATGGGTCGAGTCGCGAGAGCGGCGGATACAGCACCAGCACCGTGTATGGAAAGGCGATGTAGCACATGCCGCACGTCACGGCCCAGAACCCGGGTGACCAGCTCACCGGCTGTTCCATGAGTCCCAGCCAGACAAAGAGATTTGAAATGCCCGCTGTTTGAGAGAGCAAAAGTGACCAGGCAAACGCGACGATGACTGCCGACAGGGAAAGCACCGATACCAGGATGACCAGCCACACCACCTGGGCTTTCCGCCGCATGCGGGTGATGAAGTAGGTAAAAGGAAACCCGAGCGCCACACAGATGACTGCACACAGCGCCGAGATGAAAATGGAGAATACGAGGACCCGGCCGAAGAGCGCAGTGAAGAGGTTCCGATAATTGTTGATGTCCAAGTCCGTCGTGTAAAAAGCTCCGGGAACGCGGTGAAAGAAGCTCACTGCCACCATGATCCCGAAGGGGATGACAAAGAAGGCCACGAGCATGACGCCCGGGTAGATAATGGGCAGGTGGGTTCGCAGCCCTCTTCGGCTTGTCCCCGATCATGACGTTAGCACCACGCAGGCGGACGGTGGCAGGACCGCCGTCGCACTGTCCGCCTGTTTGACGGCCGGCCGACCTTTTGGGGTTGACTGGCTGATGATTTGAAGTCCATTGCAGTCGAGGTAGATTTCGACGCTCGAGCCTACGTCGCGCACGAAAGTGACCTTGCCCTGCAGGTTGTTCTCCCCCTCCTGGGCGCCAGGCACAACGAGGATGTCCTCGGGTCGCACCGAGATCGTGATCTCGCTGCCGGGGATCACGCCCTCCGGCATGAACTCAATTTTCAGAGTGTTGCCGGACACCGTCACCTGTCGGCTGCCGCTGCAGATACCTTTGAGCAGATTGCTCGTGCCGATGAAGTCCGCGACAAACGTGTCGGCCGGGTTGCGGTAAATTTCTAAGGGAGTCCCCATCTGGTGGACCTGGTTATCGGTCCCCATGACCACAATCAGGTCGGACATGGTCATGGCCTCCCGCTGATCGTGGGTGACGTGGATGGTCGTAACCCCCAGGCGCTGGTGGAGCATGCGCAGCTCAAGCTGCATGTCCTCGCGCAGTTTGGCGTCAAGGGCGGAAAGCGGCTCATCCAGGAGGAAGAGCCTGGGCTCGATCGCCAGGGCCCGTGCGATGGCGACCCGCTGGCGCTGTCCGCCCGATAGCTGGGAGATGTGGCGGTCGGCTAAACCAGGCATCCGAACAAGTTCCAGAAGTTCCTCGACTCGGCGCCTGCAGATAGATTTGTCCACCTTGCGCACCCGGAGGCTGTAGGCGATATTGTCTCCGACGGAGAGATGGGGAAAGAGAGCCAGCGACTGAAAGACCATTCCAAAATTGCGCTGGTGGGCTGGCTGTTCGGTGATCTCTTTCCCTTCCAGGACGATCCGTCCTTGGGTCGGGTGTTCCAGCCCGGCGACGAGGCGTAGCAGGGTCGTCTTACCACACCCCGAGGGGCCCAGAAAGCAGACAAACCGGCCGTTGGGAATGAGAAGGTTCACATTCTGGAGGGCTACCACGGAGCCGAAATATTTGTGGATGTTTTCGAGCGATAAACCGGCCATGAACATATCAGCCATCGACTCATGCCGATGATAGGAAGGTTCGAGAGTCCAAGGGCTCAAGTGGAAATTGGACAAGAAACGAGGCTGGAGTGGGGATTCAGCTCCAGCCTCACATCATCAGACTATTTTGTGATCATATCTGTCCACTTCTGATTGATCCAGTCGCTCATATCCCCGGTGTAGATGTCATAGCGCGGGATGGTCGGCGGGATTTCGCTCGACACCGCAGCGAACTCTTCCGGTTTCAGGTCGGTCACTTCCCTCTTCACCGTGGGTGAAGTGCCGACTTTGCGGGAAAGCTTAGCCTGGATGTCGGGCCGACACATGTAATTGATGAAAATATGGGCCTCTTCGACCTTCTTGCACGCCTTGGTCAGCGCCCAGATGCCGGAGTCGAGCACACCGCCCTCTTTCGGGAATGTAGAACGAACCGGGTGGCCGTCCCCCGCGGCCAAGGTAGCCACATCGTGATAGTATTGGCCCATGGGGATCTCGCCCGACTTCAGAGCCTGCTCGAACTGGGCCTCGTCCCGATACCACAGCTTCACGTTCGGTTTGATCGTGGCGAGCTTGTCGAACACTTTCTGAATGCCCTCCTTGGTATCCAGGATCTTGGTGCCGCCAAAGAAGGTATTGGCGGTGATTTCCAGCAGGAAGGAGTTGCTGACGAGGGCCAGGAGGCCTAGCTTGTCTTTCTTGTCCGCCTGCCACATGTCACCCCAGGACGTTGGGGCTGTTGGGAAGACTTTGGTATTGGAGACCAGGGTGATGTACCAGGACACCGCTCCAATGCCGTCCGCCTTGCCGTCCGGGTATTTGTGGACGAAGACCGGCAGCAGGTTCTTGCTGTTGGGGATCTTGTTCAGGTCGAGCGGCATCCAGAGCTGGGTCTTCTGCCCCCTCAGCATTGGCGTCTGAGCGATCATGTTGACGTCCGCCGGAGCGATGCCCGCCTTGGCGGCTTGCTCCAGCTGAACCAGCCAGGCTTCGCCAGTGGGTTCGGCCACCGATTCCACTTTGATTCCGGTTTCCTTGGTGAAGTCGGGGAAGATGTGCTTGTCGAAGGAATCCTTGAAGTAGCCGCCGTAGGCACCGACTTTAATCGATTTTTCCTGCGCCAAGACCGGCTGCGCGACCAGTATGGCTACGCAGAGGATCAGGGTGCACCACAAAAGACTGCGTT
>CAVOIK010000025.1:0-76056 GCA_963695895.1 uncultured delta proteobacterium
TCAGCGTGTCGCCGCCATCAGCCAGTGTTGCGGTCAGTGGGACACAGCAGTTTACGGCGACCGCCCGAGATCAGTTTGACAACCTCATGGTACCGCAGCCAACCTTTACGTGGACGGTGAGCGGGGGCGGAACGATCAGTAGCAGCGGCCTTTTTACTGCAGCCAGCGTCCCGGGTGGCCCGTACACGGTTAGGGCAGCAAGCGGCAGTGTGAGCGGAACGGCCAGTGTGACGGTCACCCAGACGCTGACCAGCATCAGCGTGTCGCCGCCATCGGCCAGTGTTGCGGTCAGTGGAACACAGCAGTTTACGGCGACCGCCCGAGATCAGTTTGACAACCTCATGGTACCGCAGCCAACCTTTACGTGGACGGTGAGCGGGGGCGGAACGATCAGTAGCAGCGGCCTTTTTACTGCAGCCAGCGTCGCCAGGTGGCCCGTACACGGTTAGGGCAGCGAGCGGCAGTGTGAGCGGAACGGCCAGTGTGACGGTCACCCAGACGCTGACCAGCATCAGCGTGTCGCCGCCATCGGCCAGTGTTGCGGTCAGTGGAGCACAGCAGTTTACGGCGACCGCCCGAGATCAGTTTGACAACCTCATGGTACCGCAGCCAACCTTTACGTGGACGGTGAGCGGGGGCGGAACGATCAGTAGCAGCGGCCTTTTTACTGCAGCCAGCGCCCCAGGTGGCCCGTACACGGTTAGGGCAGCAAGCGGCAGTGTGAGCGGAACGGCCAGTGTGACGGTCACCCAGACGCTGACCAGCATCAGCGTATCGCCGTCATCGGCCAGTGTTGCGGTCAGTGGAACACAGCAGTTTACGGCGACGGCCCGAGATCAGTTTGACAACCTCATGGTACCGCAGCCAACCTTTACGTGGACGGTGAGCGGGGGCGGAACGATCAGTAGCAGCGGACTTTTTACTGCAGGCAGCACGCCAGGTGGCCCGTACACGGTTAGGGCAGCAAGCGGCAGTGTGAGCGGAACGGCCAGTGTGACGGTCACCCAGACGCTGACCAGCATCAGCGTGTCGCCGCCATCGGCCAGTGTTGCGGTCAGTGGCGACACAGCAGTTTACGGCGACGGCCCAAGATCAGTTTGGCAACGCCCATGGTACCGCAACCGACCTTTACGTGGACGGTGAGCGGGGGCGGAACGATCAGTAGCAGCGGGCTTTTTACTGCAGGCAGCGCGGCCAGGTGGCCCGTACACGGTTACGGCAGCGAGCGGCAGTGTGAGCGGAACGGCCAGTGTGACGGTCACCCAGACGCTGACCAGCATCAGCGTATCGCCGCCATCGGCCAGTGTTGCGGTCAGTGGAACACAGCAGTTTACGGCGACGGCCAAAGATCAGTTTGGCAACGCTCATGGTACCGCAACCGACCTTTACGTGGACGGTGAGCGGGGGCGGAACGATCAGTAGCAGCGGACTTTTTACTGCAGGCAGCACGCCAGGTGGCCCGTACACGGTTACGGCAGCGAGCGGCAGTGTGAGCGGAACGGCCAGTGTGACGGTCACCCAGACGCTGACGAGCATCAGCGTATCGCCGTCATCGGCCAGTGTTGCGGTCAGTGGAACACAGCAGTTTACGGCGACGGCCAAAGATCAGTTTGGCAACGCTCATGGTACCGCAACCGAGCTTTACGCTGGACGGTGAGCGGGGGTGGAACGATCAGTAGCAGCGGGCTTTTTACTGCTGGCAGCACGGCCAGGTGGCCCGTACACGGTTACGGCAGCGAGCGGGAGTGTGAGCGGAACGGCCAGTGTGACGGTCACCCAGACGCTGACCAGCATCAGCGTATCGCCGTCATCGGCCAGTGTTGCGGTCAGTGGAACACAGCAGTTTACGGCGACGGCCAAAGATCAGTTTGGCAACGCTCATGGTACCGCAACCGACCTTTACGCTGGACGGTGAGCGGGGGCGGAACGATCAGTAGCAGCGGGCTTTTTACTGCAGGCAGCACGGCAGGTGGCCCGTACACGGTTACGGCAGCGAGCGGCAGTGTGAGCGGAACGGCCAGTGTGACGGTCACCCAGACGCTGACCAGCATCAGCGTGTCGCCGCCATCGGCCAGTGTTGCGGTCAGTGGAACACAGCAGTTTACGGCGACCGCCCGAGATCAGTTTGGCAACGCCATGGTACCGCAACCAACCTTTACGTGGACGGTGAGCGGGGGCGGAACGATCAGTAGCAGCGGGCTTTTTACTGCAGGCAGCGCGCCAGGTGGCCCGTACACGGTTAGGGCAGCAAGCGGCAGTGTGAGCGGAACGGCCAGTGTGACGGTCACCCAGACGCTGACCAGCATCAGCGTGTCGCCGCCATCGGCCAGTGTTGCGGTCAGTGGAACACAGCAGTTTACGGCGACGGCCCGAGATCAGTTTGACAACCTCATGGTACCGCAACCAACCTTTACGTGGACGGTGAGCGGGGGCGGAACGATCAGTAGCAGCGGGCTTTTTACTGCAGGCAGCGCGCCAGGTGGCCCGTACACGGTTAGGGCAGCAAGCGGCAGTGTGAGCGGAACGGCCAGTGTGACGGTCACCCAGACGCTGACCAGCATCAGCGTGTCGCCGCCATCGGCCAGTGTTGCGGTCAGTGGAACACAGCAGTTTACGGCGACGGCCCGAGATCAGTTTGACAACCTCATGGTACCGCAACCGACCTTTACGTGGACGGTGAGCGGGGGCGGAACGATCAGTAGCAGCGGCCTTTTTACTGCAGCCAGCGCGCCAGGTGGCCCGTACACGGTTAGGGCAGCAAGCGGCAGTGTGAGCGGAACGGCCAGTGTGACGGTCACCCAGACGCTGACCAGCATCAGCGTGTCGCCGCCATCGGCCAGTGTTGCGGTCAGTGGAGCACAGCAGTTTACGGCGACGGCCCGAGATCAGTTTGGCAACCTCATGGTACCGCAACCAACCTTTACGTGGACGGTGAGCGGGGGCGGAACGATCAGTAGCAGCGGACTTTTTACTGCAGGCAGCACGCCAGGTGGCCCGTACACGGTTAGGGCAGCAAGCGGCAGTGTGAGCGGAACGGCCAGTGTGACGGTCACCCAGACGCTGACCAGCATCAGCGTGTCGCCGCCATCGGCCAGTGTTGCGGTCAGTGGAACACAGCAGTTTACGGCGACGGCCCGAGATCAGTTTGACAACCTCATGGTACCGCAACCAACCTTTACGTGGACGGTGAGCGGGGGCGGAACGATCAGTAGCAGCGGACTTTTTACTGCAGGCAGCACGCCAGGTGGCCCGTACACGGTTAGGGCAGCGAGCGGCAGTGTGAGCGGAACGGCCAGTGTGACGGTCATGCTGACGACTTCGATCACGGTAGTTTCTCCGAATGGAGGTGAAGTAATTCCATCAGGCTCGACGTTCACCATACTCTATGACGCTCCGTCCGGGGTCAGTTCGGTCAAAGTGAGATATTCCCTGAACAACGGTGTCACGTGGTTGCGTGCTGTTGGGACTCTGACGGCCCCAGGTAGCTTTGATTGGAGCGTGCCGACGCCGGTGAAGAACACAACAAAGGCCCTCGTAAGGGTGATTAGCTCGAATGCTTCGAACGTGAAACTTGGTTCGGACAAGTCAGATAGACCATTCACGATCGAGGTGGTTTCGATAACCGCGCCGGTTGCCGCTGAGATTGTGACAAAAGGAAGCGTTTACCCTGCCACCTGGACCACGAATGGCACAAAGGGCCCGGTGAGCAATGCAAAGGTCTTTTATACCTTAGGCAGTAGCGACATATGGAACCCCGCAAAGGGGACAGTGGTCGATCCGCTCGGAAGCTTCAACTGGGATGTTCCCTCTCCTGCAAAAGCAAAGATTGTTAAGCTGAAGGTCGTTCTAAAGGACGCTCGGGGGGTGATTGTGGGCAACGCAGTCAGCAAACCTTTTATAGTTCAATAACATCCTCACATTTCCCGGGGCTGGAGAAGATCCAGCCCTTTTTTTGTGCTCTTTGTCGAGCTTCATTTGCGACCGAAACGTTATACTCCGTTTCAACCCGTAGTCTTCAATTTATGACGTAGAATCATCACCTCCTTCGTAACAAGGGTTCTTTTGCACCCAATCAACCTATCAGGGTTTGGGGAGGCAAGGGACACACTACAAAAAGGATTCAATGACCCAGGTCAAAAGCAAGTCTTCCTGCCTCTTCCTTGTGAATGGACAAAGCCCATTCTCTTGTCCTCATAACAGACTCAAAGAGTAGGAGGTGAAAGCGTTGAACTCAACTTCTTGTCAGCAGGATCTAGAACAATAGAGACCTGTTCACTGCAATGTCGACTCCTAGATCATACTCGACAATAGCCTATTTCAACTCGTCATTACTGATTCTGGGTCGCATCTCCCGGTATTCTGACCGAATTAAGTCATGGGTTGACTAACTCAGAATCGTTTGATATAAATAGCAGCTTACAAACGTAATTTCTGGAGGAGAATCGCTATGAGAAAGATCACATTCGTTATTTTTGTCCTTTCAATTTTGTGTCTCGCCCAGTTGAGTTACGCCCAATTTGGCAAAGCTCAAGGTCCCAGATTTTATTCGGAGTTTAAACCGGTCGTGGGTGGTTGGTCAGAGTACCAGATGACCGCTAAGGGGGAAAAACCTTCTAAAATGAAAATTGCCATCGTCGGCAAAGAAGGGGACGCCTACTGGTATGAGACGGTGATGGAGGGAGAGGATAAGGAACAGGTGATTTCCAAGATGCTCGTATCCGGAAATCCTGAAGATCAAAAGGGTGTCAAGAGAATGATTGTCAAAATGGGCGATGAGCCTGCCATGGAAATGCCTGTACAGATGAGGCAGGGGGCCAAGGATCAGGGGGGCCAGAGGGGAAAGTTCATCGATAAAGGGACAGAGTCAATCAAGGTTCCTGCAGGAACTTTCACGGCCCAACATATGCAATATCAAGAGGGAGAGACTGTGGTTGACACCTGGGCCCATAAAGATGTTTCTCCCTATGGGATGGTAAAATCCCAAACGAAGGAGTTTGACATGGTACTTCTTGGGTATGGAACGGGCGCCAAGACACTGATTACGGAGACACCACAGAAATTCGAGATGCCTCAGATGCCACAGTTGCCAACAAAGAAGAAATGATGACTGATACTGACCCGGGGAAGGACCTTTGCCAAGATTTATGAAATATGGAGCCCCACGGGCTAAGCCCGTGGTACCTCCACAAGAATACCCTCCTACGCCCCTGGGCGCCGAAGCGCTTCGGTACGCAGGCACCAAGGCTTCGGAGGGTTATCCGCCAGTGGCGAAATCCGCCGAAGCAGTGATACCTCGGCTCAGGATTAGCACCGACACCTCTCACGCATTCATCCACGGGCAGAGCCCGTGGTCTTCTGCGTAGGCGGATAAAAGAGGACCAGAGATTCATTCCCTGGCCCTCATGATTGAACATACATCCTCAGATTCCTAAGTTACTCTGAGGCAAGGATCGAAAAGAAGGCATCACTTGTGTCGCTCCCCACGGTTTTCTCTCCGTTGTCCTTCAACACTACTTTGACCTTGCATTTCTTCTTCTCGCTCGTTACCTGAGGTACATTCCAGGTAAAACTCCCCGGATTGTCTGAAACTGGAGACCCTATCATTTGCTTCCAAGTCACCCCTCCGTTCATGGTATAGAATAACTGCACCGTCGCCACAGGCCGAACCGTTTCATTCGTGTCCCATTCGACCAGGGTATCGCCGGAGGCAAGCGGAACACCTCCATTGGGCGAGGTTAACTTTACCACTTCGATGGCAAAAGGGACGCCAGTAACATACGATCCTATTTTGACGTTTGAGTCATTATAGGCCACAACTTTCATTCGGCACTTCTTCTTGTTATTTGGCATCGGTGGGACATACCAGAGATATCCCTTGTCTTTTATTCCTTTGTCGATGGTAAGCCAGGTTAACCCATTGTCAATCGAATACAAGAGTTTAAACCAATCTGCCTGGTCTGGGGCTCCCCAGCCAATCACTTGATGTGAGCCTGAAGGGATGACCTCACCCTCGATGGGGTAAGCAGGGTAACTGAACTAAAGGTGGGGGAATATTCGTCGGCCCCTATGTCCACGATAGAGCCGGTGCCTCCGTCCAGGATGCGGTAATCCCCATCGAGGTCAGTGACGGATAGCCCAGGAGCAGTATTGCCCCCGGCGTCGATGCATGGAGAGCCTGCCGTCAGGTGAAAATTTCCGGCGTTTACGAGCTGGGGATTATCGGTGATATTATTTCCTCCGTCAGCAAATCCGGTCCCTCCAGAGCCTCCCTCGATATCGCTGTAACGGATAGTTGCATTTCCATACTCGCTGTAAAGCCCAGCAGGACCATTGCTCCAGAAGATACTGTTCGTGATGTTCAAATCCGCGCCTCTGCTGTGAAGTGCCCCGGCAAACCCAGATTGTGATTGGTTGCCGGTGAACGTACAGTTCGTGATGTTGATCGTCTCCGCAGCGCCGCTGTTGTTCAAATAGGTAACAGCCCCGTATCCGCTCAGGATACCCGCTTTGTTATCGGAAAAGAAGCAATTCTTGATTTCGCCTCCTGCGTCCCAATATTGGATTGCGCTTCCCCAGTAGTCGATGATACATTTGGAGAAAAAAGAGTTATAGACCCTCGTGGAGGGGCTGTACTGGCTATAGATCGTGCTCCCGGGGCCGGAGCTGCTCAGGCCATCCGACCTTCCCGTAAAGCTACAATTTCGGATGATCGGAGAGACATTGCTGAAAATAGTGCTCCCCTGCCATCCTCCGATATTGCTGTTGTCTTCGAAGATGCAGTTATCGATGACAGGCTCGAGGGAGTTGTTCAGGTTGGCAGCATAAGTGGTAAAGATGGCTCCTCCGTTGTAGGCCCGGTTCGACAAAAAAGAGGTATCATAGATTTCAAAGTAACAGTCCGTATACATCCCTCCCCCTGATCGCGCCAGGACTGATTGTGGCCTGGTTATTTTGGATCACACAGTTTCTGATGGTCAGGAGGATCGTGCCATTATTTCCTGAAGCCCCGCTATAAGCCCTGATGCCTGCCCCATCGGTCGTCACTTCCATATCCGTTTTGGATGGTTAGGCCTTCGATGGAGAAATCGATGCTCACCCCGGCTACATCGGCGATGACCTCAAGGACACGGGTTGCCCCGCCCCCATCCAGCAGGGTTAGGGATGGATCCGAACTTCGGGCAGTGAAGCCCGTATTCCAGCCTCCCAGGAGAGAGACTGCTTTACTATCGTTTCCTGAGGAGCCATAGGAGAATGGACCCGAACCCGTCGAATAGGTTCCTTGCCGGAGGTAGATCACGTCGTCTTGCCCGTTCGTCCTGGCCATATCGAGTGCGTTCTGCAGGTTCGTGGGGCTCGCCTTTGTTCCGGGACCGGTTCCCGTGGGTGATACGTAGATCTTTGCTGCCCAGGACAGGTGTGAATGAAAGGAAGATAAAGGCGAGCCAAGACAGAAAGTATCAGTTTGTCGGACTCTGCTTCTCATTCTAGCCTCCTCCTCTGCTATTGGGTTATCCATCCTGCCCCGTTCCCCCCGCCGTGCTAGATATCAGAGATCCTCATTCATTGTCAACAGTTTTCTGCGGTGACAAGTCTTGTTTTGTACCACGCCTGCTTTAAGTGCGGTTCAGCCAAGACACGAGGTAGTTGCTTGGTTCAAGTGCATTGGAAACAAATCATTCAAGTTATATCGTCTTGGATTAGTGGGAAAGTAGACAGTTGAGGTGAACTCTGTTCATCCTTCGCAATCAGTCGTGATGCAAGATCACTCTTTCCCAAGCTGCACCGGCGTTCAAACCCGTCGCCTCTCCGCAACGCCACCCTCCATTGATATTTCCTGAACCTGTATGCCACCAATGCCTCTTGTCGGCATTTCCAGAACCTATGTCGCAAGAGGATTTATTGACAGAACCTCCCGATTCTGCAAAACCTCGCTGGTAGCCAGCGCTTTCGTCTAGTGTGATAAACTAACTGCCTTCGATCCTCCTTGCTTTTCACCTACTCTGTGCAAGCCCGAGGTGATCAGCTGGAGTTAGCAGGATCCATGCCAACTTCTTATGGACGATTCTCCGAGATTGATTTGATTCATGATTTAATAAACCGTCATAAAAACGAGGGGATAGGGGGGTCTTGAGGGATCGATGGAATCGCCCCTATGGTGCATGACGGTTAGAATATGGGATACTTTCCATGGATGTGTTTCCCGGAAATTGCATGGGGGAGGATATCTCAGAGCCGCCCCAGGCTATGCTGGCGGCACCGGGAAAAAGAGGACTCCTGAGTAAACGATTGCCTTCTTCATAGGAATACCCGCCACACTTCATTGCAGCCAGACCATGGCGTAAGCACCACAGATACCATTCAACGCCCAAATGTCAGCAACAATTTCAAGAATTGAGAGTCTTTGAATTACTGTGGAAGTTACTGATTTCCAACATTACTTTAATAATAGCGAAACAAGGAAGATAAAAAACCCCTTTGATGGCATGCCGTTTGCTAATCTTAAGACAGCGCTAGCGTAAGAAAATTGTATTGAGAGGAGACAGATGATGAGGAGGAGACTTTCTCATTTCTATCGGAGTGGTGTTCTTACTGTGTCTTGGGTTTGCATCGGCCTGGTGCGATCCAGTTCTAAATCAAATCTATTACCAGAAAAACACACCCCTCGACTATCCGGCGACATACACCTTTAGGTTCAGTCTATGGAACGACGAGACGTCCACAGACCCTTTGAATATGGTCTGGTCGGAGGATAAGCAGATTAAACTCACAAGTGCGGTCGTAAAGCACTATCTTGGTGAAATTGAGCCGCTTGGCGGAGTGGACTTTACTCAGCAGATGTGGGTGCAGTTGGAAAGGATAAAGAAGGTCGGAACACCCGATGAAGTATCAATTGCAATAGGAAAGAGACAAAGGCTTGCGATAGTCCCCTATGCAATGTCAGCAGTTACCCCACAAGGGGAGGTGGGACCGACAGGGCCACAGGGGCTGACGGGAGCCACAGGGCCCACAGGGCCGCAAGGGCTACAGGGTATTCAAGGTCCGACCGGTCCGATTGGGCCGACAGGGGCACAGGGGCTAACGGGAGCCACAGGGCCCACAGGGCCGCAAGGGCTACAGGGTATTCAAGGTCCGACCGGTCCGATTGGGCCGACAGGGGCACAGGGGCTAACGGGAGCCCAGGGCCCACAGGGCCGCAAGGGCTACAGGGTATTCAAGGTCCGACTGGTCCGATTGGGCCGACAGGAGCACAGGGGCTGACGGGAGCCACAGGGCCCACAGGGCCGCAAGGGCTACAGGGTATTCAAGGTCCGACTGGTCCGATTGGGCCAACAGGATCCGCGGGAACAACAGGGGCGACCGGAGCGATCGGCCCGACAGGACCGACAGGACCAGCAGGAGGAATAAGCGGGTATGAAATGGCCAATATAGCGAGCAATTTCGATAGTTCAAATAAATCGATAGAAGTAAGTTGCCCTGCCGGCAAGATAGCTCTGAGTGGCGCATTCTACACAGAGGTTAGTGGTGGAGCGGCTTCCATTGCTATTTCAGAAAGTATCCCAATTGGGGGCTCCCCACCAACTGGCTGGAGGGTAACTGCTGTTGAAGCAACTCCTACGGATCTCTCTTGGTATCTGCAAGTCAGTGTCATCTGTGCTACGGCTAATTGAAGGAGCATTAGATTCTTACAACAATACTTAACGAGCGGCGGGGGAACGGCCCTGCCGCCCTTTTTTTTGTGCGATGAGAACCTGAGGCCGCACGGACACTCGCTATATACCCCGCACATCTGCTTCTTCATGTGGCCGAGGTGGAGCAGTCTTTTGCGTTCGGAGGCGCATAACCAGGAATTGATTCCGGTTGGACTTATACTCACTTTGATCCCCTAATCTTCAGCTATTTTATATGGTTCCTGCTATTGACTGGTAGGTGCTACCAATAATCCAATAGATATAGGGTCACCCATTAAAAGGCACCTGTCAAGAGAAAAAAGTATTCCGTGAGCAAGAAAGAGCGTTTTAACTCCGTTTCTTGAGGAGGGTTTCAACGATGCGGCTGCGAGAATGGGCCGCCAAATGGCTCGTCGGAGCAGCCGCCTACCTTATAGACTCTTTTTGCTCCCCGATCCGATTTACTCCCACACGCTTTACGGAAGTCTCCGTTTCTTTCTTACTCAGAGATGATCTCTATGGAGCCATCAACCTCTCTCCCTTTGCCGTAGTTTCTTTAGGTTTGCGGTGTCCGTCTTGACGGCACCAGTCACCCATCAGGATCTAGATCTGCAGAAAAACGAGAGCTCCTCTCCTCTGCGACCCCTGTCCCGTTTAACGGGACCCAGAAAATCTTCGGTTCCAGGCCGTGTCCAAATCGTGTCTTACAGGACTCATGGTTGTTAGCCAACCCCTCGTGGCTCACGGCGTGGGCGGTCAAGATGTTGATGACCTTATCAGATCGGGGTGGAACGGTTGACCAATCAGGCCTCGTGGTTTTTCACCAACCCCAACTCTGGTTCCCCGTTCCAGCCCACATCCTTATCCGAATAACTTCTCTGGTTCAAAGGGCACTTGATCCCTCATCACATAGTAAGCCGCTCGGGCCAGCTTGTGCGCCAAGGCACTGTGGGCCACCGCCGCATTGGTCTTCTGCATCTTCCGTTGGTAATAGGCCCGTGGCTCCGGATAAAACCGCCGGGCAAACTCCGATGCCTCCGAATAGGCCCACGCCAAATACTTATTCCCATTCTTCGTGTTCCCCGACCCCTTCCACTTCCCGTTACTCGTCCATTGGCTCGGCACCTTCCGACAATACGACACATAGTCCCCCACCGTCGCAAATCGGCTGATCGGTCCCGTCTCCAACATGATCGTCAACGCCAAGATCTTTCCCACTCCGGAAGGGTCAGAAGATATCGGTACGCCTCCTTCAACTCAATCCTCTTCTGCACCACCCCTTCGATCTTACGGATCTGATGCGTCAGAAAATCAATCGTCTCTTTACTCACCCGCCCCGCTAACGCCAAATCTTCATTGCCTCTCCAAAAGAGGACGTAACCCGATCCTCCTTGAGTCGCCTTCACATCATTGACATTCACCTTCCTCCCCAGGTTGCGGCTCAGAATATTCTGCAAGACTGATCATCAGAGACGTCCTCAGTCTCACCAAGTGCCCTCGCTTCCTCAGAAGATCTCTCACCGGCCTCTCCTCCTTCGGATAGATGTATCCCTCCGGCAAGATCCCTAACCGCAGCATCTCCGCCAACCAAAAGGCATCATGCTTGTCATCCGAATGCTTCAGCCCTACATACTGCTGAATCGCCGACGGATTGGCCAGATGAACCTTGTACCCCTCTTCCATCAACCCATCCACCAACCAGTACCAGTTATACGTCGATTCCACCGCAATCCCCACGAGTTCTTCCTGAAACGGCTTCAGTGTGTCCCGAACTAAGCAGAGATCATTGGATAGCTTCTTCTTGAAAACCCTCTTTCCCTCTCCATCGACGATCCCAATTAAATTGTTGTTGCCATGAAGATCACATCCTGCGTATAATTGCCTCATAAGGCACCTCCTTGGGATAGGATTGGACTCTTCTCCCAAGCATACCATGAATCCATCTCATGGTATGCTTAGAGGTGCCTTTTATATGATTATCAGGCTTGCGTACGTGCATTTAGCTTTTGACATACTTCTTCTCTTATGTTCCGTCCCTCCCCACTTTCCGCAATCTTTGACAATCTCGACAACACCGACAAATCTCTTCTGAGTTCCGGTTGCAGGTCCACAAGCCGGTATTCGAATTCCCTCCATACTCCAACAAGAACTCCCCTTGCCAGTATAACCTGGTCTCTTCTCCCCCGTGAGACAATCTCCTTCTGACTCACCCCGGTTGACTCCTGAATCGCTTTTAAGATGTGCTTTAAGGACGGCTTCTTTAGTGGTCTATCTTTCCCCCCGAGTCTTCTCTCAACTTCCTTTGCGAAATCATCATTACCTAACACCTGCTGCCCTAGAGCCCGATACAGAGATTCATCTCGCCCCTCCTTTAACCCGTCTTGAACAAAATGTGCGTATCGTCTTCGCGCATTTGTCATATTCTTGGAAAATACTCTCAAGACCTTCTCGGTATCTACAAAGTCTTTCCGTCCGGTCAGGTAAATATTATGGCTGCTCCACTTATAGTCCCGAGGGCTCTTCACCAGCTTAGCACGAACGGGATTGAGATGAATGTATCGAATGAGCGTAAGAAGATATTCATCACGGTCACAGAGCAGGGATTTATACCTTCCTTGAAAAATATGACCCACTTGGTTGTACTTTCGGTTGAAATATTGAGTATAGGTCAGGTTGATTCGCTGCATGATTTTGGAGAGAGGGACATCAGCAGTTTCTACCAGCAAATGGACGTGGTTCGGCATGAGGACATACGCGTAGAGAATGAAGCCTTTCTCTTCTTTGTAGCGCCTGACTCGTGCAAGGTATGCTCGCCTATCTTCGTCATCGATAAAGATATTTTGTCTTTGGTTACCCCGGACGACGACGTGGTAGAAGGCTCCTGGGAATTCAATACGGTGTGGTCGTGCCATAAAAAACATTGTACCAAACTAGATGCATATATGCAGGCCTGACCCCACGTATGTAAATTTACGTTGACTTCTTTTTGCACGTTTGATAAATTGCCTCTTAGAGAGGCTAATCTCCAAGTTAACCTGCCACTATAATCCCCGATTTTTTGGAGACGCATCATGAAGGGGGAGACCGGAAGGTTTCAAGGTTTCATTGTTCAGCCTTGATTAGTAACGAGCTTGTTCGTACCGGATAGGAAAGAACGAAAACTGGATATATACTGACAATAGAATTCTCACAAAGAACGTGTCCTATGGTTCTCAAAATCCAAAACAGGAGGTGTCAAATGAAGGTACGGAGAATGTTTTTGGGTGTCTTAACGGCTGGAGTTTTCTTAACATGTTTCGTTGTTGGCGCAGTTCATGCGCAGGTTCCAGGAGTGGTTCCTGACTTGAGCATTTGGGTCAACACCTGGTTTAAAGTGGCCATGACGTCAACTGTCTATCACTTTTCGAACATTGGGGTTAAACCCACGCCAGGCTCTGCTGTATCTGAATCTGGTGGTACTTCCTATTTTAAGATTACAGATTGGGATACCGCCACCCCCAGGAGCTGAGTTTCTCGTTGTGGATGTTTACGCAAAAGAATCTGGGAACTGGATTCAAGTTGACACCGTGAATATTTATTACTTCGCAGGAAGCAATTTGAAATTTGTAGGTTCAGCCCAAGTGGACGATCCCACTGGTACGTCACTGACCCTGCTATTTGTTTTTACGGGCAAGAGGAATCCGGCCAATACGATATTCATAATGGATGGATCAACCAAACTCAGCACAATGGGCAGCGCTATATTCGAGATCGATGACTTTCCTGGTTCTACGGAGCGTTGGGCCGGAGCTGCAAAGTTGAGCGGCCCCATGGTCCCCGTGTCCAAACTTCCACTCCCACTACAGGGGTTGTGAATAGGGAGTTTACGTACTCTGGTTCCTCTGGTAAGGGTGCAAGGAAATCAATATTCAATTCTCAAAAAGCGAAGGCGGGGTCAGAAATGGTTCTGCCTTCTTGCACATTTCGTGCAGTAATGGTTGGTCCTTGGATTGAGGGGTAACTAAGGGCTTGTAGGTGTTGTCTTCAATAGAAAAAGAATAGACGGCGATTTTGTCTTGGGTGGAGTTACTACGTTGAAGACTCTGGGAGGCTATTATTTTGAAATAGACGATATCGAGGGGTCGACAGAATGGTGGGCTAGTTCTTTTGCCATTACCGGACCCATGGTGCCTGAGTCTAAAGTCCCGGACGTGCTGATTGGCCCCTGATTTGAGATTCAAATCTCGAGCTTTGCATACGAATTGGGTACGGGAGAGGCGTTTTCTCTCCCATACCTAATACTTCCTCCGACCGAACAGACCACTCAACTATCCTTCCTCGATTCCGATAATAATTTGATATTACTATTGGATTATTCTAACTGTGAACGCTTGTGAAACAAGTCATTAAAAGCTGCTTGTCATAGGTTTCCACCTGTGCTATATTTCCGTCAAATTCCGGTGTTAGTGAAGGGAGGTTTCAAACGATGGCCATAATCAAAACGAAGCAATTTGGTCGAACCGGCCATTTGAGCAGTCGTGCCATTTTTGGTTCAGCCTCGTTATCCCAGGCCAGCCAGGATGAAGCCAACAAGGTACTGGAATTGCTGCTGAAATACGGCATTAATCATATCGACACTGCGCCCCGATACGGAGAGGCGGAAATACGGATTGGCCCCTGGATGAAACATCACAGAGACCGATTCTTCCTGGCCACCAAAACGGATCAACGGAAATATGGAGAGACTCGTGATCAATTCTATCGCTCTTTAGAAAGGCTTCAGACCGATCATGTTGACCTCCTGCAGCTTCACAACCTCACCGATGTGGTAACCCGGGAAATGTCATGGGACCAGGAGGAGCCTTGGAGTTTCTAATTGAGGCCAGAGACAAGGGATTGACCCGGTTCATTGGAATCACGGGTCACGGTCTCCAAGCGCCAAGAATGCATCGGCAAAGCCTGGATCGTTTTGACTTTGATACCGTACTTCTGCCCTGTAACTACTTGCTGATGCAGGATTCGGAGTATGCCACTGATTTCGATCGCCTGATGGCTTACTGCCGAGGACATGACATCGCGGTACAGACCATAAAGGCGATCGCTCGCGGTTTCTGGGGGAAGAAGCTCCATGACCATGTTACCTGGTACGAACCGGTTACGGATCAGGACGCCATTAAGAAATTGGTTCACTGGGTACTGGGCTGGACCGACGTTTTCCTCATTACCGTAGGCGATATCCAGGAACTGCCTAAAGTTTTGGAGGCTGTAGCCAGCTTTGAATCGCAGCCCGCTGACGAAGAAATGGTGAGGCTGGTTAGGGAAGAAGGGCTAGAACCTGGGAGTGAAGACAGGGCTGGCTCACTACTGCTCACAGGACTTTCGAAAGACTGATAAGAGAGGTAGCAAAGAAAGAAAAAGAACCTCCGGGAATACCAGGTCAGTCCCCAGGTGAACTTTAGCGTAAACGCTTGTGAAACTTTTCTTGACTTTGTTCGTCGGTTACTTTATTGTGATTCGGTATATTTTTTGTAGCGATGGAAACAAAATCAAATAAGGATGTTTTAGGAGAAAGCATGATGAGAGTGAGAAACGGAACAGTGATTGGATTGTTGTTGATGGTGGCTGCATACCTGCTCGTTCCACTGGCAGTATTTGCCAGTGAGGCGGATCTGGCGATACCCGACCTGCACAAGGGTGCTCCTTATACCCTGCTGGGGGGCATAAAACCATGGGATCTTCTGTTCTATGGCGCGTGCATCATCGCCGGTACGCTGGGTATCAGCTTGTTTCTGCGCCACCAGGTCAAGAAGTTGAGAGCCCATGACTCGATGCTCAAGGTGGCCGAGATCATCTTTCAGACCTGCCGGACTTATCTCATCCAGCAGGGTAAATTCCTTGCCATGCTGTGGATTTTTATCGCTGTCTGCATGTCTTTCTATTTCCTGGCCCTGAAGGGAGAGGGGGTCCCTACACTGCTGCTGGTACTGCTCTTCTCGGTGGTGGGGATGGGAGGTTCCTATATCGTGGCCTGGTACGGCATCCGGATCAACACCTATGCGAACGCCCGTACCGCCTTCGCGTCGCTGGCGGGGAAGCCCTGGGACGTGGTGAACATTCCCCTGCGCTCCGGTATGAGCGTGGGGCTCTTCCTCATTTCCCTTGAACTGGTCATGATGGTGATCATTCTGCTCTTCGTACCCCGCAACATCGTCGGGTACTGCTTCCTGGGATTCGCCATCGGTGAGTCACTGGGCGCATCGGCACTCCGTATCGCCGGCGGCATTTTCACCAAGATCGCCGACATCGGCTCCGACCTCATGAAGATTATCTTCAAGGTGAAGGAAGACGACCCCCGCAACCCGGGTGTGATTGCTGACTGCACCGGTGACAACGCAGGCGACAGCGTTGGACCCACGGCGGACGGTTTCGAAACGTATGGCGTTACCGGCGTTGCGCTGATCGCTTTTATCACGCTTGCCGTTGTGAGTCCTGACAGTGCGACCAAAGAAGCCATCCAGGGTAAACTCATCGTTTGGATTTTCGCCATGCGCTTCCTCATGGACTTCTTCTCAGGTATTTCGTACTTCCTGAACCAGGCCTATTCCTCGGCCAAATACAGGGGCAAGAAGGAGTTCGATTTCGAAGAGCCTCTGATGAGACTGATCTGGATCGCGGCCACCCTCTGCATCAGCACTTCTTTTCTGGGGAGCTACCTGCTGATCAGCGACCTCCAGGTTCTGAAAGACGGCGTGCTTACCCCCATGCCCCATGTCTGGTGGCAACTCGCCATGATCATCAGTTGCGGTACGCTGGCGGCGGTTCTCATCCCCGAGTTCACCAAGATATTTACCAGCTCCAAGTCGAGACACGTGCAGGAGATTGTGACCGCATCGCGCGAGGGCGGTGCATCCCTGACCATACTGTCCGGTATCGTTTCCGGTAACTTCAGCGCCTTCTACATGGGCATGCTGATCGCCTTCCTCTTGGGTATCGCGTACTTCGTCAGCCTTTTCATACCGGTTGAAGTCATCAACTACCCGTCGATTTTCGCCTTCGGTCTCGTGGCCTACGGATTCCTCTGCATGGGCCCGGTCAATATTGCGGTCGACAGCTACGGGCCTGTCACTGACAACGCCCAGTCCATCTTCGAGCTGGCACAGACCGAAAACATCCCCGGCATCAAGCAGGAGATCAAGAGAGACTTCGGGTTCGATCCCGATTTCGAAATGGGTAAATTTTACCTCGAATCCAACGACGGGGCCGGGAACACCTTCAAGGCGACGGCCAAGCCGGTGCTCATCGGCACTGCGGTATGCGGTGCTACGACGATGATCTTCTCGATCATCCTGCTGCTCCAGAGCAAGAACATGCTCCATGTGCAGCTGACCGATGCGCCGATCATCCTCGGCCTGATCTGCGGCGGCGCGGTGATCTTCTGGTTTGCCGGCGCCTCCATGCAGGCGGTGACCACCGGCGCGTACCGGGCTGTCGAGTTCATTAAGAGGAACATGAACCTGGAGAAGACAGAGGCTGATATCGAGGATTCCAAAACGGTCGTCAAGATCTGCACCCAGTATGCGCAGAAGGGGATGTGGAACATCTTTATCGCGATCCTGTTAATGACGCTCGCTTTCGCATTGCTCAACCCCAACTTCTTCGTGGCGTATCTGATTTCCATCGCCTGCTTCGGCCTCTTCGAGGCCATCTACATGGCAAACGCCGGCGGCGCATGGGACAACGCGAAGAAGATTGTCGAGGTCGACCTGAAGGAAAAAGGCTCGGCGCTCCACGCCGCGACGGTCATTGGTGACACGGTGGGTGACCCCTTCAAAGATACGTCGTCCGTATCCATGAACCCCATCATCAAGTTCTCAACCTTGTTTGGCCTGCTTGCGACTGAAATTACGATCGAGATGACGGTACACGCGAAAGAAGTTGGTGGCACGAACTTTGCCCCTTACATCGCCGTCCCCATCTTCATTGTCGGGGTCATCTTCGTGTGGCGGTCATTCTACAAGATGAGAATACCGCTGGAAGAAGCAGCGGCGAAGGCAACATCGAAATAGGATGGAATAGAGACAGGGTCCATTGAAAGCCCTTATCCCAATTTGGGGTAAGGGCTTTTTTATTTGCCTACTGGATCACCTTCTCAGAGCGGAGCTCGGAATGACTTGAGACTAATATTGTGCCCCTTGCCTCGCACCAGGCTCCAGTCCTAAATAAGGGAAATACTTTGTTTGGCATTTTGATATTTGGCATTGGGGTTTGTTTGGAACTTGTGATTTGGAATTTGGAGAAGAACTCTTCCTAAAGAGCCCTTCTCTATAGGTACTTCAGATCGAATGCATCTCTGATCAGTTCGATTTCTTCTCCGGTAGGTCTCAGGACAATCGCCACTACGTCAAATCTCGCTTTTACATCTTCACGTTTTTTTTCCTTGAGAAAGTTCAGAGCCACCTTGGAAAGTTGCATCTGCTTTGTCGGATTGACAGCGAGCTGCGGGGGACCAAAGGCCATGGAGGTTCGAGTCTTAACCTCAACGAAGACCAGTGTGTCTTTCTCTTGGGCGATAATGTCCATTTCACCCATTTTGCAGACATAGTTTCGCTCGACGATCTTATACCCCTTCCTTTTTAGAAAACGGAGCGCGAGATCCTCGCCTTTCTTGCCCAGTTCTTTTTTCTGCATTCGCGTTTCGTGTCTGTGCCTGCGCTCAGGAGGGCAACGTTTTGGCACGCAAGCGTGGTTTATGGTAACTCGCTTTTAGCTTAGTAGATGTTGTTCGCTTTGCGCTTTGCGCCGTCCCCCATGCGTCTATAGGAATTCCTTAACTCTGCGGAAGGTCTTACGGTGGAGCTCACAGATGCCAAATTTCTCGATCGCTTGCCGATGCTCTTTCGTGCCGTAACCCTTATGCCGGGCGAAATCATACTGGGGATACTTCTGGTGATATTCTGACATGATGTGGTCACGGGTCACTTTGGCAACGATCGACGCCGCGGCAATGGAGTTACTCAGTTGGTCACCCTTTCGGATCGGCTTCTGAGCGATGGCGAGATTGAGACCTTGGTTGCCATCAATGAGGAGAAAATCTGGAGGGAGCGGAAGGTTGTTTACAGCCAGGGCCATTGCTTTCAGCGTGGCCTGAAGAATATTGAGCTCATCGATCTCTCCCTGTCCAATGATTCCAACACCGACGCCAAGGGCCTGGGAGAAGATAGCCCCATAAAGCAATTCCCGTTTCTTGGAAGGGATCTTCTTGGAGTCAAAGAGTTCTTGATGGATCCCCTGAGAAGGAAGGACGACAGCGGCGGCGACCACCGGGCCAGCCAGAGGACCCCGTCCCGCCTCGTCGAGGCCCGCGATTCTCCGGTAGCCTCGATCTTGGAACATCCTTTCGAAAAAGTCTTTAGGCTGCTCTGGCAGGGACTTGAAGAGCATGGGAGGAGCGAAGCTCGGGGCTATTCAAAATCCTCAGACCCCGGCTATTGCACATTTTCCACTTTTCAATTTGTATCAGGCTTCAGGCCGTTTTTCTACCCGAATCCGTGCAGCTTTGCCTTTCAGGTTTCGCAAATAGAAGAGTTTGGCTCGTCTCACCTTTCCCCGGCCCACAACATCGATATGCTCGATTCGAGGTGAATGGAAAGGGAAAATCCTTTCGACTCCAATCCCGTAGGAAATCTTCCTCACGGTGAAGGTAGACCGAATGCCCCCCTTTTTCTTACGGATCACAACGCCTTCAAAGGGTTGGATCCGCTCCTTATCACCTTCCACAATTTTCACATGGACCCTTACCGTATCTCCCACTCTGAAATCGGGAAGGTCTGTTCTAAACTGTTCCCTTTCGACCATTTCCATGACATCCATAATCTTACTCCTTCCATCTATTCATTCGGAGTTCTAAACCTCGAGCTTCTGTAGTTTGAATCGAAGAGGTTATCTCAGCTTCTCCGAACTGGATTCAGATCTATCACGTTCCAAGGAGCCGGTCCAGAATAATGGCTACGGCCGAGCGGACAGACAGATGATTATAGCCTCTTCCTTCAATGGGTTCAAGGACATAATCCGAATGATCCTTGACCTCCTGGGTTAAGCCCCACCCCGTCCCAAAGAGAATGAAAAAAGGTCGCTTTTGATCGTCCAGAAGTTCCCGCAGGGAGCGAAAGCTCACATTTCCCGGATGTGGGGACGCCCCTGTGGCCACCGTTTCGACCTTTCTCTTCCACTGATCTGAGATCTCCCTGACCGCCTCATCAATGCTTCGGGAAATTCGGATGAGGGAGAAAGGTTCCTTTCTCGTTGGATTGTAAGCATATCCCCCCTCCTTCTGTCCAGTGACGAACGATCCGCTCGACAAGCTGGATTTGACTTTCGAGGGGGGTAATGATGTAAAATCCTCCCACCCCATAGGTTCTCGCACAGCGGGCGATGTCGTGAATGTCAAAATTGGTGACCGCTGTGGCAACAACCTCTTTTCGCTTATCATAGATGGGATGGTGGACCAGTCCCACGTAAAGGTTAGACCCCATCCCCACGCGTCCTTGTTCCCTCCGATTGAAGAATCTCGTCTATGAATCTCTTGTCCGTCTCCGAAAGATTCGCCTTTGCCAGAAGATCAGGCCGCCTCTTCACCGTTCTGCGAAGGGCTTCTTTTCTCCTCCACCGAAAAATGGCCTCGTGGTTTCCAGAAAGAAGAACCTCTGGAACAGCATGACCTCGAAAGTCAATAGGACGAGTATACTGCGGGTACTCGAGCAGAGATTCCGAAAAGGAATCCTCCTCCGCGGACTGATCACATCCCAGGACCCCTGGCAGCAACCTTGAGAGGGTATCCACCATGACCATGGCTGCCAGTTCTCCTCCGGTCAAAACATAGTCTCCAATGGAGACCTCCTCATCGACAAACATCTCCCGCACTCTCTCATCAACGCCCTCGTACCGACCGCAGAGGAGAATGAGATGGGTCTTAGTGGAGGAAAGGGCTTCGGCCCTTTCCTGATTGAAAGGCCGACCCTGAGGTGTCAAATAGATGGTCCACGCGGAAGGACTCTCAGCTTTCGCCCACTCGATGGTCCGAGCAATGGGTTCTACCTTCATGACCATGCCCTGGCCTCCCCCATAGGGAGTGTCATCAACGACATGATGCTTGTCTGAAGTAAAATCCCGAATATTGACGATCCGAATCTCGATCAGCCCTTTCTCAATCGCTTTACCGAGGATGCTCGCCTCAAAGGGAGACGAAAACATCGCGGGGAAAAGAGTCAGAATGTCAAACCTCATCTTCTGCCTCCCAGAGCCCTTCCATCCAGCGGACCGTCACAAGGGATCTCTCACGGTCAACGCATTTGATGACCTCTGCCGTGGCTGGGAGATGAATCTCTTTTCGACATCCTTCGACCACAAAAACATCGTGGGCTCCAGTTGGAAAGATCGTCTTCACCCTGCCCAGCCTCTTGCCTTCCACCGTTTCTACTCCCATGCCGATAAGGTCGATCCAATAGAATTCATCCTCGGCCAGTTCAGGGAGCGTCTCACGCGGTACCAAGATTTCCCGGTTGATCAGGGGTTCTGTGTCTTCGAGGGTCTGGATTCCCTTGAGGGTCAGGATGATTCGGGGTGGCTGTGGAACGGCTTCGACGACCTCAAAGGTCTGAGCCCTTCCTGCGGGGTCTCGAATGATGACCTCGCGGTAGAGAAGAAATCGGTCAAGGTCTTCTCCGAAATACTGCTACCTTGACTCTTCCCTTGATCCCATGAGGTTTAACCACCCTGCCGATGGGAACAAGAGACGCTTCTCCATGGGCCGTCATTCAATGATCTCAAGGACAGAATGTTTCTTCAACTTCGCAGAGGCAGCCCCCAGGATGACCCGGATGGCCTTCGCTGTCCTACCCTGTTTGCCGATCACCTTCCCAAGATCCTCTTTCGCCACGGAGAGTTCGATGACCGACGTCCTCTCTCCTTCAATCTCAGAAACCCGAACCTGCTCTGGATGATCCACCAAGGCCTTTGCAATGTACTCGATCAAGTCTCTTGTACTCACAACCCCACCTCCACTTCCTGAACGATCTTCAGAAAGATCCCTAAAGAGCAAAGGCTTCCGGCGAAAGGAGATTATGGCTTCTCGCCCTCTGGCACCTTCTTCACAAGGCCAGATTTCATCAATAACTGGCGAACGGTCAGGGTTGGCCGTACGCCTTTCTTCAACCACTGAAGGGCTTTCTCTTCCTTGAACGTCACTTCCGCGGGATCTTTCCTTGGATTATAGGTTCCCACCTGTTCGATAAACCTCCCATCCCGAGGCGAACGAGAATCGGCGACAACGATTCGATAATAAGGGGTCTTCTTCTTTCCAAACCTCATCAATCGCATGGACGCTGGCATGATCCTTTTGACCACCTCCTTTGAGTGAAGCTCCCCGTGCGTGCCTATCCCGCTGCAGCGGGACGAGGCACGCTCCGGTCACGAAAACAAGGGCATTCCGCCCTTTCCGAACCCTTTCTTATTCATCTGCGAAAAACGCTTCATCATCTTTCGGGCTTCGGTATACCGTTTCAAAAGCTGATTCACATCCTGAACCGTTGTCCCACTCCCTCGAGCGATCCTTAAACGCCGGCTCCCATTCATGAGGGCCATGTTGCCCCTCTCTTTCGGTGTCATGGAATTGATGATCGCCTCGACTCGGATGATCTCCTTCTCGTCAACCTGAAGGCCTCCTGCTCCCCCCATCTTTTTTGAGAGACCCGGAATCATCCCCAGGATCGACTCCAGGGATCCCATCTTGCGTATCTCCCGAAGCTGGTCTCGAAAGTCCTCGAGAGTGAACGAATCCTTGCGAATCTTCTTTTCAAGTTCTATGGCCTTTTTCTCATCGATGGCCGTCTCCGCCTTCTCGATCAGGGTCAGGACATCTCCCATGCCCAGAATCCGCGAGGCCATCCGATCCGGGTAGAAGATCTCCAAGGCATCGAGCTTCTCTCCCACTCCGATAAACTTGATGGGCTTCTGGGTGACGGATTTGATGGAGAGGGCAGCGCCTCCACGGGCATCGCCATCCATTTTGGTGAGGATGATTCCATCCAGTCCCAGTCGCTCGTTAAAGCTTTTCGCAATGTTGACGGCGTCCTGCCCTGTCATCGCGTCTGCGACGAGCAACACTTCCCTGGGTTTGAGGGTCGCTTTGATCTCCCGAAGCTCGAGCATCAATGTCTCATCCATATGGAGTCTTCCTGCCGTATCGATGAGCACCACATCATAGGCCTGCTTCAGGGCGATCTCTCTCCCCTTGACACATATGTCCAGAGGGGTCTGTGACGGCTCGGGTCGATAGAAATCGACCTTGAGTTCTTCACCTAATTTCTGCAATTGTTCGATCGCGGCTGGGCGATAGACGTCTGCAGGAATCAAGTAAGGCCGCTTTTTCTTTTCCTTGAGATAACGGGCCAGTTTGGCTGCCGTGGTGGTCTTTCCGGACCCGTGGAGCCCTACCAACATGATGGGCACAGGCGGCGTCCCTGAAAGATGAATTCCCTGTTCCTGACCACCCATCAGGGAGGTCAACTCTTCTTTTACGATCTTGATCAGTTGCTGGGCCGGAGTGAGGCTGTCCATCACTTCCTGACCAATGGCCCTTCCTTCGACAGTCTGAATGAAGTCCTTGACCACCTTGAAATTGACGTCGGCCTCCAGGAGGGCCATGCGTACCTCTTTCAGAGCCTCTTGGATATTCTCCTGGGTCAGTTTCCCGTGGCCCCTTAGCTTCTTGAAGACGGTTTCCAGTTTTGATGACAGATTTTCGAACATGGGTCTATTTGTAACTAAAGGAAATAACTTATTTTATTAGGTTCTCTTGCGATTGTCAAACCTAAGCCAATTCTCTTATAAGCCACTGATGATCTTCCACTCCCCTCCTTCTTTGTGTAAGTGGAGCACCTCCCTCCCGGCATATTGATTCTTATTTCCTTTCTTTTCCACCTCGATGCGAAATTGCTGAATGGCCGTCGCGTTTTTACTCTCGATCTGGATGGATTGATCCCAAGCGTTGTAATCAATCCGATCGAAAGTCTCAAAATACTCGCTGATCCGATTCTTGAGCTTCTCAAAATTTTCTTCTTTGTCTTGATAGTCCTTGGAAATACAGGAGAGATAAAGAGCGAGATTCTTCTTTTGAAAGGCTTCCGCTCGTTGGACGAGGAGGCGTTCGATTTTTCCCTTCTCAGAAGAGGTGCATGCTTGGAGGAGGAGAACCAACAGAAGAAAGGAAAAGAACCGTTTCATGGTTGAATCTTGACCTTCCCTCTTCCACCCGGCCCTCCTTTGACTTCAACCCGATTCCGTTCGATGTCAACAATGATCTCATCCCCGGACACCATGTTCTCACCTTCATAGACCCTTGGATCGCCGGTGAGGACAACTTTCCTGTCGAGGTTATAGTAGATCGCTTTCTGGCAATTGGCCACTCGAAGACCCTGCTGAATCTTCACATTCCCATCGGCAGTCACTTTCTCGATTCCTTTTCCATCCTCGATGATCAGGGCCTCAAGGGCATCGGCATAGATCACCATGTCCTTCTGTCGTGCTGTTACATTTCCTTTGAAGACAATCAAATTATCTTTCACAAAGGTTTCCACGCTGTCAGAGGTGATCTCAATCGGTTGACCTGTGTCGAAGAGTTTTGTGGGGTCCAATTCTTGAGAACTCCCCTTATCGATCTTGTCTCTGCCCTGGGCCTCGGGCTTCTCCAGAAAAGGAGATGGGAGGGCTGCGACGACCTCTTTCTTGGCCTTCTCCTCTGGTTTGGCTTCACCCCTTGCTTCACTCTGCAGAGGGATAGCCTGGCGTGTTTCCATGGCTGGAGCCACCGCAATCTTCACGTCCTCTGGTTTCACTTCCTCCCCTTTGACCTGAGATGCGACCCGAGAAGGTTTTTCTTCCATTGCCGGCTCAGCCGGCTCAGTTTTGGCCACCGGCTCTGTTGGAGTTGATTGGCTCTGCTTTGGCAATGGGTTCTGTTTTACTCCTTGGGTTCTGCTTTACTAACTGGCTCTTTTCTTTCTGCCGGAGTCGCTGGTTTCACCGGCTCCGTGACTGGAGCGGCCTGGGGTCGCTCTTCTCTTGCCCTCTTCGCCTCATCAAGAGAAACCGCTTGTCTCCCCTCTTCCTCGAATTTGACCAGGGCCAAACGATCCTGCTCCAACTCCATCGTTTCAGGAACTGCGGGTTCAGTCTTGGAAGGGGCGCCTTTGGATGGGGCCGGCTTCTTCACTTTCACTCCTCCTTCGAGGATCGCCTTCGATTCACGAGTATAAGAACTGTTCGGGTACTCAGTCACAATCTTATTGAATGCGTGACTCGCATTCTCGGCTTGCCCGAGTTCTATATAGCATTTCCCGAGAAGAAAGAGCGCTTTATCCTGATCCGGAACGTCCCGAAATTCGTCCAAAAATGTTTCGAACCGCTGTGCCGCTCCCATGTACTGTTTGCGCTTGAGGTAATAATTTCCGACATAGAGTTCGTGGTCTGCCAAACGCTCCCTGCAGACCGTTATTTTTTCTCTTGCCTTCTCCGTGAAAAGACTCGGAGGGTAGTTAGCGACGAGGTATTCAAAATTAGACAGAGCCTTTCTCGTCGGAGTTTGGTCCCGATCCGAAGAAACTATCTGTTCGTAATATGACATTCCGATCTGGTACTCGACGTAGGGAATTTCCTCGTGGGTGGGATGAATCTTCCGGAATTCCTCGTAGGCGGCAACTGCCTCCACGTACTTCTCGCGAAAGAAATGGCAGTCTGCAACTTTCAACTCTGCCCATACCGTATAAGGAGGGCTATCTGGAAAAGTGGATGTTATTTCTTGGAACTTCTCCAAGGCATCTGAGTAGTCCCTCTTGTTGAAGAGAGCCAAACCCTCTTTATACAGGCCTTCTGGACTTCCTTCGACCGTCCTGATCGCTCCCTTTTTACTCTTCGAGCAGCCGGCGAGGAGCACCAGGACAGCGCACAGGAAGGCCAGCGCCAGGGTGAATTTGCGTTTATTTCTGAGGAGCATTGTCTGTGTATTATGATTGGGTGGAAGGACGATGTCAATACCAAGCCCGTGATTTTCCCCAACAAAGGGCCCTCTTCAAGGTTCTTCGAGTGAAGCTCCCCGCCACCCCGTTAAGAAGGGGCAGGCACAGAGTGAGGTTTCCGGGGAATGTGGATATCATTATATAATAGGGTCGACTTTGACCGGCAAGTTCCCCTTGACCCCGCCCTCAATGGAGGGGTCAAGGGGAACAATACAAAAGGAAGGTACCTTACCGGGAAGTCGAGCCCTTTAGGGCGTGGAGCTTCACTCCAGTGCTGGAGTCCGTTGCCGCCTTCCCCGCGGGACATCCAGCCGACTTCGGTTCACTTTGTTAGCCTCTTCGCTGCACATTGAATCTCCATCCGTCCAAGTTTTGTCTTGAATTTACAGGGGAAAGCCCTTAAGATAAAACATACTTTGAAGAGAAAGGTTGAAACGAATGCGCATCGAGAAAGCAAGACGAATTGCTCAGCTTCCTCCTTACCTGTTCGCAGAGATTGACCGAAAGAAGACAGAGCTGAGGAAGAAGGGGATGGACCTGATCGATCTGGGTATAGGAGACCCTGACATCCCCACACCGAAGCCCATCATCGAGCGGCTGAAGAAGGCTTCCGAGAATCCAAAGAATCACCGTTATCCCGCCTATGAGGGGACGTTTGAATTTAGGAGTGCGGCGGCGGAATGGGTTGAAAGGCGATTTGGAGTCCGCCTCGACCCGGGGACAGAGGTTCTCTGCCTGATTGGGTCCAAAGAGGGGATTGCCCACATCCCCCTCGCTTTTGTCGACCCCGGGGACACTGTGCTTATCCCCAGTCCGGGATACCCCGTCTATTCTGTCTCGACGCTTTTCGCGGGTGGAATTCCCTACGTCTTGCCCCTCCGGAAGGAAAATCATTTTCTGCCCAATCTTGCAGAGGTCCCGAAAACGGTGGCCGAGAAGGCAAAGCTTCTGTTCATCAACTATCCCAATAACCCCACGTCAGCCATTGCCGAGCGATCCTTTTTTGAAGAGGTGGTCGCTTTCGCCCAACGGTACGAGATCATCGTCTGCCATGATGCTGCCTATTCGGAAGTGGCCTTTGACGGATTTCAACCTCCAAGTTTTCTCGAAGTGAAAGGGGCGAAAGAGGTGGCCGTCGAGTTTCACAGCCTGTCCAAGACGTTTAACATGACGGGTTGGAGAATCGGGTTTGCCGCGGGATGCGCTGATATCGTGGCCAGTCTTGGCAAGGTGAAGAACAATATCGATTCCGGGGTGTTCCAAGCCATTCAGGAAGCAGGCATAGAGGCCTTTCGCAGTTTCGACACCCCTCGTCCTGAGATCATCCAGGTCTATGAGAGGCGGCGAGATGTGTTACTCAAGGGTCTTCGAGAGATCGGACTCGAAGTCGACCCTCCCAAGGCTACGTTCTATTTCTGGATTGAGATTCCGAGGGGATATACTTCCGCACAGTTCGCAACTTTATTGCTCGAGCAGGGGGGGATCGTCGCAACTCCGGGGAATGGGTTCGGAGAAGCAGGTGAAGGGTATATTCGGATGGCCCTGACGGTGGACGAATCAAGATTAAAGGAGGCTATCGAAAGGCTTAAACGAATCAAATTCTAGACACTTCATCACCTTTTCGACTCCTCTATGCGAATGAAGGCATTACCAACCCCTAACGTCTTTTCCCTTTGCTTGTTTCCATCCCTGATCAGCTCTAACAACAAGCCGTAGGAGGTCACTCAATGCAAGAGCTCCTTTTTGAGACACTTCTCATTGCCATTCTGATTCTCGTGAATGGTTACCTTGCGGGGACAGAAATCGCTGTGGTCACAGCGAGGAAGAGCCACATCAAAGAGATGGCAGAAAGCGGGAAGAAAAATGCACAGATCTTCCTGAAGCTCAAGGAAGAGCCGGACCGTTTCTTGGCCACGATTCAGATCGGGATCACAACGGTTGGCGTCCTTGCCTCTGCCGTGGGGGGTGTCGCTGCCGTCAAGGTGATTGAGCCTTTCCTTCGAGCTCTTCCCATCCCATGGCTCACCCATGCAGCTCAGCCCATCGCCATCGGCATTGTTGTGGTGGTGATCACCTACTTTTCTCTCATCTTCGGTGAACTCATCCCAAAATCCATTGCCCTGATGCATCCAGAAACCGTTGGTCTCTGGACCGCGAGGTCCATCGACAACTTTTCGAAGATCGCCTCCATCTTTGTCAAGATCCTGACCTTCACCACCTCCATCGTCCTCAGTCCCTTTGGCAGAAAGACATTCACCGAACGGGCCTACGTGACAGAGGAGGAGGTGAAGATGCTCATCAAGGAAGGAGGCCAGCATGGCATTTTCGAGCCCACCGAAGAAAAAATGCTTCACAGCGTCTTTGAGTTTACGGACATCTCGGTGAAAGAGGTGATGGTTCCAGATACCCAGATGGTCTCTATCCCTATCGATCTTTCTCCCCAAGAGATCATGTCCCTCATCGAACAAGAGCAGTTCTCTCGCTATCCCGTGTACGCGAAGGAGCTGAACGACATTCGGGGGATTCTCCACGCCAAAGATTTTCTCAATGCCCTCGCCAAGACAGGCCATGTGGACGTTCGAAAGATCATGAAATCGCCTTTCTTCGTTCCCGAGACGATGAAGATCAGTCTTCTGCTCAGGGAAATGCAGAAAAGGAGAAATCACATGGCTCTGGTCGTTGATGAGTACGGGGGGATCTCCGGCCTCGTGACCATTGAAGATCTTCTCGAGGAGCTCGTAGGAGAAATCCACGACGAGTACGATACGGAAAGTCCTGTCGTTCAGGTCGCCGACGGACAGATGCTCATTGATGCCTCCATCAGCCTCAGGGATTTGAAAGAGGACTACCACGTCCAACTTCCCGAGTCGCCAGACTATGAAACTCTGGGAGGCCTCTTGATCACGCTCTTACAAAAGATGCCTCAGGTGGGCGACGAGGTCGTTGTCGAAGAGAAACGTTTGAGAGTGGTTGAGATGGTGGGCAAGAGGATTGCAAAGGTTCGTCTGCAGGAGCTCCCGCCAGCTCCGAAAGAGGAGATGGTCTCGTAACGCTCGCCCATCAGATCTGTTCGTTCCCTTCCTGTGGCAGGGCTTCAACAGGAATCTCTTTCCGCACGCCCTCCAAAATTTCTTCGACGTCTCTTTCGAGTCCCGGGGGAATCATCAGTTCAACCACCGCCTCCTGAGGGTCCTTTGTCCGAACGATGGCCACACCTTCGCAAGATTCCAGGATGAATTTGAAGTAGGCAATATCTTCACGACGAAGCCTAAAATACCTAGAGTGAGTGTCCATGCTTTTCAGAAGATCAGTTCGGCGTTGAGAGTTCGGAGTTCGGAGTCCCAAATAGGACAGAGAACTCAGTTATCAGTTCTCAGTTTTTGATTCTCACCTCTTTGCGCCATGCTCTTCGCGCTATGCCCTTGACCCTATACCCTACTGCCCTGCTGCCCTCTATGCTTTTGTCCTCTTGACGAGTCTTCCTGTCAGATCGCCCACCAACATGACATCCTTGATCGCTCCCTCAACAGGGTAGAGTTCCTTTGACAACCACCCTTCGACAACCCCTTCTGGGGAATGAGTGAGGTCCGGGTCGAGCAGGAGTTTAACGTAAAGGTCTTTCCCATCCTTTATCTTCTCAGACTTTCTTCTTCGTTCCTCTTCTTCGACTGGAGCCACTCTGATCTCGTAGCTCGAAGCCCCTTTTTTGGGAAACGTGGGAACCACGTAGGTCTTGCTCCTCTCGATCGATCCATAAACCCCGTACCGGAAATTGTAGGCAGCCGTAATAAAATCATCGTAAATCTTTCCTTCAGGAATGTTTCTTACCGTGCGATCAAACGTTCCATCCTTTTTCATTCGCTGAACGATCCATTTTCTTCTCACATGATCGAAGGCATGGCTTCGCCCTCTCAGTTTCCCCCCAATGATGACCTCCTCATCAAAAGTCAGGGACCTGAGACGTTTTCCTCCGTCAATCTCTTCCATAGTGGAACGATAGACATCTACCCGGTAACGGGCAACCCATCCCAGAATACCCAAGGTCTCTGTTTGGAGAGTGGCCACATAGCGCCCCTGGGTTTCGAGTTCCTTAAAAGTCAGTTTACCCAAGGCGGCTCGTTTGGATAACCAAAATCCCATCTCGTAGTCGAGTTGTTCTCCTCGAAAGGACTCGCCTATGGAGGTTCTCTGTTCCTGCCTCGACCCAATGGCAGGCTGAGCCTTCGACTCAGCAACAAGCAAAGGCCAAAGGGAGAGTATTGGCAGCCCCATGAACCCTTGCAGAATCTGTCGTCTTGTAAGAAGTTTCATGCCAGAAACCCGTCTTGAGTTCGGAGTTGGGAGTTCGGAGACCAAACCGATCTCAAAACCCTGACAACTCTTATCCCCTCATTCATAACTCCGAATCCCGAACTCCAAACTCCGAAGGGTGCACTTTCAAATATGCATCTCGATGACGTCGCCTTCATTCACCCGGTGATCTCGCTTCACCATCTGTCCGCCATATTTCCCAGAGCCCCAGATCCTTGCATATTTTAGTTTGGCAGCGAAGTCTTTATGGATGGAGAGAGCCACATCCTCCACACGGCTCCCCTTCTTAAGAATGACAGGTTCCGAAAGATCTGCCTCCTTGCCGGGCGCTTTCGTATAAACCCGGATGATGTCGAGAAGTTGGTAAATCTCTTGCTTCACCGCGTCGAGGTTCATCTTCTCTTTGGTTGAAATCGGCAGGACCGGAAGGGCTTCCTTGAAGCGTGATTCCAGAGATTGATAACGTTCCGTCGTCCCCTTGAGATCACATTTATTTCCAATGAGAAGAGACTTTAAGAAAACCTGCCCCATCTCTCCTGAGGGTATGGGACGTTCCCCTATAGGAACGACTTTCATCTCCTTCAACTTCTCCAAAAGAATCTCTGTTTGAAAAACAGGGTCATCCGTCAAGTCCACCACGAGGAGGAGGGCATTGGCGTTTCGAACAAGATTAGAGAATCCCGGTTCGGTGTGATCCAACTGGACGGGTGGGGTGTCCACAAGTTGGATCTGGATATTTTCAAAGGGCATCATCCCGGGAACCGGTTTCTGAGTGGTGAAGGGGAAATCCCCTATCTCAGAACTCGCGTGCGTGATCTCAGACAAGAGGCTGGACTTGCCACTATTGGGGAAACCCACGAGGACCACCTGGCCAGCCCCTTCTTTCTTCACATTGTAGAGAAACTCTGCCTTTGCGAGGGCGGGCCTTTTCTGTTGTTCCTGCCTCAATTTCGCCATCCGGCTTTTCAGCTGCCCCCTGAGGTGCTCGGTCCCTTTGTGCTTTGGGATCACAGCCATCATGACTTCGAGGGCCTTGATCTTTTCCTCGATCGTCTTGGCCTGTTTGAAGCTGGTCTCAGCTTCTAAGTATTGCGGGGTCAGATTTGCCGGCATCGACTTTAGTATATTACCTCACGGCAGTTTGATCAACAACCTGCAACGGTTCTCCGACTTATCCGATTGCCTGGCCCTAAACCGGGCGTTCAGGAGTTTAGACTGCAATGGCAAGAATTTATTCAAATTTTTCATATTGTTCGAAAAAGTCTTCAACGTCACCCCTATATCCATCAATCTCAGTCATCGGTCAGAAACGAAATATACTTAATTATTTTAAAAGGTTACCTCTCAAGGTGCCCTCATTTGTTTTTCGGCATATATCTTGCTGCAAAATAGCGGAAATTCAGAGCCAATCGATAAAAGCGAAGCTCCCCGGCCTACGGGGCACGCTCCGGTCACGGGCAAGTCGGCTGGATGCCCCGCCTTGCCTGCCTGCGGTAGGCAGGGGCGGGAAGCTTCCCTTTCCCTATGGGTACACCAAGATCTACTATGGGATCGATGCGAATACTTGTGGTCGATGACGAAGTTCAACTGAGGGAGATGCTTCGACAGAGCCTCGTCCAGTTAGGAGGATTCGCTGCCGACGTTGCCTCCGGTGGTGAAGAAGCGCTCCAGAAAATCGACAAAGACACTTTTGACCTCGTCCTGACCGATCTGAAGATGCCCGAGATGGACGGCATGGATCTTCTATCAAGAATCAAGACGACCAGGCCCGAGATCATGGTGATCATGATGACCGGGTTTGGATCCATCGAAACAGCAGTGGAGGCCATCAAAAAAGGGGCCGATGACTATATTACGAAGCCCATTGATCTGAAGGATCTTCTGCTTCATGTCACCAAGGCCAGGAAAGAAAGTCTCCTCTTGAGGGAGAACCGTCTCCTCAAGATGGAGGTCAGGAAGAAGTTTGAATTCAGCAACATCATTGGAAAGAGTAAGAAGATGGAAGAGATCTTCTCCTTGATTGAGAAGGTGGCCCCAAGCAATAGCACCGTGATCATTTACGGAGGCAGTGGTACAGGGAAAGAACTCGTAGCCAAAGCCATCCACTACAACAGTCCGAGGTCGGACAGACCCTTCATTCCTTTTAATTGCGGAGCAGTGCCTGAGACGCTCGTCGAATCTGAGCTCTTTGGACACACGAAAGGGGCCTTTACGGGAGCCATTCAGGCCAAGAGGGGATTATTCGAGGAAGCGGATGGAGGGGCCATCTTTCTCGACGAAATCTCCACCCTCTTGCCTTCTGCCCAAGTCAAACTTCTCCGGGTTCTCCAAGAGAAGGAGGTTATGCGGGTCGGAAGCACGGAGAGGATCAAGATCGACGTCCGTGTCATTGCAGCCACCAATGAGAACCTCGAGACTAATATGAAACAGGGAAAATTTCGGGACGACCTGTTCTACCGACTCCAGGTCTTTCCCATCTCCCTGCCCGATCTGACAGACAGGAAAGAGGATATTCCTCTGTTGGCCTACCACTTCTTGAATCAGGTCACCCAAGCGACTCAGAAACAAGTGAAGGGGATCGCCAAAGAAGCGATGAATCTTCTTCTGGATTATCACTGGCCTGGGAATGTCCGTGAGCTGGAAAACACGATCGAAAGAGCCGTCATCCTTACCGAACAGGATACCCTTATGCCCAACGATCTGCCAGAATTTCTGAGAGAGCCAGGCAGTAGCCTGGCTAAACACGGCTCGAAGGCCCATAAGTCTCTCGAGGAAGTGAAGGACGAATACATTACCGAAATCCTCAAAGAAACCGGCGGGAACAAGAGGGTCGCTGCCGAAGTTCTCAGGGTTAACCCAAGAACACTCTATCGCTTCGAAAAGAAGACCCAAACCAAAGCGACTGACTAACCCATCGGGGATCCCCTTCTGAATTTCTTATCTCATCCGTCTTCCTTTCTTCCGCCACCACGGCGCCATATCGCAGCCTCTCCTTCGTTGACTACACTGGGAAACAATGTTATGAAAAGCTAATGAAATCTTTCGGGTTTCGACTCTTCGTCATTTTCATCTGCCTGGGACTGTTGGCTGCCTGTACCCGAGTTCAACCGGTACGACAGGCTGCGACCTCTCACATTTCTCAGGTCCGTGTCAGGAATGCTCCTGCCCATCCGATGGCGGCCTATTACTTCATGATGTCTCAGTTGAAAATGGAGGAAGGCCAAATTGACGAAGCCATCGAGGACTTGAAGAAGGCTACCACCTACGATGAGAAGGATCCTTTTCTTCACGTCGAGCTGGCAACTCTTTACATTCACAAGGGCCTCCTTCCAAACGCTGTCGAAGAATGTAACGCAGCCCTCATGCACGATCCGAATGACCTTTCTGCCTACCTCCTTTTGGGGGGAATCTACTCGGGCCTGAAGAAGAACCAGATGGCCATTGACGCTTACAGGAAGGCCATCGAGTTGGATCCGAAGAACAGAGAAGCCTATCTTTTTCTCAGTTCCCTTTATGCAGACCTCCAGGAATATGATCAGGCTGTCCGTGTTTTGCAGCAATTTCTGACCATGGAACCTGAATCCATCATCGGGCTTTACTCTCTTGGGAAGATCTATGTGGCCAAGCGTTCTTACGAGGAAGCCAAGAACTACTTTCTGAAAGCTCTCGCTCTCGACCCGAACATCCCCTCGATCCTCGTCGACCTCGGGATCCTTTACGAAATTCAGAATGAACCTGAAAAGGCTCTCGAGACCTATCAGAAGGTTCTCTCCCTTGACCCGGACAACAAGAGGGCTAGGAATCGAATAGGACAGATTTTTTTGAAAAAGAAGAAACTGGATGATGCCCTGGATCAATTTCGCGAGATTCAAAAGTCCGATGCCGAGGATCTCGACATCCGGACGAAGATCGGGCTCATCTACATGGAACAGGGCAAATTGGATCAGGCGATCCTTGAATTCAACTTCGTCTTGGGAGCCCGACCCAACGAAGATCGTGTTCGATATTACCTCGGGGCCGCCCTCGCAGAAAAAGAATCCTATGGGCAGTCGATGGCCGAATTCAAAAAGATTCTTCCCTCTTCGGACCTCTTTGCGGATGCGCGAAGGAGCATGACCCTGATCCTGTCGAAACAGAAAAAAGGTGCTGAGGCGGTTCAGCTTATGGAGGAGTCCATCCAGGCCAAGCCGAAAGATCCTGAACTCTATCTCATTCTGGGTGCACTCTTCGAAAAGGAGGACCAACTCGAAAAATCACTGGCCGCTCTGAAGAGGGGGCTTCAGGAGAACAGTGAGAACGTTGAGCTCCTCTTCCAAATGGGAGCTGTTTACGATAAGATGGGAGACCATGATCGAATGGTCGCCCAGATGAAGGAAGTTCTTCGCATCAACCCGGACTACGCGGATGCCCTTAACTATCTGGGTTATTCCTATGCAGAAAAGGGGGTTCACCTTCAAGAGGCCCTTCAAATGGTTCAGCGGGCCATGACCTTGAAGCCGAACATGGGGTATATCACGGACAGCCTGGGGTGGGTTTACTTCAAACTGGGCGACTATGAAAGAGCGGTGGCTGAGCTGGAAAAGGCGAGTCAGTTGACTCCCGAGGATTCCACGATCACCGAGCATCTTGCTGACAGTCATGCGAAGTTAAACCGCCTCGGACAAGGCGCTTGAACTATACGAGAGAGCGTTGACCCTGGACCCCAAACCGGATCAAGCAGACCGATTGAAGAACAAAATTAAAGAACTGAAGAACAAAAAGAAGTACCCCCGAAACCCCAATCACCAAACTCCAATCTCCAAATAAAACCCAATCTTTCAATAACCCATCTCCGAAACTGTCTCCAGTTATGCCGCATGACTTTTCTGTCATTGAATTGAAATTGATTAATACAAACGCAAGAAATTTTCTTACATTGTGAAGCGACAGGACGATGGTTCACAGGAGTTTAAAATTGTGAATTTATTGAATGCGTTTGTATTAGTTGGAGACTGGAATTTGGAATTGGGTCGGTGATTAGCCACCTGCCACCGGCGGGAAAATACTCACCACATCCCCTTCCTTCAACACTTGATCATTCTTTCCGTGAACCCCATTCACCAAAATGATCTTTGGCATCTCTTCGGGGATGTTGAGTTTGGAGAGGATATCCTGGATGCGCGTGTGGCCATCGATGCTCATCTTGCAGGAAAACCGGTCACTTCCTTTGGGAAGATAATCTCTCAACGTCGCAAACAGTTTGACTTCAATTTCCATGAACCCCAACTCCAGAACGAGATTTCGTTACTTCTGTCTGTGTCCCTTCAACTTAATTATATTTCAGAAACCGACGTTCTCTTGCAAGGACTCAGACTCCATCAGACGATTTCCATTCTACCCTCTGGCTCCTTCACCACTTCTCCAACGATCGCGGCAACCGTGATCCCCGTCTTCCCTGAGTGCACCCACGAGTTCCTCAGCTTCGCCGAGGAGGCAACGAGATCAAAAGCCCTCCAGAGGTCTGAGGATCATAGAAGAGGTCAACCAAAACGGTGGAGACACTGGAATGAACATCCACCCGGCACGAGAAGAACTGGCGGTTCGAGTAGGCCCCTGCAGGGATCAAACCGATCCTTGCGTACTCCATGGCCTCCGGAAATACCGGGACCTTGCTGGCCCAAATCCTCAGCCCCACGTGACTGGCCTTTGCCATTTCTAAACCATGTCCAATAAGACCAAAACCTGTGATGTCCGTACAGGCGTGGGCACCAAGAGCCTGCATCTTTTCTGAGGCCTTGCGATTCAGGGCCGTCATGCTCTCGACCATTTGACGAACCGCTTTTTCCGAGGCCATTCCTCCCTTGAGCGCCGTGGCAATGATCCCTGTGCCAAGGGGTTTGGTGAGAACCAGCAGGTCACCTGGAATGGCTTTGGCGTTGCTTAAGATCTTCTTGGGGTGGATCAAGACCTGTGACGGAGAGACCGTACTTGATTTCTGGATCATCCACCGTATGGCCGCCCACCAGCGTCACCCCTGCCTCCTCCATTTTCGAAAGCCCACCCAACAGGATCTCCTTCAGCACAGAGGATGCAAGGGTTTTGACGGGAAAGGCCACCAGGTTCATCGCCGTGAGAGGTGTCCCTCCCATGGCATACACATCACTCAGGGCATTGGCCACGGCAATCTGGCCAAACGTAAAAGGATCGTCCACGATGGGAGTGAAAAAATCCACCGTTTGGACAAGGGCGAGATCAGGTGTCAGTTGATAGACCCCTGCGTCGTCGGAGGTCTCCAGTCCCACCAACAGGTTTGGATCTTTACGCAGGGGAAGCTCCTTTAAGATGTGATCCAGATCCTCTGGACCCATTTTAGAGGCTCACCCCGCTGCTCGGACTTTTTCAGTCAATCGGACGGATTCGTTTTCCTTCACCCTCGTTTCCTTTGCTCATGCTTTCTTCTCGAATCTGCCCACCGTCCCCTCTCTGATAGCACTCTACACAGGAGAGACCCCGCTCTCCGATGAAACAGAGAGCCTCTTCACTCACTTCCAAGGGAACCTGAATGGCCACCCCACAGTCTGAACTGATTTCTCTCGGTACAGGGATCAAATCGACAGCCATCCCTCGCTCTTTGAGAGCCTTCTCAGCCTTCATGACTTGATGTACGGATTGGAAGAGTAGGATACACGTCATGGTCTAACGACTCGCTCTGCCTCAAGCAAGGTCTGGGCAATCGTGTACATATTAGAGACCATTCCCACCTTCAATTTCTCCTTGAGTCCATAAAAGTCGAGACACGTTCCACAAGAGAGAATTTCCACGCCTCTTTCTGAAAGTGCCTTCAGGGTCTCCAAAACGTCTGACCCTTCTGATGACAACCAGACACCGCTGTTGATCAGGATCAAACGACTCGGTTTCGTTTCGAGCTCGAGAAGGGTCTTTAGAAAACTCCTCATCAAGATGGATCCCAAGGCCTCATCTCCAGTCCCAAGAAAACGGGAGTTGAGATAGACCACGATATTTCCACGGTCTTTTTTCTCCGAGACAGTCTCATGACCTTTCCCTGACTTTTCCTTCTGAATTCGAAGATGAAAGTCCGATCCCTTTTCTCCACCGTCACCGGACACCCCTGGCTCTTGGCGAACCGTTCCACATTCTCGCAGGCAGCCACATTGTCCACGATCAGAGTCACTTCCCCTTCTGTCAATCCCTCCAGATGCCTGTTTGGTCATGAGTACCGGATGAGGGCAGGCTTTTCCTCGGCAATCGATTTCTTTCATTCATCTCTCCTTCATTGTCATTATTTTAAACGGCTACGGCCAAGGGTCAAATCGTTTTTCCAATACCTTGGTTACGAAATGGAGTGCGATCTCGATAGTAGGAATCAGTCACCTTTGAGGTTCTCCCAACCTAAAGGCAGGCCTCGCAAGGTCGAGCGGTACCCTCAGTACGAGCAGACATTCCAGGAGTGACCTGCTCACCGAGTCCTGCGAAGGATACCGCGATCTGGCAATCACCGTCTCAATGCAAGCAGTTAGGCTCACGCTAAACCCGCTCGGAGAAGGAGCAGGTCGTCTTCGCATGCTGACGGTACTGAGCGGCAGCGGACAAATTCTTGTTGCCTTGGTGGTGCAAAATTGTTATAAAGTGGGTGTGAGGTTTGGAAGGAGGTGGAGTGATGTACAAGAAGATTCTCGTTCCCTTGGATGGATCCGAGGTGGCTCAAAAGGCTTTGGAAGAGGCGGAGAAACTCGCGAAGATCTTCGACTCCGAGCTTCTCTTGGTCCAGATCGTCCCATTCATGCCCATCTACGGGTCGCCTGAACTCGTCACGCCTCTGATCATCGATGAGAAACAGAAGGAGGCCGCCCATCGCTATCTCGCGTCCTTGGTCGAGACATTTGAAGCAAAAAGGATTCAGGGCTACGCTCACGGTCAAAACCGGCCAACAGGTCCCTGCCGAAATCATCGACGTTGCCAAGGAGAAGGGGGCGGATCTGATCGTGATGAGTAGCCATGGTCGGTCTGGGTTTACACGGTGGTTCGTTGGCAGCGTCGCCTTAAAGGTCCTCACTCGCGCGGAAACCCCCGTTCTTCTTCTGCGCTCAAAACGATGAAAGCCTTTTGCGACCTGCTCCTTCGTGCACCCTGACCAAGCTCCGGCTTTCAAGCCGGGGAACCCGAAAGGTTCAGGCTCTCTCCCAGGAGTTTTTTCCTGTGGTAATGAGTTTCGCTGTGAAGCCCTGCGCGCCTGCCTATCCCACTAGGGCGGGACTGGGGCACGCTCCGGCCAAACGGCGGATCACCGTCTCTTCCGTCGGGCCCTTGGCTCATCCGAAACGATTTTTTCCTTTGTGGCTCCTGCACTTTCTTTGGGGAACATGCTATGAAAAGGGAACTTATTTCGCTCATCATCGTCCTTGCCCTCGCTTTTCTCTGCTTCTATCTGTTCTATCGAATCCTTCTCCCCTTTCTCCAGCCTCTCCTGTGGGCTGTCTTCCTTGCCCTTGTTTTGTTTCCTTCCCACAGAAAACTTCAGCGCCTATTAAGAAGAGGGGGATTTCTTCCTGCCATGGTGATGACGGTGCTGGTCACCCTGGTGATCGTTTTACCGTTCAGCGCTCCTGATGGTTTCCTTGGGCAAGGAGGCAGGGGATGCCTACCATGCCTTCGAAGAGATGATTCAAACAGGCCGTCTCAAGGCCACCCTCGAGCAGGTCAAAGAACTTCCCGTTTTCAAACAGATCCTGAGTCGGCTCGATCAAACGTTTAACCTTTCGTCCTTGGAACCGATCGATTTCATTCTCAAGAACCTTCGGCAGATCAGCGCGGTCTTGCTCAGTCAGTCGTCCAAAATTCTTAAGGGCGTGTCCGGCTTTCTCTTGCCTTCCTTTTCGCACTCCTTTCCCTTTACTATCTCTTTAAGGACGGAGAACGCCTTTTGGATGACTTGAAGGGCATTCTGCCCATTCCTCCTCGGGAGCGAGATCTTCTCATCGATCGCTTCCGAGACATGGTGAACGCCACTATCTTTGGGGGACTCTTGATCGCCCTTATCCAGGGTGTGCTGGGTGGGCTGGCATTCTGGGACCCTGGGCATTGCGTCTCCTCTTCTCTGGGGAACTGCGATAGCCCTCTTTTCCTTCATTCCTTTAGGCGGTACAGCCTTGATCTGGATTCCGACAGCGGTTCTCCTATTCATTCAGGGAGCCGCAGCCAAAGGGATCATTCTTTTGGCCGTTGGGGTCTTCATCATCAGCTCCGTGGACAACTTCCTCAGGCCTCTGGTTGTGGGAGTCAAGACACACATCCATCCTCTCCTTCTTTTCTTTACGGTCATCGGTGGCATACAGGTCTTTGGCATGATTGGCGTTATCACCGGTCCCCTGATCGCCTCCCTCTGTTTGGCGCTGATTGAGATTTATCTCCGAGGAGGGCCATCCGCGAACTCTTCTGAACCGAAGTAAGGAGCCGCAAAGCAAATTCCGAGGGCTCTTCTATTTGCGGCGAACACCCACGGCCGTTCTCGTGGATAGGCTCCCGCCTCGTGTCGTCCCCTTGAAATCAGCGACCCCAGAGCCTAAAATGGAGTTGTTCTTCCAGAGATCGGAGGCCTAGGACATGGCCCATGTGAATCGAGCGCACCCACGCCTTCCTTCTTCCAAACCGATGGAGGCTTTTCGAACCCTCGCCCGCCAGATCCTACAACATGCCAACAGAGGGATGCTCAGAACAGAGTTCCAAAGGGCTGTCTCGAAGATGATCCTGGACTTCTCGGGATGTGATGCTGTCGAGCTATGGGTGAAGGAACATGAAAAGTATTTCCGCTGTCAGGCAGAGCACCATGCAGAGCAGCCCTCTTCTCCCGACGTTTCACCTGTGCTGCAGGATAACCAGGGCCGCCTGGTGCCTGGTCCAGACGATGATCCACACCTCTTTGATTTTTGCCGGGATCTCCTGCTCGGTCACAGCGAGAATACTCGACCCCGTCCAAAGAAAAAAGATCCTCTGATCCAATTTCAAATTTGCAATCTATCTTCGCAGGCCACCTATCCGTCCGTCCTCTTGGTCCCCCTTGCCCTTGACCATCATCCCATGGGACTTCTCCAGTTAAAATCCAGACGGGCGAATGGCTTCACAAGGACCGAGGCCCGCCGCTACCAAGAACTTGGGAGCAGTCTTGGAATTGCCTTGGCTCATCGACACGCCCAGATTGATTTGAGAGAAAGGGTCAAAGAGCTCAGCTGCCTTTACGATATTGCTCGTCTCGGGGCCAACCCGGGAATCTCCCTGGAGCACATGTTGCAGAGCATCGCTGAGCTTCTTCCCTCGGCATGGCTCTATCCTGAAATCGCCTTCAGTAGGATTGTCCTGGACGGACATGTTTATGTCTCCTCCAACTTCAAGGAAGGAAGGCAACGTCAAGTGTCTGAGATTATCGTCACAAACAAACCCAGAGGAACGGTGGAAGTGACCTATGCGAAGGAGAAGCCTGAACTGGATGAGGGACCGTTTCTGAAGGAAGAACGAAATCTGATGGATACGGTCGCCCACGAGCTAGCAACCCTCATCAAACGGAAAGAAGCCGAAGAAGACCAATTCAAACTGCAGGAACAGCTCCGCCATGCCGATCGGCTGGCCACCATCGGTCAGCTGGCCGCAGGAGTGGCACACGAATTAAACGAGCCGTTGGGCAATATCCTGGGTTTTGCCCAGCTGGCCAAGAAATCTTCCGGACTTCCTCAACAGGCCGAAGAAGATCTTGAAAAGATTTTGAATGCTTCCTTGAGCGCCCGCGAAGTCATCCGGAAGATGTTGTCTTTTGCCAGGCCCATGCGTCCCCAGAAACAAAAAGTCTCTCTCAACCAGATCATTGAAGAAGGCCTCTATTTCTTCGAATCCCGGTGTGCGAAAGAGGGGGTACAACTGCTCCGTTCCCTGAGCCCGGAGTTGCCCGAGATTGTTGCTGACCCTGTCCAGCTTAACCAGGTCATCGTGAATCTGGTCATCAATGCCTTACAGGCCATGCCCCGAGGAGGCCGGTTGACGATCCACACTCACCCCGAAGGGGATCATGTTGTTCTGACCATCGAAGATACGGGAACCGGTATGAGTGAGGAGGTGGTGAAGCAAATCTTCACTCCCTTCTTCACCACGAAAGAGGTGGGACTGGGAACAGGACTTGGACTTCCCGTGGTCCATGACATCATTACCTCTCATGGAGGAACGATCCATGTCGACACCCAGATCGGCTCCGGGACACGATTTGAAATTCGCATTCCCATCGAAGGCCCCCCGCCCGGCAAAGGAGATGAAAGGTGACGGCTTCTCCAACCTCCAAAGAATCCATTCTGGTTGTGGATGATGCTCTCAGTACCCTGGAAGTTCTCGAGAGAAACTTGAAGACGGAGCACTATCAAGTCTTCACAGCCTCCAGTGTCCCTGAAGCGATCAGGGTTCTTGAGGCAACACCGGTGGACCTCGTCATCACGGACCTCAAGATGCCCGAAGTGAGCGGGATCGACCTCGTCCGTCATGTCCGAGAGAATCTTAAGGACACCGAAGTCATCATGATTACGGGGTATCCTTCTATCGACGGTGCCGTCACGGCGGTGAAGGCCGGAGCTCAAGATTTCTTGAGCAAGCCTTTTACTGACGAGGAGCTCCTCGGCGCTGTGCGACGAACCCTCGACAAACTGCAAGCCCGGAAAACGGTCCAAGGTCCCACCGAAGAGGTCGAGCCCAGTTCCTACGGCTTGCTCGGTACTTCCGAAGCCATGCAGAGAGTCTTCCGTTCGATTGCCAAAGCAGTCTCCACCACGGCGACCGTTCTGATCTCAGGCGAGAGTGGGACGGGGAAAGAGCTGGTGGCCCGGGCCATTCATTACCACAGCCCCCGTGCCGCGTCACCTTTTGTTCCTGTTAATTGTGGCGCCATTCCAGAGGAACTCCTCGAGAGTGAGCTCTTCGGACATGTGAAAGGAGCGTTCACGGGCGCTCTGGAAACTCGGGCCGGCTTTTTTCAGACCGCGGACGGGGGAACCATCTTTCTTGACGAAATCAGCGAAACCAGCCTCTCGATGCAAGTAAAACTCCTGCGGGTGCTCCAGGACAGAGAAGTGGTGATGGTCGGTTCCACGCGGCCGAGGAGAGTCGATGTGAGAATCTTGGCCTCGACCAATAAGGATCTGACGGGCATGGTGAAAAAAGGTCTTTTCCGCGAAGATCTCTTTTTCCGGATCAATGTGATCACAATTGATCTTCCTCCTCTGCGAGAGAGGAGAGGACATTCTCCTTCTCATCCATCATTTCACCGCTCGATTTGCAGAAGAGTTGGGAAAATCTGTTCCTCAATTTTCGGACCAGGCTCTGCAAGTTTTGAGAAACTATCACTGGCCTGGAAACGTCAGAGAACTTGAGAATGTGATCCAGCGCCTTATCGTCATGACAGATGGAGGGCTGATTGAAGTCCCCGATCTGCCTTCGCTCATGCGCTTCTCTGCTCTCCAGGGAGTGGGTTTCCACCGAACCTTAGCTGAAGTGGAAGAGGAATACATTCGAAATGTACTCGCCAGTGTGAATGGGAATAAGACTCGTGCCTCGAAAGTCCTTGGAATCGACCGCAAGACATTAAGGGAAAAACTCAAGCTTCGAGAGTTCGATTCCGAAGACTAGATTTATTTGGGGAAATTTGCCCCAGTGGTTCAAGTCTCCCCATAAAACCTCCACTCACTCCCATCTACCGCTTCCTGATAATCTAGACGAATCGGAATTTCTCTCGTCGATTAATTCTACGATATCACTCAGCTTTTACCTTCTCCGCATGTCGAGGCACTCCTGTATCGGAAGCGATCTCATTGGTTTGGCAAGAACCTTGCTATTTCTCTACCTCAGTCGATTTTGGTAATGGAAACCTTTGCCCACAAGGCGGGGCTTCCGGGTAAAGTAGGTATCATTACAGTTGACTTGTTCCCGAGGGCATTCAGCCGACCTACCCGTGAAAGGAGGTCTGTATGAAAAGGGCATCTTCAACAAGAATGGTAAAAGCAGAGCCTTCATCCCTTGAGCAATGTGTGGATCAAGGCCTCTGTTCGTGCTGCAAGGAGGCTTCGACGTGTACCTATCCCAAAGCTCCTGACCATCCGGTGCTGCAGTGCGAAGAGTTCAACGGCATCCTTCCCCCACCGTCCAAAAGAACTTCCCTCATCAGGAACGTTTCTCCAGTTTCTCCGAGAGGTGTGGTGGATGAACCGGTTCCCAGAGGGCTCGAGTCTCTCGAACCGAGGGGTCTCTGCGGTACTTGCGAAGAACGCGAAACATGCACTTTTCCGAAACTTGAAGGGGGCGTCTGGCATTGCGAAGAGTATCGATGAGGCAAGCCCAGTCTTGGTCGCTATCCTTATCCAGACTGAAAGGCAGAACCTCATGAATCCGGATCACGTTGACCGAATCGTTGAAAGCCATCGGTCATGATCGAGGCGGACTCATCTCGATTCTCGAAGAGATTCAGGCCAGGTACAGTTATCTGCCCGAAGAAGCCTTAAGAATTGTGGCTGGAAGACCGGGCGTTCCTGGTCGATATCTATGGCGTCGCCACCTTCTAGATCGTTCAGTCTGCACACCGAGAGGAAAACATCTCATTTCCGTCTGCCTGGGAACAGCCTGTCATGTCCGAGGTGGCTCAGGCATTGCTGAGGAGTTCGAACGACAGCTTGGGCATCAAAGCGGGGAGACCACTCCAGACAAGGAAATCACCCTTGAGACCGTGAACTGTCTCGGGGCTTGCGCCCTTGGGCCCATCGTGGTTGTGGACGGTCACTATTTCTCCAATGTCAGATCCAAAAGGTCAAGGAGATTATCCATAAGGCCGGTCGGACTCGATCGGGTGGATATTCAGACCGACGAACGGATCTTTCCGGTGGAGGTCAGTTGCCCTCGTTGCAATCATAGCCTGATGGATAAGAGCCACTATATCGATGGCTATCCATCGATTCGGGTGACCGTCTCTTTCAATGTCAAACACGGATGGCTCAGTCTGTCTTGTCTTTACGGCAGTTTCTCTGTGGATTAGGAATATGAAGTCCCACACGATGCGGTGGTCAACTTCTTCTGCCCCCATTGCCATGCGGAACTGAATGGGGCCTCTTCGCGCCTGTCCGAACTGTGGTGCTCCCATGGTTCCCATGCATCGTCCGCGGCGGAGGCATTCGGTGCAAATCTGTTCTCGCCGCGGGTGTAAGGGCCACATGCTCGATCTGTCGGGAGACTCTTCTCTAGCAGGTCCAGATCGGAACGGCTTTCAGAATCAATCGCAAGGAACGCATGGATGGAAAGACTTCAAATCAATTCAAGAATTCGGACGATTGCAAGAACGGCTAGGCGGACCGAATCCCAACGTTCCGACCATCGTGATTCCGGCAGGGACCTGTGGCCAGGCGAGCGGCGCCAATGACCTGATTCGCATCGCAAAGCGGGAGCTTCTTGGATAGAAAACTGGGTGGAAAAAATTCATCTTCGCATCACCGGGTGCCACGGCTTCTGCCAGATGGAACCTTCTGTGCTCATCGAACCCCAGGGGACCTTCTATCCCAAAGGTGGAGCTCTCAAGGTATGGTTCGGATCATCGAGGCCGTGGCACGCGGCAAGTGTCCGAGGATCTCTCTTCGTGGATCCCAGAATCCGGGAAGCCCCATAGAAAAACAGGCGGCAATCCCTTTTTCAAGAACCAGGTCCGGACCATTCTCTCCCGGAATGAAAAAATCGATCCCATCCGCATTTATCAACTATATTGAGAACGGGGGTTACTCGGCCATGGCCAAGGTTCTTGCCCGTGGTGAAACCCGAACGGGTGGTGGAGGAGGTGAAGACCTCCGGACTGCGGGGCCGGGGGGGCGCGGGGTTTCCGACAGGCCTGAAATGGGAGATGTTGGCGAAACAACCCAACGGCCGTGGAAAAGTTCTCGTCTGCAATGCGGATGAAGGCGATCCGGGCGCCTACATGGATCGAAGCGTCCTCGAAGGAAATCCCCACAGCATCATCGAGGGAATGATCATCGGCGCCTATGGGACGGGAGCCACCGAAGGAGTGATTTATGTCCGGAATGAGTACCCGCTGGCCATCAAGCATCTTGTCGATTGCCCTCCGGCAGGCCCGTGAACTTGGTCTTCTGGGAGCAACATATCTTGGGAACGGATTTCTCCTTCGACATCAGAGCTGGTCAGAGGGGCCGGGGCGTTCGTCTGTGGCGAGGAGACCGCTCTGATTCGATCCGATCGAAGGAAAGATGGGCGAACCACGCCAGCGGCCCCCCTTCCCGTTCAGAAAGGGATCGACGGGAAACCCACCGTAATCAACAATGTCGAGACCTGGGCCAACATCCCGATCATCATTGGCTCTGGCGCCGAGGATTTCGCCAAGATCGGAACCAAGCAAGAATGCCGGAACGAAGATATTCAGCCTGGTGGGCAAGATCAAGAACACCGGACTGGTCGAGGTGCCGATGGGCATGACCATCAGGCGAGATCGTCAACGAGATCGGTGGAGGTCCCTCGACCGAAGCGCAAGATCAAGGCCGTGCAGACAGGGGGACCCTCCGGAGGCTGCATCCCAGCCTGCCATGTTCGATCTCCCCATCGACTATGAGAGCCTAACACGAGGCGGGATCGATCATGGGATCGGGCGGCATGATCGTCATGGACGAGAACACCTGCATGGTCGATGTGGCCAAGTACTTCATGAACTTTCTGAAGGACGAGTCGTGCGGCAAGTGCTTTCACCTGCCGCAAAGGGACCCAGCGGATGTACGAAATTCTCGACGACATCTCCACGGGAAGAGGAACCTGGAGCCAACTGCGATCTTCTCGAGGAACTGGCTCTGTCGTGAAGGACACGACGATGTGCGGCCTGGGACAGACGGCTTCCAATCCGGTGCTCTCCACGCTGCGGTATTTCCGGAACGAGTATCTTGAGCATATCGAACACAAGCGATGCCCGGCAGGTGTTTGTAAGGCATTGATTACTTACTCGATCAACGAAAACTGCACGGGTTGCCAGCTCTTGCCTTCGAAGTTGTCCGTCGGAGGCGATCACGGGAGAGAAGAAAGAAGCCGCAGGATCGATCACGAGCAAATGCATCAAGTGCGGCGTGTGCAAGAGTGTCTGCAAGTTTAATGCGGTGAGGTCGTTGATAGAAACTCAGGCCTGCGGAAGGAAACGAAAAATGATACAACTTACCATCAATGGCTTGGAGGTTTCGGTGGAAGAGGGAACAACCCTCCTCGAGGCTGCACGGTTTCTCGGGTTTCCCATTCCCACCCTCTGCCATATGGATGGGCTCATCTCCCTACGGGGCCTGCCGGCTCTGCGTGGTGGAGATCGGGGAAGGTCCCAGAGGCAAACTTGGTCACCTCCTGCACTTATCCTGTGGAGGAGGGCTTCGGTTCGGACGGCATCCTCACGGGTCGTGAAGGCACGCAAGATGATCCTTGGAACTTCTTCTGGCCTCATGCCCGCAGTCCAAAACGATCCAGGACCTTGCCTCTGCTCACGAGGTCAGCCAACAGCGCTTCCGACAGGAGTATGAGGACTGCATCCTCTGCGGACGTTGCGTGCGGATGTGTGAAGAACAGATGATGGCCAAGGCCATCGGCTTTCGAGGCCGGGGGGAAAAGCGAAGTATTGGCACACCCTTCGATATCCACTCCGAAGTCTGCCGTCAATGTGGGGCCTGCATGTATGTCTGTCCGGCCTGCCAGCTCCGATGCACCTATACAACGCCAGAACAGGCGATCTGCGGCGGTTGTGCCAACCTGAGCCCGCCCTGCCTCGAGAAGGAGAGGTTTGACGACATGATGTGTTACATGGACCCCTGCGTGGCCTGTGAAATCAAAAAGGATTGAGAAAGGAAAGGAGAACGAACAATGTCACTCTCAAGAATCAATGCTTCAGCTGCAACGCTGACGAAAAACAGAACGGAAGGTTCGGTCGTTCCGCCTCAGGCATGTGTGTCACTTGCGTGGACGGCTGCATCGGCATGTGCGAGATTGGCAAATCCGCCTACCGCGGCCATGAGGTGATCTATCCGCAGCCCTTCGGCGTCATCACCACCGCAGCCGAAAAAAACTACCCGTCGATTATTCCCATTTCAACATCATGGGGACCGTGGGCGGTGCCCATGGCATCGAGGCCGACAGCGACAAGGCCATTTTTCCTGCTGTCAATCTCGAGGTGATCATTGGCCACGATCGAGGATTAAAGTTCTCCGTATCCCTGGATCATCTCGGGAATCGGCTCAACCGATATCGCCAAGAACAACTGGGAAGGACTGGCGATCGGATCCGCCCTTTCAGGAACAGGCCTGACCATCGGTGAAAATGTGGTCGGCATGGATCCCGAGCCGTGATCAAGAATGGCCGGGTCATCGATACCGTGGACCTGAAGCGCCGGGTCAAACTCTATCAGGATTACCAGCGAAACGGCTACGGAGCCATCATCGTCCAGGCCAATATCGAGGATACTCGTCTCGGCGTTCAGGAGTATGCCATTGAAAAACTCGGGGTCGAGTGCGTTGAACTCAAGTGGGGACAAGGAGCAAAGGATATCGGCGGCGAGGTCAAGATCAGAGATCTCAAGAAGGCCCAGATGCTCCATGAGCGGGGCTACATCGTCTTCCCCGATCCGACCGATCCCAATGTGATCAAGGCCTTTGAGCGCGGGGCATTCAAGGAATTCGAACGGCATTCCCGGGTCGGCATGGTGACCGAGGAATCCTTTGCGCAAGAGAGTCGAAGAACTTCGGAAGGCGGGAGCCAAGTACATCTTTCTCAAGACAGGCGCCTACCGACCGGCGGACTTGGCGCGGGCTCTCGCCTTTGCCTCCAAGTACAAGCTCGACCTGCTCACCGTGGACGGAGCCGGCGGAGGCACGGGCATGAGTCCCTGGCGGATGATGAATGAATGGGGTGTGCCCCCTGTGGAACTCCATTCGCTTCTCTACCAGTATGCAAAGCGTCTTGGCCGAGAAGAAAAAATACGTCCCTGCCTTGGCGGTGGGAGGCGGATTCACCTTCGAGGATCAGATCTTTAAGGGTCTGGCCATGGGAGCACCGTTTGTGAAGCTGGTCGGCATGGCCCGCGGCCCGATCGCAGCAGCCATGGTGGGAAAGACGATCGGCCGGGCCATCGAGAATCAGAGGTTCCAGTTTACATCGAACGGTTCGGCCACTCGAAGGATGAGATCTTTGTGACGGCCAGTTCACTACGTAAAGAATTGGGGGATGAGGAATTTGAGAAGATCCCGACCGGCGCCCTCGGTCTCTATACCTACTACGAGCGCCTGGCCCAGGGACTCCGTCAGCTTCATGGCGGGCAGCCGGAAATTCTCTCTGGAGCACATGTCAAGAGATGACATTGCCGCCCTGACCCGCGAAGCCGCTGACGTCAGCGGCATTCCTTTCGTCCTCGATGTGGACAAAACAAAGATTGCTGAGATCCTGGACAACTAACGAGACACGTAGCAACCTTTCCCATCTCTCATCAGGAATTCACTCGAGGGCGAGAAAGATGGCTTTTGCTTCATGTGACACTGCGTATGTGCAGGTTGCTTCCAGAAAAGCGGGAGTAGTATCGCGGAAAGATTTATTGCAGATCCATGCTCCGAAGGTTGCTCAAAAATGCCCCTGCCTTCGCCGAAGCGGCTTCGCGCAGGCAGGCAGTGCGGTTGGCTTGCGAAATCCCGTTCGCGGGGGCTCCCGAAATCCTGAGGAGTGGGCGTAACGGATGTACTTGCCGGGGGAGGGGAAACGCCGCAGATGGGCGTTTTTGAGCAACCTACTTAAGATCGGGAGCTTCCACGATCTCCACGTTGAACTCTTTTGCCTGTGAGGGGAGGTTCTTGAAGATAAGAATGAAGGGGATTGACTTTCCCTCCTGAAGAACCATCTCCTGATCTGTTCCTGGATTGAGCGACACCTCTCCTTGAAAAAAGGCCGGTGGCAATTTCAGTAGTTCATCTCGAGTGATGGTTCGACCGCACGTTGCTTCCTTTTCAGCCACCTTCGCCTTATTCTCGTCAAAAACGCTGACCCTTACCTTCACATGTTTCTTGGCCACTTTGGATTGGTTATTGACTTGGCCCTCAAAAACCAAGAGACGGACCTCCCCCACGGTTTCATCATACTGATTGAGATCCCGCATGACCAGTCCCTCTTTTTGTGTTCCCCAAATCTGCTGCCAGAGGGCCGTGATTTTCTTAAGGGGCGGCTGTAAGTAGGGGGCAAGCTTGCCACCCGACTCCAGTTCGGTCCAGAGATAGAATCCCCCAATGGCCACAAGAAAAACGATAATGAAAAGAGCGAGAAAAATAGAAGGTCCCTTCTTCTCTCTCCGAACGCTCTTTTCCGGTTTGAAGGTTTTGGACCGAGGTTTTTCTTCCTCATGCCGAGCCATGACCTCAACACGTTTTCCAGGCTTGGATGGCTGTTCCTCGGCGAAGAGAGACTTCTCTTCCTCCTCAAAGCTTGGTATTTCCTCTTCCTCCTCTCCCAAAGCTGGCAGAGGAGGTTCCCCCTTCTTTTCAGGCCGGCCGACCCCTTCTTCGTGACGTTTGGCAAAAGATTCGAAATTTTCAACGATCTCTTCCTTGGCTGGACCGGGAGGCGGAACAAAGAAGACGTGTTTGCATCTCGAGCAGCGAACCTTTGCTCCACGGGCTGGAATCTTAGAGTCCTCCAAATTGAACTTCGTCAGACAGGAAGCGCAGGTTACGATCATAGGCAAGCCCTTTCATTGAAAGTTAATGACATTATGATGAAAGGAGTGGGAAAAATCAAGGCAAAAGTGAATTTCTGTGTCCTGATGTGAATCCCTGAGCCTGGCAGAAGATTAGTAGAAAGAAGGGAATGGAAGAGGATTGGAGGTCTGGAAAGACTCAAAATCAAAAGCAGAAGGGCAACTTCCCTTGCGGCTGCGCAAGAAGTCGCCCTTCTGCTTTCTCCCAAGTCCTTGAGACTTATCGGCCCAATCGTTTCTTGAATTCCTCGGTCAGCATGGGAACCACCGTAAAGAGGTCCCCTACGATCCCGTAGGTGGCAATCTTAAAGATGGGTGCCTCCGGGTCTTTATTGATGGCCACAATGATGTCAGAGGTCTTCATGCCCGCCTGGTGTTGGATGGCTCCTGAGATCCCACACGCGATGTAGATCTTCGGCCTCACCGTCCGACCTGTTTGTCCCACCTGATGTTCATAGGGAATCCAGCCCGCATCGACTGTGGCTCGAGAGGCGCCTACGGCAGCCTTCAGGACCGCAGCCAGTTCCCGGACAACCTTGAACCCATCAGGGTTCCCGACTCCTCTTCCGCCAGACACAATGATCTCTGCGTCAACGAGATTGACGCCCTCCGCTCCCTTGACGAAATCGACGATCTTGGTTCTGACCTGTTCTTCCGTCATGGGCAAAGGTTCCTTAATGATCTCTCCCTTTCTCCCATCGTCCCTGCGAGGCATGGGGAAGACTTTCGGTCGAACCGTTGCCATCTGGGGCCGGTACTGCGGATAGTCAAGAATGGTGGCCATGATATTTCCGCCAAAAGCGGGCCGGGTCTGCCGAAGCTGTTTTGACTCTGGATCGATGTCCAAACCCGTGCAGTCCGCGGTCAGCCCTGTTTCAATGGACGTCGCCACGGTCCCGGCAAAGTCGCGACCTTGTGTCGTGGCACCAATGAGTACAATCTCAGGTTTGTATTTCCGAATCAGATTGATAGCCCCGCACGCGTAAGGGTCTGTTCGGTACTCCTTGAGGATCGGACTCTCCGAAACATAGACCTTCTCGGCACCATAGGCGACCGCCTCCTTGACAAACCCTTCCACTCCATCGCTATCGCTCAGGAGGAACCCGCAGAGCTTGCATCCCACGGCATCTGCCAGTATTCTTCCCTGACCCAGCAGCTCGAACGCCACGTTCGAGACTTTCCCTCGTTCATGTTCGATATAGATCCAGACGTCCTTGTAGTCTCCACTCGCCACGGCAGTGGCCCTCTGGTCTTTTTCCAGAGTGATGGCGCTCACCGGACAGACATCCACGCAGGCACCGCAGAAAGTACATTTCTCATCCACCACGGCCACCTTGTCCTTCATGGAGAGGGCGCCAAAAGGGCAACTCGGAATGCATGCCTCGCATCCCGTACATGTTTTTGCATCAATCAATAGTCTCGCCATCTGCTTCTCCTCCTATCTAACGGTTCCCCAACGCACGTTGCGTTCTATTTGACGAACTTCGAATCCATGAGTTTTTTCACAAGGAGTGGGACGGTCTCGGTCGGCTCTCCTTTCAATATTTCACCGCCGCCCCTGGACTCCGGGCTAAACACTTTCCATACCCACGTGGGTGACCCTTTCAATCCGACCCGATTCTCGTCAACGCCAATCTCCTTGGCGGTCCACGTCGGGATCGTGGCTTTCGCCGCCTTCTTAATCCCCAAGAGAGAAGGAAGTCTGGGCTCATTAATGTCCTTCATCACGGTGATGACGACGGGCAGAGAGCATTCCACCACTTCTCTTCCATTCTCCAACATCCGTTCCACGACGATCTTTTTCTTGGCCGGATCGATCTCCCGCACCTTGGCCACGTAGGTCAATTGAGGGATGCCAAGGCGCGTCGCAATCCCTGGTCCAACCTGAGCCGTGTCTCCGTCAATCGCCTGCTTTCCGCAGATCACAAGGTCCACCCCTCCAATCTTCTCAATCGTCTTCGCCAGGGTGTAGGCCGTGGCAAGCGTATCTGCCCCTGCAAAGGCAGGGTCGGAAAGGAGATACACCTTGTCGGCTCCTACGGCAAGGGCGTTCTTGAGAATCTCGATAGCCTGGGGAGGCCCCATGCTCATGACGTGGACCTCACCGCCATACTTTTCCTTGGTTAAAAGACCTTCTTCCAGGGCAAACTCATCAAAGGGATTGGTGATGCTGGCCACGCCCTCCCGCATCAACGTGTTCGTCTGGGGATTGATCTTCACTTCTGTCGTTTCTGGAACCTGCTTGAGACATACAGCGATCTTCACTTTCTCCTCCTTATCTTCCTTGGTATTTATATTTTCTTTTTTCGAGGAAGGCCTTCATTCCTTCCTTCTGATCCTCGGTCGAGAAGCCGAGGCTGAAGGCATAGGACTCCATACTGCAGGCTTCTCCGAGATCCATATTGAAACCGCTATCGACGACCATCTTGGCGAGTCGGACGCCAATGGGCCCATTTCCTGCAATCTGAGCTGCGACCTTCTTCGTTTCTTCCATGAGAGAGGCCTGGGGAAAAACCCGGTTCGCAATGCCCATCTCCAAGGCCTCTTGAGCCGTAATCATCTTGCCCGTGTAGATCAGTTCTTTGGCCTTCCCCTTTCCGATCAACCTTGGAAGTCTCTGGGTTCCGCCAAAGCCGGGGAAGACGCCGAGCGTCACTTCGGGCAGCCCAAAGCGGGCATTTTCAGAAGCGTAGATGAAATCACAGGCCAGGGCAATCTCTGTCCCTCCTCCCAAGGCATACCCGTTCACGGCTGCGATGACGGGTCGATCCAGATCCTGGATCATCTTCAAGGTAAAATGTCCCAAACGAGAGAAATCGAGGGCCTCGACAGAATTCATGCTCGACATTCCCTGAATGTCCGCCCCGGCCACGAAGGCCTTCTCGCCAGCCCCTGTCATGATGAGAACCTTGATGCCCGCCTGTCCTTTGACCTCTTGAATTCCTGCTTGGATGTCCTTCAGGGTTTCGACGTTCAGGGCGTTGAGAACCTTGGGCCGGTTGATGGTGAGGATGCCGATCTCATTTTCGACAGACAACGTGATATTTTCGTATTCCATATGACGCTCCCATTGGCTCGGAATTTTTGTTCAGGACTTCGGAATCTTCCTCTGTCACCCCGAGTTCCCCACTCCGAACTCTTAACTTCTTTCAACAACCATCGCCATCCCTTGTCCGCCCCCGATACAGAGGGTGGCCATTCCCAGGGCCACGTTTTTCCGCTTCATCTCTTGGAGAAGAGTCACCATGATCCTCGCTCCAGTGCATCCTATGGGATGGCCGAGTGAGATTCCACTGCCGTGGACGTTGGTCTTCTCCAGATCGAACTTCAGTTCCCGGATGCAGGCGATCGCCTGAGCTGCAAAGGCTTCGTTCAATTCGGTGACTCCAATGTCCTTCAGAGAAACTCCCGCCTTATTGAGAACTTTCCGGACGGCAGGGATGGGACCCAACCCCATGTACGCCGGATCCACTCCTGCGGACGCAAAGGCCCGTATCTTTGCCAGAGGTTCAACCTTTAGCTCTTTCGCCCTTTCTCTCGACATCAACACGACGGCTGCGGCAGCATCGTTGATCCCAGAGGCATTCCCAGCCGTTACCGTACCTCCTTGTTTGAAGGCGGTACCGAGTTTGGCCATTTTCTCGAGCGACGTCTCCATCGGTCTCTCATCCGTATCGAACGTAACCGGATCCCCTTTCTTCTGCGGCATGACCACCGGTACGATCTCTTCCTTAAAGACACCGTTCTTGATCGCCGCCCTCGCTCTCTGATGGCTTAATAGGCTCAACTCGTCTTGTTCCTGTCTGGAGATCTTGTACTTCTCTGCAATGTTTTCAGCAGTCATCCCCATGTGGTACCCATAGAAAATTTCGAAAAGCCCGTCAAAAACCATGAGGTCTACCATTTCCTGATGGTTCATCCTTGCGCCCCATCGGCCGAGAGGAAAGGCGTAAGGAACTTGACTCATGTTCTCCATGCCTCCAGCCACAATCACATCTGCCTCGCCCGCTTGAATGGCTTGCGCTCCAAGGGCAATGGCCTTCAACCCTGAGGCACAGAGTTTATTGAGCGTGAAGACGGGGGTTTCCTTGGGAATGCCTCCATAGATCGATGCTTGTCTTCCCGGATTCTGCCCCTGTCCGGCCATGAGTACATTCCCCATAATCACTTCATCTATCTGAACCTCTTGAGCCGAGCCGTCCCACTGATCATGGTTCTTCTCTAATTCGATCTTTCCCATCCCCTTGAAAACATCAGGCGCTACCTCCAAAACCTCTTTTTTGATGACGGGTCTGAGCTTGGCTTTCTTGAGAGCTTCTCGTATCACAAGAGCACCCATTCTTACCAAAGGGAAATCTTTCAACGATCCGCCAAAATTGCCAATCGCTGTCCTCGCTCCGCTGACAATGACCACTTCTCTCATATTCGTCTCCATTCAAAAGATTTTTTTCACAAATTTATTTATCCCAATCCTTTTCTTTTGTCAACATTTTTTTGAAATGACTCCATAATCAGTTCTTATTTAATTTTGATAAGTTAGCCGAAGTCTGTATGGCTCTAATCAGAGTAAAACTCCCCGCCCCTGTCTGACGACAGGCAGGCAAAGGGCGGGGCTTCCAGGTAATATAAATATGATTACAGGGTCGGCTTTGACCGGCAAGTGCCCCGCAAGCCACGCCCTTTAGGGCAGTGGAGCTTCACTCCACTGCGGGAGTCCGTTACCGCCCTCCCCGCAGGGCATCCAGCCGACTTGCCCGTGACGGGATCGGTCACACCCTTTGACGCAGGCTCAGTCGGTAGAATAGAGAGGTGCAATTCGAAGCATCCGGCTGCTGGCTACAACCGAATGTCAATCACGGATTTCTCTTTCAGGGAGGTGATAAATTGCTTCACGGCCCGCTCCATCTCACTTTGGAAATACTCCCGTTGAACCCGCGCCTTCGCTTCTTCAAAAGGCATTGGAGTTCCACCCTTGCGGTCGAGCAATTTGATGAGATGGAAACCGAACTCTGTCCGAATCATGCCCCCAACCTCTCCCACGCGTAACCGGTTAAGCTCCTTTTCCAACGCGGGGAGAAGTTCTCCCTTCTTGAAATAGCCTAAGTCCCCTCGGTCCTTGGCCGAAGGATCTTGGGAGTAGAGCAAGGCCATCTCCCCAAAATCCTCTCCCTTCCTAATTCGGTCTAAAACTTCCTGGCATTTTTTTCGGATCTCCTGAACTTTTTCTGGAGGCGCCTCCTTGGGAATCACAAACAAGATATGGGCAGGACGGAAGGTCTCGGGGGTTCGGTAGCGCTCAACGTTCTGTTCATAGAAATCTCTCAACTGCTTCTCACTGGCCTTAGGCTCCACTTTAACGGACCACTGAACCAGCTTTGTTCGGAGTACTCTCTGTTCAATCTGTGTCTTGTATTTTTCAAACGTGATTCCCTCTTTGGCCAAAGCCCTCTCCAAGTCTTCCTGGGTCGCTTTGTTTTGCTTCTTGATATCGTCAATAACAGCCTCGACTTCCCGGGGGGTCACTTTGATCCCAGCCTTTTTGATCTCGTAGTCCATCAACTTCTCTTCGATCAGGGTATCGAGGGCTTGGCGGCGAACGCGATTCAGTTGTTCCTTCCGTTCGAGACGGTCCTCTGCTCTGACTGCCTCCTTAAGGAAAGGACCGATCATTCTGTCAACCTCCGAGAGGGTAATCACCTCCTCATTGACCACAGCCACGACGCGATCCACTACGGCCTCACTCGTCGAGAGACCCTCTGCGAACCCCAGAATGATGAAACCCAAGATCACAAGCCTTTTCATATTTCTCCGTACCTTAAGAGGAAAGTAATTTCTTGTTGATCTCCACCTTGGCCTTTTCCCTGAGCCCCTTGAACCATTTCTGATACTCCTCTTCTCCCTTTCTCTTGCCCAGGTCCTTCAGAATCCCCGTCTTCGCCTCCTCGAAGGGGATTTGTCGAGGAGAAATCTTCTCTTCCACTTTAAAAATATGATACCCATAGGGACTCTTAATCACTTCGCTTATCGCGCCCGCCTCCAGAAAAAAAACCTGATCGAACTCGGGAGGTCTTTCTCCAGCGCTGAAAGTGCCGAGATCCCCTCCATTGACTTTCTCGGGTCCCATCGATTTCTCAAACGCCAGTTTTTCAAAATTTTCTCCATTCTTGAGTCGCTTGAGGATCTGGAGGGCTTCCTCCCCATCTGCGACCACAATTTGCCGGGCCTTCACCCTCTCTTTCAGTTGAAACTCAGAACGATGATCCTCGTAATATTGATGCGCTTCTTTTTCGTCGATGGTGGCTTGATGCCGGTGGGCAACTCGGACCATCTTCTCGGCTAACAATTTTTCCTCCAGCCGAACCTTCCACTCTTCCAAGGACATCCCTCTGAGACCCAGCCGGTCACTCAATCCCTCCCCCGGGTAATCCTTCTTGATCTCCTGGATCACCTGATTGAGCTCCTCCAGCGAAACCTTGATGCCTAATCGCCGGGCCTCCTGGACGAGAATCTTGCGCTCTATCATCTGATCGAGGTAAGCCTTTTTCAAATCTCCGGGATTGATCCATTTCTTTTCTTTCCCGGGCTCGAGAATCAAATCCTGAAATTCTTGGTTAAACTCTTCCGCAGTCACAGACTCTTCGTTGACTCGAGCCACGACGTCCTCTGGAAGCCCTCTTCCCCATTCGCCACATCCTGAAAAAGCGCAAAGGAGACATAGAAAAATGAACCATCCACCCCCATGCCCTCATTTCTTTCCTTCCTTCGGAGTCACCTCGTTGGCCTTCTCCTTCCGCTCCTTCTCCTCCCGTTCGTGCTCTTTCACCCAGAGCTCTTCATTGATCGTGACCTTGGCCTTCGACGTCATGCCCCTCACATAGGCCAGGTAGACATCCTGCTTCTTCTTGGTCTGAAGATAGAATCGGATTTTTTCCTTCACCTGATCCAGGGGCCTGAGGGCAGTCCCTCGTTTGTCTTCGAGCTGGATGATGTGAAAACCATAAGGCGTTTTGACCACTTCGCTGACGTCTCCTTTGTTCTTCAGCGAAAAGGCTGCCTCTTCAAATTGGGTGAAGCGGGGATCGAGTTGCCCCCTCCGGATGTAGCCCAGGCTCCCGCCATCTGCCCCGGACCGGTCGATATTATAGGTTTGGGCCAACGTCTCAAAACGTACACCTTGCGCGAGCCTGGCCAGAACCTCTCGCAAGATGAGTTCAGAGGACACCACAATGTGGCGGACTTTCACCTCTCGAGGTTCCGTGAAGCGCTCGGGATTCTCTTTATAGTATTTCTCGATTTCCGAATCAGAGACCTCCATCTTTCCTCTCAGGGCTTCCTCCACGAGGGCATCGGTGAGGAGCTGTCTCCTGAAATCCTCCACCTTTCCCTGGATCTCTTTGTCTTTGTCCAACCCTTTTCTCTTGGCTTCTTGGTACAGGACTTCCCGTGGAACAACGTAGCTTTCCAGGAATTCTCTTTCAGCCTTTTCAGTCAACATCTTCATCTTTCCTTCCAAGGGTTGCCGTTCTGAGATCTGGCGAAATTCCTCATAGGAGATGGAGACGTCGTTGACTCGAACCAGTTCCTTTCCGCCCATCTTCGATTCTTTTTGACAACCCAAAAAGAATAGACACAAAAAGAGTGAGATGGCTATGCAACATGCTCTTTTCATCTCTTGCCTCTCCGCGAGCGGGTGACGTTTAAAATCCTTTGAAAATTTAGCATATTACGATAACGCTTGCAATAACTTTTTGGCCCCTCCCAGGGGGTCCTCTGTCATGCCAGGCCATCCTTGAACGATCAGTTTTGACTCAGGCGTGAGTCGAGACTTCCCCTGCCCTTCACGGATGAAATGAACGATTCTTTGGGGAGAAACGTTGGTGGACTCATGGAAGGTGAGAACATACTGAGAAGGGGTCATCTCAAACTTCTGAATGGACAGACGGGTGAGGAGAATCTTCACTTTAATGATCTCGAGGAGTTGGTCCACCTCCAGAGGGGTCCTTCCGAATCGGTCAAGAAGTTCTTCTCGAATGGTCTCCACGTCTTCATCGCGACGGGAGTGCGAGAGTCTTCGGTAGAGATTCAAACGCTCTCCCGGATCTTCCACATAGTTCTCAGGAATGAACGCGGGGAGATGGAACTGAATCTCCGGCGTGATCTCTTCCGTCACCTCTTCTCCCCTCAATTCCTTCACCGCCCTCTCCATCAACTGGCTATAGAGTTCAAACCCCACAGCATGGATGTGACCCGACTGGGTGGGGCCTAGCAGATTTCCCGCTCCCCGAATCTCGAGGTCTTGCACCGCCAATCTGAAACCAGACCCCAATTCGCTCAACTCCTGAATCGCCCGAAGCCTCCTCATGGCATCTTTGGAAAGGGTCAACTCGCTCGGGATGAGGAGGTACGCATAGGCCTGATGCCTCCCCCGCCCCACACGGCCCCGGAGCTGATAGAGGTCTGCCAAACCGAAACGCTCGGCATGATTGATGAGGATCGTGTTGGCTGCGGGAATGTCCAAGCCCGATTCGATGATGCTTGTGCAGACGAGGAGATTGTATTCTCTCCTGACGAATTGGAGCATCACTTTTTCGAGCTCTCTCTCCGCCATCTGCCCATGCGCCACGGCCAAAGCGGCCTGGGGGACGAGCCGCTTAAGATGATTGGCGACGGCATGAATGTTTTGGACTCGGGGGTGGACAAAGAACACCTGTCCGCCTCGTTGAAACTCCCGTTCAATGGCGGCTCGGATGAGATCATCATCGTAGCGGACGACAAATGTCCGAATCGAAAGACGATCCTGCGGAGGCGTTTGAATCAGGCTGAGATCGCGTAGCCCAGAGACAGCCATTTGAAGGGTCCTCGGAATGGGCGTGGCCGTGAGGGTCATGACATCCACCAATCGCTTCATCTGTTTCAATTTCTCTTTGTGGGAGACACCGAATCGGTGTTCCTCATCGACGACCACCAGGCCGAGACTGGGAAACACGACGTCTTTTTGAAGAAGCCGGTGCGTTCCGATGAGAATGTCCACCTTCCCTTCCTGGAGTCGTTGGATGAGCTTCTTCTGCTCCGCTGGACTCTTGAAACGACTTAAGACCTCAACAACGACCGGATGATTCTTGAAACGTTCCTGGAAGGTCTGATGGTGCTGTTGAGCCAAGACCGTCGTAGGAACCAACACAGCAACCTGTTTCCCATCCATCACCGTCCGGTAGGCTGCACGGATCGCCACCTCGGTCTTTCCGTAGCCCACGTCTCCACAGACCAGACGATCCATGGGGGTCGGGTGACTCATGTCCCGCATCACCTCATCAATCGCTTTGCTCTGGTCAGGGGTCTCCTCATAATCAAACGTGGCTTCGAACTCCCTGTAAGATTCATCGACCGGAGAAAAGGTGAAACCTTGGAAGACCTTTCGCTCGGCGTAAAGATCAAGTAATTCCTTTACCATCTCCGTCAGGGCCGCCTTGACTCTCTGCTTCTTTCTCTCCCAGGTTTGGCTCCCGAGTTTATCGAGTCTGAGTGACTTTTCGTCACCCCCGCTGTATCTTTGAATGAGATTGAGCCGGTCCACGGGAACGTAGACTTTGTCTCCATCGAGATATTCGAGGAGAAGATAATCATTGGTGATCCCTCCGAAGGTCAGATGTCTCAGCCCCTGGTAGAGCCCTACGCCATAATCGATATGGACCACATAGTCCTGTTCTCTAAGCTCCGTGTAGGACGCGAGCGACGGGGTTTTTCGGCCTCGTCCCTGACGGAGTCTCTTTCTCTCACCCAAGATCTCCTCTTCGGTCAGGAGCACCCACTCTTCCCAGGCGTTCCGAAACCCGGAAGAAACCGTTCCCACTCCAAGGAACGTGTTGGATCCAAGCTCATTCAGAATCTCTCTAAAGGTTCTATCCAATGCTAGGCGAAAGTTCACTCCATAGTGGGAAAGAAGGTCTCCCAGTCTCTGCGCTTGTCCTGACGTGTGAGATAGGATGAGAAGTCCCCTCCCTTTTTCCTTCCACTCCTGAACTTTCTTGAGGAGGACAGAGAAGGGGGACATTTCGGGATGGGTTTTTTCCGTAGATAGAAGTGCCTTGATCTCTCGTTGGAGATTCTCGTTACCCTCGATCTCAAAAGGCAAAACCTGTTTGCATGCTGGAGGAGTCAGGGGTCCTTCTTCCAGATAAACCACAGAATGCTTTTCCAAAGCATGGAAGAGGTCTTCGGAACTCAGAAAAGAAGTTTCTGGCGGTGGAACAGAATATCTTTTCCGACGGGCTCTCTCGTAATGTTCCTGGACACTCGAGGAGTAGGTCTTGGCCTCCTTCTCCACGTCCTCTCCCTCTCCAATGAAGACGACCCTGCTTCCCTTCATATAATCAAACAGCACCGTTGAGCTCTGATCCGACATGTCCCTGAAAACATCGGTCGCCGGAAGGAGGATGACTCTTTCCATCGTTCCATCCGCCACAGAACGTTGCGTCTCGACATCGAACCGCCGGATCGACTCCAACCGGTCGCCGTCGAACTCCAGTCTCAAGGGTTCTTCATAGAGAGGGGAAAAAACGTCCACGATGGCTCCGCGAATACTGAAGTCTCCTCGCTCCTCTATCGTCTTCACGGAGGTGTATCCACCGCGATTCAGGAAAGCAATCAATCGTTCCCGTTCCACCTCTTCCCCAACCTGCAGCGGTAAGGTGGACTCTCTAAGCATCGACGGCGACAACACGCGCTGCATCAGGGCCTTGACAGGAGAAACGATGGTGATCTTCTCTCCGCTGGAGAGAGCAAAGAGGCAGGCCACCCTTTCTCGGACGATCTCGGGATGGGGAGGGATATCATCGTATGGAAGGGTTTCCGACGGAGGGAAAAGAGATACGGTGTCCCCGTTCTCTCTCTGAAAAAACCGCAGATCCTCAACCAGGGATTCAGCCGTCTCAAGACGTGGAACAACGATTAAGAGGGGCCCTCTGAACTTCTCGATCCAGTGGGACAACACATAGGCTTTTGAAGAACCCCTGAGGCCGGTCAGGCCGGTCACACGATCCTTTTCCCATGGCCTGTTTTCGAGCCACCATCGCAGGGGATTGAAAACATCTTTCGACTCCTGACGCCATACCTCTCATCTTCAATGAAAGCGATAGGAGTGTCAAGGGTGGAAACGGAGTGGCATGCAATCCCAAGCGCCCCAATTCTGGCGATACAATACTCAATCCCCCACTGAAAAATTCCATTGACGTCAATAAGTTAAGCGTATATACTCCTAACACAAGATTGAACATCTGAAGTATGAGATCCATATCCTCATCTTCAATGAAAGCGATAGGAGTGTCAAGACTGGTAACGGAGTGGCATGCAATCCCAAGCGCCCCAATTCTGGCAATACAATACTCAATCCCCCACTGAAAAATTCCATTGACGTCAATAAGTTAAGCGTATATACTCCTAACACAAGATATGTTTGTTCTTTTTTTGCACATTTACGCAGCGCACTTTGTCAAATGTTGTGGGCAGAACCTGAGCCTCCCCCTAATCAGCCATCTTGAGGTCACAATTTGTGACCTCGAGCCCTTGAGCTCCCGGGAGGGGTTGCCTTAAGGCCGAAGGTCGGTCTTCAAACGCAGTGGTCAGCACTGGAGGTGGCCATGCCAGCAAACGCATCTCTTGATGATTTGAAGGCTGCGCAGAAAGATCTCTTGGAAGCGAAGGATCTGGATGAGTTGAAAACCACGTTCAAAAAATGGCGTCGAATCGGCTGGAAAAATGTGTGTAGGCTGTGGCTCCAAGAACGTACCCCAGACCAATTAAAGGGTGAAAGCGGATAATCATTGCTTGGTTTGCGGGGCATGCTGTGTGCGCTTTCAGTTTCGACCCCTTACGCCTAGCGACTTGCACCTTACGCCTTACTTTTCTTGAAGGGAGAGGGCGGGTGAATGGTGTGACCCTGACACCCTTGTCCCAGCCAGGAATGCGATGGTATGAAAGCCTCGGCCAATGACATTGCAAGCCTCATGAGCGTCGAAAGAGATCGGCTTCTCTCCCTTATCGAATTCTCTCAGCAGTCCGCGCGGTTGCGGGGCAAGCCAGCCGCTACCGTTGCCGCACACGGTCTTTTCGCTCTCTACGAGCACGAGATCCAAGGATTGCCGGGCATCCGGATAAACGTCAACGGCCCCGAGAGCGAGGACGAGATTTGGCTTGCCGTTGAGCGACTGCACGAGACGAAACCGCCGGATATTGCCAGCGCGGTACTGCGGCCGTGGGTGCAGATGACGCAGGGGCCAACGGAAGAGCCACGGCTGCGCGAGGCCACGGACGGCGCAAGCCTCATTGCAGCGGGCACGCATTGTTCATCGGCAAATCCAACCGGAGCAAGGCAAACCTGTTATCGACCCCGGAGACGACGGTCACACTCTCCGACTACGACAAGTCTGCCCAGGTCCGAGGCCCAGTTCGCCACCTACCTCGACCACGAAGTGGCGCCCCTGGGCCGAGGAAGAGAAGCTTCGCCGCAAGACCATCCGCCTTTACTCCCAGCTCTTCACGCTGAAGCAGCAGCTCGAGGGCGGTATTGTCGAAGCGCAGCTCGAGCTCGTCTGGGGCGTAGGCGTCGGCATCTGGAACTTCGATGGCACCACGGTGGGCTATCCAGTGGTAGGACGGCTGGTTGAGATGTCGCTCAACCCCGAGACGGCCGAAGTGGAAATCCGGCCGCGCGACGTTGATGCCCGACTTGAGATCGACTGGTACGCCTCTGTCGATAATCCCGGCGTTGCCGACTTGGAAAAAGCGGCGAAGGAGTTCTTCGGGAAGGCTACGACAACCTTTTCGCCATTCGACCGCGGCACGTTCGAGCCTCTACTTCGCACGGCGAGTACGAACCTCGACGCAAACGGCATCTACTGGCCAAACGAAGTGCCGGCAGAGGACCGCACGCTGCCCAAGCCCGACGACAAGCTCAAAGTCACCGACACATGGGTGCTCTTTGCACGTCCGCGCACCAACAGCCTGTTTCTGCAGGACCTGGAGAAGCTGAAGAAGCAAGCCGAAGAAGCCAAGACCTACCCACCCGCTGTGGCCGCCGATCGTGACCGACCCTGACACGACCAACCCGGTCGTCGAGCTGCCGTCCTTCCGTGGCGTGTCCGCCTCGTATCACGCCGAGCGCAGCACGAGCGGCAAGAAGGCGCGCGATCTCTACTTCCCAAAGCCCTTCAACGACGAGCAGGTCCGTATCGTCCAGCTGTTGGATATTTCCGATGGTGTCGTCGTGCAGGGTCCGCCCGGCACCGGCAAGACGCACACCATCGCCAATGTCATCTGCCACTATCTGGCCGAGGGCAAGCGGGTGCTCGTGACCTCGATGAAGGACCCGGCCCTGGCGGTGCTGCAGGAGCACCTGCCGGCTGAAATCCGTCCGCTCGCCATTTCGCTGCTAACCAGCGAGCAGGACGGCATGAAGCAGTTCGAGCACGCCATCCACAAGATTGCCTCTGAGGTTCAGGGCCTCGACCGCAGCAGCACCGCGAGAGCCATCAGCCATCTTGAGGAATCCATTGATGCCCTCCACGGCAAACTTGCCGGCATCGACCGCAAGATTGGCGATTGGGCGAAGCGGAACCTCGCCAAGATCACGCTGGATATCGAGGAAATCGACCCGCAGGACGCGGCGCGAGAGGTGGTCGAGAGCGCCGGGCAGTTCGAGTGGATTCCCGACACGCTTGGAATCACTCCCGAGTTCGCACCGCAGTTCTCGGACGCGGATGTTGTCCGACTACGGGAGGCACGACGTACTCTGGGTCAAGACATCGATTACCTCGATGCGTCGCTGCCGCAGCTCGTCGAGTTTCCTGACTCCAAGGCGCTGCTCGAAGTCCACCAGGACCTATCCCAGTTCGAGAAGCTGAAACAGGGCGTGGAAAACGGCGACGTTCCAGCACTCGCCGACTCGAGCCAGGAGACGCTCACCCTCGCACAGCAGCTCCTCACGCACATCGAGACGCTAAAGCATCTGCGCGACGAGGTCGTGCAGGCACATCGGCCCTGGACGGTCGCCATGCGCGAACGGCTGCGCCGCGGCGGCAACGACGACCTGCTGCAGATGCTGGAAGCCCTCGGCACCGAGCTTGAGCAGGCTGTCGAGCGGCGCAAGGCGTTTCTTGAGCGGCCAGTTACTACGCCGAAAGGCATCGAGCTTGATGCCGCGCTCTTGGAGGCCGTGCGCAATCTCGCCGAGGGCAAGAGCCCTTTTGGGCTGAAAGGCCTATTCGGCAAGTCCGAGCAGAAAAAGCAGCTGGACTGCATTCGCGTTCTCGGCAATCCACCCGCCGACGCTGAGGGCATGGAAGCATGTCGCCGAGCATCTGGCGTTGTTGAAATGCCTGCGCGAACTGGCCTTGCGCTGGAATGCACTTGCCCACGAGCTTCATCTCGAAGCCGTACCAGGCGACAAGCCAGAAGGCGGCCTGGCTGCCGCCCATGGCTACGCTCTCTACCTCAAGGTGAAAGCCGTGGTGGCTGCGGAAGGCGAACTCTGCACCGCGGCCTCCCACGTTTTCCCTAACTGGCCTCATGCCCGCGAGGTGGCGGATAACGCGCAGCGCCTATCTGAGCTGGAGAAGGCGCTTCGGCATCACCTCACGAAAAACCGCCTGGCCAACGTATGGGCCAACAAGGAACGCTGCCAGAAGGTGCTGGAAGGCCGAACCGGCCGCGTCATCGATGACCTACGCCACTTCCTCGGTGAGGCGTTGGGTAACCCCACGGTTACGGACGCGGAGATGCAGGCTAAGTGGTCGGCGCTGATGGCGGAACTCTCGCGCGTGCTGGGCTTGGGCACACATCTCGACGCCGTGCGCGAGGTCTGCGACAAGGTGGAGGCCTCCGGGGCGCCGAGGTACGCCGCGCTGCTCAAGCAACCGATTGCGGGCACCGTGGATGGTCTGCTTCCGGACAACTGGCGCAAAGCCTGGCGCCTGAGGCGTCTCGCCACTTACCTCGAGTCGATTGACGTGCACGAAGAGCTGAAGAAGCTGGCGAGAGACCGCAACGACGTCGAAAGCGACTTATCGCGCGCCTACCGCGACATTGTGGTGAAGCGCACGTGGCTCAAGCTTGCAGAGAACGCCTCCCCCAGCATCCGGGCCGCCCTGCAGGCGTATCTCAACGCCATCCAGAAAATCGGCAAAGGCACGGGCAAGCGCGCGGTGCGTTACCGGCAGGATGCGCGCATGGCAGCCTCCCATGCGAACCCCGCAGTGCCGTGCTGGATAATGGCCCACTACCGGGTGTCGGAATCACTGCCCGCGGAGCTGGGCTGCTTCGATCTTGTCGTCATCGACGAAGCATCCCAATCCGACCTCACTGCTTTGCCTTCTCTCTTACGGGCCAAGAAGGTGCTCATCGTCGGCGACGACAAGCAGGTCTCGCCCGAGGGAGTGGGCCTCGAGGAGGAGAAGATTCGCAGCCTCATGAACCGCTTCCTCGGCAGCCAGGTGGAGACCTACCGGCCGCAGATGTCGCCGGAGCGCTCCATCTACGACCTGTTCAAAGTGGTGTTCGCCAAGAGCGCGGTGATGCTGAAAGAGCATTTCCGCTGCGTGGGCCCCATCATCGAGTACTCCAAGCGCGAGTTCTACAATCACGAGCTGCGGCCACTGCGCATGCCGAAAGCCTCCGAGCGTCTCGATCCGCCCCTCATCGACGTGTTGGTGGAAGACGGCTACCGCAGGGGCGACGTCAATCTGCCCGAGGCGCGCTTCATCGTCGATGAAATCAAGGCGATTGTGGCTGACCCGAACATGGGCGGCCGCTCCATCGGGGTCGTCTCGCTGCTCGCCGACAAGCAGGCCCTGTTGATATGGGAGCGGCTGACCGACGAGCTCGGGCCGGAAGTCATGCAGCGCCATCGCATCGCTTGTGGCGATGCACGCACGTTCCAGGGCAAAGAGCGCGACATCATGTTTCTCTCGATGGTGTCGGCGCCCAACGAGGTTGGCGCACCGCTCTCCCGCGATACCTTCGCCCAGCGTTTCAACGTGGCGGCTTCGCGCGCGAGGGACCGGATGTACCTGGTGCGCTCGGTGGAACCGGAGCATCTGAGCGAGAAGGACCTGTTGCGGCGCAGTCTCATCGCACACTTCGCGGCACCCTTCGCCCAGGATGAAGTGCGCGTGGAGGACCTGCGCAAACTTTGCGAGTCCCCTTTCGAACGCGAGATGTACGACGAACTCACGCAGCGTGGCTACTGGGTGACGCCACAAGTGCGGGTCGGCCAGTACCGCATCGACATGGTGGTGGAGGGACACAACGACGCTCGGCTGGCGGTCGAGTGCGACGGCGACAAGTACCACGGCGCGGACAAGTGGGCCGACGACATGCAGCGCCAGCGCGTCCTGGAGCGCGCCGGTTGGGTGTTCTGGCGGTGTTTCGCCTCCGCCTTCATCCGCCGGCGGAAGGACATGCTGGACGACCTCTTGAAGACGTTGGCCGAGCGTGGCATCGAACCGATTGGGGCCGAAGGCGCACCGAGGAGCGTGCATACCGAGCATCGCGTCGTGTCCTCTGTCACTGAGCCGGTGAACCAGGGCCGCTTGATGCCTGTTGAAGTTCCTGAGAGCGCCCAGGCGTCGACTCCTGCTGTCCCGCCGGCACGCAACCAGTTCAGCGAGAGAAACTGTGCCTCCAGTAGAAGCTCGGCTGCATCCGTCGCCCGCCGACGGAGATCTCTTTGGTCGAGGGCGAGTGCTTGTTCCTTCGGTCAGGTCGCGAGATGCCAATCTGCCATTCAGCGATTATGCGGAGTATGCCGGCCCGGCCGGGAATGACCCTCGCAGCGTCAGCGCGGATGTAGTCTCCGAAGGCATTGTCCGGATCATCGAGGTCGAAGGTCCAGTACTTGCGAAGCGAGTCTACGACATCTACCTGCGGGGTTGTGGCATCAAGCGGATGGGCCATGAGCTCAAGAGGACTATGAACAAGGCGCTCGCGCACGCCATTCGACAGGGACGTGTTGTTTCTGAAGATGAGGCAGGCAAGGGAGGCCTGCTCTTCTCTGTAGTTAGAGTGAAGGGGAGCCCACCGATCAGATTGCGAAGCAGGGGGCCGCGATCATTCGAGGAGATTCCACCGAGCGAGCTACAAGTTGTCGCAAGGTACCTGTTGCAACGGCACAGTGTGGCGCGAGGTAGTGATGAACATCTGCGTGCGGTTTTGGAGTGCTTTGATCTCAAGCGGCTGACTACGCAGGTCGGCACGACGTTGCTGGAGATCCTTGAGAGGAATTTCCCGTACGTGGACGAGTTCTTGAGTGCCATGCATAAATAGCGTAAAGGAGATACAAACATGAGCATTGATATTCGTAAGCCGTTAAAGCGTTTTGCTCCTCATTTTCTGCAAGCCCGAAAGGATGGACTCAACGAGGCAGATACTGTTCTCCGATTGTGCCGTTTTTTTGAGGAAGTGCTTGGCTACGACGGTCTCCAAGACATCAGCCGTGAAACTCAACTCAGGAATAAGTATGTAGACATTTGTCTAAAAATAGATGGTCGTGTGCGTCTACTCATTGAAGCCAAAGCAGCTGATCAACAACTTCGTGACCGCCATATAGAGCAGGCTCAAGCTTATGCCTCGCAAAATAATTATCGATGGGTTCTGCTGACCAATGGCGTCGATTGGCACCTCTATCATCTCACCTTCGAAGAAGGCATCGAATATGAACGGGCATTCGTAGTTACTCTTGACAATGAAGACTCACTCAATGAGGCCGCTGAGAAGCTTAGTATTCTCCACAAGCAATCGATACGGAAAGGAGAACTTGAAGAGTTTTGGAGTGAACTACCCCGCAGCAAGCTGCGGGGCATCAAAAATCAAAACTTAATTGCTGTTGTTGCTGGTACTTTATATAGCGGCGTATGATCTCTGAGGTAACCTTGTCCCCAACAGACCGAACAAAATATCCGTCATTCCATAGTTCTCCGCCCCAAAGCTGCTTCTTGATCTTTGGGAACTCTTTGAACATCATCCGCGCCGATACACTCTTCAGAATTTGTACAACCTGGCCTGGAGAATATCGAGGAGGCGCTGACAAAAACAAATGCACATGATCCTCATTGACTTCCATCGTATCTATCTCAAACTCATACCTCTCAGCGATCTCCTGAAAGGCTACCTTCAGCCTCTTTGCCAAATCCCCCGTCAACACCATCTTCCGGTACTTCGGGGCCCATACCATGTGATACTTCAGATCATAGACCGCGTGACTTGTTCGTCTAATTGGGCTCATGCCCAACTTATACCATGTTTGTTCGCCTTCGGCGAACCTGTTTTCATCCACCCAGCAAGCTGGGTGGTATTCAACAGGGTTTCTTTATAAAAAAGAGGTTAGCAAGAATGCCTAACCTCTTAATCTTACTGGTGCCTAGGGCCGGACTTGAACCGGCACGGTGGTCGCCCACCGATCAAGCTTCCTCTTCTGATTTTTCCAATACTCCCGTACTCCAACGGCCCTGTCATTTGGGGTGGTAGAAGATCTCAGACGCGGTCATTTGATAACCAATCCCCTTTTCATGAGAGCGGAAGGATCCAGCACCTGACCTCCCTGGATAATCTTCTCCACCTCTCCCGCCTTTTCAAGATCATCGATAGGGTTGCCCTTGAGCAGAACCAAATCGGCAATTTTACCTACCTCAACAGTACCGAGAGAGGACGCTAGGCCCAGAAGTTTCGCATTGCCAATGGTAGACGCAAGGAGAACTCCTTCTGTGCTCATCCCCGCTTCATGTAACAGCATGAGCTCGCTCTTAAAATCCGAAGGAGGGAAATGGCGTCCACAGTCCGTGCCCACGCCGATCCTTACCCCGGCACGGACGGCCTCTTTCAGTCTCAGGCTCTTGGTTTCATAAACCCGGCCGGCGAGTTCTGCCATCTCCTCAGAAATGCGTTTTTCAGCGTTTGCAGCCATGTGTTTATAAACACAATGGGTGGGCACGGCCCAGGCTCCTGTTTGAACCAACGTAGTAATGGCTTGGTCGTCGAGATCTACGGCATGTTCGATGCTGGTGACACCGCACCTCGCCGCCATCTGGATCCCCCGCGAAGGATAGATGTGGGCTGCCACCACCGTTTTTTGCTCCTTTGCCACGGCCACGACCTCGCGTACTTCATCCTCATGCATATGGAGCTTATCGGGGTCTTCTCCAACATTGGCGATGCCACCGCTCACCATAATCTTCAGGATGTCGGCCCCTGCCTTGATCTGCTCGCGAGCCGCTTTTCGTATTTCAGAGGGGCCGTCGGCCTCACGGGCAAAATAGTGAATGTGCCCGCCCGTAGGGGAGATGACTTGGCCTGAACAGATCATGCGCGGTCCTGGCACTTGGCCGCGCTGTATGGCCCGCCTGAGTGCGAGATCCACATGCAAGAGGCCGCCCATATCCCTGACCGTAGTGACTCCCGAGGAGAGCTTCAAGGCTGCATGGTGGGCAGCCATATAGGGAGCATCGGGATGGAGCTCCGGCCTCTCGGGAACGTCAACCAAGGCGAGATGGGCGTGCGCATCGATAAAGCCCGCCATCAAAAATCTGCCGCATCCTTCCAGGACAGCGGTATCCTTTTGAGCAGCGATATTGCGTCCGACGGCCTTGATCCGCCCTTTTTCAAGGAGGACCGAACCCTCGAGGAAAAGGTTCCCGGTTCCTGTAAATACCGTCACATCTCGGATAAGAAGGCTGTCCAAGGCTGGATCTCCTTTCCCAGGGAATAGATAATTTTTGTCTTATTGCCGACGTTCTGCGATATTAGCCACAGGCCATTTTGAAAATCCCCTTGGGCAAAGCCTACTATTACATTGGCCGGGGACGAGGGACCACGCACCAACGGCGTGTCCTGCCATCGAAAAAAGAGCTATCATAAAACAACGGAATCGGCAATGCTCCAGCAGAGATGGATTTTCGATCCCGGCTCTGCCGTTACTTCTTTTCCCACAATGGCTGTGAGGGTTTGGGAACCCACGGAGGCTACAAAACGGACGGTGGCACCTCGGTACACCCTGGCCTGGACGATACCGGGAAGAGCGACCTCGGAGTCTTCAGGGGAAGACTTCAACACGATATTCTCCTGCCGGATCATGACCTGGCGTTCCCCGGGTCTCCCATCGGGAGGAGGCGGGACCTTGAATCGATCGTTATCACGAGTAACGGCGATCCATCCTCCCCCCTCCTCTTCTACGATATTGGCAACAATGAGATTGGCGGCTCCGATGAAATCGGCTACAAAAGGAGTCGCTGGCCTGGCATAGAGGGTTTCCGGTGCATCTCTCTGTTCAATGCGTCCCTCCCGCATCAGGACGACATGATCGGCGAGGCTCAGGGCCTCCTCTTGGTCATGGGTAACAAAAACCGTGGTGAGCCTGAGCTGCTTGTGTAGGTCGATGAGCTCCACCTGCATATCTTCCCGGAGCCTTGCATCGAGGTTGGAAAGCGGTTCATCCAGCAAGAGAACGCGGGGGCTGGCAATAAAAGCGCGGCCAAGCGCCACCCTCTGCCGTTGTCCACCGCTTAGCTGCCTGATACTTCGCTTGTCTAGGCCTTCGAGTCGAACCAGTTTCAAGGCCTGTTGCACTCGCTCTTCGACCTCCGGCCGATCTCGGATTCCCTTCATTTTCAGAGGAAAAGCCAGGTTTCCCGCAACCGTCATATGAGGGAAGAGGGCATAACTTTGGAACATAATGCCCACATCCCGTCTCTCAGGTGGAAGGTAGGTGACATCCTGGCCGTCAAGGAAGATACTTCCGCTCGTCGGGCGATCCAAGCCTACGATCAGACGAAGCAACGTCGTCTTGCCACAACCACTCGGCCCCAGGAGGCCGGTAAAACTCCCTTCCGGGATTTCAAGGCTCACATCATCGACTGCGATGACTGAACCAAACCGTTTTGTCACTTTTTCAATTCGTATGGTTGACACGGCGCTCCATCATCAGTTTAAGCCCTAAAAGACGTTCAATGGAGAAAATGATAATAACGGTGATGAGAATCAAAAGCGTTGATACGGCCGCAACCGAAGGATCCGTAGTGAACTCCAGTTCCGTATAAATCTTGATCGGTAGAGTCTCCGTATCCGGTCCACGCAGAAAAAGAGCTACCACCGCATCATCAAAGGAGATAATAAAGGCAAAGAAAGCGCCCGCAGCGATACCGGCAAGACACTGCGGCAGGAGAACATATAAGTAACGTTGCCACCATCGAGCTCCCATGGAGCGTGCGGCCTCCTCCGTGACAGGGTCCACCCCTACAAGCACGGCGCTGACCGTACGCACCACGTAGGGAATGGTAATGACCACATGACCGGCCACCACGGCCCAGAGAGAGGCGCCTCCAACAAGTTTGCTGAAAAGCATGAGCATCCCGATTCCGAAGATGATGGTCGGGAGGATCAGGGGGGAAAGAAAAAGGCCCTGAAGAAGATCCATGGCGGGAAGTCTGAAACGGGTAAGAGCAATAGCGGTAGAAGTACCTACTAAGACGGCTATGACCATCACCATGAGGGCAATGCGAAGACTCAGAAACCCGGCACGCAAATAGGTTTCCGATTTCATAACCACTCCATACCAGCGAAGGCTCAGGCCCTGTGGTGGGAAGACCAGATATTTACCCGCAGATAAAGATGCGCCCATTACCACGACAAGTGGCGTGAGCATATAGAAGACGGTGATGATGATGACCGCCGCTGCGATGATCTTCGCCCAGACGGGTATGCCTTTGACCATGCGGTTCCGCCCTACCCGTACCTGATCCGGGTGATCATGGTATAGGGTACGATCACTAGGAGAACGCTCAGAAACAGGATGACAGCCTGCGCTGCTGCAAAAGGCCAATCCACAGTGACAAGTGCCTGTTGATAGATACTGGCTGCAAGGACAGGCAGCCGGGCGCCACCCACCAGAGAGGGTGTGATGAAGGAGCTGATGGAGAGGGCAAACACCAGAAGGGACCCTGAAACCACGCCGGGAAGGCTGAGTGGTAAGGTGACCTTCCACATGGTCCTGAAGAAACCACACCCCATGGTTCTGGAGGCTTCTTCGAGCGAAGGCTCAATATGTGCGATCACCCCGTAGAGCGTCAACGCCATGAACGGCAGCAAGACCTGGGCTAGAGCAAGAACGATCCCCGTTTCTGTTCTCATTAATGCAAAGCGCTGCCCTTCAAATCCCAGGGAGCTCATGAAATTTACGAGCGTCCCACCCCGGCCCAGCAACACCATCCACCCAAAGGTACGAATGACGACGCTGACCATCAACGGCATAATGATCAAAATCCCGAGCCAGAGGGCAGGACGGGATGATGAGCGGGCCATAATATAAGCGATGGGAAATCCCAGGCAGAGGCACATCAGGGTGATGATCACCGATAAACGGAACGTGCGTCCTACGACCAGAAGGTAGTAGGAATCCGTAAAGAAACGCTCATATTGGGCAAGGCTTAACATGGCCTGTCCCTGCCCGTCGGAAATGTAGAAACTGTTGACCAGTAAAAGCCCCACGGGTACAAAGAAAGCCCCGATCAGGCACAGCATTCCCGGAAGCAAAAGGAGCGCGGGTTCCGCAAGATTGGTGGGTCCTCTAAACAATTACAGATCTCACTCCCTAGAAGTTGTCGTTAAATGTTACGATCTGCCGTGCCACCCCGCTCATCGGACCATCAGGCGATTCCAGGCATCGATCCAGGCTGATCTTTTCTGCCCGATCACCAAGGCATCAAAATAGACCAGTTTCTTGATCGACTCTTCACCATACACCACGTCCGGAATAATGGCATCAGGCACTTTTGCCTTTCGATTGGTCGGTGAGTACCGCGCAACCTCCGCCCATCCTACCATGACCTCAGGGCGCAGGGAGAAGTTGATGAATTTCAATGCAAGGTCGCGGTTTGGACGATTGGCCACAAGACTGATCGTGAGAAAAGAGGCTGCAGCTCCCTCCTTGGGAATCAGGAAACTGATCGGCGCTCCGGCTGATCGCAGGCGATAGGCGTGATCCTGTGCGTAGGCCCCGATCATCACGGTTTTTTGGGCAAAGTACTGACGAACCTCCGGCGATCCCTTGATGACTTCGTTTTTGTCCTTCAGCAACTTGGCGATGGCGTCCAGACCGGGCTGGATGTTGTCCATGGTGCCTCCGTAGACCTTATTAATCATTAGGAGCGCAAGGAGACCGTAAGAATTGCTGATGTCGGTGATCAGGACTTTCTCCTTGAACTTAGCATCCCAGAGATCCATCCAACTCGTAGGGGCCGGCGTGACAAGCTCTCGGTTATACAGCAAGCCGATAGCGGCAATCGAGTGAGCTGGCCCTTCCCCTTTTTCGATATTGGCTACGGCCAGGGGATAAAGATCATTGTAGGCGCTCAATTCACTTTTCTTGATAGGCGACAGGAGCCCTTCTGCTGCGGCTATAGCTTCCTGACCGCCGGAAAAGTGCACGACATCCATCTGTGGCCGATCTTTTTGAGCCTTGAGCTGGGCCATAATCTCAGCAGAATAACCGGTAACCAACCGGACTTTCACCTTGTACATTTTTTCAAAAGGTTCAATGATCAGTTTCTTATGGTTTTCCGTGATTTCCCCGCCATAGGAACTCACCACGAGCTCCTGCTGGGCCCAGACGATGGCCGATCCGGTAAATAAAAATGCTGCCAACACAGCGAAAAACAGAACCTTTTTCATAGCTACCTCCTTTGTTGTAATGACATACAAATATACAGTCACAAGGCTCTTAGACAACCTACTCCTCGAGAACGGCCGGGTCCAAGAGAGAGATGTCCGAATCGACCCCCGATCACCAGAGTGTCTTTGGCGGAAGACGAGATCCCGTTGCCACGAAGATCAGGCTGAGAAATGGGCCAGCTACAAACATTGCCATGCGTTTCGTTCGGGCGTGATCGGAGCGGGGCTGATCGGTTTGCCCTGTGATACCCTTTCCCGACCGGCATCGTGGGTCTTAAACCCCGTAGGCGTGATCTATCCGGATTAAATCCGCCCACTCCGAGGATCCCTGTGGCTCCCTGATCCGGTTGTGGGTACCAAATGTGTACCCATCCGACATACCGGCAGAACTCATTCACGCCTATTAATACGATAACATCCTAAATTCATTGGTGCCTAGGGCCGGACTTGAACCGGCACGGTGGTCACCCACCGAGGGATTTTAAGTCCCTTGCGTCTACCAATTCCGCCACCCAGGCATTGAGTTCAATTGGACAGATCATAATTATACTCTTCAATATATTTTGTCAAGACACGCAGTCACGCCCGTAATCCGTAATCAAAAAGCTTGACAGGGAACAAAAACACCTCCCTAGGATAGCATTAGACCGAACGAAAAGAGGGGTTGACGGCATCAACCTGCTTTTCACCCAGGAGGTGCAAGATGAATATATCACAAAGGTCTTCTTTCCTTCCAGTTAATTCAGGACACATCTCGGGTTCTCCTGACTTGCTTTGGTGGCCTTCCCTTGGTGATGGAAACGTTCCGAGCTTTGGGGCTGCGCGAATCGATTAGGAAGCATCTTCCCATTTTGCAGCGCTCGGGTAAGTACCGGGAGGCAGACTATGTGGAGTCTTTCATCTCGTGTTTTTCGCCTGCAGGGGGAGACTGTGTCGAATTAGACTTTGAGAGATTGAGAGCGGACGAGGGACTGAAGAAGTCTGGGACTTCGGGTTCCCTCGGCGGAGTCGGTTCGATGGTTTCTCAATGCCTTTCACGAAGATGAGCCTCTCCAGGGTCGCCTTCCCCATGAGGCGCTGATTCCTGAGGAGACGGCATGGTTGAAGGGATTGAGGCTGGTCTCAAAGAGTTGATCGGGAAGGCACTCCGGGAGAGGAAGCCCTCGACGGCCACGATCGATCTGGATGCGACGGTGATTGAAAGCCATAAACGGGAGGCCTATTGGACTTATCTGGGAGACAAGGGGTATCAGCCCGTCATTGCTTATTGGGCAGAGGAGGATCTCATCGTGGCGGATCAATTTCGAGATGGCAATGTGCCTGCGGGAATGGATTTGCTCCCGGTGCTCCAAGAGGCGATTTTGGCTTTGCCACCGACGGTTTGTCTGATCCGAGTTCGTTCGGATGCGGCGGCCTATCGCCATGATCTGCTCAATTGGTGTCGCAAAGAAATTCAAGGAAGACCCCGGATCGAGTTCGCCATCAGTGCCGAAGTGACCGAGGAGCTCAGAGCCGCCATCCAGGCCCTTCCCGAAGGGGACTGGAAGCCTCTGAGAAAAGTCACGGATCAAGGCTGGATCCTTGGACGTAAGGAGTGGGCCGAGGTGGAGTTTATTCCCAGCCAACCCTCTCGCCACAAACAGATGAGCCCGGATCGCTATCTGGCCATCCGTATCCGTCCGGACCAAGGGGAACTCTTTGGGGACGGGGCTCTTTATCACTACTTTGCCGTCGTCACGAACATGTGGGATTGGGATGGGGAGAGGTTGTGGCAGTGGCAGAGGGAACGCTGTGGAACGGTCGAAAAGGTTCATGATGTTCTTAAAAATGACCTGGCGGGGCGGGGTGCTTCCTGCCAAACGATTCTTCGCCAATGCCGCCTGGTGGAGACTCAATGTGCTTGCCTACAATGTCCTTGCGGTCATGAAAAGGAAAGCCCTGCCCCAGGCCTGGTGGCCTGTTCGCCTTAAAGCGCTCCGATATCATCTCCTGACCATCGCTGCAAGAGTTATTGAACATGGACGAAGGCTCTTTCTCAAGATCGCAATGCATCACCCGAGTTTCTTGCTCTACAAAGAGGCAAGAGAGAAACTAGTGATCTTCTCTTCGGCCTAGCCAACCCTTCCCCCCTCACACACCCTCCAATAGAGCCTACTACAGTCGAAGGGATAAGTGCCCCCAAGAATCTCAAACGATGAATCATTGGCTCTGTTTTTGATCAGCTCCCAACGAAATCTTATCCCTCTTTCTCCAAAAGGAATCCTCAACGCCTCGCATTCCTCTATTTCCCTTCCCTAATCAAACTCTCGATTACGGATTATGGTCACGCCAACGGCGTGATCGAAAATTCTGCGAATCTGGACGAGGGATGGATGCTCCATCAGATCCTTCCTATGCAGCGCTGATCATGGCATAGCTATCGTAGACATATCGTTTCATTGCTTCGCTTCCCTTTTCCTGTCCTCGATCAGAGACTTCAATATTCTGCCCTTGGTTTTCAACATGCCCCGACCTTCTTCAACCGGGTCCCGAGCACTCTTTGATCTCACTC
>CAVOIK010000026.1:0-82262 GCA_963695895.1 uncultured delta proteobacterium
GCTGGTACTTTATGTAACGGCGTATGATTTCTGAGGTAACCTTGTCCCCAACAGATCGAACAAAGTATCCATCATTCCATAGTTCTCCACCCCAAAGCTGCTTCTTGATCTTTGGGAACTCTTTGAACATCATCCGCGCCGATACACTCTTCAGAATTTGTACAACTTGAGACGGAGAATATCGCGGAGGCGCCGACAGAAACAAATGCACATGATCGTCATTCACTTCCATCGTGTCTATCGCAAACTCATACCTCTCAGCGATCTCCTGAAAGGCTACTTTCAGCCTCCTTGCCAAATCCCCCGTCAATACTATCTTCCGGTACTTCGGGGCCCATACCATGTGATACTTCAGATCATAAACCGCATGACTCGTGCGTCTAATTGGGCTCATGCCCAACTTATACCATGTTTGATCGCCTTCAGCGAACCTGTTTTCATCCACCCAGCAAGCTGGGTGGTATTCAACAGGTTTTTTTATAAACAGTCCAAGATCCACAGAAATCGGTAAGGACCTAATAGATGGCTTTGTCCTGTTAGGAATATCGTTGCCAGCAGCAATTACTTGCCCTAAAGAGACGTCTACCCGAGATTAACTTGGAACCAGAGGAGCGAGAGGAGATCGAACGGCTGATCCAGGAGCTGGAAAGAAAAGTGAAGCTCACCGCCCCTGTCTGCCGACATGCAGGCACAGGGCGGGGCTTCCGGGTAATGTAGATATGATTACAGGGTCGGCTTTCCTCCCCGCCTACCTGCCTACCGCAGGCAGGCAAGGCGGCGCATCCAGCCGACTTGCCCGTGAAAATGTGAAGTGAACCTCTCGACTCCCCGTCCTAAAGGCCGGGGCTTGCTCGAGAGTTCACCCTGAGCCGTGCTTCCCAACCCCGCATTAAAAGGCGGGGCTTCGCACAGTCGAATGGGTGAAGCGAAGAGGATCAAGTTCTGCAACGGTCCATCATTCGTGAAGGGGTACTCCGGGGCTTGGGATATTCGGAATTCTTTGCTGAGATGGAATGATGGCACGGATAGAAGGATAGGAAAAGACGACGGCACGGCGTGGGAAGAATCACCTTTCTTCAGATCCCTGGTCTTCCTCCAGAAGGCGGAGAATCTCCGGGGGAATGGCCGGGGACTGGAACACCCGGGGCGCCGCTGCTCGGGGTGGCTGGACCTGAAGGGAAAAGGAATGGAGGGCCAGACGGGTAAAGCCCATCTCCTCGCGGAGGAACTTGAGAGACCGAGGCGTGCCGTAGCGCGCATCGCCCACCACGGCATGGCCGGCAAGCCGGGCGTGGCGCCGGATCTGATGCTTGCGGCCGGTCAGAAGGTCGCACTCAATGAGGGTGTAATGGGCGCTCCGGCGAAGAACCCGGAAGCGGGTTTCGCACGGGGCCGCCCCGCCCGGGCCTTCGGGATGGAAGCGGCCCCCCGCCTCCTTTGACAGGGGCCAGGTCCAGAGTCCCCAGCCGTCTTCTCCGTCAGGCTCGGGGAGTTCTCCGTGGAGGAGGGCGACATAACGCTTCCGGACCTTGTGGTGTTCGAACTGCTTGGCGAAGTAGCTGAAGGTCTCGGGCCGGCAGGCCAGGAGGATGACCCCGCTCGTCTCCCGGTCGAGGCGGTGGACGGGATGAACCCCGAACCGGGGATCACAGTCGATCCTGTTCCGGAGGTCCGGGTCAGTCTTGATCCGGGACTGAAGAACGGAACAGAGATCCCGTCCCCGCTCCTCCTGGACGCTCAGCCCGGAGGGCTTCTCCACCACGAGCCAGCCCTGGCCCGCCGTGAGGATCGGAATGGAGAAAGGGTCCGTTGTCATCGCGAGAAAGAGAGTCAGTCCAGGAATTTAAAAATGTTGTTTTTTTCAGGCACCTATTTAAAGGTAACATAGGCGACAAATTTGACAAGTGTCTCTTCTGGGACGTTCATGAAATCCTAACTAAAGCTGGAAAAGAGGATACTGTGCCTGGCTTTGAAACGTGACACAATGAAAAATTGGAGGCTCGAGATTCGGGATTTCTGTAGATTGCAGGATACACTTTTTTCGGGTCAGTCTCCCTGAGGATCCGAAAGGGGATCTTGTTTACGTCTGGATCGGTAAAACTTAATCCATCGCAAGGAGAGGGGGTAAGCGATCAAGCTGAGAATCGTCCCAAGAAGCAATGATCCGATTCCAAAGGCGAGAAGGAGTTCGGATTGGGAGGCCAGACGGTTCCAAAAACCGGATTGGATAAACCCTTCATTCAATCCGAGCCGAAAAATCTCCGCAAGAACGGCAGGATCAAGCTGAAATCCTATGACCTTCATCCCTACCCAGGTTGCCACCGTGTAGTAAGGAATAATCGACCAGGGAAGATTCGTCCAGACTCCGAGAAGGACAGCGACCCGACTCATCCTAAACAGGAAGGCGACGGCGATGCCCACAATTGTATGGAAGCCCAAAAACGGGGAGAACCCAAGAAAAATGCCCAGGGCGTAAGCGAGGGCTGTTCGCTCGGGAGTGTCTTCGATATGGAGAAGTTGTTTGATCAGATCTTTAAGACCGCGCAAACCATAGCCCCCGGAAAATAGTTTCTCCGCGTCAAATAGATGAAAGGATTACGATGACCAAGGCGTCCTCATCGCTTTTCGAATTCTTTCTCCCAACCCTCCCTTGAGGAGGTCTTTGATTCGCTCTTTGACCTTGATCACAAACCCGTGGTAAGCTGTTTCTCCTTCCAACACTTCAATACACAATTGTCCCAGTTCAGGATATTGCTTCAGGGTTCGATAGCTCAGTTGCGTGAAACGGTAGATGATTCGCGACACATGCAGAGCCCATTTCAGGTCTTCGAGAATGAGCTCGCGAATTTTCTTCTCGTAGGAGATCGCAGGGAGGTCTCCCTTGTCCTTAGACTGAAGGATGGCCTCGGCCGCGAGCATTCCGCTTCTAAGGGCATAGTAAATGCCTTCTCCTGTAAGGGGGTCCAGGAAGTACGCCGCATCTCCCACGAGAAGAACACGACCTCGGCCAACAGGTCGTGTCTCGTCGTTGAAACAGGGTAAACGGTGTCCGAGAGGGTTTTTCAGTTCGCTCCTTCGCACGTAACCGAGGTCTTGGAGGAAAGCCTCAAAATGCTGGTGGATGTTGACCTTTTTCCCGGCGTTCAACAATCCCCCAATTCCGATCGAAAGCCCTCCTCCTTTTGCGAAGACCCAGCCGTATCCGAAGGGGATCCGGCCGAAATCGAGATGGACGAAATGAAGATCGTCCTTCGGGAATTCAGGGATCAGTCCATAGGGAACTTCGCTCTGAAGGCCAAATCCATTCTCATCTTTCTTGGTTGAAAGGAGAGAGAAGGCCCTGGCCACGACACTTCCTGCGCCATCGGCGCCAATGAGATATTCACAGCGCAGTCTTCTTCCCTGTTCCAGGGAGACTTCAATCCCGCCCTCCACCTCACGGGCAGTCATCACTTTCTCTCCTTCAAGAACCTCCGCACCCTGCTCAATGGCCTTTTGGACGAGTAACTGGTCGAATCGACTTCTCATGACCATGAACCCGATGGGCTTATCGGAAGGGACGAACAACGGATCCTTCATACAGAAGGTGAACTTCGCTCCCCGGATGGTGTTCTCAACGACGGGGCTAAGGTCGAAACCGAGGAGCCGGATAGTCTTTGCCGAAAGACATCCTCCACACACCTTGTATCGAGGCAGCCGCTCTTTCTCAATGACGAGCGTCTTGAGTCCAGCCTGTGCACAGCACCTTGAGGCGGTGGCACCCCCCGGACCAGCCCCAACGACAATCACATCGTAATCCCAGCTCATGGCAGTGACTTTAGAAAAATATGAGAAAAATTAACATGAAAAGGAAAATTGTGAAACTCCCCACGCCTGCCTACCGAAGGCAGGCACAACGCGGGGTTTCCCGGCAATGATTTATTATTTAATATTGTGCTCCTTGACCCCGCCCACCACGCTAGGCGGTTGACCCTGAGCCGTGCTCATTCACCCTGTCTGCAAAGACGGGGCTGGGCTAGCCGAACGGGCCAGTATTCGAGGATGATTGGGTTAATCAAAGATCTTTCCTCTCCCCTTTTCTCACAAAGAAGTAGAAATAGACGATATTGAGGATGCCGATAAACGCTAGGCAGAAGAACATCATCGGATATCCGCTCAAACGTAAAATGATGCCCGCGATGACGGACCCAAGACCCGTCCCTAATTCATCAAGCGCTGAGAATGTCGCCATGGCAGGACCTGGGGAAGAATCCGTACGCTCGAGGGTGCACGCTGCCAAGGCTGGAAAGACAAAAGCATGTCCGATCCCCCACACCAATGCCGCCACAATAAACATGGGAAGGGTCTTGGAAAAGACCAGAATGATCATCGCAATGATAACGGTGGTGAGGCAAGGCAGGATCACCTTCTCTCGGCTATGAAGATCGAGTATCCTCCCGCCCAAAGCACGGCCCAAAATAATCATGACGGCAAAGGCACTGAAGAAGAGCCCGGGGTTGGACACTCCATGGCTTAAGGCATAAAGAGAAAAAAAGGCGGTGAGGGCTCCCCAGTTCATACTACTGACCATGGCCACGACCGCCGTTGGAAGGGCCTTCCGGCTGACCAGAGGCTCCTTTTTCATGTCCTCCTGTGTTGATGGGTCGACCGGCCTCCGTCGCAACTTTGCAGTGATGCACAGGTACCCCAATGTGAGGCCTGTACAAACCAAGAAGAGGACAGTGAAGCTGTAGGTGTTGATCAAGAAACATCCCGAGGGACGGAATCAGTGCAAAGGCAATGTTAAAAGCCAGATAGTAGTAACTGAGACTCTGTCCCAAACGGTTTACAGGGCTTGTGTTCGCCACCCATGTCACTGCAGCGGTGAAAACAAAGGGCCGAGCCGACTCCCTGGATGATCCTCACCATAAAAGGAGCCAGAAAGAGAAGGCAAAAAGATAACCCACAGAACCGATAGCAAAGAGGAGAGCCCCGACCATCATGAAGCTCTTTTCAGAAACCTTTAGAAGGGCTCTTCCAACAAAAGGTCTGACGAGCAGGGAGGCTATTCCAGAAGTTCCGATCAGAACGCCAATCTGGACCTCTGTTGAGCCGCCTTTCAAAAGATAGATAGGAAGGGTGGGGATCAGAATGCAGTAAGCAGACGAAAAAACGATTTGGGCGAGAAAAACGATTGAGAAATCACGGGTCCATATCTTTTGCGTCGATGGATTTACCATGCCAAGTCTTTCCACCCGCTATACGGGTAGGTTTTGTTTTTGCCTGGATCGGAAACCGGATGGGCTGAACTGCCTCCAGGAGCTACGACATTTTTCGGGAGACCTGGATCTTTCCCGCCTTGATTCCTTCCAGAAGATATTCCGGCGTGGTCATGACCTTCGTTTTCCCTTCCCACGGGACTCCTTGCTTCAAATTATGTTTGCATGAGAGGCAATCGGTAAGAAGAACATCGGCCTTCACTTCCTCGGCTTCCCTGACCCTTCTACGAGCGATGTCTCTTGAAAACTTAGGGAAGAATCCCCGGATCCCTCCTCCTGCCCCGCAGCAGAGAGACTCTCGGTGATGGTGCTCCATTTCAGAATAGGTCGTGCCCATCTCTTTGAGAAGTGTCCTCGTCGTGTCGAAGCTTCCTAAGCCTCTCCCCAGATGGCAAGGATCATGGTAGGTCACGATCTCTTGACTCTTGTCTGTGGAGGTGAAGGTGAACTGGTCGCGAAGGTATGAAGTCATGGTCCTAAAGGTAAGACCCGTGGGATGGTTCTGGTGATATTCTTGAAAAGTCTTTAGGCAGGTCGGACAGAGGAATAGAATCTCTCTTCCTCCTGCCGCTTTCATCCGGTCGATGTTCTGAAGAATCCGTTCCGTATTGGCCTGGGAACCGATCTCTTCTTTGACCGCCTCACAGCAGACCTCCTCCATCGTTGTGAAGTCAATTCCCAGTTGTTGGAGGAGTTCGATCGCATGCATCGTGGTCTCAACTTCTGTGGTCCGCCCAACGCAACCGATGTAGAGTACCACGGCTGCTTTTTTGCTAACAGAGGTGAACTTTCCTGTCTCCATCGTTCCGTAGGGAGTGCCGTGGGCATCGATTGCCTCACCGACCTGGGTCACCTCTTGAAGCTGAGAACGAAGCTCCGGAACTTCTAGGCTCGACCGCCGGAGATCCTTCAGTCTCTTCCCACCGTCAATCCCCACTGGGCAAACCTCTCCACACAGGCCACAGGTGGTACACAGAAAGAGGCCGTCTTCAATCCCCATCTCGAGACCCCTTTGCAGACACGACAGCGCAACGCCCCTGCCACCCAACATGCCATCGGTTCCAAAGGAGGAGCCCACGGTATTGTAGGTTGGACAGTCGAGAAGGCAGTTCCCGCACCCGATGCAATAGAGGAGGTCGGAAAAATCCTTCTTTTCCTCCAAAAGACGCCGTCTTCCATTGTCCAAGAGGATGAGGAGAAGCGAGGTGGGATCATGCATTCCGTAAAAAAGTGTCTTCTCAATATCAGCTGTTTTCGACCGGCCTGCCACGATGTCAATGAAGGAAGGAAAGACAGCCCCTGTGGCCAGGTACGTTTCCAACCTCAGCATGAGGATGGCGTCTTCCACATGCGGGTAGATCTTATCAATGGAAGCCAGGATGATGTGTTTGGATCTTGTTCGAACTCGCGTCACATTCCCCTCGTTATGGAGGATCAAGACAGCCCCTTCTTCGGCCGCAATCGCATTGGCTCCAGTGATTCCCACTCGTGCATTTCGAAGATACGGTTCCAGATCTTCCCGCCCGGCTTCCATCTCCTTCTCCGGATCAGGAGGAATCTCCCTCCCCAGGTGTTTCGATAGGATCTCGGCAACGTCATGACGACTGAGATGGACGATCGGACCGGTATAGTGAGAGGCTCGATGACCGGCGATCTGAGCAATCCGGTCACCCAGGTCAGTCTCAATCACTTCAATCCCTTGTTTCTTGAGATAGCCACTGAGTCCGATCTCCTTGGAGACGTTCGACTTCGATTTGACCACCAGGCGCTCGTCACCGATCTCTTCGCGAATCACCACGCAGGCATCTTCACCCTCTCTGGCTTGGATGACTCGGAATTGGTTCTTCTCGAGATGGGCAATCGCTTTATCAAGAAGCTCCCAGTTTCCTACCGACTCAGAACGGATGCGCTTCACCTGTTCTCTGATCTTTTTAAGGTCACCCATAAGCGGTAGATTCTGCTTTTGCCGGTTTCGGGTCTCCTTGAACGCATACCGCTGGTGCTCCAAAGCAGACTTGAGGAGTTTTTTCCTTAATGCGTCATACTGCTTTTGAATCAATCCCATCGCGAACCCCTTTTTCTAAAACCTCATCTGTCCCACAAAATTAATTTTGCATTGTTTCCGTGAATGAAACAAGTTCTTTTCTCCATCAACTATCCAACCCTTTTCATTGGAAAAAGAACATCTGTTGGCTATAATACGTCCGATGAAAAAGACTCTTTGCTTGGTAAGCCTTGGTTGTCCTAAGAATCTCGTCGATTCGGAAGTGATTCTCGGTCTCCTCTCAGAGGAAGGCTATACTTTGACGACGAATCCCTCGGACGCAGAAACCATCATTATTAATACGTGCTCATTTATTGAGGACGCCATCCGAGAGGCTACTGATGCGATTCATCAATACGCCCAGTATAAGAAGAGGAGGACGATGCCAGCGTCTCATCGTCGCAGGATGTCTTCCCCAGCGTTACGGGAAAGAACTGGAGAAACAGTTTCCCGACGTTGACCTCTTCGTGGGCTCAGGGGCGCTTCAAAAGCTTCCCAAGTTCTTAGCCGCGAAACCGAGTCGAAAGACGTTCCTCTCCAAGCGCAGCTTTCTCTACAATGAAAGAACGCCCCGAATTCTTTCGACTCCCCCTTTCACGGCCTACGTCAAGATTGCGGAGGGCTGTTCCAAGGCTTGTACGTTCTGCACTGTCCCGAGGATTCGAGGCCCTTATCAGAGCCGAAGACTTCGCTCTATCTTGGAAGAGGCGAAACAGCTCGCAGATCAAGGCGTTCAGGAGCTCATTCTCATTGCTCAAGACACAACCGCTTACGGAGAGGATCTCAAGGATGGAACGAATCTTGAAAGACTCCTAAGAGTTTTAGTGCGAGTGGATGGAGTTCGTTGGATACGAATCCTCTACTCCTATCCAAAAGCCCACTACTTCACGGACGGACTTCTGGAAACCCTGGCTCAAGAAAAAAAGATCTGCCCCTACCTCGATCTTCCCATCCAGCACGTGGACGATGAGATTCTGAAGCGCATGGGGCGAAAGGGGAAAGGTTCTGAAATCCGAAACCTCATCCATAAGATCAGGACCTTTCTCCCTCATATCAGCCTTCGAACTTCACTGATCGTTGGATTTCCAGGAGAAAGACCGGATCAGTTTCAGACTCTCTTGGACTTTGTGAAGGAAGTCGAGTTCGATCACCTCGGGGCTTTCAAATACTCTGTCGAAGAGAGGAACTCCTGCCTCACGGCTCTCAAATCAAATTCCGGAGAGAGTGAAAGAGGAACGATTAAAAAAACTCATGAATCTCCAGAAAAAAATATCTCTGAAGAAATATCGATCCCTTGTGGGAAAGAAGATGGAGGTTCTCGTGGAAAGCGCTGGAGGTCCCCAAGGGAACGTGAAGGGAAGACTTCAGACCCAGGCACCCGAGATCGATGGGAGTGTTATTCTGGAGGGAAGAGCCCTACCCGGTGATTGGGTGGAAGCCCAAATTATCAAGGCTTTTCCTTATGACGTGTTGGGTCGGATTGAAAGGCATCTTTGAGAGGGAAAACCATCAGAAACCCCGCTGAAGATCATTCGGGGGTGTCACGGGCAAGTCGGCTGGATGCCCCGCCTTCCTGCCTCTAGGCAGGGGCGGGGGGAAAGCCGACCCTATAATCATATTTTCATTTCCCGGAAGCCTCGCCCTGTGGGCGGGGAGCTTCCTTCTTCTTCAAATCCAAGGCCTTTTCCAAGGCTTCGACGAGATGAATGGTCTTTGTCTCCATTCCTCTCCCATGGATTCCGTCTTTCAACTGGATCAGACAACCCATACAGCTCGTAGCGACAGCGTCTGCCTTCGTTCCTTCAATGTCGTCCAGTTTCCGATCCATGATCTTTTTGGAAAGATCGTAGTAGATGAAGTTGAAACTTCCAGACATCCCGCAGCAGCGATTCGGCTGTTTCATCTCCACAAACTCCACGTTCGGAATGGACTGGAGCAGCTGTCGAGGTTCCTGAAAGATCTTCATGCTCCTTCTCATATGGCAGGGATCATGGTACGTCACCCGCACCCTGTGATCTTCTCCCTGGCGCTTCGCGTCCTTCAGCGTCAACCCGATCGTATTTAGGAAGAACGTCGAGGGTTCCACAATCTTCTCAGTGAAAGCTTTGACAGATTCCTCTCCCGGGAAAAGCTTCGAATAACCCTCTTTCAGGAAATAGAAACACGAGGCACAGGGCACAAGGATCTGGTCCACGTTCGATGACTGGAAGGCTTCGATGTTTCTCCGGGCGAGAGATCTCGCCGTCTCGAGATCTCCTGAACCGTAAGCCGGCAGCCCACAGCACGCTTGATTCTTTGGAAGTCCTATGGAAAAACGGGATCGCTTGAGCAAGCGAACGGTCGATTCTCCAATCTCGGGGAAGAGATAATTGATGCTGCACCCGACAAAGAGACCGATCTTTCTTTCTCCCTGCACTCCTTCCACATTCCCTGGGTCCCGATCAAGGAAAAACGGGGTTTTGATCGAAGGGATCAGCCGATGTCGGTCCAGATAGGGGAGAGAAAATTTCAGATGAAGTCCGCTCTCCTTCGGAATCTTCTTTAACAGGAGCCCCTGGAGCAGGGATCCTGTTTTCAGCAGTAGGGGGAGAAGAGAAACAGAGCCGAGAATCTTCCGCAGGAGCACCCATTTGGGAAAGGAGAGGCCTTTCTTCTCCACCATCAAGGCACGGGCTGCCAAAATGAGTTCATCCGCTTGCACGCCATTCGGACAGCTCTCCGTACACGCGCCACAGCCCAGACATTGCAGGAGGTGCGTCGATAGTTTTTCGGAATATCCCGCGTCTCCGGAGAAGACCTTGCGGATCAGACTCACCTTCCCTCTCGCAACCGCCGTCTCCTTCTGCAATTCCGCGAAGACCGGACACACACTCTGACACAGTCCGCACCGAACACACTTATCCGCGATTTCTTTCAGGGTCTCTAAATGGTTCATATCGCAAAAATCTTTCCAGGATTGAGGATATTGTTCGGATCGAGCACGCTCTTGATCTTCTTCATTACCTCAATCTCGATCGGACCCAGTTCCAAATCGATATAGGGCGCTTTGGTCAATCCCACGCCATGTTCTCCTGACAGTGTTCCTCCCAGCCGAATCGTCAGTTTCAAAATCTCCTCGATGGCTGCTTCTGCCTTCTTCTTTTCTTCCTCATTCTTGCCATCGATCATGAGGCTCGTGTGGATGTTCCCATCTCCCGCATGACCAAAATTGACAATCTTTAGTCCACGATCTGCTGCAATCTTTCCCGCCTCGGTGATGAAGGTGGCAATCTGGTCCCTCGGAACCGTGATGTCCTCAGCGATCTTTGTAGGGTTGAGCCGATAACTGGCTGGGGAAAGGGCTTTCCTTGCTTTCAGGAGCGCTTCCGCTTCCTGATCGTTCGCGGCGATCTTGATTTGATAGGGGTTCAATTCGGATGTAATCTTTTCGATCTTCTGAATGTATTTGGGCAGGATTTCTCGATCCCCATCGACTTCGATAAGCAACAGGGCACCGGCGTCCCGCGGAAAGCCGAGATGGAGGTAGTCCTCCACGCATTGGATGGAAGCGTTGTCCATGAATTCAAGCATGGAAGGGATCACCTTCGCACTGATGATCTTCGACACCGCGATCGCCGCATCCTCCACCTTACGGAAGATCACCATCAGCGTCTGCCTCGCCTCTGGCATCGGGATGAATCTCAGGATGATTTGGGTGACAACACCGAGGGTCCCTTCCGAACCCACAAACAGTTTGGTGAGGTCGTATCCCACCACGCCCTTCATGGTTCGGACTCCGGTCTTCATCATCTCACCCGTGGGAAGGACCACTTCCAACCCCAGCACATAATCTTTCGTGACCCCGTACTTCACGGCCCTGGGACCTCCGGCACACTCGGCCACATTGCCTCCCAGGGTGCAGTAGAGTTGACTGGCAGGATCCGGGGGGAAGAAGAACCCGAGGGCTTCCACACGCTTTTGGAAATCCCCTGTGACCACCCCTGGCTCAACCACAGCAATCAGGTTCTTCTCATCAATCTCAAGGATACGATTGAAGCGGGTCATGACCAGGACAACACCTCCCTGAATAGGGACAGATCCTCCCGTAAATCCGGTCCCCATGCCTCTGGGCACAACAGGGAAAAGATGTTTGTTGGCGAGTTTCAGGATCTCAGAGACTTCCTCGGCCGTTCCCGGAAAGACGACGAGGGCCACGGGCCCTTCGAGATTGGTCGCATCATATCCATAGCAGATCAGGTCTTCTTTCGACGTAAGCGTGTGTTTCTCACCGCAAATGTCTTTGATTTGTTTAACAACCCTTTCATCCAAACGGGAAACCGGTCTCGGTTGTGTCGCGGATCTCATCTGCACAGATTCCTTTCAATCAAGGCTATTATTAATTGTAACACACAAAAAAAAGCCCCCTCCACAGCAGGAGGGGGCTTTCCCACAGTTTAAAACCCTCTTCCAACTCTCTGCTTGAAGAGCTTGACACAATTGATCTCGATCCCCAGCAACTCGGCAATTCGGAACTTGGCATCGATCCCTTTCGAAAATTTCGGAATGGAACGAACCCGACCCAGGTCCAGATCGCCTCTCACTTCGGCCATAGTCACAGGATCCGACAGGTCTGCAACCGAAACCCGTAATTTGCCTGCCACATACTCTTTGGCCTCTCGAATCTTCATGCCGCGGGCCATTTGCATCCGTCCAACCAGATCTCCGGCTGTCCGCACTCCGCCCATGCCCGAGGCGATGCTGTGCGTGATCGCCATTCCCATGGGATCACCGAATCCCACCTACAACCCATCGAGCCGGGTGATCTCCGCCATGGCCTTCGAAGCCCTGGAGACCGCATCAGCAGGAGGATACTCCGCCACTGGCGTTCCGCCCACGCCCATCCCCATATTGGCGTGAACAGGGATCCTTCCTCGTTCGACGCAAGGTTTGACAAAGGTCACGGCCCTGGCCACATTCCACGCACAAGACTTGTTGGTAACTGAGTTGATGGCTGGACCAAAGATTGTCACTCCTGCCTTCTCGGCCAGTTTCATCTGATCCTGCGGGTAGAGACCCGCCAAACGAACCCCCTCAAATTCGAGCTCCCCGTGCATCCCGAGGACAAACTCGCTCGACATTCCAAGCTCAACACACATCTCAGGATACTTCTCCTTGAGAATGCGCGTAGCCCGAAGGGTAGCCAGAAAATCAGGATCGCCCGCTGCACCTGTCGTGTCAAAATTGATTCCATCCGCTCCGACCTCGTACAAGGAAGTCGCCACAGAGACCATATCCCTCACCGCCATCTCTACCGTCTCTTCTTGGGCGGCCCGGGCTTCCTTGATCTTGCCCTGGGGCAACAGTTCTGCTGGATTTGGAAAAGGACCATCGGGCTGGCTGTAAACACCAAGGTTGGGCATGGCTCCATAGAAAATGGGAAGCATGGTGACGAGGAGGGCTTGCTCTAGTTCCTGTTGTTCCTCGAAGATGAGCGTCTTCGCCGCCTTGAAGCAATAGTCAAGATGACCGGTCTCCATGGTGTCGGCCCCGATCGCCCGCTCCATCAGTTGAAAGTTGTGGATCCGACCTGTGTTCACACCCAATCGATAAATCTTATGCGTTCCTCCATCGAAAGAGAGGATGATCTCGTTTCCGGGTTCCACACTGACAAAACGCGACGGATCGCTGAAGATCTCATAAAGATGCCTTAATTCGTCTTCGGAAAGTGAAGGGATCCTACCTTTCGTGGACGCATCCATCGTCCCGTTCTCGAGATCCTTCTTCAGCTCGCTTTCCGTCATGTCGGTCAGATAACCGTCACCCATGCGCGTCACGATCTTTTTCATTGTTCGATCACCTCCCTCCTGCCTCAAAGCACTCTTTATGCATGCTTTGCGACTCTGCTTCATTCTCTCTTAGCCCCCTGCACTGCATGATCGAGTAAGATCCCTCGATAAAGGGAGAAACCCGTTCTCGTATCAAGACTGTGATTGCCCGTGTATTGGATCATCGTTTTTCTTTTGCTGTGCCCCTCCAATGGTCTTTTACTTCAGGGTTGACCACATTGATCGGGAACTCACGATGAAGGACACTCGTAATAATCTGGCTCAGTTGCTTGATCAGTCGTCTCTCCGCCTCTTTAGTGTTCCACGCGATATGAGGAGTCACGACGACATTGTCAAGTCTCAAAAGCGGCTCATCCTTTGGAGGAGGCTCCTGGTTTAGGACATCCAATCCCGCTCCGGCGATCCATCTTTCCTGGAGGGCTCGACAAAGTGCCTTCTCATCCACTATCCCTCCGCGCGCTACGTTAAGGAAGAAGGCGGTCCGCTTCATCGCCCTGAACTCCTTCTCTCCGAACATCCGCTGGGTCTCTGTGGCCAGGAAGGCATGGAGGGTCACGAAGTCCGAGTCTCTTAACAAATCGACGAGGGTCTCCTTTTTTTCGTACCCCTTCTCCTTTCCGTACTCCATTGCGACGTAGGGATCGTTAAAGATGACTTTCATTCCCAGAGCCTGTGCTTTTTCAGCCACCCGTTTCCCAATCCGTCCCAGACCAATGATGCCCAATGTCTTGCCTTCAACTTCCACTCCCTGCATGAACCTGAACTCGTCCCACCTTCCCTCAAGGACCTCCTTCATCCCAGAAAAAATATTTCTGGAAAGACAGAACATCAAGGCCAGAGCATGCTCAGCCACTGCTTCCACAGAATAGTCGGGGAGATTGGTCACCACGATTCCTTTCCGGGTGGCCTCCGCAATATCCACGTAGTCCACCCCGGTGGCCGTGCACGCAATCGCTCGCAACTGGGTAGCCGCTCTCAGGACGTCCCGGTCTACTTTGAGATCAACGTCGGCAACGAGGAGGTCCACGTCATGGATCTGGCGGATCAGCTCTTCTTGGGACGGGATCGCAACACTCCTCACCTCTGCGACCGTAGAGAATTTGTCGATCTCCCAGTCCACGTTCACGTAAGGGTATAAAATAACGAATCTCTTGCTCATAAAATCCCTGATTCAGGGTCAAACCAACCCAGCTTCGCTTAGAGGACGGCCTTCCAGGATGCGGGCAGGGCCAAAAATGCTCAGGTCCAGAGTTGGTTTTTTCTCAAGAATGAGTTCGGATAGGTATCTACCCACTGCAGGAGCTTGTTGAAGTCCATGACCTGAGAATCCGCAGACGATATAAAGCCCCTTCACTTCAGGCCAGGGGCCCAAGATGGAATTCCCATCCAGTCGATTTACGTCGTAAAGTCCCGCCCACCCTCGGACCAGTTTGAGACTGTCGAAAGCCGGAACAATTTCTGCCAACTCCGGCCACAGAACATCCTGGAACCGCTTCCTGTCCCACGTGAAATCAAAGCCCACGGGATCATCGTCAAAGGAATGGCCAACCAGAAACAGTCCTCCCGTCTCCGTGCGGAAATAGAGTCCCGAAGGTGGAATAATCAAAGGCAGGGGTTTCTCAAGCGCAACGGAAGATTTAAAGGCAAACACCTGACGCTTCACAGGTTCTACCGGGAGTTTCACTCCGGCTGTATTGGCTATTTCTGCTGACCACGCCCCTGCTGCGTTCACGACCACTGGAGCCTCGTATCGCTCGTTAGAAGTCAGCACCACACCGGTAATTTTGCTTCCGTGCTTTTCAAGAGAGCTTACAGTGCCATTCTCAAACAGAGCCCCCAAGGAACGAGCTTTGGCCCTGTAGGCCATTAAGAAAGCATAGCCATCTAGATAACCATCTTGCGGGCCATAGGTGCCACCCACCCAGAGAGACACATCGAGCAAGGGGAACTCTTTCTTTATTTTATCAGGAGACCACCATTCTACCTCTGCCCCCAGCTCCTTTTGTAGAGCCAGAGAGGACCGCGCTTCTTTCTCCCCTTCTCGATCAATCAAGAAAAGGTATCCTTCACGGTGGAAACCAATATCAGGTTTATCCCCTTCCACTGCCATCTCTTCTTCAAAATGCCTCAAGGTTTTCTGCGCATAGAGGGAAATGAGAACATTTTCTTTCAGGCTGAACTGGATCCTCACGCCCCCCATGGAGAGCGTGGTGGAGGCATACTCGTAGGAGGGGTCTCGTTCAATGACTAACACCTTCAGCTTCGGTTCCGCCTTCATCAGGTGGTAGGCGATGGAACAGCCCATCACTCCTCCGCCCACAATGAGAACGTCGTAAGAATGGTTGGTCATGATTGCTCACTTAAATCATACTAAGAATATCTTGTTTCATGGGTCAATATCATTCTCGAAACAAAGGGACGGTTCTAATTGATGCCAAATGGAATCTCCTCTTTTTGCCTCATACGCCTGTCAATTGACGGAAAGGTCCGAAATCCTTCGGAGGATGATTTGATAATCTGAGAAAGTCTTTAACTATTTCACCTTCTCGCATAACGAAAACTACCTTGGCTGTATCATCTAAAACCGAAGGATTCAGATCTGGTCGTCCTTGCAGTAAAAGAATATCGGCTGCCGCGCCAACTTTCAAGGATCCCAAAGATTGCTCTTGCCCCAATAATCTGCCCCCTTCAACAGTGGCTACTCTTAAGGCCGCCATTGAATCTAAACCCGCATTCATCAGTTCCTTAATCTCACGCAATCCGTGACGACCGAATGGGGTCATGTCGTCAGCAAACGTATCACTCCCCAGTGCTATACGGACACCTTCGGCGTAATAATCCCGTACATTGTCAAAATGCTTTGAAAGGATGGGGTTCTCCCGAACCGGGAGCCCTAGGGGATTGCGCAGCATTCTCAAAATGCCCAAGGTAGGCAACCACACCACGTCATTTCCGGAAAGCAGCCCTTTGAGCTCTTTGTCCAATCCCTCACCGTGGATAATGCAATCTACCCCTGCCGTTACTGCCATTTTAGCTGCAGGGTTACAGGTGCAATGAGTCATGACTTTGAGCCCGTAACGGTGTGCCTCAGCAACAATCGCATTCATCTCTTCTTGCGAATAGTGGACGTCCGTCCATTGATCTCGATCTGACATACCTGCCCCACTGGTCCAGAATTTTATCCAGTCGGATCCATCCCTTCTTAGCTTTCGGACCTCCAATCTAAGTTTGTCAACACCATCACAGGTGATTGCCCAAGGATGGCGTTGTCTGATTAAACGTTCAGGGAAATAAGGAACATGGCCTGCTCCCCCAGTAGCGGCCAATCCTTTGCCACACGGTATGATCCGAGGTCCCACAATCTCTTTCCGTCTTATCATACTATTGATGATGGAACCGTTATGGGAATTATCAACAACGGTCGTGAACCCAGCCATCAGCAACTCCCAAGCCTGCCTCACAGCCCGTATGAGCAGTTCTCCCACGTCTCTTATCAGCCATGAACTAGGGGGGAGCCCTTGAGATAACCCGGTGAGATGGAGATGACAATCGATAAAGCCTGGAAGAAGGCTCAACCCACTGGCGTTGATCAATTGGATCTGATCTTTGTCCAGATTTCTCATCGAGTCATGATCGACATATCCCGCAATTTTGCCGTCTTTTACAAGAATACCCGCACTCTCTCCGGGTACCGAATTGGACGGATCAAGAAAGGTACACCCATATATCAGAACGCCTTGTGATGGATTCACCTCTTTCTCTCCTTCCCAGTTCGTTGATAGATAAGAGTGTCTGGTGTAAAGGTGGCAGGCTTGATCTGCCGAATCAACTCTTCTTGTGTCGGACAAGGTGCGTTTTTCAACCAAACGACTTTTAGGAATTTCTGAATGGCCCTGTCAACTGTCAAGTAGGGGTTTAAGATGACGAATTTGCTCTCCATCCCAGCCCATTCTTCACAACTCCTCTTTGCCCGTTCCCTCCTGTAAAAATAGAGACCTCCGTCAGCGGTCAGTCTTCTCTGCCATTTTTGCAAAACGGTCTCTCAAAAGAGGGGACAGCAGGTCGATGATTCCCATGAATCCTCCGGGGATGAATCGCATCGTCAGAATCATCACGAGTGCAAAGATCAAAAGGTTCATTTCAGCCAGGGAACCTCGAATGATTTCCGACAAGATGACAACGAAGAATGTTCCCAGAAGGGGACCGTAGACCGTTCCCACTCCTCCCACGATCACCATGAGACAAATCTTCCCCATCTCATCGAGTCCCCCGATGGAGGGGTCGATCAGACCAAAGAAGTGAGCGTAATAGGCTCCCGCCACTCCAGCCCAGAATCCTCCGCACGCGAAACCCAGTACCTTCCAGAGTCGGGTGTTTACCCCCATGGCCTCCGCGGCATCGAGGTCGTCACGCACGGCAAACAGGTAGAGACCCGGCCGTGAATGGAAGAGAAGGATTGAAAAAACGAACATCAGAAGGAACAGTCCGAGTCCAACAAAATAGGAATAAAAGTCCGCTTTGTCTCCCGAAAAGAAACCGGGGGTGATAAGGCCTCCCGTGCCCCCAGTGATCTGGTGTTCGGTCTTGATGATGACATTGATCACCTCAGCAAAGGCCCAGGTCAGAAGGCAAAGATAGAAGCCTCGCACCCGGAGGACAATCCCACCCAAAACAACACCGATGAGCGCGCAGGAGACGCCCCCGACGAAAAGTCCCCAGAAAGGAGAAAGCCCGAGGTGGATGACGATCAGGCCTGAGGCATATCCTCCCACAGCCGCGAAGGCCACATGACCAAAGGAGAAGAGTCCCGCGTAGCCGAAGACGATATTCCAGCTGATCGAGAGCATGGCGTAGTAGAAGAAGAGGTTGAGCACCGTCATCCAGACCGGGGAGTCAACTCCGAAAGGCAGGACGATCCCTGCCACGCCGATGCATCCTGTAATCAACCACTGGTTCCTGTTCATGGACGTTTCGTCCTACTGTTTTTGTCCGAAGAGTCCGCCCGGCCAGAACAAAAGGAAAAGAGACATGAAAACGAATCCGATGGCGTCTTTATAGGCTGAAGAAATGTAAACGGCTCCGAGGGTCTCGGCGACCCCCAGGAAAATGCCGCCCAGAAGACTGCCTCCAATGGAACCCATACCTCCGATCGCAAGGACTTCGTAGCTCTTCAGGAGTGGCGGACCTCCAGCCGTCGGAGAAACAAGGAAAAGCGGAGCCACCAAAGCCCCTGCCCCTCCGGCCAGTGCACAAGCCGTTCCAAAGGCAATCCACGACTCCCTTGAAATGTCCACACCCATGATCTTTGCTCCACCTTGCGATTGAGTGATGGCCCGCCAGCTTCTTCCTCGCCACGTTTTCCGCATGTAGTAGGCCATCCCCAGCACCAGAATGGCTGAGGCGATCAGGGTTAGAATCATGTTACCGCTCAGATTAATTCCCAGGACCAGGAAATCGCCGGGGATGTAATCTGGCGGTTTTCTGTAAAAAGGACCGAACACGATGGCCGCAAGCTTCCGGAGCAGGATGACCAGCCCCAGGGTAATGATCAGCGCATAGTCCATCGGCTTTTCCATCTGCTTCTCATGAATCGGCGTCAGGAGAAGCTTCTCCACAATAGCCCCGATGACAAAGGTAGCAACCATTGCCCCTGGGATGGCAAGGAAAAAGGGGAGTCCCACCAGGGTCATCAGGTAGTAAGCCGCATACCCGCCCAGCATATAGAACTCCCCATGGGCAAAATTGATGATTCTCAGGACGCCGTTCAGGAGCACCAGTCCAAGTCCCATGAGGGCATAGACCAGACCGATGGCGAACCCACGAACTACGAGTTCAAAAAACATCCCACACTCCACTCAGAGAAAGGGGAGATAAAACTCTATCTCCCCCTCCTCAATCCTTTCTCACGGATAAATGACAGCTGCATCCTTCCCGGCTTGCTTCAAGGCGGTCAACTGGAGCACAAAGAGTTGATGGCCGGTCCATTGGTTCCAGACCGGGCCGTCTTTTCTGTCGAAAGTGACCACACCGGTCGTCCCATTGAAACGGGTGGTCTTCAGGGCCTCGGCCAGCTTTTTCGGGTCGGAAGATTTCGCCCTCGTCATTGCGTCGGCAATGATCATGACCTCGTCATAGAGGAAATAGGCATAGATGGGAGGACTCAAACTTATACTTCTCAGGAAAGGCCTTTTTGAATTGCTCACCCAGGCTCATCAGCTTCAGCTTCGGAGAGTCGAAAGTGGGGTACATGACGCCTACTCCTTTTTCGCCCATGACTTCCCACCATTCCGGAGACCAGCCAGGATAATCCCAACCGGCCAGGATCTTGGTGTCCGGAGCAAGCCCAACTTCGTAGGCCTGTTTGGGAATAAGATACATGGCCTGATAGACGCTGGAGACCACGAGTAGGTCTGACTTCGTCTTCATCGCCTTCAATTCAAGAAGCTGGGGTTTCAGATCTTGAGCTTCGGACGGGAAGCCTTTCAGGGTTACATTGATGCCTTTTGCCTTTCCAGCCTTCGCTAACGCCTCAGCAAAACCCGTCCCGTAAGCGGTCGTCTCGTGCATGACGGCAACATTCTTATATCCCTTCTGAACCAGGAACGGCACGAGGAGGTTGGCGATTTGAGAGTTGTATGGACTGATCCGGAATACATAGTTCGAGTGCATCGTGGTCAGGTCATCAGGCCAGCTATAGTGGAAGAATATAGGAACGCCCATTTTGTCGGCAATCTTTGCCTGCGCCACCGCCACTGAACCGTGCCACGCCCCGACAATGGCTGACACTTTGTCGTTAGCGATCACCCTCTGGACTGCTGTAGCTCCTACCGCGGGTTTCCCCTCGTCATCCGCCTTGACCAGGACGACCTTTCTTCCGAGGATCCCTCCCTTCTGATTCAACTGTTCCACAGCCAGTTCTACTGTCTGCACGTTGATCTTACCCGCTTCATAATCACCGGGTGCCGAGAGGGGCGTCACGAGCCCTATCTTGATGTCGTCCGCGGCCTTGGTCCCAGCAGGCAAAAGAGCGAGAATTCCAAAAAAGACGATGACCAAAAACCATACTCTGCTTTTCATAACCGAACCTCCTTTTCAAATTTGTTTAGACGGGATACCCAATACGTTAGTTCTTCTCCGAACTCTGAACTCTGGACTTCTGACCACCTCCTTCCTTCTGTGATTACAATCCAAGATAGTTCCTCTTGATATGTTCGCTCTGAAGGAGCACCTCACTCGCATTTTCCATCACGACCTTCCCGTTCTCGAGAACATACCCCCTCTGAGTCACCTGGAGGGCATGATAAATATTCTGTTCCGCCAACAGAATGGCGGTCTGTCTTTGCCGATGGATTTCAGCCGAGAGTCTGGAGAATACTCTTCACCACTTTGGGAGCCAACCCAAGAGAAGGCTCGTCCAGCATGAGGAGTCTGGGGTCAGCCATCAGGCCTCGACCGATAGCGAGCATCTGCCGCTCACCTCCGCTCAGGGTTTGTGCCTGTTGATGTTTACGCTCTTCCAAACGGGGAAAAAGACCAAAGACGAAGTCCATCTGCTTTCTTAGCATGCCCCTCACTCTCTTGACATAGGCGCCCATGAGAAGGTTTTCTTCCACATTCATCTGGGGAAAGAGCCAACCTTCTTCAGGGATAAGGGCAATTCCCATGCCCGCCACCCGATGCGGTGGCTGACGATGAATCATCGCTCCCTCAAACTGAATCGTCCCTTCCTTAGGAACAAGGAGACCGGCAATGCTCTTTAACAGCGTCGATTTTCCAGCACCATTCGGACCGATGATGCTCACAAACTCATTGGCCTTGACAGACAAGGACACCCCGTGAATGGCCTGGAGGCCATCGTAGTAGACATGAATCTGTTGAACGCTCAGCATGAGCCTCAACCTTCTCCAAATTGGTATTTCTCGCCGAGGTAGGCCTCGATCACCTGCGGGTCATTGGCAATTTCCCGGGGACTTCCCTCAGCAATCTTTGCCCCCTGATGTAGGACAAGGATATGGTGCGCGTTCTCCATAATCGCCTTCATCACATGCTCAATCCAGAGAATCGCAATCGACCATTCTCGATGGATCTTCCGGACCAGGTCCGCCATTTCGATGATTTCATGGGGATTGAGCCCTGCCACAATTTCGTCGAGAAGAAGCAGGTGAGGTTTCACCGCAAGGGCTCTCGCCAGTTCCAGCCGCCTTCGCTCATGGAAGGTGAGGTGTTTGGCCAGCTGATCTCTCTTTTCAAGGAGACCCGTCACCTGCAGGAGATCGAGAGGCTCCACCTCCTTCTGGTGAGCACAGACCTGAAGGTTTTGCAACACCGTCATGTTTACGAATGGGCGAGGGATCTGGAAGGTCCTGCCAATCCCTCCCCTCGAGATCTGATAAGGGCGTAGTCCGAGGATCGATTTTCCTTTGAAGCAGATACTTCCGCGCGTCGGTTTGTAGACCCCCGTAACGCAATTGATCAGGGTCGTCTTTCCCGCTCCGTTCGGTCCGATCAACCCCACAATCTGACCTTCGGTGATCGCCAGGTTCGACGCCCTGGAGTGCGGCTAAACCGCCAAACATCATGCTCACCTCTTTAGCCTCCAGGACCTTTGTGTCTTTCATCGCCGTCGCCTGATTCTCCAAAATGAAGACCTCTCACAGAGAGCTGGGAAGCCCTTCTGGAATTAACCCTCAAAAAAACAAAAGCAATACGTGCGGTCACCCCTCACATGGGTACAACCTCAGTCGTCACTATATTGGAGGGTAACCTCTTTGTCAAGGAGTCCCAAATTCCTTGACGCGTTAGGTAAAATGGGTTAGTTTAAAACGTTTAAAAACCTTGTTTATAAATGGTGAATCTTACACTCCTTTTCGAGTTAAAGAGGGGTTTTGAGCCAAGGGGCTGTGATGGACGAAACGAGTGCGCTGGTTCAGCAGAGAATCAAGAACCTGGAGGAGCTGAGACAAGAAGGGATCAATCCATTCCCCAACGACTTTCAGGTCACCCATACCTCCCACGATCTTCATCAGGCCTATGATTCCTTATCGGACGAACAATTGAAATCGGTCCAAGAGTCCTTTCGGATCGCGGGTCGACTCATGGCTGTTCGAGATTTTGGAAAAGCCAGTTTTGTCCAGGTCCAGGATCGAAAGGGAAGGATTCAGGCTTACTTTCGGAAGGACGTCGTGGGCGATCAGGCCTTTGAGCTCTTCAAGAAGTTCGATGTCGGCGACTTCGTCGGCATCGAAGGAACGATCTTTCGAACCAAGACCCAGGAGCTCACCCTGCACGTCCAGAGGTTTCAGCTCTTAACCAAGTGTCTCCGTCCTCTTCCAGAGAAATGGCATGGCCTGACGGACGTTGAGGCCCGGTATCGACAGCGCTACCTCGATCTCATTGTCAACCCCAAGGTCAAAGAAACGTTTTTGATTCGGGCCAAGGTCCTCGATCGCATCCGAAGCTTCTTTACCCAACGCGATTACGTTGAGGTAGAGACGCCCATGATGCACCCCATTCCCGGAGGGGCAACCGCCAAACCGTTCAAAACCCACCACAATGCCCTGGACATGGAGCTTTACATGAGGGTCGCTCCCGAGCTCTACCTGAAACGGTTGGTCGTCGGCGGTCTGGAACGGGTTTTTGAAATCAATCGGTGTTTCAGAAACGAAGGAATATCCACCCAGCATAACCCCGAATTCACCATGCTCGAATTTTATCAGAGCTACGCGACGTACCATGACATGATGCAGATGACCGAGGACCTGCTCTTCTCTTTGGTGAAAGAGCTTCACGGAAAACCCACGCTCTCCTACCAGGGGACAGAGATCGACTTCACGCCGCCGTGGCAAAAGATGGGCTTCCATCAGTCCCTTCTCGAATACGGGAAGGTCGATCCATCGATTCTGAAAGATCTTTCCAAAGCCAGGGAAAAGGCAAAGGCGTTGGGCGTTGATCTGAAGAAGGAAGCCACTCATGGGAGAGTCCTGGCGGACCTGTTCGACGAGTTGGTCGAACCGAATCTGATCCAGCCCACCTTCATCACTCTTTACCCGACCGACGTCTCCCCTCTCTCTCGGAGGAACCCGGAGGATCCGGAGATCGTCGATCGCTTCGAGCTCTTTATGGCAGGCCGCGAAATCGCCAATGGGTTTTCCGAGCTCAACGATCCGATCGACCAGAGGGAACGGTTCCTCGAGCAGCTTCGTGAGCGCAGCGATGAAGGCGATCCCTCTCTTCGCCTCGATGAAGATTTCCTGAGAGCCTTGGAATTCGGGATGCCGCCCACGGCGGGCGAAGGGATTGGGATCGATCGTCTGGTGATGCTCCTCGCGGATGCCCCTTCCATCCGAGACGTCATCTTCTTCCCTCTATTACGTGCGGAGAAATAACGACCCATGAAATACGAGTGGTTCATCGGGTTGAGATACCTGAGGGCGAAACGGAAACAGACCTTCGTCTCCATCATTACGGTCATGTCCATCGCGGGCGTGACGGTCGGAGTCATGGCGCTCATCATCGTCCTCGCCGTCATGAACGGCTTCGAGACAAACCTGAAGGAAAAGATCATTGGAACGTATGCCCACATCGTGATCATGAAGGCGGGTCAAGAAGGGATGGACCAGTATGAGGAGGTGGCCCAACGGGTCGAGGACATCCAAGGGGTGACTTCGGTTTCTCCCTTCATCTACCAACAAGTCATGCTCTCTTCCGAGTCGGGTGTCTTTGGGGTTGTCCTAAAAGGGATTGATCCTGGCCGGGCGGAGAAGGTGACGGAATTAGCTCATTACGTGAAAACAGGACGTCTCCAGGATTTGAAGAAAGCTCAGGCAGGTGACGCCCCGGGGATTATTCTGGGGGTCGAACTGTCGAGACATTTGGCCGTCACCGTCAATGATCACCTCCAGGTGGTCTCCCCTCTGGGGACTCTCACACCCATGGGCATGATGCCGAAGGCAAAGCGGTTTCAGGTCGTCGGTCTATTTCAATCGGGGATGTATGAGTATGATAATACGCTGGCCTACGTTTCCATAGACAGTGCCCAGAAATTCTTCACCATGGGAAACCGTGTGACAGGACTCGAGCTCAAGTCGGACAACCTCTACAAGGTGAAAGACATCGCAAAGGAGATCCGCCAACGCCTCGGGTTTCCTTTCTACACCAGAGACTGGATGGAGATGAATCGCAACCTGTTCTCGGCCCTCCGGTTGGAAAAGATTGCCATGTTCATCATCCTGGTCCTGATCGTTCTCGTGGCGGCCTTCAATATCATCTCCACCCTCATCATGGTCGTTATGGAGAAGAACAAGGACATTGCCATCCTGAAATCCATGGGAGCCCCCTCCAGAGGAATTCTGAAGATCTTTGTCATCGAAGGATTGGTCATTGGAGTCGTGGGAACGGCCCTCGGAACGATCCTCGGACTGCTCGCCGCCTTTAACTTGGAAAAGATCACGGATTTTGTCGAACACTTGTTCGGATTCAAGATCCTTTCGAGCGAAGTCTACTATATTGATAAATTGCCTTCCCAGGTGAACCCCTTGGATGTGGTCCTGATTGTCTCGACGGCGATCCTGATCAGTCTCCTGGCGACGATTTACCCTTCCTGGAGGGCTTCGAAGCTCGATCCAGCCGAGGCATTGCGATATGAGTAACGAGTTTATTCAAGTCCAACAACTCGTGAAGACTTACGGAAATGGCGCGAAGCGCGTGGAGGTCCTCAACGGGCTCGATCTCACGATCTCGAAGGCGGAACGTATGGCCATCGTGGGCGCTTCCGGGGTCGGGAAAACAACCCTGCTCCACATCCTCGGGACGCTCGATCGGCCGACGGCTGGGAAGGTGTCTTACGAAGGCCGAGATGTTTTCGCCATGGACGAAGCGCCTTTGGCCCTTTTTCGGAATCGAGAAATCGGTTTCGTCTTCCAATTTCATCACCTTCTTCCTGAATTCAGTGCTCTTGAAAACACCCTGCTTCCCTGTCTCATTCAGGGAATGACAAAGAAGGAGGCGACTTCGAGAGCGGAATCCATCTTGACCCTGGTCGGTCTGAAGGAACGCCTGATCCATAAACCCGGAGAGCTCTCTGGGGGAGAGCAACAGCGGGTGGCTGTGGCCAGGGCCATGGTGTTGGAACCCAAGGTTCTTCTGGCTGACGAGCCCACAGGAAACCTCGATACAAGGACAGCAGAATCGGTCTTCGACCTGTTGCTCGAACTGAACCGGATGAAAGGAATTACCTTAGTGATTGTCACCCACAATCTCAAATTGGCTCAGAAGATGTCTCGCCAGATCCAATTGGTCGAAGGAAAGGCAGTCGAGTAGAGATCGTTCCTGCCTGTCCCCTTCCAAGGGGTTCCTCTCACGGGCAAGTCGGCTGGATGCCCCGCCTTCCTGCGGGTAGACAGGGGCGGGAAGCTTTATTTCAGAAGTTCTTCGTCCTATTTACAAACGGGAAAAGATTTGATATGAAAGACAGAAATTTTCCTTATCCTGAACGAGAGAGAGACCAAGAGATGACGGTTAAACCGTGGTGGCTCGTTCCGTTTGCTCTCTTCCTTTGCGTCCTGATCGTTGGCCCAGCATTCGGGCAGGAAGAAAGTCTCTACAAAATCACCATTCTTGGGAATGTCAAGGTGGAGGAGGGGGTCATTCGTGGGGCCATCCGAAGCCGCTTGGGGCATCCCCTGTCCGTGGAGCAGGTCCAATCGGATCTACGGGCCATCTTTGCCCTGGGATATTTCACCGATGTTCAGGTAGACATCCAGTCGGCGCCTGAGGGGAAGGAATTGATCTTCATCGTGGTCGAGAAACCGTCCGTCAAGGAAGTCGTCATTACCGGAAACGAGAAGGTCAAGCTCGATGATATCAAGGAAAAGGCCACCCTGGCCCCTCGTTCCATTCTCAACCTCGAAAAAATCAGAGAGAATGCTGAGCAGATCCGTAAGGTCTATTTCTCAAAGGGATACTACGGCGTCAAAGTGACTCACAAGATTGACTACCTTGAGACGAACGAGGCCATCGTCACCTTTGAGATTGAGGAAGGGCCCAAAGGCGACGTCCGAAAAATCATCTTCAAGGGGAACGAAAGGATCAAGTCCTCCGATCTAAAAAAGGTGATGACGACCAAAGAGTGGAACATCCTTTCCTTCCTGACAAAGTCTGGAATTCTTGATGAAGATGCTCTTAAGAACGATATGCAGCTTCTTACCGCATACTACTTTGAAAAAGGATTCCTCGATGCCAAGATCTCAGAGCCCAAAATTGACCTGAGCGATCCTAAGCGGATTCGAATCGACATCGAGATTTCTGAGGGGCCCCAGTACCGTTTCGGGAATATTGATCTGAAAGGAGACGTTCTCACAAGCAAAGAAGACCTTTTCAAAGTCGTCACGATCAAAAGGAACGAGATCTTCAGTAACTCTGCCCTCAGAAGGGATGTGGGCGCCCTCACCGCAGCTTTTGCAGACCGGGGATATGCCTTTGTAGAAGTGTCACCAGAAACGGCCGTTGACCACCAGAACCTACTCGTTCATGTCACCTTTACGATCGACAAGAAGAAACAGGTCTCCTTTGAACGGATTCAGATCGTCGGGAACACGAAGAGTCGGGACAAGGTGGTCCGCCGAGAACTTCAAGTGGCCGAGGGAGAGCTCTATAGCGTGACCGGCCTGGGCCTGAGTCGGGACCGCTTGAAAAGAACCGGATATTTTAAGGACGTTGAGTTTGCGACCAGCCGCGGAAGCACGGATGACAGGATTAACCTCAACGTTAAGGTAGAGGAAGCGCAGACCGGAACCCTTAGCTTCGGGGTGGGGTATAGCTCCCTCTACCAGGCCATGATCACGGCTCAGATCGCTGACCGAAACCTCTTCGGCTTGGGTTACATCGCATCCCTGAGGGCGAACATAGGAGGAGAAGCCAATGACTTCAGATTCAGTTTCACCGATCCCTATTTCCTCGGCTACTCCTACTCCGCGGGATTCGACGCTTACATGGAGCACGTGGAGTACTTCGACGATTACAATTATGACGTCAGAGGGTTCGATATTCGGGTTGGAAAGGAGCTAACCCCCATCTGGCGTTTGGACGGCATGTATAAGCTTGAAGAAGTTAATATTTATAATGTGGCCTTGACTGCCCCTCGAAGCATCAAGGATCAAAGGGGAAAAGCAACGACGAGCGCCATCTCTGTGGGCCTGTCCGTGGATACTCGGAATGATTACTTCGCGCCGAACCGAGGGCAAAAATCCTCTGTCAACCTGATGGACGCGGGAGGGATCCTGGGAGGGGACAACTATTTTGTCAAAGGGTTTGCAGACTCCTCCTGGTATTTCCCCTTGATCTGGAATCTTGTGCTCAATCTTCGTGCGAAGTTAGGGATGATTGAGCCTTATGGGGGAAAAGAGGTTCCGGTCTACGAGAAATTTTACGTAGGTGGAATCGCGACGCTTCGGGGGTTCGAATACGGCATGGCGGGCCCGGTAGACAGGAATGGTGACCCCCTCGGCTGCGAACAAGATGGCTGTCTTTAGCACCGAAATTCTCTTCCCCTTGGCGACCGAGCTTGGCTTGAGAGGGGCAGTCTTCTTGGATGTGGGTAAAGGATTCGATGATTTTGGCGATTTCCTGCCAGTCAGAATAGGGGCCGGTCCAGGCATTCGATGGTTCTCTCCTTTCGGTCCCATTCGGATCGATCTCGGTTTTAACCTGAGCCCTAAGGAGGGAGAAAAGAACCAAGTCCTTGAATTTAGTATGGGAACCGTTTACTAATGCTTGAGACGATGGATGCTTTCGTCCATTGAACGCATCGTGGAGGTAAATCATGAGGGTTTATGCGAAGAAAATGGGAGTGACTTTGGCAATGATGTCCCTGGTGCTGGGATTATTGGCCACCCCGGTTCGAGCGGCAGAGATGAAGTTCGCCTATGTGGACATCCAGCAGGCTGTTAACGATTGCAATGCCGGCAAGGAAGCCAAGAAGATGATCATGGCCCAGGTGGAGAAATTCCAAAAGGCCGTTCAAGACCGTCAAAAAGATCTTCAGGCCATGAAAGAATCTCTCGAAAAACAAGCACCCATGCTGACCCCGGATGCACGGGCCACCAAGGGGAAAGAATACGAGGCCAAACTGAAGGAATTTCAGCGCTGGGGAGAAGACAGCCAAAACGAGATCAACCAGAAACGATTAGAGCTCGAGAGAAACATCGCCGCGGGACTCTTCAAGCTGGTCCAAAAAATCGGGGCTGACGAAGGGTTCACCCTTATTCTGGAGAAGAATGAGCAGGTGGTGCTTTACGTGGCCAAGACCACAGACATCACAGAGCGTGTCATCAAGGCTTATGATGCGCAGCCGACCAAGAAGTAGAGTCACGAATTTTCCTGCCTGTGTCAGCGTTCGGGACAGCAATCATCGGTCAGAGGGATAAATGAAAAAGACGTTGAAAGAACTGGCAGAATGGGTCGGTGGCACGGTCATCGGAGAGGGCGAGGTCGAGATCTCGGGAGTGGCCCCGATTGAGGAGGCCCAGCCTGGAGAGATCACCTTCATTGCCAATCCCAAGTACCTCTCAAAGTTGAGCGAAACCCGTGCCTCTGCGGTCATTGTCTCCAAGGACATCCGTCAGGCTGACCAACCTCTCCTCTCCTCGGGGAATCCCTATTTGGCCTTCGGCAAGATCCTGTCGCTCTATTCTCAAAAACCATACCAAGCGAGAGGGATTGATTCGGGCGCTTTTGTCAGTCCCACGGCAAGGTTGGGGAAGGACGTCTCGATTTTTCCCTCTGTCTACATTGGGGACCGCTGCTCTATCGGCGACCGAGTCACCCTGTACCCCGGCGTCTCCGTCGGCGAAGAGTCCACCATTGGTGAAGACTCGATCCTTCATCCCAATGTCTCAGTCTATCCGCGAACAACCATTGGTAAACGCGTGATCCTTCATGCCGGCGTGGTCATTGGAAGCGATGGATTCGGCTACGCCAAGGACGGGAAAAAGAATATCAAAGTCCCTCAAGTCGGAACCGTTGAGATTGAGGACGACGTGGAGATTGGAGCCAACGCGACGGTAGACCGGGCGACATTGGGAAAAACCATACTCCGAAGGGGCGTCAAGATCGACAACCTCGTTCAGGTAGCTCACAATGTGGTGATGGGCGAAGATTCGATCGTTGCGGCCCAAGTGGGGATTTCCGGCTCCACCAAGTTGGGGAGTAATGTCACCGTGGGTGGCCAGGCCGGGTTTGTGGGCCACATCAACATCGGAGACAATGTGATGATCGGGGCTCAGTCGGGGGTGATGAACGACCTCGCCTCCAACCAGGCTTACACCGGATCTCCAGCCGTCCCTCATCGCGAGTTCATGCGCATCGTGGCCTCTTATCTTAAGTTGCCTGACATGAAGAAAGCTCTTAGCGACATCGACAAGCGCCTGAAAAAGATTGAACAACCTGACACCTCAGAGAACAAGGAGAAATAGATGATCGATATCCGAGAGATCATGAGTTTCTTACCTCATGGTTACCCTTTCCTTTTGATCGATCGGATCTTGGAGATCGAGCCAGGCAAGAGGATCGTGGGTATCAAGAATGTCACCTATAACGAGCCCTTTTTCCCCGGCCATTTTCCGGGCAGACCGATCATGCCGGGTGTGTTGATCGTAGAAGCGATGGCCCAGACCGCTGGCGTCCTCGCCTTCAAATCCATCCCTGAAGAAGGGCAGAGAAGGCCGGTTCTCTTTTTGGGACTGGATAATGTCCGTTTTCGAAAACCTGTTGTGCCGGGAGATCAGCTTCGGATGGAACTCGAGATCACGCGTCACCGTCAAGCGATCTGGGGGTTTAAGGGAAAAGCCTTTGTGGAAGATCAATTGGTTGCAGAGGCAGACCTGCTTGCCATGTTAGGAGAAGAGGACAAATGATCCATCCCACTGCCATCGTCGATCCCAAGGCCGACATCGGCGACGAGGTTGAAATCGGCCCCTATGCCATCATCGAGAGGGGAGTCACGATCGGCCCAAGAACCCGGATTGGACCCCATGTCGTCATCCGGGAAGGAACCCAGATGGGCAAGCAGTGTCAGATCTTCCAGTTTGCTTCCGTTGGGGAGGCACCTCAAGCCATCGCCTACAAAGGAGAAAAGACGCTTCTTCTGATGGGGGATCACAACATCGTCAGGGAATTTGTGACCCTGAATCGAGGAACAGCACCGGGTGGCGGAAAGACCGTGATAGGCCATGGGAACCTCTTCATGGCCTATTCCCATGTGGCCCATGATTGTCAGATTGGGAACCAGGTCATCCTCGCCAATGCGGCAACGTTGGCTGGACATATCACGATTGAAGATTACGCGATCATCGGAGGCCTCTCTGCGATTCACCAGTTCTGTCGAATTGGCACCCATGCCTTCATCAGCGGCATGACCGGCATCACTCTGGATGTTCCACCTTACATGCTTGCCTCTGGAAGTCGGGCGAGACTGTTCGGACTCAATACCGTGGGTCTCAAGCGCTTCCATTTCTCCGAGGCCTCTGTGAAGGCCCTCAAGAAGGTCTACCGTATCATCTTTCGCTCCGGTCTCACCTTGGAGAAGGCGGTGAAACAGGTCAAGGAGGACGGGATCTCTCAACTGCCCGAGGTCCAACACCTCCTCCAGTTTATCCAGCAATCCAAGAGGGGGATCAGTCGGTAAGTGGAGAAGATCAAGGTCGGAGTGGTCGGTGTCGGGTACTTAGGCCAGTTCCATGCTGAGAAGTATGCCAAATCGAAAGGCGTGGAACTCGTTGGGGTGGTCGATGTCGATACCCGCCGTGCGAAAGAAATCGCCAAGAAGTTCAAGACCCAACCTTTCTTTCATCATGCAGAGATCCTTGACCGCGTCCAGGCGGTCAGTATCGCCGTTCCCACAGCCGTCCACCATGTCATTGCCAAAGACTGTTTGATTCACGGAATCGACGTCCTCATTGAAAAACCGATTTCCACGACCTTGCGTGAGGCGGATGAGCTGATTGAGTTGGCGGAGGCGAACGGTCTCATCCTTCAGGTGGGCCACCTGGAACGTTTCAACGGAGCCCTCTTGGCACTCGAAGGAGTTGTTCGACATCCGATGTTTGTCGAATCAAATCGCTTGGGCCCCTTTCTGATGCGGGGAACCGATGTGGATGTGGTCCTAGATCTCATGATTCACGACATTGACATCCTTCTGAGTTGGGTTCCCTCAAGCGTGAAATGGCTCCATGCGGTGGGGATCCCGGTCCTCACGCCCCGCATCGACATTGCCAACGTGCGGATCGAGTTTGAAAATGGATGCACGGCCAATCTCACAGCCAGTCGGGTGTCCAGAGAAAAGATGAGAAAGACCCGCCTCTTCCAGCCCGACGGGTATCTTTCCATCGACTTTCTTTCCTCAAAAGCCATTTTCGCCGGAAAGAAAGAAGGAGGGAAGACAGGGGAACTGCCCAGCATCTTCGTCAAGAAGATTCGAGGCAAGAAGGTGGATCCCTTGAATGTGGAGATTCAGTCCTTCCTCGAGTGCGTGAGGGACCGGACCCCTCCTCGCGTCTCTGGGAGAGACGGACGGCGGGCTCTGGACGTGGCACTCCAGATCGTGGAACAAATCAGAGAACGGATCGACCTCAAGGTGAAGCTCCCCGCCCTAAAGGGCGGGGCTTCCCGGTAAGGTCGTTTCCTTCTATATTGTGCCCCTCTGGCCGGCGCGGGCGCCTCAAGGGCGAGGCTTGCGGGGCACTTGCCGGCCAAGAGGGAGTCTTTGAATTGATGATCTCAAAGAAGGTGATGATGGTCGCAGGAGAGGCCTCTGGAGATCTTCACGGCGCCCATCTGTTGGAGGCCCTCTGTAAAATCGATCCCCATGTCCACTGCTTTGGCATGGGAGGAGATGCCCTCCATCGCGCAGGCATGACCCTTGTGTATCACCATCGTTCCTTTTCTGTCGTGGGCATTACAGAGGTCTTCCTCAAGCTCAGGGTCATCCTGAAGGCTCTCCGAGAGTTGAAACAATCCCTTGATCGGGAGCGGCCTGACCTTGTTATTCTGGTCGACTTTCCTGATTTCAACTTTCGCCTTGCCAAAGCCGCTCACAGACGGGGGATCCCTGTCTTGTATTACATCAGTCCCCAAGTGTGGGCCTGGAGACCCGGCCGAGTAAAACTGATCAGCAAGTGGGTCCGGAAGATGGTCGTTTTTTTTCCTTTCGAAGTTCCTATTTACAGGGCAGCAGGCGTGGATGTGGAATGGGTCGGCCACCCGCTCCTCGACATCGTGAGGCCGAGTCTCTCAAGGAAAGAGGCTCTCCAAAAATTCAATCTCAGTCCTGATCGACCTATTGTTGCCCTTCTCCCTGGGAGCCGAGAGAGCGAGATTGAGAAGCTTCTATCCACTCTGCTGGCTTCGGCCCAGCTTCTTCAGAGAGAAATCCCAACCCTTCAATTTGTCATCCCTCTCGCCTCCGGGATGTCCCGGGAGGTGCTTTCCCCATGGGTTCGAGAATCTCCCATTCCAGTGAAGGTGGTTGAAGGATTGACGTACGATGTGATGAATGTCGCAGATTTGCTCATCACGGCCTCAGGAACGGCCACCTTGGAAGGGGCTATCCTCGGAAGGCCCATGGTCATCATTTACAGAGTCTCCCCTCTGTCGTACTGGATTGGAAGAATGCTGGTTCGAGTGGACCACATCGGAATGGTCAATCTCGTTGCAGGAAAAGGATTGATGCCCGAATTGCTCCAGAAGGATGCCAACCCAGAAAGGATTGCCGCTGAATCTCTCCCCATCCTCAAGGACCCGGCTCTGCGACGCCAGATGATGGAGGGAACAGAGGAGGTCCGCCGCAATCTGGGAGAGCCAGGAGCAGTGGGACGTGCGGCGTCCATTGTTCATTCCCTGTTAAACGAAGCGAGGGCATGAGAAAGTCCCCTCGGAGGTTTCTCCCAGGGCGCAGTAGAACAGCCTCTCTCATATGAAAACGTTACCCACCAAAGAATCGATCGCCCTTTATCGCCGGCTCCTTCTCCTGGTGAAGCCGTATTGGAAAAAGCTGGTCGTGGCCATGGTCTGCATGATATTCGTCTCCTTACTGACCGCAGGCGAGGCCTACCTGGTGAAACATGTCGTCGATGATGTCTTTATCACCAAAGACACAAAGCTACTCCTTCTTATTCCCATTGCCGTTATCCTTCTTTTCCTCATCAAGGGCATTCTTGATTACGGTCAGGCCTACCTGATGAACTTTGTCGGCCTGAGAGTCGTGGCAGACCTCAGGGAGAAACTGTACAACCACCTTCAGGATCTCTCTCTGTCTTTCTTCACGAAGATGCCCACGGGAATCCTCATCTCCCGGATTACCAACGATGTCAATCTCATTCAGGCCTCTGTGTCCAACGTTGTCACGGGCCTCCTGAAGGATGTCTTCACCATCGTCGGCCTGACCGGTGTCGTATTCTACCGTAACTGGAAGCTGGCACTCTTTGGCCTTCCTCGTCTTTCCCATCGCCATTATCCCCATCACACAGTTCGGCAAGCGGCTCCGGAAATTCAGCCGCAAGAGCCAACAACGGATGGGGTCTATCACCACCCTCCTCCATGAGACGATCACTGGAAATCGGATTGTGAAAGCCTTTACGATGGAAGAATACGAAAAGAAACGCTTCGCGGATGAGAATAACCGCTTCTTCATCACCGTTCTCAAGAGGGTGAGGATTCGGGCCCTCTCTCACCCCGTGATGGAACTGATCGGCGGCATCTGCGTCGCCATTGATCATCTGGGTGGGAGGCAACAGTGTGGTGAAGGGAGAAATGACTCCTGGAGACGTTCTCCTCCTTTCTCGCCGCTCTCGCTATGCTCTATGCCCCGATCCGAGACCTGAACAAGATGAACCTGGAGATTCAGGAGGGACTCGCTGCTGCAACCCGCGTGTATGAACTTCTTGACACCGCCCCTGACATCACGGAAGAACCCGGTGCTTTGTCGCTCCCTCCCATTTCAACGGGAGTTGATTTTAGAAATGTGACGTTCAAATACGACGAGGACCCGGTCCTCAAAGACATCACCCTCCATGTGAAGATGGGAGAAGTGATCGCCCTCGTGGGAATGAGTGGCGCCGGGAAGACATCCCTCGTCAATCTCCTGCCTCGCTTCTATGACATCTCGGATGGACAGATCCTCATTGATGGCCAGGACATTCGGAAGGTGGCTCTCAAGTCTCTGAGAGACCAGATCGCTTTGGTCACCCAGCAGACGATTCTCTTTAACGACACGGTTCGAAACAACATTAGCTATGGAAGTCGCAGCCGCTCCGACGAGGAGATCATGGAAGCAGCCAAGGCGGCTCGTGCCCATGATTTCATCATGAGGCTCCCTCTCGGGTACGACACGGTGATTGGCGAGCAGGGAGTGAAGCTTTCGGGTGGCGAACGCCAACGCCTCTCCATTGCCCGAGCCCTGTTGAAAAATGCCCCTATCCTGATCCTCGATGAAGCCACCTCCTCCCTCGATTCGGACTCCGAAACAGAGGTTCAGAGAGCCTTGGAGAAGACTCATGGAGAACCGGACCGTCTTCGTCATTGCCCATCGTCTCTCGACCATCCGCAATGCCAACCGGATCATCGTCCTGTCTGAAGGCCGAATTGTGGAGGAAGGATCGCATGACGAACTGATCGCATTGTCTGGCGAATACCGACGGCTCTACAACCTTCAGTTTAAGGAGGATGGGTTGCGAAGGGACAAGGGTGGAAAGACGAAAGAGATCTACTAAATCTGTTCAGAGCGGGGAGTCGTGATGATTTGCGAGATCGTCGAACGCTCCGTGCTTGTTTCTCCTGTGTGATTGAAGCTCCCCGCCCATCCCGATCAAATCTCTGGACTAACGTTCGATGTGGTACAAGACGTTAAGGAAAAAATTGGTGGTCTGGTTGGGTCCCTGGCTTGCCTACTGGGTCGTCAGGATCCTCGGTTGGACGATGCGGTTTGAACATCTCAATACGGAGATCCCCATGTCCTTCATCGAAAAGGGGACCCCTGCGATTGGTGCCTTCTGGCACGGACGACTTCTCATGATGCCCGTGATGTACAGGGTCACGGGAAGAAAACTGAGTTTTCTCGTTTCCCCTCACCGCGACGGCCAGGTGATTGGAAAGGCCGCCGAACGCTTCGGCTACAATGCGATTCTCGGATCTACCACCCGTCGAGGGTTCTCTGCTCTGAATCAAATGGTCAAGGTGCTCGACCAAGGTCAGGATCTCGCCATCGTTCCTGATGGCCCCCGAGGTCCCCGCTTTGAAGTCCAGATGGGCGTGATCGAACTCGCCAAACTGACAAAGAGGCCCATCGTTCCCCTGAGTTTCAGCGCTTCAAAGAAAAAGATTTTCAAAACATGGGATCGCTTTGTCTTGCCCTACCCTTTCTCTAAGGGGGTTTTCATCTGGGGAGAACCTGTCCACGTCGATCCTGACGGGGATCAAGCCCATCTCGAAGAGAAGAGACTCCTCCTCGAGAAGCGCTTAAACGAACTGACTGAACAGGCAGACCACTATTTCGATTGAAGCACCCGCGCCTGTACGCAGGCAGGCATAGCGCGGGGCTTCCCGGCAATGATTTGTTATTTTATTGTACCCCTCGACCCGCTCACGAGCGGGACGAGGCACGCTCCGGTCACCTCCAAGACCTAAATGACGATCACCACACGTTTCATCCACTTATTATACAACCTGATCACGAGTCTGTTTCTCCTGGTCGCAACCCCCTATCTTTTCGCACGGAGCCTCTTCGATGAAAACCGGCGTAAAGAACTCCTCCAGCGATTGGGATGTTTTCCGGATCTCTCCGAGAAGAGGCCCGTCTGGATCCATGCCGCTTCTGTGGGGGAGGTTCTCGCTTCTCGTTCCCTCATCAAAAAGATCAAAACGGCGTTTCCCCATGACATCCTGCTTTTGACGACGATGACCCGCACAGGTCAGGAGACGGCAAGAAAACAGATTCCTGAAGCGGACGTGGTTGTTTTCTTTCCTTTGGATCACCCTCTCATCCTTCGACACGTGATGAAAAGAGTTCAGCCCCGCCTCCTTCTCATTGCAGAAACGGAACTCTGGCCCAATCTGCTGCACGCCAGTGGCAAGAGAGGGATTCCGATCGTCCTCTTCAACGGAAGGATCTCAGACCGGTCCATCCGGCGTTACCTCCGTTTGAAGTTTTTCTTTCGAGACTATTTGGCTTCGATCTCCCTGTTTCTGATGCAAACTGAACAGGATCAAGCCCGGATCATTGGGATCGGTGCTCCTCCCGAAAAGACGAGAGTGATGGGAAACATCAAATATGACCAAGCCCCGCCTGACTTTGCCGGGGACGTCGCTGCGGAAATGGCAAAGGCCCTTGGCCTCAGGGGAGATGAATCCGTTTTCATTGCAGGTTCGACACGGCCGGGAGAGGAAGAGATTCTTCTTTCTCTTTTCAAAGAGCTGAGAGAGGAAATTCCTCACCTCTTGCTTCTGCTTGCTCCCCGCCACCTCGACCGACTCGAAGAGGTGGAGAAGATCCTAAGGAGGGAAACATTGCAATGGGTCCGAAGGACCTCTCTTCCCGTCTTGGAGAATGTTTCTGGCCGACATTCCCAAAAACTACCGGACATCATCCTCCTCGATACCATGGGAGAATTGGTCAAGCTTTACAGCTTGGCAAAACTCGTTTTTGTTGGAGGGAGCCTTGTCCCCCTGGGTGGGCAGAACCCTCTTGAACCTCTTTTTTTCAAGAAATGCGTCCTCTTCGGACCACACATGTCCAACTTTGCTGAAATCGCCCGTTTCCTGACTGAGGCTCAAGGCGCAGTTCAAGTCAAGGATCCGGAAGATCTGAGGGCTCAGATCAAGAGGCTCCTGCATGATGATCAGGCTCGACGGGAGATCGGTGAGAGGGGATATGAGGTGCTCCAGAAGCATCGGGGAGCCACGGAGAGGATTTTTCAAGAGATTCAACCGTTCTTACTGAAGAAAAAGGGAGTATTGGAGTGAGGGAGTAGTGGAGTAATGGGAGAATGGAAGAACGGAATAATGGAGTAATGGGTTATTGAAGCAAGATAAGTTGATTCTCCTTTTTCCTCGATTTGTCTGTCCAATACTCCACTACTCCAATACTCCATTACTCCAACAGGCGACATAGATAAAGAGAACAATAAATCTTGATACTGCGGCTGAATTATGGTTACAGAGTTTTGATATGCATTATCGTTTTGATCAGATCCTTTACCAGAAAGACAAGTCTCTCTTGGGCAGAGCGGTTCTCTTCCCCCTGTATCTTCTCTCCGTCCTTTACGGGTGGGTTGTTCGTTTGAGAACTCATGTCTATCGTGTTGGCCTCTGTCCTGTCCGTCGTCTCCCTTGTCCGGTGATCAGTGTGGGGAACATCACGGTGGGTGGAACTGGGAAGACCCCCTTGGTGATGGCTCTGGCCAAAGGTCTAACAAAGCATGGAATTCCTGTGGCCGTCTTGACGCGGGGGTACAGAAGCAGAGGCTCTTCTGATTCCGTGGTCAGTGATGGGAAAAATGTTCTTCTTTCACCCGAAGAGTCGGGTGATGAACCCACCCTCATGGCAAAGACTCTGAAGGGTGTTCCCGTTCTCATCGGAAAGGATCGATTCCGAAATGGTCAAGACGCTCTTCAACGGTTCGGGGTCCGCGGATTTGTTTTGGATGATGGGTTCCAGCATATCGGGCTTTACCGAGATCTTGACATACTTTTAATTGACGCCTCTCTCGGCTTTGGAGATCATCATCTTCTCCCTAGAGGCATCCTCAGGGAGCCCCTGGACCATCTCCGCAGAGCGCACCTTTTCATTCTCACGAAAGTGGAATCCCCTGAAACCTGTAAGCCCATTGAGGCCCTGCTCCGGCAGGTCCATCCGAGCCCCATCATCTTCCACAGTCATTACGAGCCGGTAGGGTTGATGGGCCCTCAGAAGGAGTGGAGTGATCTCCAAACACTCAAGGGGAAAAAGGTTCTGGCTCTATCAGCCATTGCGAATCCCAGCTCGTTTGCCTCACTCTTGAGAGGCATTAGGTGCGGAGGTTGTCACCGAAGAGGTCTATCCTGACCATCACGGCTACACCCCGGAAGACGTCGCGAGCATCACCCAAAAGGCGAAAGGGGCGGAATGGATTGTCACAACGGAAAAAGATATGGTAAAATTAGAAAATTTCAATTTCTTCCGTATTCCCATCCGAGCCCTTCGCGTGGAATTCAAGATTTGGGAAGAGGAAGAATTCTTTGGAAAGGTCATGGAACTTTTTCTAAACAAGGAGGAAAGACATTGAAAGAATTCGTTAAGATTTTCGACACCACTCTTCGCGATGGAGAACAGTCACCCGGCGCAACGATGAACGTGGCTGAAAAGGTGAGAATCGCCCAACAACTCGAGAAACTCAACGTAGACATCATCGAAGCAGGGTTCCCTATCTCGTCCCAGGGTGACTTCGATGCCGTCAGGACCATTGCCAAGACAATCAAACATTGTGAAGTGGCGGGCCTGGCCCGGACCAATCCTCAGGATATCGATCGCGCCTGGGAAGCGATCAAAGAGGCAAAGCGTCCTTGCATCCATACGTTTATTTCTACCTCGGATATCCATCTCAAATACCAGATCAAGAAGACACGACAGGAGGTCATCAAGATCGCGTCCCAATCTGTGGCAAGAGCCAAGCGCCACACTTCCAACGTCGAGTTTTCAGCCATGGATGCGACCCGGAGCAATGTTGAATTTCTCATTGCCGTCTTTGAAGCGGCACTCCGGGCAGGAGCGACAACCATCAACGTTCCAGACACCGTGGGCTACGCCATCCCCTCTGAGTTCGGGGAACTCATCCGGACCCTCCGTCACCGTGTTCGAGGAATCGAGAAAGTGACCCTGAGTGTCCATTGCCACAACGATCTCGGTTTGGCCGTCGCCAATTCTCTGGCAGCCGTGCAGAACGGCGTTCGACAGGTGGAGTGCACGATCAACGGCATTGGTGAACGGGCAGGCAATACGTCCATGGAAGAGGTGGTCATGGCTCTTCGTACACGGAATGATCTCCTGCACCTTCAAACACGGGTAAATCCAAAACACATTTTTTCTACAAGCCGACTGGTCTCCAAGATCACGGGCATGGTGATTCAACCGAACAAGGCGATTGTGGGAGCCAATGCCTTCGCCCACGAGTCCGGAATCCATCAGGACGGAGTCCTTAAGGAAAAACTTACTTATGAGATCATGACCCCTCAATCGGTGGGAATCCCAAAGAGCTCTCTGGTCTTGGGCAAACTGTCGGGCCGCCATGCCTTCAAAGATCGCTTGAAGGAGCTTGGGATATGAGCTCTCCGATCAGGACTTTGAGCTTGCCTTCACGCGGTTCAAACAATTAGCGGACAAGAAGCGTGAGATTTACGATGAGGACATCGAATCCATCGTCGTCGAAGAAGTCCTGAGAGTTCCTCACCGTTTCAAACTGATCTACCTCAACGTGGTCGCTGGCAACGTCACCGTTCCAACCGCCACCATTCGGATGGAAGTGGACGGGAAGTTCGTCCAGGAGGCAGGGTTTGGTGACGGACCGGTCGACGCCACGTTTAAGACGATCAAGAAGCTGACGAAGACAAGGTCGAAGCTTCTCCAGTTCGCCATCAACGCGATCACCGGTGGAACTGAGGCTCAAGGAGAGGTTACGGTTCGGTTGGAAGAAAAGGGATACGCCGTCATTGGCCAGGGAGCGGACACCGATGTCATCGTGGCCAGTGCCAAAGCCTATATCAATGCTCTCAATAAGATGGAGTTTAAGAAACGGAAACTTGTGGGGATGTGACCATGGCGAAAACAGTCCCGATGACGATTACCGAAAAAATCTTGGCAGCCCATGCGGGAAAGAAGTCGGTGGCTCCTGGGGAATCTGGTCGACGCCAAGATTGATTTGGCTCTTGCCAATGACATTACAGCACCCCTGGCCATCCAGGCCTTCAACGACATCGGGGCAAAGAAGGTCTTTCACCGAGACCGAGTCGCTCTGGTTCTTGACCATTTTACACCTGCCAAGGACATCCTCTCGGCGGAGAACTGCAAGACGCTGAGGGATTTTTCCAAGGCCCATCACCTCACGAACTTCTTCGAGATCGGTCAGGTGGGGATTGAGCATGCCCTTCTTCCGGAACAGGGACTGGTACTTCCCGGAGACGTCGTCGTCGGTGCCGACAGTCACACCTGTACGTATGGCGCTGTGGGGGCGTTCGCGACGGGTGTGGGAAGCACGGACCTGGGAGCAGCCATGGCCACCGGAAGGCTCTGGTTTAAAGTACCCGAGACGATCAGGTTTATCTTCCATGGGAAGCTCAACCCCTGGGTGTCGGGAAAGGACTTGATCCTTCACACGATTGGAGATATTGGCGTGGATGGGGCGCTCTACCAGGCCATGGAATTTAGCGGAGAGGCTATCCGGAAGCTTCCCATGTCAAGCCGATTCACCATGGCCAACATGGCGATTGAGGCAGGCGGGAAAAATGGAATTTTCGAACCGGACGAGACAACCCTCGACTATGTGAAGGCTCGTGCGAAGAGATCTTATCAAGATCTATCGGAGTGATCCGGACGCTCATTATGCCGGACTTCGGGAATACGATGCCTCGAACATCTTTCCTCAGGTGTCCCTACCGCACATCCCTTCGAATGCCAAGGACGTGAGAACGATTGGAAAGATTGAAATCGATCAGGTCATCATTGGCTCTTGCACCAATGGCCATCTGGATGACCTCCGAGTGGCTGCCAAAATCTTGAGAGGGAAAAAGGTGGCTCCTTCCGTCCGGATGATTGTCATTCCTGCGACGCCGACGATCTATCGCCAGGCCCTCAAGGAAAAGCTCTTTGATGTCTTTCTCTCCGCCGGGGCTGTCGTCAGTCCTCCGACCTGTGGCCCCTGCTTGGGGGGACATATGGGCGTTTTGGCAGAGGGCGAGAGAGCCGTCGCCACAACCAATCGAAATTTTCGAGGGAGAATGGGACATGCCAAGAGCGAGGTTTATCTGGCAGGTCCTGCGGTGGCTGCAGCCAGTGCTGTGAAGGGACGGATTTGTCATCCGGAGGAAGTCGTTAAGAAAAGGGCCTAGAAAGGGTTCAAGGGTCAGGGTCAAGGGCAAGGAATGTTCCAACGAGAAACCACTCGAACTCTTTGAATCCCTGAACCCTGCTCGAACCCTGTTTGTAGGAGGAAGAGAAGAAACGATGAAACTCCAAGGAAGGGTCTGGAAATTTGGATCAGATATTGATACGGATGCGATCATCCCCGCCCGATACCTCAATCTCGTCGACCCCATAGAGTTGGGCAAGCACGCCATGGAGGAGGAGAGACCCGAATTCGTTAAACAGGTAAAGCCTGGAGACATTTTGGTGGCTGGAAAGAATTTTGGTTGCGGATCATCGAGAGAACATGCGCCCCTTGTCTTGAAAGTGGCGGGAATTTCGTGCATCATTGCCAAAAGCTTTGCCCGGATCTTTTATCGCAATGGATTCAATCAGGGAGTTCCCTTGCTCGAATCGGCGGAAGCTGCAGAAGCAATCCAGGAGGGGGACCAGATTCGGGTGGATCTCAGGACAGGCGAAATCGAAGACCTTAGCCAAGGGAAGAACATTTCGTGCTAAACCTATCCCTTCTTTTATGCAAGAGCTGATTGATGATGGAGGGCTTGTCGCGCACTTACGGAAAAAGGGAGCTGGAGGAAAAGCTCAAAAAGCGACGGGGTCAGGGTCTGGATCTCGATAATGGCTTGCTGGAAGCAAGCTAAGATCGTCTCCTATACAAAGGGTTGGGTGCTTCATTTTTGTTTTTCTAATTTTGATATTTGCATTTTGACGTTTGGATTTCCATGATGTGAGGTTGGAGGAGGTTATGAAGAAGGAGAAATACAATGTGGCAGTCGTCGGTGCCACGGGTGCGGTGGGCAATGAAATGGTGTCCATTCTGCAGGAAAGAAATTTTCCTGTCCATCAGCTTAAATTGCTGGCTTCGACGAGAAGCTCGGGCACCCAAATGGAGTTTAAGGGAAAGCAACACACTGTCGAAGTACTGAACGAGAACTCCTTTGCGGGCACGGACATCGGCCTCTTCTCTGCCGGAGGTTCGGTGAGCGAGAAGTTTGCTCCCATTGCAGGCAAGGCGGGTTGTGTCGTCATTGATAACACGAGTGCTTTCCGCATGGATCCGCAGTGCCCCTTGGTCGTTCCGGAGGTCAACCCTCACGCCATTGCACAGTATACGAAGAAGAACATCATCGCTAATCCGAACTGCTCCACCATCCAGATGGTGGTTGCTTTGAAACCCATCCACGACGTCGCTCGAATCAAGCGGATTGTCGTTTCGACATACCAGGCTGTCTCCGGAACGGGGAAAAGGGCCATCCGTGAACTGGAGGATCAGGTCCTCGCCATATACAACAACCGGGAGGTGCCGAGGGAAGTTTATCCTCACCAGATCGCCTTTAACTGCCTGCCCCACATCGATGTCTTCTTTGACAACGGTTATACCAAAGAAGAGATCAAAATGGTGAATGAGACGAAGAAGATCATGGAGGACGATTCCATCCGAGTCACGGCAACGACGGTGAGGGTTCCCGTCTTCTACAGCCATTCGGAATCCGTTAATATCGAGACCGAGAAGAAATTGACGGCTGACCAAGTGAGAGAGATTTTGTCGAAGGCACCGGGTGTGGTCGTCGTCGATAACCCGAAGAAGAACGAGTATCCTCTGGCCATCCATGCCACAGGGAAGGACGAGACTTTTGTCGGAAGAATTCGCGAAGATGAATCGATTCCCAACGGGATCAACCTGTGGATCGTGTCAGACAACATCCGAAAGGGAGCAGCCCTGAACGCCGTCCAGATTGCTGAGATCTTGATCCAGAAGTACCTTTAAGCATTATGATGTGATTCAGCTGATGGCCGATCCTTGAGAAAAAGGAACTAAAACGAAAAGGGGGACGTTCGTTCCCAAGCAACTTACAAATACCGCTTTAAAGAAGATACCTCCTCTGAATTCGCTGCCTTGTTCACCGCCGATGTTGTGACACCCAGAAACCGGGCGACCCCGGCTCCGGGATACCCCATCTTCCTGACCGCCAACTGGCAGAATAATTTCCTTGCTTCAACCACCTGCTTTCTCCTGCTTCCTGACCGCAAATCATTTTCCTGAATACCTTCTCCCTTCATGACCTTTTTCACCAGAGATGCAAAATCAGCCATTTTCTTTGAAAGCCTCAAGATATCCTTCTCTTTTTGCTCTGCCTCCGACAATAACCGGGAAACAAAATCGCTGCCGCCTAAGATTCTTGCATCCGATACCAACCCCATTCCCCTTTGTCTCAATGAAAGTACCTCTGACCATCCTCCCATACTCCGAACCAGTCCTCCCCCGACTAAATCCGGCCTTCTTCCCTCGCGGACCCCTTCGGAAACATATTGGGAATAGCTTTTCACCGCATTTCTTCTCTGCCTCCCGAAAAAGCTCAGAATGGTCTCCGTATCCTGCCAATCCCTCTTAATCACCCCCATCAACACGGAATGCCCCGCCCAAGGATACCGTTTCAATTCTTCCAGATTTTTCACCAGGCCAGCTCGCAAGGGGTTTAAATGAATATATCGCGTGAGTTCCAACAAATAAGGATCATCCTCACAGACAATCGACTTGTACCGGTTTTGGAATAGATGACCGAAGCGACCATGTCTGCGATTAAAATTAACCACATAACCCGTAAGAAGCTTTCTCATGCTTTTCGGAAGCCCTTGCTTCCCTGTTCGGACTAACAGATGGAAATGGTTGGATAAAAACGCCCAAGCATAGATGATCCAACTTCCTTCCCGGCTAAGATCCTCTACCCGGCCCAGGAAATCCGCCCGATCAAAATCGTTCCGAAATATCTCGCTCCTCTCAATCCCGCGCCCTATCACATGATGGAGGGTCCCAGGAGCATCCAGTCTGGCTTGTCTCGGCATGGCCTGTTTTTAGCGCATCCCTTTGAATCTGTCAAGTTGCTTCGGCACCAACGTCCGGACTCAGCCGTGGCGAGCTCCACTCTCCGTCCTCGCCGACTATCGGGAGGGTGAAGATAAGGAGCCTGGTGCCTCGGGGCGCCCGTTGCACTGTCGAAGACGATCCTGGTGCCAGCCATTCGGAGCCATCCTTCGCCGACAATCACCCCGCCATACTCGACTGCCCAGTCGTACACAACCGGGTCGTTGACGATGGCTTGCATCTGCAGCGCGCGGACCATCGCCATGCGCGGCCAGTCGCCGCTTCGCGTCCAGCCGTAGTGAATCTTCACGTACTTCATGTACTCGGGCTTCCAGTTCACGTAATAGGCACGCATGCCTTTCACGATCTCGGGATAATCGCGCGCGAGCTCGCTCTTGTAGATCTCTGTGATATCGAGCGCCGGCCGCCCGTGCCGGATGTCGGTCAAACCGATTTGGTTGATCATCGCGAGATTGCCAACAGAGTCGGGATACAGTGACGCGAAGCGGCTCGCCACCATGCCGCCCATCGAGTGCGTGACGATGTCGGTCACCTTGATGCCGAGGTGATCGAGCAGCCGCTTGGTGTTGGAGGCGTGCGTGCTAATGGTGTAGTGCAGAATCGGCTTCGACGAACGTCCATAGCCGATCTGATCGATAGGAATGACTCGGTAGCCTTCCTTTCGGAGCAATTCGATCGTGTCCGTCCAGACCTCGCCGAAGAAGTTCATGCCGTGAAGCAGAATCACCGATTTGCCGTTCGGCGTGCCGAGCGGTGGGACGTCCATGTACGCCATCCGAACATCCTGGCCTTCCACGCGTGAACGCAAAGTACTTGACCGGATGCGGATAGGGAACGTCTTCGAGATTGATGCTCATCGGCCCCCAGTCGGCAGGCGCTGTCGCAGGCGGCTCGGCCCCGAGCAACGGCGAGCCTGCGAGGGGCGATAAAACCAGCGCCGCACAGATACCGACGAGTGAAATCGCGTTCATGACTGATGTCCTTTCCTTGTGAGGCTGTCGCAGACCTCGCGGAGCTGCATGAGTGTCATCGCTACGTTCATACGCTTGCTTTTCCGCAGTTCCTCGGCCAACAATTACTATACGAATTTACGTTGGCCTTAAGATATCATAGCCATTTTCCGAAAACAATAGAAAAGATTTCAGGGATTCCATGCTCTCAGGTTGTGTTATTTTCTTATTTGCCTTGTAATGCGGGCGAAAAACGAATTTACTATATTAGAGAGGCTTTGGCATCGTGGAGTCTCAGCGAAGGAAACCGTCATGATACGGAATCGAAGAGGGGCTAGAGTTATTTGAGAAACATTCTTACATCATTTTCTAAAGCAAAAACCAAAGGTAGATCCCCTGGTGTTAGGAGACCCGGCTTCGCATTGATGACATGGGGAATCGCATTGATTAATGCGTTCGCGGTGGCTTGAACGCTGCCGATGCAAGGCTTGATCACCAGACTGATGGGAGGCACGCCTTCTATGGTAATGCTGTCCATCGTTTCCATATCGGGGTCGATAAAGGCTTCGAGCTCCAACGCAATCTTCACGTCACCCCCTTTTGTTCCCCAGACGGAGGTCTTGGTGCTTACAAATTGTCCCTGGGCGTTGTGAACCGGCTCCACTCTCCTTTGTACCGTGTCCAAGTCCCACCCGAAACGGTCGACAATCGTTTTAAGAGATTCCATAAAGCCGATATGCCCGATGATCACGCCTTCTTCGACTCCCCGTTTGAATTCTTCAGCTGAGAGTCCAAGTCCGAAATGTCGTCCAACCGTCCCCTTCATATAGGGTCGGGCATTCCCCCGTCTCACATAGGTTATTTTCTGCACATCGCTGCATGCGGCAGTAAGAGCCAAGATCAAATAGTCTGAGCAGAAACCAGGACTGAAACCCGTGCCCAGCACTGTTACCCCGTGGGTCTTGGCCAGCTTTTCCAGCTTTGCCGCGTAGGCCGGCTCACTCACGTATGGATTTCCGAGGGCCTCGGAGGCTGATATCACATTGATGCCTTGCTGAATGGGCTTGATGATTTGGGGATAGATCTCATGCAAGTGAACGTCAACCGCATGAATGACCACATCCGCGAAGGTTTCAGAAAACAGCGCATCTGCGTCATCAGTAACAACAATATTGAGCTTCGTGTTCAGTTCCGCAACCTCACCGAGGTCCTTCCCTGCCTTGCCGCTGTCAAGGTCTAGCGCACCCACCACCTCCATTCCTTTCTTCTTGATCAGACTCTTTGTCACTGCCTTTCCCACTGTACCGATACCCATTTGGATGACTTTTACTTTCCGCATCGAGACCTCCCTGGCCCATCGTCTGATTTTGTAAAGACGTACGCAAAGTCCAATCTTCTGACTTTTTGCAGGACTTTCAGGAACCTATCAATTCCCTTGTACCCTCTTACCTCATTACTCGTCCTGCCTGATTGTCGCTAAGATATCTCAACTTCCACTATGCCTTCGAATATTTCTTTTGTAGCACGTCCTTTTGAATCTTGCCCATGGTGTTTCTCGGTAATTGATCAACCAGGATGACCTGTTTGGGACATTTGTAGCCGGCCAGATGCTGTTTGCAGTAGCTCAGGATCTCTTCTGTGGACGTCTCTGTCTGGTCTTCTTTCGGCACCACCACGGCAGTCACTCTCTCCCCGTAATCCTCATCCGGAAGTCCGATCACCGCCGCTTCGTGCACTGCTTCGTGCTTCTCCAGAACATTTTCAATCTCTTTGGGATAGACATTGTATCCTCCAGTGATGATCAGCTCCCTGGCTCGCCCCACGAGATAAAGCCTCAGATTGTCACCGGGATCCTGATATCCCACATCCCCCGTCTTCAACCACCCTTCTTCAAAGGACTCTCGGGTCTTTTCAGGCATCCGCCAGTATCCCTTGAACACATTGTCACCCCGAATCCACACTTCACCGATCTCTCCCGGTTTGACATCGACGCCCTTGTCAGACACCACTCGGGCTTTGACTCCTGGAAGTGGATATCCCACGCTTTTCGCTTTTCTTCCGGAGAGGACTAATGAGGTTCGAAGTAATCATGCCCGCTTCAGTCATTCCGTACCGCTCGAGAATCCGGAATCCCGTGGTCTCTTCGAAGCGATGGAACAGGGGCTCCGACAACGGAGCCGATCCGGAGATGAAGACCCTCATGGATGACAGATTGGGCTTTACATGGTCCCATTCGCTCAAGAGCCGGTGATAGAGGGTGGGAACAGCCATGAAGAGTGTGCATCGTTCCTCCTCGATCGTTTTCCATGTCCTCTTGGGATCGAACCTCTCGTGCATGATGATCGTGGATCCAGTCGCAATTCCACCGTGCAACGCCACACAGAGTCCATGAACGTGAATCAACGGAAGGACATGGAGCAATTTATCTTGATCCGTCCACCCCCAGACCTCCTTCAAGGCCATCATGTTGGTGACGAGATTTCGGTGTGTGATCATGGCTCCTTTTGACTTTCCCGTGGTCCCCGAGGTGTACATAAACATTGCAACGTCATCGTCCTGAGTCGGATACGTCCGAGGATCTCTACCATCTACCTTTTCAAGCGCCGGAGAAAGTGGACCGAGTCCATCGGGTGAAGTTCCATCCACCAGAAAAGTCCTCATTCCCTGGATGCCCTTCACGAGATTTCGGTTGCGTTCAAATCCTTTCCCATAGGTCACGAATAGCGACGCTCCCGAATCGGAGAGGTAGTAGTGAACTTCCTCAGGCGCATAATCAGGATTGAGTGGCAACGTGATCGCTCCGATCGACAAGACAGCCAGGTGAATAAAGAGAAATTCCATGCTCTTGGGTAGCTGCAGAGCAACCCGGTCGCCTTTCTGAATGCCCAGTCGTCTTCAGCCAGAGGGCCCGTTTTCTCACCTCTTCATCGATCTCTCTGAACGTGTACTTTTTCCCTTCAAAAAAGACGACCCGTTGATCTCCATATTTCTTGCAGGCCTCGGAAAGAACTCGTGCTAGGTTCATTTATGGATCCTTCCAATAATCATGTACTCTTTTTAGAGTAATGTGAGAGGCTGGCGTAATCCGCCCCTGCCTACCGCAGGCAGGCACAGGGCGGCGCTTCCGGGAAATGTAGTTATGATTACAGGGTCGGCTTTCCTCCCCGCCCCTGCCTACCGCCAGGAAGGCGGGGCATCCAGCCGACTTGCCCTTGATCAAGAGAAGTTTAAATCATTCCGGCTTCATTTGACACCCTTTTCCGGTGAATATTATAATGACAGCCAAGAAACGGAAGAATTGGAAGTTCCCCGCGCCTGCCTTCGCCGAAGCGGCTTCGCGCAGGCAGGCACAGCGCGGGGCTTCCCGGCAATGATTTATCATCATATTGTGCCCCTTCCTGCCTGCCGGCAGGCAGGGACCCCGCCCGGAGGGCGGGGCTTGCGGGGCACGCCCCGGTCAATACCGTGTATGAACCTCGGACTTATCGGAACCTCGTCAGGACCGATGATCTTGTGAATTTTGAAGTCATCGTTAAGGAGACCGACCTTCTCATCCGCGCAAAAAGAGACCTCTCTAGAGAAACCCGAGAATCGGTTCTCAAATATCGGCACCAGCTTGAAACTTATATTTCCACCCATCCCGAGTTTCATCGGAGCCTCATCCCTCTCGAGGAGGACCCCTTTGCACCGGAGATTGCTCAGGACATGATTCGAGCCTCGCAACGAGCATCCGTCGGTCCCATGGCTGCCGTGGCAGGAGCCGTGGCCCAATTCGTCTCCAAGGACCTCCTGCCCCTTTCAGAAGAACTGATCGTCGAGAATGGCGGAGACCTCTATCTCGTAACATCGAAGGAGCGCACCATTGGAATCTACGCCGGGAGTTCCCCTCTAAGCCTAAAGATAGGGATTACGGTTGGTCCGAAGGATAGTCCTCTCGGTATCTGTACCTCTTCTGGAACCGTCGGCCCTTCCCTGAGTCTCGGCAAGGCCGATGCCATCTGTATTTTGTCCAAATCGGCTTCCCTCGCTGACGCCGCAGCCACGGCCGTGGGAAACATCATTCGAGAGAAAAAGGACGTGGAAGCCGGTTTGGAAAAAGCGAAGGAGATTTCAGGCATCCTAGGCGCAGTCATCATCGTCGGCGACACAGTGGGCGCTTGGGGAGATCTGAACTTAGTTCGACTTTAGTCGAGAGTAGCCATGACCACCGTCACCATTGCCACTCTGGGCTGTAAAGTCAATCAGTTCGAATCGGAAGCCATCATCGATTCCCTGGAACACCAGGGATACCGTACCGTCCCTTTCGGAGACCCGGCGGATATCACCATCATCAACACCTGTACGGTCACCCATCGTGCCGATTTCCAGTCAAGGCAGATGGTTCGAAAGGCTCTTCGGTTCAGCCCCAATTCGCTCGTCATCGTGACCGGTTGTTATGCCCAAGTTGAACCTCAAGCATTTGCGGAGATGAAGGGAGTAACCTATCTTCTGGGAAATAGGGAGAAAGTACTTCCTTTCAGACCTGCTTCCTCAAATTGAACAAGGCTGCACGGAGCGACTTCAGATCAGCGACATCGAGAAGGAAACCCAATTTCTCGATGTTCCACTCACCTCTTTTCATCGACACACGAGAGCGTTCCTGAAGATCCAGGATGGATGTGATGCCCATTGCTCTTACTGTATCGTTCCCCATGCCCGCGGCCGATCGAGGAGTCTTTCTCCCGAGAGAATCATCGAGCATTGCGCCCTATTGAAGGAGAAAGGATTCAAAGAGGTTGTCCTCACGGGAATCCACATCGGTGCCTACGGGCAGGATATCTCTCCTCCCTTTTCCTTGGAGAAACTTCTTGAACGACTGGAACAGGCTGAGACTCCGCCCAGAATTCGGCTCAGCTCGATTGAGCCCCTCGATTTTTCGCCAGCTCTCATTTCCTTTCTCACTCAGTCCGCCAAGGTGTGCCCTCATCTCCACATTCCAATTCAGAGTGCAGATGATGACATTCTGAGAAAGATGAACAGGAACTATGCCTCATCGTTCCTCTCTTCTCTCATCCACGAGCTCCACCGTAGAATTCCGCAAATCTCACTCGGCGTCGATGTGATCGTGGGCTTTCCCGGAGAAACAGAGGAACAGTTCCAACACACCCAAGAACTCATTGAAAACCTTCCCCTTTCTTATCTCCATGTCTTTCCCTTCTCAAGAAGGAAAGGAACTCCGGCCTTTCGGTTTCCCCGCCAGGTCAGAGACAGCGTCATTACGGAAAGGGCTGAGATCCTGAGGACCCTGGGGAAGAGAAAACGCCAGAGTTTCTATGAAAGGTTTCTTCATCAGGAACTGAATGTGCTCGTCCAAGATCGGCAGGACAAGCGAACAGGATACTGGAAAGGCCTTTCACGCAACTATGTCCCTGTGTTGATCACTCAAGACGGCAATTCAAGAGAAGAACAGCCCTCGATCAATCAGGAATGGAAAGTGCACATTATCGATGTGACGGATACAGACGTGATTGGGACCGCAGCGGAGAGGATCCATGGATGAGGAAAGGCTTGTGTCTTTGAGGGACCTGGAAGAGCGACTCGATTATCGATTTAAGGACATCGGGTGGCTGGACAAGGCTCTCACCCACAAATCATTCGTCCATCAGTCGAACACAGTTCAGAACCCTGCCTTGGATAAAGCGGCCAATGAGGTTCTTGAATTCTTGGGAGATGCGGTCCTCAATCTTGCCGTGAGCCACATCCTTTTCCACCAATTCCCTGAGGCCCACGAAGGGACTCTTTCCCAGAAGAGGTCTCACCTCGTCAAGCAAGCCTCTCTGTCTTCTATCTCTCGCAAACTTCAATTGGAGCCTTTTCTTCTTCTCGGGAAGAGCGAACTTCTGGATGGAGGACGGAAAAAGTCCTCAATCCTCGCCAACACGTACGAGGCTGTTCTCGGAGCCGTTTATATGGATGCGGGCTTCGATCCCGCTCTCGAAATGGTCCAGCGCCACCTCGAAACCTATTTTCCATCCGGCACAACTTCTCTTCACTCGGATGACTACAAGAGTCTTCTGCAGGAATTGACTCAGCGAACCCTCGGGATTTCTCCGGATTACCATGTTTTGGAGGAATTTGGACCCGATCATGATAAGCGTTTCCAGGTTTCCTTGACTGTCAGCGAAAAGGTAAAGGTTGTGGGCTGGGGGAAAAGCAAGAAAAAGGCAGAACAGGAAGCAGCAAAAAAAGCACTGGAGGAGATAAGCACCAAGATACAAGCACCAAATGTCAATGACCCAACTCCAAATGAACTCTAATTTCACAGTTACAAGAAACCTATAAAATTTTTTGGCTCATTGGGTATTGGAATTTGGGATTTATTTGACATTTGTAGTTTGTGGATTGGGATTTGAGCTCATCCGTAGCAAACAAAGAAATTGAATAATATGCCTCACCCTCCTCTCATCCTCCCCATCTTTCTTCCCTATGCTGGCTGTCGCAAACGGTGCCTTTTCTGCAATCAAAGAACGATGGCCGCTGAGACACCCTCTCCGCTTGCGGTAAGGGAGCAGATTGCCGCTTCAATCGAAAAGATCGATACGCGTCAAAAAGACCGAGAGAAACAAGTCGCTTTCTATGGTGGCAGTTTTACAGCCATGGAACGAAGCGATCAAATCTCTTATCTCCAAGAAGTCCAACCTTTTATGTCCAGTAACGAGATCGATTCGATTCGACTTTCAACCCGGCCCGATGCCTTAGATCAGAAGAGCTTCGATTTCCTCGCATCCTTTGGAGTGAAGACCGTGGAAATCGGAGCACAGTCGATGGATGACCATGTGCTCTTCCTCTCTGATCGAGGCCACACAGCGGAGGACACGGTCTCCGCCGTCCGTCGGTTGATGGATTACGGATTTGAGGTAGGGGTTCAGCTCATGATCGGTCTTCCCGGAGACAACCTTGAACTTTTTCTCCACGCTCTTAATACAATCATCGAACTCAGACCTCACTTCGTAAGGATCCACCCAACCTTGGTCCTTAAAGGAGCGCCTCTGGAGTCGCTTTGGCGAACCCAAAGGTATTCACCTTTGTCCCTTGAAGAGGCTACCCAATGGCTTAAGGTCGGTCTGGTCAAAATGGAGCGGGCCTCTATCCCGGTGGTACGCTTAGGTTTGCAGCCCACAGAGGAGTTAAGAGATCACGTCCTCGCAGGCCCCTATCACCCTGCCTTCCGGCACCTCGTGGAATCAGCCATCGCTTTTGATATGCTAGCTCAACTTCTCAAACCATGTTCAGAGAAGGAGGAGGTGCTTCTATTGTGCGATCAGAGAGAAACGTCTAATCTCAGAGGCCAGAGAAATGAAAATATTCGAAACCTGAAAGAGCGGTTCAGACTGGGTGAGATCCGTGTCCAGGCTTCAGAGCAGGTGGCAGTTGGAGCCTTTCTTCTTCAGACGCCCCGGAGGAAAGTGTTGATTCGTAGGCGAGATCTCGTGTATGATGGCTATGGCAAACCGCAATTCGATGGGAATTGACGTGCGAAGATACGTAATCATCGTTTCTTTGACTCTACTCTTCTCGATGCTTCTTTTGACCGCTTGTGGATCAAAGCGCCAGGTCGCCGGAGTCAGAAAGGCACCTCCTGCACCTAAGGACGAAAAACTCGCCTACGCGAAGGTCGAGAAGAGAGAGACCCAGGGGGTCCAATACGGAGTCGCTTCATGGTACGGACCTGACTTCCACGGGAAAACAACCTCGAGTGGTGAGATTTACGACATGTATCAGCTCACCTGTGCCCATAACACCCTCCCTCTGGGCACCGTCGTCATTGTCACCAATCTCGAGAACGGAAAATCTCTTGAGTTAAAGGTCAATGATCGGGGCCCCTTCGCGAAGGACCGGATCATCGACCTCTCTTATGCCGCAGCCAGTATCCTCGGAGTCTATGAGAAGGGAACGGCTTGGGTTAAGGTTGAGACCATCGGACCATGGATTGAAGAAATCCAACAACTTACTTTGCAGGTTGCTTCTTTCACCGATGAAACCAACGCCCAGAGATTGGCAGAGCAGCTTCGCAGAGACTTCGATCACGTCTATGTCGCCACGGTGGAAACTTCGACCCAAAAGTACCATCGCGTCAGGGTAGGACAGTTTGAGGAGAGGGACTCTGCCCTCAGGACGGCGGAAAGACTCTCCCAGATGGGATTTAGTGTCTTGGTCACCACGCGGTAAGAAGTTCAGTCACCTGGGCAAGAACCCTTGAATGACAACCGAAGATGGCAAGACCTCGTCCGCGCTGATATTTTTAGCCCTCCTCTGGGAAAATCTTCCCAGGATTCAGGATTCCATTGGGATCCAGCAATTGTTTGATCTGTCTCATCAGTCGAAGACTCTCTCCGTGCTCTTTCCTCATGAACTTCCGCTTGCCCATGCCCACCCCGTGCTCGCCCGTGGCTGTGCCACCCACGGAAAGGGCAAATAAGACCATCTCCTCGTTTGTCTGATCCAACCGTTTCATAAAATCGGAATCTCCGAAATTTCCCGCCACGATGAGATGGAGATTCCCGTCCCCTGCATGACCCAGGATATATCCCTTGATTCCGTGTTTCTTGATGGTCTCTCGGGCAAACTGAATCATCTGGGAGTAGTGCGAAAGAGGGACTGCTGTATCGATAATCATATAAGCGAGACCCGGGTTATTTCGTTTGATGAGCTCGTAGGCTTGATGGCGAGCCTCCCACAGTCGGTTCCTCTCCTCCCGACCAACGCCCGGCTGGAAACGGGTTGATTGATTGGCCTTGCAGATCTCCTCGCTCCGACTCAAGTCCTCTTTGAGGCTCGCTTCACTGGCCCCTGTGAATTCAAGAAAGAGCGTGGGTGTCTCCTTCAAGCCGAGGTGGCCTTCGATGTTGATGACCCTGATCGTCTCCTCATCGAGCAGCTCCAGGGCTGCAGGCCCCAGTCCTGAGCCCATGATGTCATAGACGGCCTTGCTTGCATCTTCGACAGAATTGAAGTTGACGATGGCCGCACTGAATTTTTCAGGAATGCCGAATAGCCGGAGCGTGGCCTCTGTCACGATTCCAAGTGTTCCTTCTGAACCAATAAAGAGCCGGCTCAATCCATAACCCGAGGAACTCTTGTGGGCAAAGGTTCCGGTTCGGATGATCTCTCCGGTCGGACGGACGACCTCCAGCCTCAACACATTGTCCTTTGTCCCTCCGTATTTGACCGTCCTCACACCGCTTGCATTGTTCCCGATCATCCCTCCGATGGTGGCGTTCGCTCCCGGGTCTGGAGGGAAAAAGAGGCCATGCCGACTCAAGGCCTTGTTCATATCCTGATACTTCACCCCGGGTTGAACATCAACCTGGAAGGCATCCGCCCGGACGGACAAGATCTGATCCATTTGCTGAAAGTCGAGAACAATCCCCTTGTGAACAGGCAGAGGGTTTCCTTCCAGGCTCGTTCCTGCTCCCCAGGGAGTGACAGGGATCAACCGCTCATTGGCCATTCTCAGTATTTGACTCACCTCTTCCTTCGTCTTCGGCCACACCACAACCTCCGGAAGGAATCCGCGATAACGGGTCTCATCCACGGAATGAAGCTCCAGGTTGGACTGTCCCGTGGAAACCCGGTCTTCACCCACAAGATTCTTAAGAAAAGTCAGGTCCCTTTCCGTAAAAGGATTGAATCCCATTCCCCTCCTCCTTGCGTTAATCAGAAAAGCCCTTTGTGAGAGGGTAACGTCTCTGGAACTGTCTTTAGTGAACCCTTATGATCGAACCTATCTCTCCATATACCATATTCTGTCGGTTAATGGCAGTTCGCTATCGGCTCTCGCAAGGGCTGAGTCAAAAAGGTTGTGGAGTCACTTTTTTTCCTCTATATATACAGAAAATATCGCTCAAAGGACACGGCTCTGAGGATCAAGACCCTTCTCTTTATTCCTCCCATGCTATTTCTCCTTCTGGTCGGTATCAGTCTCTTTTTTGTGGGCTATCGGCCGCCCCCAAAAGTGAACCAGCTGATCATCAGCTCGATCGGAGATGCCTCCTTCCTCAACCCAATCCTTTCGCAAGATTCAGCCTCGAGCGATATCAACGGTTTCGTCTTCAATGGGCTCATCAAGTACGACAGAAACCTACAAAATCTGGTTGGAGAATTGGCAGAATCGTGGAAGGTCGAGAATGGACAGGAACCCAAGATCACCTTCTCTCTTCGACGAGGCGTTCGATGGCATGACGGAAAGCCCTTTACCGCTCACGATGTGAAATTCACTTACGACAAGATCATGGACGAAAAAACCAACACGGTCCGTCGCAGTAGCTACGAGTTGGTGAAGACCGCCGAGGTTCTCGATCCCTATACCTTCAGGGTCACTTACAAACAACCCTTCTCTCCAGGCCTTGAAAGCTGGGGGATCGGGATTATTCCCAAACACCTTTTGGAGAAAGAGGATATTAATACGACTTCGTTCAATCGGAACCCCATTGGCACAGGACCTTTCCGCTTTGTGGAATGGGTGAGCGACGAAAAGATTGTCGTGGAGGCCAATCCCAACTATTTTGAGGGGAAGCCCAACCTGGACCGGATCGTTTATCGCATTATCCCTGAAACGGCGCTTAATGAAATGGAAATCATGACCCGGGGGGTTGACTACTCGAGTGTCTATCCTTATGAATACCGACGAATGAATGAAGTTCCTTTTCTAAAGATCTACTCTCAACCGAGCCTGGGTTACACCTATATCGGGTACAATCTCAAGAACCCCATCTTCCAGGACAAACGTGTACGCCAGGCCTTTACCCATGCCATCAATCGTGAGGAGATTGTCCAGTATGTTCTCTATGGTCTGGGAACCGTAGCTACCGGTCCTTTTCCCAACCATCTCTGGTACTGTAATCCCAATGTGAAACCCCTTCCCTACGACCCCCAAAAGGCCCGCCAGATCCTTTCAGAAGCGGGTTGGAAAGATACGAACGGTGATGGGATTCTGGATCGGGATGGGAAACCGTTCAAGTTCACTCTCATCACGAACAGTGGAAATGATACACGCCGGGATGTGGGTGTGTTGGTCCAGAGGCAGCTTCGCGAAATCGGAATTGATGTCACCTTTGAGCTCTACGAATGGAGTGTCTTCCTCAAGAATTTTGTTAATGCAAAGCATTTTGACGCCTGCGTCCTCGGGTGGAGCCTCTCGGTCGATCCAGACGCTTACGAAATCTGGCATTCGAGCCAGATCGAGAGAGGGTTTAACTTCATCTCCTACCAGAACCCTGAGGTCGATCGTTTATGGGAGGAAGGTAGAAAGGAATACGACGTCGAAAAAAGAAAACAGATCTATTGGCGAATCCACGAGCTCATCGCAGACGATCAGCCGTATACCTTTCTTTACGTCCCTTTAGGGATGGCTGCCCTTCAGAAGAAATTCCAAATTGCTTGAAAAAGACGCCGGCGGCAAAGAAGTTCTTCGATCCATTCAGATGGAGAAGGCGGGGTTGCTTTACGATCTCGTCAAGTGGCAAGTCCCCCGCGGGATCATGATGGAGCAATGAGACGGGTTTACAAGACTCCTTTTTACATTTTGCATATTTTGCATTTTGCATTTGGTATTGGATATGGGCTCTTATCTCATCCGACGTCTCCTCTATACTCTGATCACGCTCTTCGGGATCAGTGTCCTCTCCTGGGTCATCATCACGCAGGCTCCTGGAAGCCCGATTGCACTGACCCTCGATCCCAAGGTGTCGCCCAAGATCATCGAGCAGATGGAGAAGAACTACGACCTGGATAAACCTGTCACCCAGCAGTATTTCTTGTGGCTCAAGCGTCTTTTCACTGGGAATCTCTATTCCTTCAAAGACGGGAGACCGGTGTTAGATAAGATCGGGGAAAGAATTTGGAATACACTTCTTCTTAATCTTATCGCTGTGCTCATCATCTTCTCTCTCGCTATCCCTCTCGGCATCTTTTCGGCCAAACGGCAATACACCTTCATGGACAATCTCGGGACGTTTGGAGCCTACCTGGGAATCTCGATCCCGAGTTTTTGGCTCGCCTATCTTTTGATTCTCGGGACAGTCAAGCTTTTTGGTTATCCTGTGCTCGGAATGCGATCCTTCGTGACCGAAGATTTTACAGGTTTTGAATCCGTGATGGATCGGCTGTGGCATCTTCTGCTTCCGTCCATCATCCTGGCCATCGGAGGCATTGCCGCCCTCTCCAGATATACGCGATCGAGCATGCTCGAGGTCATCCGTCAGGATTACATCCGGACGGCAAAAGCCAAAGGGCTTCCAGAGGAAACGGTTTACTATAAGCACGCCCTGCGGAATGCGCTCCTTCCGATTATTACGCTCTTTGGATTTCTGATCCCAGGCCTGATCGGAGGCTCCATCATCATAGAAACGGTTTTTGCCTGGCCAGGGATTGGACGCCTGGCGTATCAGGCAGTGCTTTCCAGAGACTACCCTGTGGTCATGACGATCAATACGATCACAGCGGTGCTCGTGCTGATTGGAAACTTCGTGGCAGATCTTCTCTATGGAATCGCCGATCCAAGAATTAGGTACCAATGAGGGTATACAGATCATAGGAGTTGAGTAAGTTGAGTAGGTTAAGTGAGTTGAGTCGATGAAAAGGGTGGATCTAACTTTATTCGTTTGATCTGGTGACCAGCGAGTTTAAATTAGGTTTATCACCGAACGGAAATGTCAGAGTCAAAATCTTTCTGGCGCTACTTTAAGAGAAACCGGTTGGCGGTCGGTGGTCTCGTCATGATCGTGGTCATCTTTTTGATCGCAGGGCTCGCTTCTTTTATCTCGCCCTACGACCCAGGAAAGACGGGCGTTTCATTGAAATTGGATGCTCCTTCTGTCAACCATTTCTTGGGAACAGATCAGTTGGGTAGGGACGTCTTCAGTCGGATGCTCTACGGGTCCAGAGTCTCTTTGTCCGTAGGGTTCGTGGCAGTCGCTATTTCCATCTTTATCGGAATCCTGGTCGGAGCAGTGGCCGGATATTACAGCGGCTGGATCGATGGTGTGCTCATGCGTTTCGTTGACATCATGCTCTGTTTCCCCTCCTTCTTCCTCATCCTGACTGTCGTGGCCGTTCTGGGTCCGAGTCTCCTCAATGTCATGATCGTCATTGGAATCACCTCATGGATGGGGACGTCACGTTTCGTGAGGGCAGAGTTTCTCTCATTGCGAGAAAGAGATTTTGCTCAAGCGGCCAAAGCACTCGGAGTGACTGATCGTCGGATCATCTTCCGGCACATCCTCCCCAACGCTCTGGCTCCTGTCTTTGTGACGGCAACGCTCGATGTCGCCACAGCCATTCTTGTGGAAGCGGGCCTCAGTTTCCTTGGGTTCGGAGTTCAGCCTCCTGCACCGAGTTGGGGGAATATCCTCACCGAAGGACGAACTTACATCTTTGATGCCTGGTGGTTGACGGTCTTCCCGGGGTTGGCTATTCTCATTACGGTTCTCTCCTTCAACCTATTAGGAGAAGGCTTGCGGGATGCCCTGGATCCAAGATTGCGAGGAAGGAGGTAAGTGCATTTTGCATTTTAATTTGAGGGATGTCCTATGCAGAAGCCTCTCTTAGAGATTCGCTCTCTTTCCACCCATTTCTTTACCGAAGAGGGAGTGATCCGGGCGGTGGAGGATGTGAATTTCGAGATCTATCCGGGAGAGATCCTCAGCTTGGTGGGTGAGTCCGGCTGCGGGAAAAGCGTCACGGGCCTTTCTATCTTAAGACTCATTTCCTCACCTCCTGGGAAGATCGTCAGTGGACAGATCCTTTTTGACGGAAGAAACCTCCTCGACCTTGAAGAGAGGGAAATGGAGAAGGTGAGAGGAAATGACATCTCCATGATCTTTCAGGAGCCCATGACGTCGCTCAACCCGGTTTTCACCATCGGGGATCAAATCATGGAAGCCGTTCTTCTTCATCAGAAGGTGGACAAAGGAACAGCGCGGAAGAAGGCCATCGAGATGCTCGATCGAGTCAGGATTCCCTCTCCGGAAACGACCATCGATGCTTATCCCCATCAACTGAGCGGGGGCATGAGGCAGCGGGCGATGATCGCCATGGCCCTTTCGTGTCAACCGAAACTCCTGATCGCCGATGAGCCGACCACGGCCCTGGATGTCACCATTCAGGCCCAGGTCCTTCACCTCTTGAGAGAGATCCAGAGAGACATGGGCATGGCGGTCATGCTGATTACCCATGATCTGGGAGTGGTCACAGAAATTGCAGATCGGGTGGCGGTCATGTATGCGGGCCGAATCATGGAGTACAGTCCCATTCAGACCCTGTTCCAACAGGTTCGGAATCCTTACACGAAAGGCCTCTTGGATTCGATCCCCTCCCTCGAAGAGAAACCACGGAGGCTCAATGTGATTCCGGGACAAGTCCCCAACCCAAGAGATTTACCCGAGGGATGCACCTTTCATCCCCGTTGTTACTTGAGAATCGAGGAGTGTAAAAAGAAAGAACCGCCCCTCTTTCAGGTGAACGAAAATCATTTCAGCCGATGCATCCGGTGGAAAGAATGCTGTTAGAATAGGGGTGGCCAGGGTTCGAGGGTTCCAGGGTTCAAGTTTTTCTTGCTTTCAACTCGAACCCTTGATGCCCCTGAATCCTTGAACCCTATGAAGAGGAAACGATGGCGGAGACTCATTCTCTTCTCCAAGTAATAGACTTAAAGAAGTACTACTACAAACAGCGGCTCTTTTCTTCTGAGAAGAAACCGATCCGCGCGGTTGACGGGGTCTCTCTTGCGATCCGCAAAGGGGAGACCCTGGGGCTGGTCGGTGAGAGCGGTTGCGGAAAGACGACGATCGGAAAGTCGGTCCTCAGATTGATTGAGCCGACCTCAGGTCAGATCCTTTTTGGAGATCAGGATATCCTCCAATTGAATCGAGCCTCCCTTCGGAAACTCAGGCCCCGCATGCAGTTTATCTTCCAGGATCCCTATGAATCGTTGAATCCAAGGATGAAAGTTGGGGAGATTGTGGGCGAGGGGCTCGAGGTGCATCACATTGCCCGGGGAAAAGAGAAGGGTCAAAGGGTCTCAGACATCCTCGGAAAGGTGGGACTCCATCCCCAGGACGCAGACCGCTACCCTCATGAATTCAGTGGTGGCCAGCGCCAGAGGATTGGAATTGCGCGAGCCATCTCCCTTCATCCCGACCTTATTGTGGCAGATGAGCCCGTGTCAGCCCTTGATGTGTCCATTCAAGCTCAGATTTTGAATCTCCTCATGGACCTGAGAGACCAGTTTGGCCTCACCTACCTTTTCATCTCTCACGATCTTCGAATCGTCAAGCACATCAGTGATCGAATAGCGGTCATGTATATGGGAAAGATCGTGGAGATGGCAGACGGGGAAGAACTCTTTCGCCGTCCCCTCCATCCCTACACCCGTCTCCTTCTCGCCGCCATTCCCAAACTCAACCTCCAAAAACGGATAGACCCGGCTGCCGTCCGAGAGGAATCGCGACCCCTTTCTTCAGAGCAGGGGTGTTCCTTTCAGCCCAGGTGCCCCCACTCTAAGGAGCGATGCAAGGTCGAAGAGCCTCAGCTCTTGGACGCGGGAGGAGGTCACCGGGTCGCCTGCCACTTTGCCCTGTAACGGACCTGTCCTCTTGTTGACTTTGAGCCAAAAAATGTATTATTTTTATATGTTGAAGGATATTTAATGCCCGTTCCGAGCGGGTTGGAGAGAAGAAGGTCAGAATGAATCAGGAGAAACTAATCTACTTTAAAGGGTTGCTCGAGGGAAAGGTTCGTGCCCTCTTGGAGGAAGCGGGAAAGGCAGTCAACGGTATGGGGCATGAGCGTTCGGAAGATTTCCCTGATCCCACAGACCGAGCCTCTTTGGAATCGGACCGAAATTTCCAGCTCAGGATCAAGGACCGTGAGAGAAAATTGATCCAGAAGATCAAGGAGGCTCTTGATCGTATTGAAGACGGAACCTTTGGTACCTGTGAGTCCTGCGGCAAACCGATCTCCGAGAAAAGGTTGATGGCGAGACCCATGACCACCCAGTGTATTGACTGCAAGACAGAGGATGAGCAGAAGGAGCGTTTAGAAAGACTCAGGGGGACGAAGGAAACACCGAAATTCCCTTCTTAAACGCAACCAACGAAACAACCTGACTCCCCAGGACAGGCTGATCAAAGACCCCGCCGATCCCTTATCCTGAGCTGACCTGCCTGCGCCTAATCCCCATGGGAGCCCATAAAAATCTTTGAATCGTGTTGAGAGACTATGCCTGAGCTGAGAAAAGATCCCATTCACGGAAGGTGGGTCATCATCTCCACAGAGAGAGGAAGAAGACCCTCCGATTTTGTCGTCGAACAGCATAAGCCAGCCGGTGGATTCTGTCCCCTGTGCGAGGGAAACGAGGACAAAACACCCCCAGAGGTCCTCGCCTTTCGAGGCAACGGAACACCTCCGAATTCGCCGGGATGGAGCCTCCGGGTTGTCCCGAACAAATTCCCTGCTCTTCGAATTGAAGGAGAACTGAATCGTGAGGGAGAGGGCATCTACGATAAAATGAACGGGATCGGAGCCCATGAGGTTCTGGTTGAAACCCCTCTCCATCAGGAGACGCTGGCGACCCTTCCTCCCAAAGCAGTGGAGAACGTGCTTTGGGCCTACCGCGAACGGATCATTGATCTCCAGCGTGACCCACGGCTCCGCTATGTCCTGGTCTTTAAGAACCACGGCGTGGCTGCAGGCGCCTCCCTGGAACACTCCCATTCTCAGCTCATCGCCCTCCCTATCGTTCCGAGACGTGTGAGCGAGGAGATTGAGGGTTCAAGGAACTATTTTCAATACAAGGAACGCTGTGTCTTCTGCGACATCATCCGCCAAGAGATACGGCAGAAAGCTCGTGTCATTAGCGAAAACAAGAGTTTTGTTTCCATTGCAGCCTTTGCCTCTCGGTTCCCTTTTGAGACATGGGTTCTCCCCAAGAAGCACCATTCTCACTTTGAACACATGGAGCCCTTTGAATACGAGCAGGCTGCCCAGATCCTCTCAGACACCCTTCGGAGAATGAATCAGGTCTTGAACAATCCTCCCTATAACTACATCATTCACACCTCCTCCTTCTCCGACACAGAAGAGAACCATTACCATTGGCATTTTGAAATCATGCCCAAGTTGACCAAGGTGGCCGGATTCGAGTGGGGAACGGGTTTCTATATTAATCCCACCCCTCCCGAAGAAGCAGCCGGATATCTGAGGGAGGCAAAGTAGGCTCTTATGTCCGGCCTCAACATTCATCCCCTTCTCAAAACCATTCTTCAGATCTCCGGTGCATCTCTTCCTCTGGAAACAAAGATCGATCACATGCTTCACTCCGTGGCTGACACGCTGCAGGCCGAACGGTGTCTTTTCTTGCATTCAGAAAAGATAAGCACGAACAGTTTTCTGGCCCACGTCATTTCAGAAAGAAAACCTCTCTGGGTGGAAGACGGCTCTTCTCTCCCCAGAGAAAAGATGACTCCAGAAGAAGAGGTTCTCGTCAGTCCTTCCTTTGCCTGTTTGCCCATCTGTGATGAAACCTCGTGTCAGGGCCTTCTGTATGTCGGGTTTTCGAGAAAAAGGACATTTTCATCCCCTGAAATCGATACCCTCACCCTGGTGGCGACGGAGATGGGTGGAGCTCTCCACCATGCCAGACTTCACGACGAAGCAGAAGAGACGATTTCTGAACTGACAGGCCTTCATGAACTGGGGAAGGTGGCCACCTCTACGTTGATGTTGGACAGTCTCCTTGACTCCATCCTTGCCATGGGCTCAAGAATCCTCCGGGCTAAGGGAGGTGTGGTGAGACTCGAGGACCGTAAGACAGGAGACTTACGGGTCAGGTCCAGCTTTGGAAATGTTCATGAGTCTCCTCTCGATGAGAAACTAGCCAAAAGGGTTTTTTTCACGCAAGTGCCTATACCTCTTAGCGAGACTCAGGAAGGCCAGAATGCCCCTCCTGTCATATGTGCTCCCCTTCTTTCAAAGGGGAGATGTTTCGGAACGATCGCCTTTTACGAAAAGAACGAAGATTCTTCACCGTTTAACGAGAAGGACGTCCACCTCTTGGCCGCCATGGCAAATCAGACCGCCTGTGCCATCGAAAACGCACTGACTCACTATGAAACTTCCGAGTTGGCCCGTGAACACGAAAAGAGGACCAAGCGGCTTTCGGTCCTCTGGGAGCTTAACAAGGTTCTTCTCACGACCATGAATTTTGAGCGGATCATCCATCTGATCCTGACTGCCGTCACAGTCGGGGATGGTTTGGCCTTTAACCGGGCCATGCTCTTTCTCGTCCATGAGAAGAGCAAGACCCTGAAGGGCATCATGGCCGTCGGTCCCGACAGCGGAGAAGAAGCGGGAAAAATCTGGGCAACCATCTCCCAATCCAAAGGAACTCTTTTCGATGTCATTGCTCAACTCCAGACCTCGTCCCAGGTTGAGTCTCTCTTGAATGCGAAGGTCAAGAAAATCGACCTCCCGCTTCTCAAGGAACAATGCATTCTTGTCCGCACCGTGCGAGAGGAAAGACCCATGAACTTCCAAGTCTCTCAGACCAGCCTCAGAGAGGCCCTAACCTCTTGTGAAGGAGGATGTACTCTGGGTCTAGGAGACGGATGTCCTGTCAGTGACCAGCTAAGCCACACCCCCAGAACCTACTCCTTTGCCACGCTTCCTCTTTGGGGAAAGGGGAAGGTGATCGGAGTCATCCTGGTGGACAATCTATTTAATCAGAACCCCATTACGGAGGAAGATCTCCATTTCCTGACCCTGTTCTCCAATCAGGCGGGGATGGCAATTGAGAATGCCCGCCTTTACAGACATCTCGAGGAGATGCACGAAGAGTTGAAGGAGACTCAGGCCCTTCTGGTTCATCATGAAAAAATGGCTGCCCTGGGTGAGCTGTCAGATACGATTGCTCACGAAATCAAGAACCCACTTGTTTCCATCGGTGGGTTTGCCCGCCGTCTGTACCGTGCGGTCACCGAGGAAGGATCCGAGAAACGATATGCTCAGACCATCATGGTGGAAGTCGCTCGGATCGAGAAGATTCTCGATGACGTCACGCAGTACACTCACAATGACTCGCCTGTTTTGAAGGCATGTGACCTCCAGACGATTCTCGAAAGCAGCCTCTCAATGATCTCCGAGGAATACAAGACGGAGAAGCTTCAGATGGTGAAAGAGTTCGCCCCCGATCTTCCTAGAGTCATGGGAGACGATCGAGAGCTGAAACAGGCCTTTTTCAACTTGTTCGTCAATGCCTGTCAGGCGATGAATGGAAATGGGACTCTGTCTGTCCGAGCCTATCCTGTCTTCAGAAATGGAACGTCTCATCTTCGAGTGGAAGTGAAGGACACGGGAAACGGCATTGATCCTGAAACGCTTCCCAACATTTTCAATCCCTTTTATTCGACGAAGGAATCCAGTCTGGGGATGGGCTTGGCCATCGTCCACAAGATTGTGACCTCCCATGGGGGCCAGATCCAGGTGGACAACCGACCCGGAGACGGAGCCACGTTCATCGTCACCTTTCCGATCAACGCACGGGAGGAGTCCAAGAGACAGCGTTTCGTCCTGAGGGACCCTCGCCAGGGCAATGTGGTATCCATTCCGGAGGAAGACCCATGAAAAGAATCATGGTCGTAGATGACGAGGAAAACATCCGGTTCCTCTACAAGGAAGAATTGGAGGATGAGGGTTTTTCGGTGGAGCTTGCAAAAAATGGGGAAGAAGCTCTCGAAAAACTCCCGGGTTTCAAACCCGATCTCATCACTCTCGACATCAAGATGCCAGGAATGAACGGGATCGAGGTCTTGAAGCGCATCCGGGAACAGGACCGAGAACTTCCGATCGTCCTCTGCTCCGCCTACGGGGAGTACAAACAGGATTTTACAACTTGGGCTTCCGACGCCTATGTGGTAAAATGTGCCGATCTCACAGAGCTCAAAACGACGATCCGGAGGCTCTTAGGGCTATGATCAAGGTCAAAAAGGCGGTACTTCCTGCGGCGGGATTTGGAACACGGTTTCTTCCTGCAACCAAAGCTGTCCCCAAGGAACTGCTCCCCATCGTGGACAAGCCGACCATCCAGTACATCATGGAAGAAGTGGTTCATTCCGGCATCGAAGAAGTCATCCTCATCACGGGAAGAGAAAAGGGATCGATTGAGGATCACTTCGATACATCTGCCGAACTCGAGAACCATCTCAGGAAAAAGGGAAGACACGATCTGCTCAAGATCGTGCAAGAAGTCTCTGAGATGGTGACCCTGGTTTCTGTTCGACAGAAGGAACCACTGGGCCTCGGTCATGCGGTCCTTTGCGCCAAGAAAGCGGTGGGCAACGAGCCCTTTGCGGTCCTCTTAGGCGACGATCTCATTGACGCATCGGTCCCTTGCATCAGACAGATGATCGACATCTATGAAGAACTCAGCCGGGGGGTGAATTCTTCTGCTCCGGGTCCTGCTCTGATAGCCATTCAAAAGGTTCCCCGGACAGAAGCCCATCTCTATGGAATCATCAAAGGGAAAAAGATCAAGGACCGTGTTTACCGGATCGAAGACATGGTTGAAAAACCCGAGAAGGGGACAGCGCCTTCGAATCTTGCCATTATCGGAAGATACATCCTTCCGCCTGAGATCTTCGAGATCCTGGAAAATATCCGTCCGGATCGCAAAGGAGAGATTCAGCTCACCAACGGGCTCAGAGAACTGAATAGACGTGCACCCGTTTTCGGATACGAATTCTTCGGCGATCGCTACGATGCGGGCGACAAATTGGGTTACCTCGAGGCCAACATTGCCTTTGGTTTGAAACATCCCGAACTTGGCCCAAAACTGAAACGGTATTTGAAGACTCTCAAGTTCTGAGGTTTCGCGTTTCGGGTTCCGAGGTTTTGGGTTTCATGTATCCTTAAGATCTTGCCTTACGCTATGCGCTTTGCGTATTTTTTGATGAGCTTGGGGCAGTGGCTCAGCTGGGAGAGCGATGCGTTCGCAACGCATAGGTCGTGGGTTCGAATCCCATCTGCTCCACCAATCTTATTAAGGGGTTACAGTGTCAATGCTGTAGCCCCTTTTCTGTTGATCCGGCCCTCAAAACCGGCTCCTTACTTCCACAAAAACGGAGTTTGACTGCTCTCCGCATCAAACCATCTTCCTGCCGATCACGACTCGGAATCAGGGAGAGATAATTCCATGTGTACCGGATCGCTGCCGAACAGTACTTCCTGAAATCTCGTTTTTCAATTCTTGCCTAGCAATCCAACATTGCTAACCGAAATCAAGAGACATCTACCGTTAAATTGAAACCACTTTACTCCGATCGCCAGAGAAAGAAATTTTCATAAATCTATTTTTTACGTTGACAATATCTATCCTTTTGATAAGATCATGCTGTATTTTTTGGGCGAATAAAATTTCCCGACAAAACCAAACCCTTCGTGAGGGGGAGACGGAAGGAAACGAGTTTTTCTTGAGGTGGCCGAGTTGCCGACGTGAATCTAAAAGTAAAACTCGGTTTTTTTGTTTTGCTTCGTCAAATAAAAGGGTAAAGGGAGTGAAAAAAGAAGAAGAAGTTTCTGTAGAATCTATTTTATTCGCTCCACAGATACGGCGTTTCTGTTTTTGATATCGCAATTTTTAAGAAGGTGCTGATTGGCATCTTTTCGGTTCAACCGATAGTCACGATCAGGCGCATCGGCAGTTAAATGAACAGGAAAATGTACCCGTAAGTGGGAGAAAATGAATTTCTAAAGGGGCGTTCGTAAACGGTCCTATAAGCGGGAGGAGACGACAATGTTGCACATAATCTGGTCAATTATCGTGGGATTCATTGTGGGTCTTATCGCTCGAGCCATCGTTCCAGGAACCCAGCATATGGGGTTCATCATTACAGCAATTCTAGGCATCGTCGGGTCACTGGTCGGCGGGCTTATTGGTCGGCTCATTTCAAGGCCTCCGGAAGGTTCGAAGTTCCATCCTGCAGGTTTCTTCCTGTCGCTTCTTGGCGCCGTCGTGCTACTCGTAATCTGGGCGTTAATTCGATAGCGCGCAGAAATCAGCACAAAGCAGCCAACATGATCGGTTTGCAAATAATCTCCTTTGCAGCTGTTGAGCATGGGATTATTTGGTGAAACGGCAAGAGGTTTGTTAGGCATATTTTTAGGAGATAGTTCCCATAAGCTATTGGTATTGCTTTGGGTCTGATGATAATCCCGAAATCGGTGGCCTGCATGGATTGAAGCAGACCTTCGATGAAAAAGGGTGGGGGATAGGGGTCTGCTGCTTGCGTGGCGCCCAGAAAAAAGAATTCGACACGCATCGGAGTCGTCTCGAAGCATCCCTGAAAAAGATTGGCGTTCGAGATTGCAGTTTTTCTTCAATGTCGCCCATCATTCTTTGATCCTGCATGTCTTTTCCTCCCTTAAGGAAATGTCTGCCGGTAGGGTGCTTCTGACCTGTCAATCCTAATCTTTCAGTTTAAGCAGTTTTCTCGCATTTCCTTCGTAAATGGAGTAACGTTCCTCTTTGCTGATTTCAAGGTGATCAAGGATCTCAATCGTCCACCGAATGTAGGCCGATCCCCGCTCCGGGTCAAATGGTGAATCCGAAGCAAAGAGGACGCGGTCCGCTCCAAAGAACGAGAGGCCGCAGACCGTCGCCGCCTTTGATCCAAAAACAGCGGAATCGCCGTAAAAGAGATGAAAGTAATCGAGGGGCCGCTTCTTCAGTTTCTTGAGAAGGAGCGTGTAGTCCTCATCTGACGTGCGCGTCCCGAGTTGATCCCACCCAGGTCCCACTCTGCCCTCAAAGTAAGGGATCATGCCCCCGAGATGATGGGTGATAATTTTTAGATCAGGATGCTTGTCAAAAAGTCCAGAAAACACCAGGTGAGCCATGGCGACACTGGTTTCGTACGGCCAGCCAAAGGTCCACCAGATTTCATAGTGGCTCTTGGGCTCACCTTTGTAGTCGGGGACATCCGGCCCCACGAGCAGGATGCAGCCAGATCGGTTGGTCCAACTCTGTCATCAGGTCAAAGAGCGGCATGGTTTCTGGCCGGGTCAGCGGTCGACCTAACACATTAGTAAATATTTGAACTCCGACTGCGCCTAGGTCGTTAACGGCTCTTTTTGCCTCCGTGAGGAGACCTTCAGGATCATTCATCGGAAGGGAAGCAATGAAGCCAGGGAACCGATCCGGATATTTTCTCACCAATTCCGCCATTCCATCGTTGGCCAGTTTCGCGAGCTCTCTCGAAACCTGAGGAGGACCCAACACCTCGATCGGCGGACTCGGCAAGACAGATGATCTGGACATAGTCCTTGAAGCTGTCCATGATCCGAAAGCGCTGATCGAGATCGACGATACTGGGGATTTCACGAACTCGCTTCTGCATGTCTTTGCCATTGGGAGAGACCTTCAGCATCTTTTCGAAGGAGGCTTTGGGAAATATATGATTGAACACATCCATTTTCATGACCTATCTCCTCTCGCTTGAGTCTTCGATTCCTAATTCCCTGAGTTGTTCCTTCGCCGGAATCCCTGTCCAATGCGATCTTTCCAGCATATCCTTTCATCAACAAAGTCTTCCTCCTATTCTTTTGCGTTGCTCTGGCCTTTGAAGCGATGGCCAAACGCCTCGAACAGAAAAGGCTCGACAGATCGTCCCGCCTCCGTCAATGACGACTTCTGTCCCCGTAATGAACCTTGATTCATCTGTGGCCAGAAAGAGGGCAAGGTCAGCCACTTCTTCGGATCTCCCCGGTCTCGGAATGGGGCAACTCAGACGTGGGTTAATAACACCGAGATCATGTCTTCCATCCTCGGGCGTCCACGGTTTGTCTTCTGTATCGATGTCTCCTGGAAGGATTGCGTTCACGGTGATATTGTGCTCCCCCATCTCTAGGGCAAGGGCTCTGGTGAAAGCGGATACGGCTCCTTTGGCGGCAGCATAGGCGGACGAGTAGCGAAGGATGGTCCTGGGCCCCGTGATGGAAGAGAAATTGATCACCTTACCATAGTTCCGGTCCACCATATGGGGTAGCACAGCCCAGCAGCAGTTGAGAACTGTTCTGAGATTACGGTCCATCACTATATTCCAATACTCTTCTGACATGTCAAGAAAACGAGGCCGTGGAGGAATCGACCTGCCGGCCACGTTCACCAGAATGTCGATCTTGCCGAATTCGCTGACGGACTGTTTCACGATCTCCTTTACTCGATCAAGCTTCGACAGGTCAGCCTGGAATGCCCGAACGGTAAACCCCTGGTCACGCAAGTCCTTCTCACGCTCCCACACCTGTTCCATGACATCCGTAATGATCACGCTCGCTCCTTCGCGAGCGAACCGCTGGGCCACGCAGTTCCCCATGCCGCGAGGCCGGGCTACGCCTGTGATGAAGGCCACTCTCTCCCGGAGTCGGTTCAAGGCCAGGGTTTTGCTGTTCTTGACCCATCTTATTCTCCCAACATGAAGAAAGGATTGTCACGAACCTTTATCTCTTGGCCATCCGGGACCGACACTGATCTCATTTGCCAAGGACGAGATTAGGAAGCCATAGCACGAATTCATTCGGAAAGGCCATCACCAGCGCTAGACATATTAATTGCAAGCCAATAAAGGGGGGAACCGAACGATAAATGTCACCCATGGTGATATCTGTACCCGGCGGTGATTGCCCTCGTTAGGAACAGGCTGAAACCGTAAGGAGGTGTGAGCCACGCAATCTGCATATTCACCATGAAGAGAACCGAAAACCACACCAGGTCAAACCCCAGCGATTTGGCAATCGGGAAGAAAACAGGGACGGTGAGCATCATAATGGCGAGATCATCCATCAGGCACCCCAAAATGAGCCACAGAATCTGTATCATCACGATGACGCCATAACCACCGAAGGGGAGCGAATCGACGAACTTCTGAATCAGTTGCGGAGCGCCAAGGACAGTGTAGACATTGGTGAAGCAAGTCACCCCGATAATCAACCACATGAGCATCGAGGTTAGTTCCAATGTCATCCAGACAGCCTTTTTCATAATAGACCAGTTCAAAGACCCGGTCAGCGCAGCGTAGATGGCCATCGACAAAGCTCCCACACCACCCGATTCCGTCGGAGTGGCTATGCCCGTGTAGATGCCCCCCAGAACGGCGACAACAATGGCTACAGGGGGTATCACACTTTTGATGGATGTCAATCTCTTGTACCATGGAGGCAAGTCTTTCGTTGAAATGGCCGGTCCGAGATGCAGGCTGCAAATAACATCGCACCCCGATGTAGATTAAATAGAGCGCGGCAAGAAGAAAACCAGGCACGAACATGGCGAGATACACCCGACCGACCGACATGCCGGAGATACTGCAAAGGATGATGGCCAGGAGACTTGGAGGAATCAGAAAGTCAATGACCCCGGACACCATGATCGTACCGAGAACCAACTGTTTGTTGTAGCCATGTCTGCGCATTTCTGGAATAGATAATTTTCCAATGGTAACGGTCATGGCTGAACTTGAGCCGGAAAAGGCGGAGAAGAGACTCGCCATCCCCACCGTCCCCATCGCCAGGGAACCTCTCAATGAACCTGCCAAATAGTAAATGGAATCGAACACGTTTCTGGCGATGCCCGTGTGGAGCATGATATTCCCCATCAAAACGAATAAGGGGACCGCGATCAGTACTTGGGATGACAAAGCCCCATACGCTGGAGGCCGCCAGCATAAAAATGTGAGAGGGCCCCCAAAGTGTAATGCCAAAAAACACAGCCACAATGAGCGAAGCAAAACCGATGGGACAACCAATCGCCATGAATAAGAAAAGAGCACCCATCAGTACCGCTGTCAACGTCACCGGATCCATCAAGCCTCTCCTTTCCTCCAGTGGATTCTTGCCTGCTGAGAGACCGGAGTCTCCGATACACATGGGCCATCGTCTGCAACAGTAACAAAAATACACCCATAAAAAAGATTGTCTTGATTGGGTAGAGGGGGGGTGCAAAAAGGCTCCAGCTCCGCTCTTTGATCCGCCATGACTCCCAGGTCATGTCTGCTAACTGCCAGGTCAATATGGCGAGGGCAAGGGTTGTCAGCGTATAGCTGATCAAGTCAAAAATCGCCTTTTTCCTGACGCTGACACGACCGTATAAAACGTCCACTCTGACGTGCCCGTCATGCAGAAGAACATAAGCCGCCTCCCAATATGCTCACACCCATAAAGAGTTGGGCATTGATGTCCCATGCCCAAATCGTGGGACTATTGAAGACGTACCGGAGGATCACCTCCATCACTTGGATCAACAGGATCGCTACGTATCCGAAGGAAGCAATTCGTCCCACCCATTCATTCATGTTGTCGATCGTCTGGAGAATCTTGCTCTCTTTCATGCTTGGTCTCCCTGTCATTGAATTGGCCCATGGCCATTGAGTTCAACTCTTAGACGCGACCGGTTCAGCCTTTTACTCTAAAATCGTAGGACGGGGCGCCCATCGGCATAGATCCGACGAACACACCCCGTCCTTTCTCTTCCCCTTGCTCACTGTAACTTAATCCCTTTTGTAGCCAGAAAATCTTTCAGCATCTGAACCGTTTTGGGCGCCCTCGGGCTTCTGCCTGCAATCTCGTCCCATACCTTCAATGCGGCAGGTCTGAGCCTCTGCACCTCGCTTGGCTCCATTGTTATGATTTGAACACCCAGTTTTTTCGACGCCTCGATCGCGTTCACGGTGTAGTCGTCGATGCACTTATGCATGGCCGGATGGATCTCCATGAGGGTGTCCTCCACTGCCTTTTGCACGTCCGGGGAGAGTTTCTTCCAGCTGTTCATCCCAACAAGAATTGACGCATTGGGATCCAGAAAGGGTGGATAATTCACATATTTTATCACTTCCTTGTACCCTGCCGAGTCAAGGTCACCAAATCCGGGTACGGCTCCATCCAGCGTCCCTAGTTTCAAGGCCATATAAAGCTCTGAAAGAGGAAATGTCACCGGGGCGTCCCTCCTAAATTCTTAACAAAGGCTGCAACAGATCCGATACACCAGATTTTTTTCCCCTTAATATCCTCCAGCTTACGAAATGGGAAGTTACCGATCAGACCCACGGCTCCCATATTCGCGGGGCCAAGATAATAGACATTCTGTTCGGCATGGATGTCACGCATGTATTTGAGAAATCCATATTTGTAGAAGAACTCCATGTCCATGTCGTAATTTGACCATCCGAGTGGCAAACCAAAGCCAACCATGGCATCCGGGATGAAGCTTTGGTACCACGTAGGGGCCATGAATCCCACATCATAAACTCCCCTCTTCAAGGCCTCAAACATCTGCTCCTCGGGGACGATTTGCCCGGGCATGTAGAGGGTGACATGGAGCTTGCCAGAAAGCTTGTCGTTGAGTGCTTTTACGATTTTCTCAACGTGACAGGGTGTTGTACTGTCACCTGCAGGATAAATGGTCTGCATCTTCCACTCTGTCACGGCCGCTGCCCTGCCGCCGGCCGGCGTCAGAAGCAGAATGAGAAACATTCCCGTCAATCCCAATACGACGATTTGCAGAGTGCGATTCGATTTCATGTTCTCCTCCCTTTACGTTCAAGTTGCGGTATGAACTTTCTCCTGATCTTCCCCGTATAGCATACCCTGCATACGACATCGTGACAGAAATGGCTTGCGTTTCATCACCTCCTTTACGAGCTTGAGTACAGCCCTCTGATGCGCACTGAACCCAGCCCTCTTTCTATGACGTAACCCCGTTCTCCTGAATTACTAATGAGTCCATAGCGGCAAAGGGTCTAGATCATGATCTTCTCGAATCCGGGCGGAATCTAGTAGAGTGTCTGCCCTCCATCGACAGGCATCGCGATCCCCGTGACGAAGGAAGCTCTATCCGAGCAGAGCCACACGACGGCCTCCGCGATTTCAATAGGCGAAGCAATTCGGTTCAATGGGTTCATGGAGGCTATCCGAGCCTCTTCCTCAGGGTCAGACATATGTTTTTCCAGCATCGCTGTCCGCGTCGCTCCCGGACACACGGCGTTGATCCGGATCCCCTGCTTTCCAAATTCAACCGCCGCCGTTTTCGTCAGCCCAATGACCCCGTGTTTACTTCCTGAATAGACCACGAGTCCCAGCATCGAGGCAGTTATTCCGGCAAAGGAAGAGGCGTTCACGATCGCCCCTCCCCCCGCTTTCAACATCTGCGGAATCTCGTATTTCATGCAGAGCCAAACCCCTTTCAGGTTGATGTCCATAATCCGTTCCCACTCCTTTTCCGAACAGCGGACGGTGCCCGTCATCTCTGCTCCCGATTCGGAGACTCCGGCGTTGTTAAAGGCACAGTCGAGGCGGTGATATGTCTTCACCGTCTGATTCACCATCGCTTCCACGTCCTCTGACTTCGACACATCCGCCTTCACAAAGAAAGCCTCCCCGCCGGACTTCTTGATCAGACGGATCGTTTCTTCACCGCCCTCAGACAACGATGTCGGAAACCGACACTTTCGCTCCTTCCCTTGCAAAAAGGATCGCAGCGGCACGCCCAATCCCCGAAGCCCCGCCGGTTACTAATGCTACTTTGCCTTTTACCAAACCCTCCATTCCGTTTTCCTCCGGATGGTTGACGAGCTATCAGGTTAGCAGTTCACTTTCTGCACAACCCTCTCCCTGTATCCTGTGACGACCTGGACATATCCGGACAGGAGCCGATCCACCTCATGATCCCCCGTATCCACCAGCAGGGGACGCCCGTTCAGAGAGAGAATTTTGTTCATGGTCGCAAGGACGATGATGTTCTCCCTGCCCATTCGCTTGATGACTTCCGGACTGATCTGTTGGTTTCCTCTGCCAAACAGGTATCCTTGCTTGCCGATCACGGTCATAATGATCCGAGCGCTTTTGCCCTCCATCAACCTCAGCAACTGGGCTTCGTTCAGATCCGAGCCTGCCAATTTCTTCTGATAGACCGCATCGACCCCGAGGAGCGTTTTGGGGAGCCTCCAGCTGATTCATGACGGCCCGGGTGGTCGTTCCAGGACCGATGATGTACAGAACCTCCCTCCTCCATGTTTTCGACCACGTCTTGGGCCATTCCCTCCATCGAAGCTTCTTCTCCGGGAGCACTCCCCATCTTTACATCTTGAATCATTCCCGTCTCACAAGGAATTTTGAGATAGCCGTATAATCTCGATTTGAGATTTCCCGCCCTGAAGGAATTCTCATCGATGTCCATCACCTCTGATTCGCATAGCCTCTTTGGGAATTCGTCTCCCAGGTATCTCGCCGCAAGAATACCTGCGTAATCTGGATTGATCGCAAATACCGCCGAATGAATCTTCACGCCCGTGGGAATGCCCAAAGCGGGGATGCGGTCGCCGATCACCTCACAGATGTCTCGCGCAGTCCCGTCGCCGCCCGCAAACAGAAGAAGGTCGACCTGAAGATCGAGCATGTCTCTCGCGGCCTGTTGCGTATCCCGTGCCGTGGTCCTCCCCTGGGTGATGGAACCGATCACTTTCGGCACGATGCCGCATGCCCGAACCTCATCCTCTCCCATCTCAAAAGGGTACGTGATCACTTCAAGCCTATCGCTGATCGGGACGATCCTTCTTAGAGCCTCGATGGCTCTTCCCGGTGACTCCGGGACGGCTCCCATTTTCAACGCTCTGTCCAGGATCTCCGGACCATCACTTCCTTTGAGCCCCACCCTCCCCCCGATTCCAGCGACAGGATTAACAATCAGACCAAGGCTTTTTTTCATGATGACCGGGAATCTCTATCCTTCGGACGAACCCGATGCTCCATGCTTCCGCAAATAGGCCCGCCACGTCATCGCCCATCTCTTCGGATCGTGGAAAGCGGCTGTGTTCGGCTGATGGATCGATGCGTTATGGGGTGCCGTCTTCAAAATCTCGGGGTTTTCATGAGCTTCTTCGGAAATTCTCCGCAGCACCTCCGCAAAATAGTCGATGTCCTCTTTTGAATACGATTCGCAGGGCTCGGGCGTGAATGGCTCCGGGACGATCCAGGGATGGTGGCTCATAAAGTGAACCTGCAAACCATAGTCGATCATTCTCCTCTGGACATCCTCTGACCCACACCCTGTTTCCTGCTTTCAGCTTCTCCCAACTGAATCGCGTCAACTCCATCCGGAAATTTTCCTGATCGTAATAGAGACTGACTCCTGGGATCTTCAGGAGCTTTTTTGAAAGGTAGTTATTGTTGAGCACGGAAACTTGAGATGCCTCCAGCAGTCCTTCTGCACCCATGCTCATGATCCAGGCATAGGCTCTCAGAACGACCGGGATGTTTCCGAAGAACTCTCTCACCTTCCCGATGCTTTCGGGCCGATCGTAGTCCAGATGGTAATGCTCCCCATCAAAGGTGACCACAGGGACCGGAAGGAATTTCGCGAGATCCTGGGTCACGCCAAACGCCGCACACCCGGGCCCAAAGCTTCCGTGGGGCGAGGAAAAGGTTTTGTGGAGATTAAAATGGCATGCGTCAAACCCGGCCTCCTTGACCCTCGCGATGCCGAGCATCCCGTTCGCGTTTGCTTGATCACAGAAGCATAAACCTCCAACCCCGTGAACGGCATCGACAAACTCCTTGATCCGGGGATTATAGAGGCCCGTGTCTTCCGGATTAGTGATCATCAAGCCAGCGGTCCGATTCGAGCAGACTGTCTTGAAGGCTTCGAAATCGGGATACCCCTTCTCGTCGGGCATCAGAGTGATCACCCGAAACCCTGCGGCATTGGCCGTCGCTGGGTTGACCGGGTGAGAAAAAATCGTTGTGATGATCTCATTTCGCTGCTCGAGCTCTCCCCGCGAGGCATGATAAGCTCTGAACAGGCAGGCATTGGTATACGTTGCAAGTCCTCCCCCCGAAGGCTGGAAAACGAACTGGTCCAGTCCGGAAATATCGGCACAGGAAGAGCCCCAGCCGATACATGATTTCAAGAATGCCTTGCATCGTCCTCTCATCCTGATAAGGATGGATTTCGGTCATCTGGGGCGACCTGGCGAGGAATTCATTGACCTTGGGGCTGTACTTCATCGTGGCGGTTCCCATACCCAGTTCAATATTCGAATCCATTCCCAGATTCTCCTGAGAGAGATGAAGATAATGTCGTAATGCCTGCAGCTGGGAGATCTCCGGGAGTTTGGGGAGTTCTTTCCTTCTCATATTCTCAGGGATATGGGTTTCGGCTTGACCGACCCTGGCCTGAACTTCTTCTTCGGCTTCGGGGACGAGCACTCCTCTCTCCCCAGGATGACCCATTTCCATGATGACCGGTTCGCTCCAAACAGGCGAATGATACCTTCTCAGCTTTATGTCTTTTTTCATCTCGGACAAAACCCCCTGAAGTGTAGAGACGAGTCTGTCGATATCGTTCTTCGTGTGTATCTCGGTGACGCAGTAAAGCGCACTGTTGCCAAGTTCGGGAAAGTCCTTCGAAAGATCCTTGCCCCCGAAAACCTGATGGTTCAGTAGGGCATCATTCACCTCTTTCACAGAACGACCTGCACCATCAAAGTTGACCACGAATTCTCGGAACGCTCGATCTCCAAAGAGTATTTTGACCCCTCTCAACTCGGAAATGCGTGCAATCGCGTAATGCGTTTTCTGGATAATTGTTCTCCCGATGTCCCTGAACCCCTGGGGTCCCATCAGCGCCATGTAGACGGAAGCGGTGATGGTCCACAGCCCGCTGACCGTTCCCACCCAATCTTTCGCCTTTTCTCTCGACATGTACGAGGTTCGCTCATAAGCACACTGTCCGAATGCATACTCTCCCGGATGAGTCGTATCCGTGATACTGATCAGAAACAGCGGGTTTTCCGCCACATATTGCTCTTCATCTCGAGTCGCAATAAAGCCTGAGGTCCCCCCGCCGCAATTCATATGGATCCCTAGGGTTTGAGCGGTCCCGACGACAATATCCGCACCATAATCCGACGGTGGAGTCAAAACCCCCAGCGTGATCGGATCCACACCCACGATACTGATGGCTCCTTGACGATGAGCGATGTCAGATATCTCTTGGCCTTGAGACTCGATCGTTCCCAGACAGGTCGGATTCTCAAAATAGATGGCGGCGGTCCTTGATGAAACCACATCTCTTCAGATTTCGCACATTGAGGAGTCCGGTGTTCCTATCATAATCAACCACTTGAATATCGATCCGGCTTTCGGGATCAGAGGACTGGCAGAACGTTCTGATCACGTCCAAGGCGTTCCGGATCCACTGTTTTCGCAATCAACACCTCATTTCGTCCCGTCAACCTTGAAGCCATGCGGATGGCATGACCGGCCGCCGTCCCCCAGCTGTAGGTCGGCATGCCTACCACGTCCATGTTGAGGAGCTCACCCATCTGGCTTTGAAACTCGAAGCAAGACTGGAACCTGCCGAGTGTAGTGTAAGGGACGCCCCCGTAGGCTGTTAAGAACTCCGATCGCCCGTTGATCTCGTCACAGACGGCGGGAATAAAGTGTTGATAGCACCCCGCGCCCAGAAAATTCAGGTTGTCTTCACATGTCTTATTTTTTGAAAGAATTTCTCTGACATGCTTTCTGGAGTTCATATTCAGCCAAAAAAGGTTCTGGGAGATTCAATTTCCTTTTCAATCTCAATTCATCCGGTATGACTCGATAAAGCTCCTCAATGGCTGTAATCCCTATCTCTTCCATCAGCTCCGCCTTGATCTCGGGAACGGAGTTGGGAATATAGGGATGGACAAGCTTCTCTTTCCGGGACATGGTCGTTTCGACAACCTCCTTCATCCGTGCCTCTCTTGAACACATCAGTTGATCTGCTGGTCCTCTCCGAATGATTGCAGGTAAATGCCACCCGCCGAGACTTGGGTCAACCTCCGCGAAAAGCAACGACCCATGGCCAATTGGCCATCTCGAAGCAATGAAAATCTACCGAAGATCTCTATTGGTGAGGGTGGACCAAGTTTGTTCTTTGGTTAATGTTTTTCTCGGATCAGCCCGGAAGCCATGTATCACGAGAGCTTAATCAACCTTTTCAGGTTACCGCTGAATATCAACTGCTTGTCCGCTTCGGGAATATCGAGGTCTTGAATGGAAGAGACAGCACGCTCAATGTCGCCGATGACGTGAGGATAATCAGAACCCAGAATGAGACGGTCGGGGCCGGGAAAGGCATAAGCACACATCAGAGCCGGTGGATGAAATGAGACTGTATCAATATAGATCTTCTTCAGATAATTCCTTGGAGAATCCTGGATGTTTACTTTGCATTCCGGGTATGCCCGGAAGCAGTTCTCAATGCGTTCGGTCAAGTATGGAACGGCTCCGCCCAGATGCGAGATGATGAATTTCAGATTAGGAAAATCCTTGAGGATGCCGCCCATGACGATTCGTACGGTGGCCAGACAAAGATCCATCTCAAACCCGATCATCGGGGCAAGCCGATAATCATTCATGGCCTCGTTTCCGGGAGGAGTCATGGGGTGAACAAGGATGGGGATATCCAACTCAGCCACCCGTGCAAAGAAGGGTCTGAATTCACGGTGATCCAACGGTATCCCATCAATGTTGGACCCAAGGATGATCCCCCGGGCACCGAGTTCTCTCACGGCCCGGTGGAGTTCCCGGATGGACTCCGTCTTTGGCTTTCAAAGGGGTGGTTGCGAAAAAAGTGAACCGGTCCGGAAACTGTGTCGGATACTCTTGCAAGCTCGTCGTTCACCATCCGGGCAAAGGCCAGTCCTTCGTCTGGAGGAAAAGCATCCACGCTGGGAATGGAAAGGGAGAGTACCTGCATATCCACCTTGGCCTTCGCCATGTCCTTGAGCCTGAGCTCAACGTTATTCATCGGAGGTGTGATCGTCACCACCCGGGTTCCCTTATGGACCATAATGTTTCTTCCGACTTCATCACGAATGATTTGAAGGGTCGGTATCGCCCCTTTCTCGAGTGCCTTAATGAAAGGCTCTGGATAGTAATGGTTATGAATATCAATTTTCATTCTAGCCTCCTCTTCATAAGAAATTCGCACCGATCTTATTTTATTTTCGACTCTTACCGCTCGTGGAGTTAGACGGTTTTCGATCTCCTGAAGGTGTTTCTCCATATGCTCCACACAACGGCTTGCGATCTCGTTTTCGAATCAGTTTCAAAAGGGTTCGATGATCCTCTAAAACCCTTTGCGATTGTGCTCGAGTAGGTTTTAGTTTCTCCAAGAACTCCGAGACCATCTTCATCACCGATTCCATCAGGATATGAAACATCTCATTCTGGGTCGCCCGACTGAGAATCAAATGGAACTCCACATTTTCCTTCGTGGAGCGTTCTCCCCGTGCTAATCGTGTTCTCTGCCCGGAGAATGGCATCCTCCAGAGCGTTCAGATCGTTTTCCGTTATCCGTGTCAAGGCATAAACGAGAACGATCTTCTCCAGTTCGATCCTGACCTCGGTGAGATTTTTCAGGGAGACGTTTCGGAGCTTGATCATATTCGAGATGGAGGTCGTGACATTCTCGGTGCTAAGGTCAGAGACAAATATGCCACCGGTGCTTCCCTTTCTCACTCTGATCAGACCCGGCGGATTCCAAAATCCTTAATCCCTCCCTGACGGCTTGGCGTCCGACCTGAAACTGGCTGGCGAGTTCCTTTTCAGAAGGAAGCCGGTCTCCTGGCACAGAAGATCCACTCACAATGATTCTTCGAATCTTGTCAGCGATATCCTCGAAAGCTCCGACGGGATGTGATAGGATCGAATTTCATAATATCGGACTTTATAATTGATATCCCTCCCTTGTCAACAGAAAAATGGTGTTGTGAAACTTTTCTTTTGGCCGTCTCGGAATGAGAATGTTAAGGGCACGGTCCCTGGGGTGTTTACGGGCCATCCAGCAGAAATGTTTTCTAATTGCTTTCAATAATCAATTAAAGAATCAAAACTGCTTCGAGATTGGAAAGGACTAGTTAGAGAGAGTGGTTTTCTCGAAAGTCACTTGTGCCATTTTACTTGATTTTACAACTGGTTACGTGATTTTACCCTTCAAAACAATCCATTGACATTCGTTTGGTGATTTGATACGTTGATTGGGTACTATTACTTTGACAAGGTGGCGTATTCAGCCGATGTGCCCGTGATGTTGTTGCTCTCACAAAATGTCTATTGTTGAGCAAGATTTACTATATCGCAACCCTATTCTTTTAATTGATTCCATTTGACCTTACCGGATTTAACTGGCATTCTTATTGCACTCAGAAGTTACATTTTTGCAGGTTCCACTGCTTGGGCAAAGAACCTTGATTTGAGAAGGAAGAACTTCCCTTGGATACAAAATGAGTTGTGACCAGAAGGGCTCATTCCGTGTATACGCCTTGACGTCGAGGATCCCGTTCGCGTCGATGTCGAACGTGACCTCGACCTGCGGGATGCCTCGCGGCGCCGGCGGGATGCCGTCGAGGATGAACCGGCCGAGGGTCTTGTTGTCGGCCGCGAACTCGCGCTCGCCCTGGAGGACGTGGATCTCGACCTGGCTCTGGTTGTCCGAGGCGGTCGAGAACACCTGGCGACTTCGACGTCGGGATGGTCGTGTTTCGCTCGATGAGCTTGGTCATCACGCCACCGAGCGTCTCGATCCCGAGCGACAGCGGCGTGACGTCGAGGAGCAGGACGTCCTTGACATCGCCGGCGAGCACGCCCGCCTGGATGGCGGCGCCGACGGCGACGACCTCATCGGGGTTGACTCCGCGGTTCGGCTCCTTGCCGTTGAAGAAGCCCTTGACCGCCTCGATGACGGCGGGCATCCGGGTCATCCCCCCTACCAGCACGACTTCGTCGATCTCGCCAGGCTTGAGCCCGGAGTCCTTGAGCGCCTTGGCCACCGGGTCCTTCGTCTTCTCGACGAGGTCGCGGACGAGGTCCTCGAGCTTGGCCCGGCGAGCGTCACGACCAGGTGCTTCGGACCGGTCGCATCGGCCGTGATGTAGGGCAGGTTGATCTCGGTCGACATCGTCGAGGAGAGCTCGATCTTGGCCTTCTCGGCGGCTTCCTTCAGCCGCTGCAAGGCCTGTTGGTCCTTGGACAGGTCCATCCCCTGGTCGGCCTTGAACTCGGCCAGCAGCCATTCGATGACGCGCTGGTCGAAATCGTCGCCGCCGAGGTGGGTGTCGCCGTTCGTCGCCTTGACCTCGAAGACACCGTCGCCCAGCTCGAGGATCGAGATGTCGAACGTGCCGCCGCCGAGGTCGTAGACGGCGACCCGGCCGCCGAAGTTGACGGTCCGGCAACGGGCGCGCCTGCCGCGGTGGCTGGCAAGGCGCCATCGCGTGGGGCTTTCCGACCGACCTGTGGACGACCGGCGGATCGCCACCCTGATCCGCCGGCGGTTCGGCGTGACCTTGCACCGCGCCCATGTCGGGCGGGTGTTGGTCGCGCTGGGCTGGTCCTGTCAGAAGCCCGAACGGCGGGCGGTCGAGCGCGACGAGGCGGCGATCGCGCAGTGGAAGCGCGTGCGCTGGGTCGCCGTCAAAAAAAAGCCCGGCGCCTGAACGCCCATCTGGTGTTCCTCGACGAGTCGGGCTTTCTGCTGATCCCGACCGTGCGCCGCACCTGGGCGCCGCGGGGGCACACCCCGCTGGTCCGTCACCGCTACCGCCGGGACAAGATCTCGGCCATCTCCGCCGTCACGCTCAGCGCCCAGCGGCGGCGGCTCGGCCTGTACCTCCACTTCCATCCGGACCAGAACATCACCCACGTGGAGGTCGCGCTCTTCCTCCGCGCCCTGCTCCGGCATCTGCGGGGCCACGTGATCGTGCTCTGGGACGGCGGGCCGATCCACAAGGGCCCGGATGTCCGGACGCTGCGCGCGCGGTGTCCCCGCCTCCACGTCGAACGCTTCCCAGCGTACGCGCCCGAGCTCAATCCGGACGAACTCGTGTGGGCGTACCTCAAGCGGGCCCTCGCGAATGGCCGGCCCGATTCGCTCCCGGACCTGCTCGCGACCCTCAGCCGCCTGACCCGGCGCGTGGGTCACTGCCCCGACCTCTTGCGCTCGTTCATCAGGGCCTCGGACCTGCCTATTTCTTTGGGTCGGTGATGTCTATTACTTACGCGCACATCAATAAGCGTCGTTT